>JAYWHU010000153.1:0-23634 GCA_043777495.1 Cyclobacteriaceae bacterium | reverse complement strand
TCCAAGAGTCGGATGCCTAAAAAAACTCAATCAAAGAAACAGCGTAAGCACCGCTGTTTTATACTTTTGAGTGGCCCTAAAAAAGGGGGAGCTTACAGTTTGTCAAATATTTTTTTTGTAAATAAATATATCCCTGCCAGACCTATTAAGATTCCTCCAAAAGCAAGAATGTTTTTTATTGATGGATTATTGAAAAAAGGGTTACTTACTTGCGGATGTTTAATAATCATCCAAAGTCCAGCGATTAAAAAGCAGAAACAGATGAATAGGAATTTTGTCAATTTCATTTTACTTAATGAAATTTCAACTCTGTTTGTATTAGTCATATTTATATTGTGTAGTTAAATCTTTCTAAAATTATAGCCAACTATTTCATCAATGCCACTCTTTTTGAAACTACGCCTTTAGATGTATTCAATTTTACAAGATAAACTCCACTTGGCAAAGCTTCTGTGTTCCACTGTATGGTATGAAGCCCTTCTGGTCTAAATTCATCAACCAGTATTTTTATCAATTGTCCGTTGGAGTTGTACACGGCAAGCGTAGAGGCAGAAACCGATTCGCCCTTTGGCACAGTAAATGAAATGGTAGCCGTTGAGTTGGCAGGGTTAGGCCATACCATCAGTTGATTGTCAGAATTAAGATTAGCGTTAGGTTCTATGCCAGTTACCGGGCCACCATTATCAGGCACGCCTCCCCATACTGGGCCATCGTCTGTCACCACTACATTTGCCACTTCAGTAGAGAATGGTGTTACGGTAGAAGGTGTACCTGTAAGAGAATATCCGAACGATCCGCCCGTGGAGGTCGCTCCTTTTTGAAGGGTAACAGTAGCATTGCCCAGCGTGGGGTGTGTAATAGTAAGTACGAATGAGGTATTATTTTCCGCTATTGAAGTGGTCAAATTAGTACCTGTTGCATCGCGGCCTTGCAGTAGATTAATGAAGTAGCTTTGCTCTACGCCCGATGTTGTTACCTGCAACCGATATTGTCCTACGGGTCCTCCTTCGTTTACCACCGTATAGGTAGGGGAGGCGGGCGCGAGTGTGGTAAGTCTAACTACCTGATTGCCCATAGTGGCTGATACGTGGTTAGCATCTTCAATAACTGGGTTGACTTCAAAATGGATGAGTGCCATTTTAACCACATTGTTGGCGGGTACTTGTTTGCTTTTCGCTTGAACGCGATCAAAAACAATGAGCGATTCAAGCGGCCGTATAAAAATGTATTCGCGTACTACTTTATCTACAAATGGGTTTTCAAAAATTTCTGGCTTCTGGGCCGATTGATAACTATCGGTCATATCCAAAGCAGCATATAAATAATCCGGCTTGCTCTCTAACCGTGTAACTGTTGGTGGAGCGGTTTGCCAGTACCCAACCAGGCTACGCATGTTTCCGGGTACGCCTACAAAAATAACGTTATGGGCATCGGGCGCATCTACTCTCAAGTCGCTTCCATCCCGTGCTTTGGGGCCATTTACTCCTAGTATGGGAGTATAGTACCCGTATGTTTCGCGCGTCAGCCATCTGCCCTTGCGGGCAAGTTCAAAGCTGCTGCAATCAAAGTGGTTGTGGCCAACCGCTTCAGCATATTTCATTTTTACTTGAAACCCAATTCCATCGGTGCCCCAATCTTTGCGGCCATAAGCAATGCCCAGGCCAGATGCGTAATAGTCAAGAGGCAACTGGCTAAGCGGAAGTGATCTCCCTTGTTTATCAACGGATTTGATAAAATTAGATATAGTTGGGTTGGTCAAGTTCAACCAGCTTCGCGCATATTGCCCAAGTGCAATCGCTTCCCAATGATTGGCGGCTGTCGACATAAAATCACCAATGTAGGCCCTGTCATGAAGAAAGAAATCGATGCCAGTATCTTCTTCGTTGTAAGAATAAAGGCGATACTTGCTTTGGCCACCATTAAAGATTGGTGAGGGAGTAGTTGAATAAATAGTATTGATGAGTGCCTCCTTATAAAAATTACTTTCATTAAAAATATTTCTGCCCATCAAATTCATAGATATAAACGGTACAATCGGATAACTTACCATGGTGCTACCATATTGAGGCCCTTCACCTAAGGCACCACCTTTTCCGCCTCCATTCACATTGTTAGCGTATGGGATGAACGAATTGGCCCAGCGTGTTTGCAAACCATTATTGAGTAGAGATTGTGCCTGCGTGTTATCGTGAAAGGTGGCAATGCCCCATTCAATAGAGTTACGGAGATTGCCCCAATAATAGTTGTTACCTTCCATACCTACTCCGCCCCAATCCTGCTGATTTACATCACTCCAGTACTTGTTCCATCGGTTGATGAGGGTCGTTTTTTCCGAAGAGGTTAGTTGAGCATAGCACCAATCAAACACAATGGCCGCTTCTTCACCATAATACCTGCACTCATCACAACCAACTGCTGTTGGTGACACTTGTCCTGCTGGTAGTTGTTTTGCTAGAAGCAGATCAATGGCCTTGCGTGCATAAGTGGCTTCGCCAGTAAGCGAGTAACGAAAAGCATTTGCAAACATATCATCTGCTCGCGGTGTAAATGTATTGGAGGCATACCACGACTTTGCCGAAGCAAGCCGCTCTGTATTCCACCATAGCCTAGGGTGTGTGGTGGGGATGGTAAATCCGGAAGTTTGACTGCGCATGGTCATGGGTAAGCAGATAAGAAATATCAAGGATATTCCTTTCAATGAGAAAAGGGATTTTTTATATTGATGTTTGTTCATTTGTATAGATTAAGTATTGTCTTTTTTTATGATTGATTTGAAATGACGAATTGCTTTTGGATAGTAGCCAAAAATTCAACTAGTCCAACAATAGGTAAGTTCGACTGATGACAAGTTCACGTCAAGGCGTCCTCAAACTGTAATGGGTAAAAAAATAACCAGAAGATTTCATTGTATTTATCAAATTATCTGCTTGTAAAATTAGCCTGTAGAGGGGCTTTACAATAAGGTAATTCGGTTGCAAATACAGATAATAATGTTGTAAAGGCCGATAAAGCTGAACCCAAACTAAAAAATACCAGCAAAAGCCCCTTAGGTTTGAAAATTTTAAGCTGCATGCTCGCTTTAGTTTTGCGGAATGCAAAAATCATAAAGAGGTTAATTTAGTCTGAGATCCATAATCAACATCCTATAGTCGATAGCTGTATTGCGATAGACTAGCGATCATCGACCAAGCACTTACATCTTGTTACAAACCTTTACCGTCTGGTGACAATCTTCACCGGTGACCTCCCGATATTTGTAGTGTGAATCAAATTGTAAAAAAACTAAAACAAACAATAGTTTGAAGCCGAAAATTATCATCGCAGTCATTATCGTAGCAGCCATCAGTTTTATGACATTGAGAAATGCTAAAGCACAGAATCAACAGCATTCTTCTGTTAAAATCGAATCTTCTATACAAAAGGACATTATTGGCCAATCATCCCTTGATAAAGGCAAAGTCTTTTATGAATCTAAGAAATATTTAGAGGCTGAAAAAATATTCAAATCGGTTGCGAGAAAAACCAGTGATTATGCATCTGCCCAACATTATTTAGGTCGTATGGCTTTTGATAAAAAAGCTTATGACAACGCGGTCGACTATTTTAAAGAGGCAACAGAAGCCAACTCGGGTCAGGCTGTTTACTTTCATGAGCTTGGGAATGCTTATGCCGAGGTTGCAAAAGAATCCAATGTTTTTACTCAGGCAATGATTGCACCTAAGGTTAAGAACGCTTGGGAGAAAGCAATTGAGCTAGACAGTAAAAATATTGATGCGCACATTTCATTGATCGGATTCTTTACGCAAGTACCTGGAGTTTTGGGCGGAAGCATGAGCAAAGCGAAAGCAATAGCAACGGAAATTTCAAAATTGAATGTTGCAGAGGGACATTGGCAAATGGGCTGGATCTTAGCAGAGGAAAAGAACTACACGGAGGCTGAAAAAGAATTTTATAAAATGGTAATTGCCAATCCAGCTTACAAGAAAAATCTTTCTGATTATTACATAGATGAAAAGCAATATGAAAAGGCTTTCGAATTACTTGAAGAAATACTGAAGAAAACCCCCGATGATTACCTCTCCCTTTATAGATTTGGCAAAGCAGCGGCATTGACCGGTTCAAAATTAGACAGAGGTGAAGAATACCTGAAGAAATACTTGGACTATACCCCCAACAATAATGAGCCATCCATAGCACGTGCCAACGTGCGGTTAGGTCAAATAAAAGAAAAGGAAGGCAAAAAAGTAGAGGCTAAGAAATATTTTGAGATTGCATTAAGGCTGGATACCAACCTAAAGGAAGCAAAAGAAGGCCTTGATAGAATTTCAAAATAAACGCGCGAATTCAAAACTTTTCAATTAGTCCATTTTTTAATACACAAAAAACAATCAGAAAATGCTACAAAAAGAAAGAATCTATTATTTAGACTGGTTACGATTTTCCGCTTTTGGGGTTTTGATTTTGTTTCACTCTTGGCAGCCGTTTACTAATTTTCATTGGCTCATAGGCAGTGATAACAAGTCAATAGTTGCAGATATCTTTACCGTTTTTTTTCATACATGGAGATTGTACCTAATATTTTTTATTTCAGGTGTTGGCACTTGGCTAGCAATGAAATCAAAAGATAATTCCTTTTTCAATGACCGTTTCTTGAGGTTAATTGTTCCTTTTGTATTCGGGGCGATTGTAATTATACCATGCCAATACTACTATCAAAGTCTCCAGAAAAATCCAAGCACTGATCTTCTGAACTTTATCATGAGCTATCCCCAAAGTATAATTGACAAAAACCTAAAGTTCGCTCTCTTTGCATGGATACTTGAAATAGGGATTCACCTTTGGTATTTGCCTGACTTGTTTATCATGACGGTAATAACACTACCGTTGTTAAAACGAATCAATAGTAACGGGCTATCGGAGGCATTTATAAAAAGAATTACCGATCACCCGAAATCAATTTTGCTATTTACCCTGCCCATAATCATCACACAAATTGTTTTAAAACCAATTTTTCCAGACTACACGGGTGTCACAGATTTTTTGGTTTATTCCTGCTTTTTTGTTTATGGTTTCGTGTTTGTTAAAGAACATGAGCGATTACAACCCATCATAAAGAAGAATACCAACACATTGTTGGTTTTAGGCATTCTTAGTTCCATTTCGCTTATTGGTTTTTTGTTAAATGAAACACTTCGGAATGCTGCGTTTGATCCACAATACAATATCTATCATGTCATCGTATCAGTTCCTATTTGCTTGTCGGCTTTTAGTTGGACTCTTTATTTTGTGTCTCTTTTTTCGCGCAAGTTAAATTTTAATGCTAAGCCGTTAGCTGAATTGAATAAAAGCATACTACCGGTATATATTGTCCACCAAAGCATTATAGTGGTGGCTGGTTTTTACGTCATAAAGTATATTGACAATGGCTTGTTGGAATTTTTATTGATTGTTCTGTCCACTGCAATAGGTTCAATCTTGTCTTATTATTTTATAAAAGCATTCAAAATAACTCGATTTTTATTTGGAGTAAGGAATTAGGCACTTTACTTCATGTACTAGGATTCAGATCTTTCTATGTCTAAGTTATATTACTGGAAAATACTTTTACTATTAGGTGAGGTAATTTGCCTTAGGTGATAATCAGCGAGAGCCAAGTAAGATGCGGACATCTTATCAATTTTTGATAGCAAAAAAATGCATGTCAATTGGTTCTAAATTGCCATCTCAACAGAATGAGTAGTAGCATACCCTGCTAGTTACAACCCTAGCGAAACAGCACAACAAAATAACATGACGGAAATACATCATTTGCACTGTGTTAAAATTGTTTCACCGATTAGCGATAATTTTTGTGGACACTGTCTGTTGCTGAAGTTTAATTATAGTGTTTGACTAACAGAAGGGATTACTTCCCCACCTTGAGTGAGCTGCTTGCTTTTTCTTTTTCTCATATTGATCAACTCAGTGGTAAATGAAAAAGCTACGGCAAAATAGATATAGCCTTTTGGGATGTCGTAGTGAAATGCCTCCAATATTAGTATAAAGCCTATGAGGATAAGGAATGCCAAGGCCAACACTTCTATGGACTGGTTACGTTTGATGAATTCACTGATGGCGCCCAAAAAGAACATCATGATAGACATGGAAATCAAAACAGCCGTGATCATGATGGCGACTACATCGCTCAACCCAACGGCAGTTAAGATGGAATCAAAAGAAAAAACAAAATCAATGAGTACAATCTGAAGCACTACGGATAGCATTGATACCTTCTTCATCTCAATCACTGCTTCACCCTTAGGTTTCAGGCTATTGCTGATCTCAATAGTGCTTTTGTAAACCAAAAACAATCCACCCACCAACAAGATTATATCACGCAGGCTAAAACTAAATTCCATAAGGGTCAGCAGGGGTTTACTGAATTCCATCACCCACGAAATGGTGAAGAGCATGACCGCACGAATAAACAATGCCAGTAAAAGCCCAAACCGCCAAGCTTTGTTCTGCGAATCCTTTGGCAGCTTGCCTGCCACTATGGATATGAAAATCACGTTATCGATTCCCAAAATAATTTCCAGAAATACTAAAGTGGCCAATGCACTCAAACCTTCAATACTTAAAATCCATTCCATGATACAGTAGTTTTTATAGAGTTATTTATTATTGTTGCTCTTGAAGTTATTTTTTTTTACTTCTTACGTTGTAGAAAATTAAAAAAAACGGATTGACTTCTATTCTTTTATAAATCGTATCGTTTGCTTCTCGCCATAAAAATAGAGTTGAAGTAAATAAAGCCCTGAGGATAGCAACCGAACATCACAATGCAGTGCCTCTTCCCCTTCTGCATAGGGTACATTCACTTTTCTGCCCAGTATGTCTGTTACCGAGAAACTCACTATTTGTGCATCCACTTTTTCCGCATAATCTATCACCAACGTTTCATTGGCAGGGTTGGGGTATACCGTTGCTAGGGAGCTTGAGGTAGAGACTTCAACGAGTATCGTGGAAGAATATTCAAAATGTCCATCAAAATCAACTTGCTTTAAGCGATAGTAGTTTTTGGAAGCATGAGTCTTCTCATCTGCAAAAGTGTAATTGGTATCCGTAATTTTTGTTCCGCTCCCCTTCACTTCACCTATTTTGGTAAATCTTAGATCATTGTGTTCTTCAGCACGCTCTATTTCAAAATGGCTATTATTTAATTCAGAAGCAGTGCGCCACATTAAAATGCTTTTTCCTTGTGCAGCTCTCCCGTTAAAACTGATCAACGAAACGGGCAATGGTCCAGTTGAAAAAACAGATGCATTGGTAAGGCTCCAGCTCCAAGCGTTGGATAAGCTGCGGATGAAGAACACGTGATTTCTGTTTGTTACTGAACTAATGTCGACCGACTGGAGCAAGTCGCTGATGTTCGTACTGGGTGTTACAGCTAGTGTGGTTGCATTTCCAATTCCAGGGTCGACATCAATGAAGTATTCTATCTTTACAATGTTG
Source organism: Cyclobacteriaceae bacterium (assembly GCA_043777495.1). Taxonomy (GTDB): domain Bacteria; phylum Bacteroidota; class Bacteroidia; order Cytophagales; family Cyclobacteriaceae; genus ELB16-189. The sequence goes on along the minus strand of JAYWHU010000153.1, from coordinate 16,140 downwards.
GGTGTGGCTGTTGGTTGAGGATAAGCAGGTATAAGGTTTTCAAATGTGCGAGAGTTGGTAAGCGACCAGTGGTACTTGACTGCGTTTCTACTGCGGATAAATAACTGATGCACACCGGGTGTGAGTGAGGGGATGGTAATAGTGGCCAACAGATTACTAACCTCTGGCGATTGAGCAAAGGCAATAGGGCTTCCTAATTTAAAACCAGGATCCGTGTCAAAAAAGTATTCTAGATTAATTAGATCTTCCTTTTCTGCAGCAGTTGGATAGGTGGGTAAAAGGTTTTCAAAAGTGTAGGCGTTCGTTATGGACCATTTGCCATCGGTGCCGTTGCTCTTCACAAAGCTCCGTACAAATAAGGTGTGCACACTTGGCAAAGTTGTAGAAGGTATCGTAACGGTGGCAGTGGCATTCGTTGCATCCGTTCCAGAAATGGTGGTAGAGCCATTGCCCGCGTTACCAAAGCCTGGATCGATATCAATAAAATATTCAAACTTTACAAAGTCAAGTGCAGGCCCCGGAGTAGGGTAGGGTGGCCCATCGGTAAATGGAGGCTGTGCATGAATAGCTAGGCATAAGAAACAAAACAGAAAAAATAGTATCGGTCTTCTCATGTCAGGATGTTCTCAATAATAGGATAAGATGATACTGGACAGAGTAAACTAGGCATAACTTTTTTTGATTTTTTTCAATTGTTGCTTCGTGTGCTAATGGTAATGTCCATCGAAGTTGCCGCAGGAGATACAGACCCAGGCACGGTAAGTAGATAAATAGACGGCACAGGTGGTATGCCACTGAGGCGGTATGGATCAGTAGCACCAATAGCGCCACATGCAGGGTTAGTGACAGTGCCAATGGTTTCCCCAGCACCCACAGCCGGTGATCCTGATTTTATTTGAAAGCGCAAATCGCCCGTGGCCGTTGGCCCTGTTCCCGTTAAGGGGCCAACTAATGTGGCTACCATATCAACACTATTTAAATTATTTACATTTCCTCCAGAATTAACAATGCCAGAGCCAGCATTCAGGTTGTTTCGGATAATATTATTATTACCACCTAGTGCCTGAGAAACATTTACTGTAAATATGTTATTGGAAATATAAAAATTATTTAGAATCACTGAGTTAAGTCCTGTGTTCAGTGTATTGTTCCTAAACAAACCTCGGCTGGTGTTTAGGAAACTAACTGTAACTGGATTCTGATCTACTTGACTGGAAAAAATATTGTTTTCGATAGTAAAAGTGACATCACCAATTCCAGAAAAGGAATTACCAGAATCCATGAAACTAATAAAGCACTTCTTAATAGTTATGCCTACTCCAACAGTTGTATAACTAATAGCTCGCAATGAGTTGATCAGGCAATGGCTGATTGTGATATTGGAAGCATTTGTTAAAATAACACTGCCAACTACCAAGCCTGAAATAACGGATCCATTGGCAGAGCTAGTGTTGATATTAATTGTGTTCCCACCAAAATCGGAGGTAAGAATGTTTGCTTGTAGTCCACCATTGTTGGTTAGGAAATACCCATTGCCTATGATAACCAAACGCTTGGTCAGTGTGAAGCCTGCATACACAGTAGAGGAAGGCTCTATATGTATAGTGTCACCAGCCGCAACCGTTGCAGCAGATATAGCAGCAGTAACAGTGTTAAAATCAGGATCTTTTGTGGCGTCATTGTTCACCCTCCATATTTTGGCTTGGACGAAAGTAGTCGATAGAAATAGAAAGGATAGTATAGTAAGAATTTTCATTTTCAATTTATTTTTTCATGGATGTGCACCTCCAAAACGTAGCGCAAACTTACGGTACGCTAAAAAAGAAAAAGGAATACTTCGGTTGCATTGCCGGGTAATATTGTTGTATTCCATTTTGGCTTTGATTGAAATAATCCCATTTAATAAAGAAAACTAATGCTGGAATCTTAACAACTCATTAACAGCCTTTTTTAAATCATTAATAAAAATAGCGTTTGCCATTTTGATGTATTTATTAATATCCTGGATTTCGATTGCTCCGAAAAGCACTGATTCATTTACTTTGTATGTGCTTCGCACAGAAGCTAACATTCTCAACGACCATATTGGCATTGAATTTACAGATCGTCTTTATGACACAAAATGGCAGTTCAAAGCTTACAGGCTTGGCAATATGGAAAAGGTAGAGATGAATTTATAAGAATAAATTCCCGGCTTTATACTATTTACTTGGCGGCTTTCTTACCAAATTTCAACTTACACGCTAGCTCCGTTTGTGATTGATTCCTTTTCTTTATAAGCTGCGAATGTGTTATTCATATTAGGTAAAACAATTTTAAATGAGGTGCCTTTGTCTTGGTAAGAGGTAAGAGTTATTGTTCCATTTAACTTATCGAGCATAGACTTGACAATGTGCAAGCCTAGGCCAGACCCCGAAGAGCGATCTGTTGCTCGAAAAAACATATCATAAATTTTCGCAATATGTTTTTGATTGATTCCTATACCATTGTCTTCCACTTCTATAGTAGCACGTGCCTCATTTACCACAGCCGAGATTTTGATGTACGGATTAAGTTGGCCGGGATTATAGTATTTGATGGAATTTGAAATGATATTTCGTAAGATCACCTTCACCCGCTTCATATCCGTAACAAATGAGTGCGATTGATTTATAAATAATTGAATAGCAATCTTAGAGGCCGAATCAGCATCGGTGCATTGGCTTACAACCGATTCAATTTCCCGCTCGAATTGGATTTCATCTAGGTCAAGAGAGGTTTTTTCATTCATGGCTAAGGAAGTAAGGTCCCTCAAGATGCCATCTAAATGACGGGCACGATCCATCATCATTTTCAAGTACTCATGAATAGTTTCCCATGAGCAGCTTTCCTTTTGTGATAAATCAATTAGCCCTAAAAGAGTGCTGATGGGCGATCTCAAGTCGTGTGAAATATGGTAAACGAATTGGTCTAGTTGCTGGTTGATTCGCTCTAGGGCTTCAATCCTCTTTTTCTCTTCCGTAATATCAAAAAGCAGTATTTCAATAATGCTCTCTGAAGGGAAAATGGAATGGCTCACACTTACCCACCGAATCACTCCACTCTGTTGCGTCAATTCAAGTTCAAAATCATTGGGCGATTCCTTGGCGATCATTTCTAAAAAAGTGCTGATCGATTTCTCGTTCTTTATATAGTGATTAAATGATTTTCCAATGGAATCATACTCGCCCAAAATTTCGCACGCCTTTACATTGGCAAGCACAATTTTTTGATCGGCCTGTTGAAGATTAAGTACACCCACAAAGTGATTATGAAAAAGTGAATTAAAATGTGATTCTAGCCGTTTCATTTTATTTTTTTGAACTGATTTGTAAGTCTTATCTTGAACGGTGATCCTGACATGCTGTATTTTGTTTGGCTGAACGACCTCAAAATTTATTTTAGCTAAAAATTTTATTTTATTTTTCTTTAATAAAATAGTGCTCACCTTGTAAGTACCATTTTTAAAAGCACCTTGTAGGTCGCTTTCAGGTAAATTTTTCAGTACATCCTCTTCAGTATAGAGAATCGAAAAATGTTTCCCTATGATTTCAGATTCCTCGTATCCAGTAATCGTTATTGCCTCCAGATTGGTGGCAAATATGACCCCACTCTCATCTATCCAATACTCCTCTAGGCCATTAAAAATATTCCGAATTATTTCTTGCTTATCTTTCTTTGAGATGGTCATTCAACAAGGATTTTTAAAAGTGCAGGCAAAATAAATTGCAGCCAATAAACATTGGATAGCCACAAAACTAAAAACCTTAACACATCTGGCAAGTGTGCATTTGTTGCATTTGCCGATACTATTGTTGCACACTAATATTTTTTATCAGTTGACCACAGACCGTTAGCTCAAAATATCAAAATCCTCATTTTTTAATCTTGCTATGGTGTAAAGAAAGCCCAGGAATAAAGTAGCATGATGGTGAGGGCTTGTAAAAAAAGCACTAAATATGTTTGCTAAGCGATGAGCAAAGCGCGGTGCGAAATTTTCAATTCGTTTTTTCATTGCGTAAGGGTTAACTGTTTGCTGTTTTGAATTCTTTCGCAAGATGCATTATGCTTTGTGTTGAACAATAACACTTTAGTTGCGAAATCGGATAACTCCGTTGCGCAATGCGGAAAGCTCAAATGGGGTAATTAGGAAGTGAGACAATAGTACTGGATTTTGCAACCAATGTGGTATCCTATAAAGCTAATGGTCAATAACTTTGTGTCATTAATATACTACCAGTGAATATGTACCCACTTACACCAAAATACCCTGAATTAATCATGCGGAAAATCACCATTATAGCTTCGGATGGTTATGCATTAAGTGCCCTCTATGGGGAATCAGCAGATGAAGCCAAAGGAACAATCATTATTAGCTCCGCCACATGCATCAAAAAGGAATTCTACATAAACTTTGCTCAATTCCTTACACAAAACGGCTTCCATGTTTTGTTGTATGACTACCGGGGCATTGGTGGATCGGCACCGGCCAGCTTGAAAAAATCTTCCATCTACATGCATGAATGGGGGACCAAAGACATGAATGCTGTACTTGACTACATGGTAAACGAAAAAGGGCATACTGATATCATCTGGCTCGGTCATAGCATAGGTGCGCAGTTAGTCGGCTTTTTAGAAAATCATAAACATGTAAAAAAAGTAGTTTCAATTAGTGCCGCATTGGGCTATTGGGGTTATTTTCCTTTTCCAATGAAAGCAGTGGTGTGGCTTCTCTGGTACATCATTAGCCCTGTGCTCGTAAAATTGTATGGCTATGGGGCAATGCAAACAGTGGGTTGGGGTGAGAACATCCCCACAAATACATTAATGGAATGGCGAGACTGGTGCATGAGTAAGAACTATTATATGGACCTCATCAAAAAGGAGTTAAAGCTAGATCGCTTTTATGATTTTAGGATTCCCATTACGGCCCTTTACATCAGCGATGACTATATTGCAAACGATAAGACGGCTCCATTAATGATGAAATTTTTCCCCAATTCCCCCTCTGAAATCCGCAAGATAAATGTCAAGGAGTACACACTCGACAAAGTGGGGCATACTGGGATATTCAGGAAAAAATTTGAGTTTGTGTTATGGCCAGTTTTATTGAGCAACATTCGTGGATAAGTATTGATCAACAACGCGTACCATACTTTCCTTTGACTATAGGACTCTATTCTTAATTCAAATAGCATATCTGCGTTCAATTGTTGAAAACCCGATCCTTGCTACATCTTGTTTTTTAATTTTTTTCTTAGCAAGAATCGGGTTAGCTATCAAAATCATTTGCAAGTTCTTTGCCGCTTAGCAAACGAACTAAAAATGAAACATACAATCATTCTCCTTATTCTACTGTTCAACTTCTTAGCATGTAATGCCCAAGAAGTTTTTAATCCATCTACCTACGAGCAAAAGCTGCGGTTGAGTGCAATGGAGACAACTGAAAAAATAGTTGTTGATGGAAAGCTGGATGAAAAAATTTGGGGCCAAAGCCAGATTGCTAAAAATTTTCTACAAAGTAGACCGGACCAGGGAAAACCTGCTTCACTTGAGACTGAGGTGCGGATAGTATTTGATAAAGATAATATTTACATCAGTGCGATATGCCATGAACCCCTGGGTAAAAGTGGAATGAATACGCAGGATCTGCGTAGAGACTTTTCCTATTCGCAGAATGAATTATTTAGTGTAACCTTCGACCCCTTTCAAGATGTGAGGAACCCAATTCCCACTTTTCAAATTGGGCCCTATGGAAATCAACGCGACCTCCTGATTTTTGATGACCGCGTGTTCGATACCGATTGGGATGCTGTTTGGAATGCAAAGTGTACCATCAATGAAGATTCATGGGTGGCCGAGATGGCCATTCCATGGTCAAGCTTGCGCTATCCTGCCAATAGCAAGGAGTGGGGAATAAATTTTAACCGTAACATCCGAAGGTTGAATGAGCATACGGGATGGTCGCTATGGCCACGCGCCTACACAGTGGGGCGGATGCAGTATGCAGGGCTACTTGAAAATATCAATCCGCCCGACCCAAAATTAAATTTACGGGTACAGCCTTACCTGCTGGTAGATCGTGTAAAAAGCGAAGGCGAAAATCCCGTTAACGAAACTTTTAAAAGTAAGATTGGTGGCGAAGTTAAATGGGCAATAACACCCAGCACCGTAGTCGATCTTACCATCAATACGGATTTTGCACAGGCCGATGTAGACCGGCAGGTAGTGAACTTAACACGCTCCTCCATTTTTTTTCCAGAGCGAAGGCAGTTCTTTTTAGAGAATGCAAGTTTGTTTTCAACTGGTGAAAACGGTGTCGTTCAACCATTTTTTAGCAGAACAATTGGGTTGAGCCCTACGGGTAAGCCACTCACAATTCACGTGGGCGCTAGAGTGATTCATCAAGATGCGCAAAAGTCATATGGTGGATTATTCATTACACAAGCCGGGGAAGACACAGTGCGCAATACAGAGTTCGTGATGGCTCGCTATCTAAAAAATGTCGGCACTAAATTCCGGATAGGAGGGATGCTCAATTACAGAAACGATCATTTCACAAATGAACAGACCAGAAGAAATATTGTTGGCACAGGAGATTTCTTTTATCGGTTCTCACAGCCACTTAATGCAAGGGGCATGCTGTCTGTATCAAACGATGTGATGGTTGGCACAGGTGTCTCTTTTCTTACAGGGCTGGAGTTCACTAAGAATTGGATATCCATTAAATGGCTGGAGACGTTAGTGGCCAAAGATTATTTGCCTAGTGCTGGGTTCATAGCCCGCAAAAATTTTATCTTAACAAATCCGTCTGTGGATTTCTTTATTCAGAAATCGTGGCTGCCCAAAAAAGTATGGAACATAGGCCCGAGCATGGCCGCTACCATCTATCATCAAGCCGACAACCAAAAATTACAAGAGGCAGATATTTTGATCACGCCATTGAAAGTAGTCTTTCGCAATCTCTCCTCTTTTGGTTTTCGCATCAATCCTATTTGGCAAGAACTCATTACATCATTTACTCCATTACCAGGTATATCGTTTGATCGGGGCAGCTACCACTATTTGCGTTATGAATTTTTTGGTGAGACAAATTTAAGTGCTAAGTACAGCCTTCAATACAAGGTAGCAACGGGTGGTTACTTCAATGGTAGGCTTGATAATTTGACTGTAACGGGAAGAGTAGCTCCTATTCCGCACTTGGCGCTATCTGTTACTTATACGGCTAATTTATTTGTGGACAAGGATAACTCAAAAAAGGAAGCGACCACGCACTTGATTGCTCCAGAAATCCGTTTGGCACTTGATCCACTCGTTCAATTTTCTACATTTTATCAATACAATACGGCTACAAATAAAGCTGCGCTCAATGCGCGTTTTTCGTGGCAATACAGACCCTTGTCATTTATTTATGTTGTGTACAATACCAATGGAGACATCGAGCGCGCTGCCGATGGGTTTCTTAATAGAGATCAATCTGAGATAATTAAGGCATCTTACATCAAACAGTTTTAGGTGTATCCACCCATTAATTGTTAGCATCCGTCAAGTATCCTTATCGACAAATTTGTTTCCCACAATTTTGCTTATATCGGGGGCGCTTGGCGAAGAGGCAGATTTCGAAGCACTAAACTGTCTGCAGGATTAAAGTTGATACGAAGTGCAGAGCTTCATTTAAGCACTAAACCGATTTTTTGCCAAACGCCTGTTGGTGACACTTAATGTTTACGGGTAAAGATGTCAACTGTAGATATCGTTGTGAAAGGGCGATTTAAAAAATCTAATAATGCCAAATTAAACAATTCAGGCTTTTCAACGGTTCCAAAATGAGTTGCTCCTGGAATTACAAAGAAATTAGAGTTCGCTATGTTGTTAAATATTTTAATCGAATGTTCAAGTCTGATAGCATCTCTATCGCCTGACATAATTAGTACGGGGCATTTAATTTTTTGCAAGTCCTTCTCACTGATATTAGGTTGATAGGCTAGTAATGAGTAAAGCCTCTTTGTATTAAAGTTCTTTGTAGCTTTTAATGTGTCCAATATCAAATTATCAATTTCATCAAAGATTGCTTTCTTTCCCGGAAATATATTGGCTCCATAGGTTGCAAGTTTAGATACCTTGCTCGGGTAATTTATGGCCAACAACAGTCCTAAAATACCTCCATCACTTTGCCCCTGAACAAATGCGCTGTCAATTTTTAGTGAATCCATTAGAACTTTAATGTCGTTTGCCATTTGCACATATGTCAGTTGTTTGGTTTCGGTGTCGATTGATTTTCCGTGTGCCCGGCTGTCGATGGCGATAACTTTAAAGTACTTTTTGAAGTATTCAATCTTTGCTCTTGCACCTCTTATTGAACCTCCGCTACCGTGTAGAAAAATTAATGGCTTTCCTGTTCCATAAACTTCATAGTATAAATTTATACCGTTAATTATTTTAGAGTTTCCTGCTTCCTTGTTATCGCCATATTTTATTGGAGATTGACTTTGTCCATGCAGTATGTTGATTGTTGATGTAAATATTAAAAAAACTAAAAGACTCCTATTCATAGTATTCAATATTTTCGTTTCTTTTAAAAAAGTTAGAGTGTTGGATTTTAGCGTCATAGAAAGTAATCAGAATTAGTTCTGTAATTTGATAAATAGATCTACCTAGAATAATGGCCTAACTTATTTCTGATTATTCAGCCACTCAATTGCTTTTGTGATTTTACTATCTGCTAACAGGTTTACAAAGTCATCTCCATTTTGAATGATTATCTCAGGTTGAATTTTTGTCTTGTAAGGTTTACCGTTAGCATCCGTCATGTATCCTATCGATAAATTTATACCCGCATTTCTGCTGATCTCAAATCCATTAACGGAAGAGACCCATCCTGCTGTTGGCTCCCCAATCAAAATTGTATTAGGGCGATTTTTTAGAAGTATAGCGAGCCCTTCGGCAGAGCTTGCTGTAAACGGTCCAATGATTACAGCAATGGGTATGTCAACATGATTCCTTTGACACGTTTCTGTAAACGGATGTATTCGCTTCGAATCTCTGTAAAAGCCATCCATCCTAATCTCATCCCCAGGACTTACAATACCATATTCCAGCACGTTGCTTATGCCCATCATCATTGACATTACGTGTCCACCTCCATTCAAGCGCAAATCGAAAATCAGTCCTTTCGGGTTTTTTGATAAAAGCTTACAGAGGCTATCTTGTAGAGCTCTCGATCTTTCTTTAGCAATCTCTTGAAGCGTGGTGGGTATTCGTAGGTAACCCATATTTTCTAAATGGCGCGTAAAAAATTTATTTTCCTTTTTTGCGAGCTCAATTTTGTACACCTCTGGCACTATCACTCGTTCTTTCTTCCATCTAAAAATGCTGTCGTTATACCGAAACCTCCCATGAAAATCATCAAGCGATTGAAATAAGAAACGTATACTATTCCCCAGTTGCTCTGGTTCAGTAGCGTGCTCGGCCAATCTGTAGGCTTCCGTTGTCAATGCTGGCCAGTCTACATTTTTGGAGTTAACTGAATTGGTTTTCATAATCTCAATTGTTTTGCCCAAGATTAGTTTTGCTTTCTTGGACTGGGCATTGAGAAATAGAGCAGGCAGTAAAAGAAATAGAAAAAATATGTTTCTCATTTTGGTTTTATATGTTTTAATAATGACTTAAACTATGTACAATGGTTGCACTCATTGATGGATTTATTGTTTTTATTTTTTAAACTTTAATTCCTGATGGGCGTATTATTCCCCGATACACAAACCCAATTCCCTTCGCGCTTTACATAGATATCGTTGTATTGCAGACCAGTGTTTCTCCCATCTTTAAGTTTAGTGATAACAGAGGCATGAATCATGGCAATATCAGCAGCTACAAAACGAATGGTTAGGTTTTCGATAGTGTACGTATCGACACTATTTTTTTCGGCACTGTTTTTAATTTGCTCCAGTACCTCTTGCTTTTTATAGAGAAGGCCATTGGCAGCTAGAAGCACAAAGTCATCGGCCAAAATATTTTCTACTAATTCGCTCTTTGACCGTAAAAATGCCTCCGCATGTTTTGTATTTAGGTCTTTCAAAATATTTTTATCCTTTTCAAAGCCGGCCAGATGAGAAATCAATGCCACAGGCTCTGGTGATTTTGTGAATGTCGGGGGCGCATCTCCTGGCTTTGTTATTGCCGTAACATTGGCAGAAACGCATGTCCATTTACCGTCACGTTTAATATAGATATCGTTATACTGACTTGCCAGCTCAGTAGATTGCCCAACCAACCTCAAAGGGGTTCTGGCAAAAATCATGGCAGCTTCATTGTTGATAAATTGAATGGTTGCATTTTCAGGATAGAAATACTCTATTTTTTCAAACCGTGGAGTACCAAACAGAGGAGAGATTTTCTTCTTTGGGTAAAGAATACCATTACTGCTATTTTGATGAACAAAATCATCTGCCCATAATAAGTAATTGTAAGTAGAAGTATCTGACCTGACCCAAGATTGAGTGTATTGAAGGTTTAAAAAATATAATCTTTTGTAATCAGCCTCTGTGCCATACTTCTGAGAGAATACGTTTTGACAAAATGATTTTGAAGTGATTAACAATACCGCTAAAAAAAATACACCTATTTTCATTCCATTGATATCATTCATTGATAATTAAATTTATTAGTTTGCAGATTAGTAAACTTGGTGCAATTTCATGCAATAAAATCCGACTACTATGTATGGGTAGTGGCACGACTACTTAGCATGATTGCATACCCGATGTAATCGGACATTTGTAATTTATTCGCTGGCATACTTAAGCATAAAGTTCTTAACGTAAATACATCGTATCTCAGTTTATTCTATCACTTACAACTTCACCCTCCCAGACCTAACAGCACATGATAGATCTGAACCCCGGCTAGATTGAAAAGAAGATGAAATACGATTAGCGTGTAGAGATTCTTTCTTAGTTGCATCGCGAGACCGAAAAATATAAAGGGAACAATCAGTGGCCAACTCTGTGGAATTTGCCAAAGATGGTAGAGACAAAAAAGGATTGAATTCACAATCCAGTTGTATTTGCCAAGAAATGCGGTCTTCTTCATTAAGTAGCCACGGAAATATATTTCCTCACCTACAAAGTTGCCAATCAGCATAAGTATCAATACTATCGCGGGTGCACCATAGAACGCTTCATAGCTTCCGAATATACTGTAAGAAGGAATCTGAAGCCCTGGTATAGAAGAAAGCCATTTTTGAAATGGCTCGTATAATGTCATCATGTAAGGTAAGGATAGAAGTACACTCGATGCAAAGGCTATTGGTGCAATAAAAAGGATTTCTTTAAATGAAAAGTGATTTAGGCTAAGAAATTCCCAGACCTGTTTCCACTTGAGCTTCTCATACTTTCGCAGCATAAAAATCGGAAATGCCATATGCCAAAGGAGTGTGAAGACGACAAACATATAGTATTGGAAATTGTATCCTTCGAGGCCGAGTGAGTTTGAAAGAAAGCGATGTACAGGCTCTATGTTGACAAGCAAATAGGCGACCAAACCGGGAAGCAAATAAGCAAATATATATAGTGCTTTGCTTATCGGTGTTTTTGCTTGGTATTTCTCCGCATATGCTACATAAGTTGTATTATCTACCGAGACAAATCTGCTTATTATACTTTTCATTGTGTTTGTTTATTTTTTGATTTCATGTATTTATTCCTGAGTTATTTGTAGGGTGCCCCATGACGTTTAACTTCTATGAAATTGCAAATTTGATAATTGCCTGCGAATGTATTTTGGTGGTGTCAAACACAGGTATTTTAAAATCAGCCTGGCTTATTAACATCGGTATTTCAGTGCAGCCCAGAATAATGCATTCAGCACCCCGTTCAATCAATTCATTCACAATGGAAACGTAATTTTTCTTTGTTTCAGGATTGATAAAACCTACACCTAATTCGTTCTTGACAGTATCCTGAATGTAATCGCGTGTTGCTTGTTCTTTTGGAATCAAAACTTCAAGACCATGCTCGCTAAGTTTGTTCTTATAAAAATCCATTTCCATTGTAAATTTGGTACCCAATAATCCAACTTTCTTAAATCCATTTCTATTCACTTCCTTGGCAGTCTCTACACCAATGTGTATTAGCGGCACTCGAATTTTTTCTTGCAGTCTATCTGCGAAAAGATGTGCGGTATTGGCACATAATACTATCGCATCTACTTGACAATTCTCTAACTTTTCACAGGCGTTCAATAATAAATCGTATGCATTAACCCAAGTTTTTTCCTGTACGTCAGCAAAATTCAATGAATAGATGATGCATTCGGCAAAATTTAAACCGCCCAGTTTTTCGTTAATTCCTTCATTGATGAATCGATAGTAATCCATTGTGGATACCCAACTTATCCCTCCAACCAAACCTATTTTTCTCATATTACTTTTGTTTTAAAATTACCCATCAATTATATAGTACAAGTGTATCTCCGTTCTTTGAAAATGAATGATGTGAACTCACTATCTATGAGAAAGCATTTTCCTTTGCTAATTAATTTCTACACACTTTAAATTCTTCGATATCATGATAGCTGAAAACCTCAATTTCCGGATGGTCATTTATTAGTTTACGGATTTTGTCAACAGTGGCTATTCTTAGATCATTGTTGTCTGCCCGCATTTTAGCCAACTCGTTTACCGGATGATTGCTGTCATTCAGTTCCACTCGCAGATAGTAAGCGTCAGCTATGTACAGCAACCACTTGCTCTCACTTTTCAACGCAACTCCACAGTGCCCTAATGTGTGCCCAAAAAGAGGAACGAGAAAAATCTCTGCTTCAATATCTATGTCAATTTTTCTTGCTTCAATTCCAAACCACTTGACATCTGATTTTTTATAAGTGATTATGTTTGGATCGTGTGCCAGAGGTGTTTTCAAATATCGGGGGTTACCCGAACTAAAGTTTTCAAATTCTTCGATTGCCACATGGACTGTTGCTTTCGGAAAATCTGCCAAACCACCTATATGGTCGTTATCCAAATGTGAAATAACACAGTCTGTTACTCTTTTAGGGTCAAGCCCGATGCGTTCAATTTGTCGGACTGCCGTCTGGCTCTCATCAAAACGATAGCCGACTATATCAACAAGCTCCTGGCCAATTCTTCCAACTGGGTCTCGTGTATCTAACAGGCCAATACCTGTATCTATCAAAACTAGGTTATCATTTGCTTTGACCAACAAACAATGACCGCATACATTATCGCTAATTGGTGAAACAATTTTGATGCAGTTAAGATGAAATACTTGAATCATAAGTAATTTATTCAATAAGTCAGTGTACTATATTTTATAGTTAGAGTAAGAATTAAAATGTAACTAAATAAATAGCTATTAATTTTTATGAATCACTTTAAAAATAATATCCCATGCACTATTTGTTAGCAAATAAAAAAAACCATTTTCATTACTTCCATATCTGAAATAAATAACTTCAGCCTCATAATAAAGAAATTTAATATCATCACTTTTTACCTCGTCTGCAGATAATGTAACTCCATCTTTATTTGCCATCCTCATAACTTCATACATTCTATCAACATCCTTTATTTTACCAACTCTATGAAGTTCGTTTAGATATTCTCTTATGTATTTAGCTTCCATAGTAATTAATTTTGGTTGATTGGTGTTTTTGGTTTGAGCAATTACGGTTGCGAAGGATATGCAAATGATAATAGTGATATAAAAATTATATGACGTTTCATTGTTTTATCTTTTAACTGTTAGTTCGTAGCTAAACGGATCAATGCCGCAATCTCCCATATAGGTAATATCTAAGTTGCGGATGTCTAAGAGATGAACTCCATTGGAAGAGAATCCGAGTGTGTTATCTGATATGTCATACACATGATGGAAAGAAGCAAATCCATGCGTGGTGCCCATACCCTCCACCCACGCTTCGAGAATGGTATCGTCAAATAGATAGGCGTTTCTCATTGAGCCATCCGACATTCTAACTTCCCTTATCTCTTTTACCTTGTATTCTATCGGGCTATCATTGGCTAAATTTCCCCATCCTGCTGGCGGATTTGGATGATCTACACTCCCCACAGGTTGAAAGAAAAATGGGTAGACCTGAACAGCATCGCCTACTTTTTTAATATTAAAGTCATAGATGATGTATTCAGAACCTAGGGGATCTGAGCCGATTGGTTGACTGGGAACGATGTATATTTTTTTATTCTCTTCGCGAAAGCTTGTAAAATAAGAAGCCTGATCCTTACTGAAATTGAAATTACAATCACTACAACTCAATCCGCGTTTCCAATTTGATTGAGCATACAATTTATAATAGGTTCTTCCGCGGATAATAGTATCTCCAAAAACACCCACTTTAACAAAAGCAGTTTTTGGAAAAAAGCTAAACTCACAATGAGTGAGCGTCCAGTATGCATTGGTGGTTGGGAAAGGATGATAAACTGGCTCATTGATCGATTCACTTTTACATGAATAAAGAGACAAAATAATAATCAGGTAAAATATGGATTTTGTAGTTTTCATTTTTTAAATATTTCTCTATTTATAAAAGAACTCTTTTTTAGATTTTGCAAGCGAATTTTTATAGTAAGTGGTACCTGAGATCGGATAGCCGTTGTCATTGTACTCATATGTATACGATTCAGGTATAAAGCTTGGGAATGAACAGTTAACATAGTTGACATCTTCTTTGAGCCTATTGTTAACCGAAAGATTGGTGAGTAGATAGTCCACATGACCAAGTTCCTTAAACGGGTTCTTATGCTGATCGTACGTGTATTGTCCACTGCTACACAATTCGGTGCCACGCGTAGTTTTATCGGTTAAGACATTCCCGCCTGCTTGATTAAACTCATACTCAAAGGCTCCTCCATTGGAGAAAGCGTATGAGATTTTAACATTCCCGTTTTCAGCATAAGTAAAATCAGCTTTTGAATTTATTCCATTCGAATGGTTAGTCTCCATTATTTTCGATACATCACCGCTAAGCAAGTATTGGTAAGAATACTCTACGTATGGATCATTCCCATTTGGCAGGTATCCTTTTATAAATTCTACCCTACTGCCAGAATAGGAAAATACAAAATTGCGTTGCTCCTCCATAAGCTTTGTATTGGGGTTATAACTAAGTATGGTATACTTACGAAGGTTACCAACCTCGTTGTATTCATACACTACTTTTAGCGCTGGGTCAAACCCTAAATCACCGATGTTGTACGATTCAATATAATAATCAAGTTTATTTTTTTTCTTTACTACCTCAAATCCAAAACTTGCATACCCAAAAATGGATGGCTCATCATCTTGCGAAACTACTAATACCTGGGGGACGACCTGAGTATTTCGATTTTCCGTAACAACGAAGTCTATTGGTAGTGGATCCGTTACGTGCTTAGCCAAATCAGATCCTTCCATCGGTGTAGCGTATATGACTTTGTTGGCGGCATTCAACACGACAAATTGGGTGAGTTGGTAAATGCCCGTTTGCAGTTGCAAGTCTTCACTTAGATAACTCTTTCCAAATGAGAAGAGTGGAAGCTTTATATTTTCCTGCGATTTGCCTTTGCTGTTTTTGATGCTAAGCAAAACAAAGGCTGGCGTAGTTGTTTCGCTTGCACGGCCATTGCCTCTTGCTTTCTGTGAAAGCGAGAAAGTAGCTTTACCTTGAGCGGGAGAGAGGTTTTCTTCGTCCTTGCATGAATTGGAAAAGATAAATAGTAGAAAGAAGGGAATAAGTTTTTTCATTTTAGCTGATTTTTGGGTACGGTTTCAATGTCGTTTCCTTATGCCCTACTTTCATCCTCTCTTTTGGAGGGGACAAAGGTGAGGTTCACAAAAAAAGGCTTCAGGAAACGAAGTTGGATACGGTTTACACATCATGCTATACACTTCCTCAAAGAAATCAATTAGAATCCATGTTTATTAGCAATTATGTAGCAAAGACAGATAATTTGGTTGCAACTAAGATTATTGCGCACTTTTCCTATGTGCCAGGAATTAATTTTTCTAATTAGTCGTCCCTTAAAAACTCGGTTTTGGTAAAAAACCAAAAAAAATGGCTTGGCTGTTTTTACAGATCCTGAAAATGTCTTGAAAAATATGAGAC
>JAYWHU010000152.1:0-80997 GCA_043777495.1 Cyclobacteriaceae bacterium | reverse complement strand
ATAACTGGGGCCCCACGACTGTTTATAAAAAGTAATTTTGCTCTTCGCCCACAAGTTCTATTACTCATTATCTCAAAATTTCTTAGTTTGCACTTATTACTATGGCAAACACTGTTTTCGCTTCCAAAGATTTTAAGCCCGAACTGCTCAATAATTTTTTTCAGGGCATTTCCAACCGCGAAGAAAAAATCCAAGTCATCCGAAATTGGCAAAAGGCCATAGAAAATGGCACCGTACATAAGAAAAAAGAAGAACAGCTTAAGGGCGAGTTTCTTGACAAATTTTTTGGTCAAGTGCTAGGCTACCCATACGAAAGCCATGAAGCAGAATGGAACATCGAAAAAGAGTTTAAGTCCATCAGTGACGGTAAGAAACCAGATGCTGCGCTTGGTTTTTTTGACTCGCAAGGCAAGCAAGATGTGCGCTGTGTGATTGAGGTAAAGGGCGGCCTCATCAACTTAGACAAAAAACAAAACCGCGCGGACTTTCAAGGCTCTGCTATCGATCAAGCATTTAGTTATGTGCCGCGCATGCCTGGCCGATGCACGTGGGTGATCGTCACCAATATGATTGAGATCCGCTTTTATGCGGCACGCGATATCAGCCGCTATGAATCATTCCTCATACCTGAACTTTTGATAACCGATAACTTACAGCGTTTCTTTTTCCTCCTTTCTTATAATCAACTGTTTTTAGAAGGCGGAGGTTCGCGCATAGATGGCCTCTTCATAGAAAGGCAAGCCGAGCAGAAAAAAATTTCCACTGAGTTTTATAATGCGTATCACGATTTGCGCTTGGCTTTGTTTGCCGATTTGCAAAAGAGCCATCCGAAAATCTTGCCCAAAAAACTTTTCGGGTATACCCAAAAGCTCATCGACCGAATTATTTTTATCTGCTTCGTGCGCGATCGCGAACTGGTGAGTTCTAGTTTGTTTGCCGATGTGCACGAATCGGTAAAGAAGAGCTTTCGCAAAAAAAAGGAATCTGTTTGGACGGAGCTCAAGCACTTGTTTGCCGCCATGAACGAAGGACTCGAAGAATCTGGCCGCGACATACCCGAATTCAACGGGGGCTTGTTCAAAGAAGATGAGGAACTGAACAGCCTCCACATCAAAGACCATCAACTCACCGAGATCATCAATTTCGTGGCGAGCTACGATTTTCAAAGTCAACTGGATGTAAACATACTCGGCCACATTTTTGAGCAATCCATTACCGATATTGAAGACATTCAATCTTCATTCGACAGCCCCTCCTTTCCCCCGCGGGGAAAAGCCGGGATAGGGGCGCGGAAAAAAGATGGCGTTTACTACACGCCCGATTACATTACCCGCTACATTGTAAAAGAAGCCGTGGGCGGCTGGCTGGACGACCGCAGGAAGGAAATTTATGATGAACTAAAACTAACAGAGCTGCCCGATCTCACCAGCGAAGATTATGAAACCGCTGGCCGCACACCCAACGAAAAAATAAAACTGCACATCGCCTTTTGGGAAAGCTACCGCGAGCAGTTGAGAAAAATAAAAGTGCTGGATCCTGCTTGCGGCTCGGGCGCATTTCTCACACAGGTGTTCGATTATTTGTGGAAAGAGTGGGAGGTGCTAATGGCCGAGTGGAACAAACTCACCCGCCCGTGGAAAGAGCAACTGCGCGACTTTATAGTGAGCGAACCCTTTGCCGTTTACAATGGCATAGACGAGTGGAAGGCAAAGAAAAATATTGTGGCCAATAATATTTTTGGTGTAGACCTAAACCCCGAGAGTGTAGAGATAACCAAACTAAGCCTGTGGCTGAAAACCGCCAACAGAAAAGAAAGCTTGGCCGACCTGAGCAGCAACATCAAGCAAGGCAACAGCCTTATAGACGACCCCAAGGTAGCGGGCGATGATGCGTTTGACTGGAACAAAAATTTTGCGGAAATTATGCAAGCAGGAGGGTTTGATGTAGTGGTGGGGAATCCGCCTTGGGGTGCGGAAATAAAAGACGAGGAAAAATCATTCTTAAAGTCAAAATTTAATGCAGCTATTGAAGGGAAAATAGATAGTTACAAGTTTTTTTACGAAAAAAGTTTGGATATTTTGAAAGAAAACACTTCATATCTTTCATTTATTACTCCCAATACTTTTCAGTATAATATTCAATCCTTACTAATTAGAAGTTTGATTTTAGATCAAACAGATATTACCCATGCTATAGAGCTACGTAAAAATATTTTTGAAGATGCACCTGATGTAGTTCCGAGTATACTTGTTTTGAAAAATTCAAAGAAAATAAATCATTTGATAAATCGGAGGGTAGCATTTTCTAATGTTCCAATTGTGAGTATTGAGCAAGATGACTGGGAAATTAAGTCTCCAATTTTGCAGAAAATATTTTCAAATGATTCTGAGAGAAAGATTAACCTTAGGTTAGAAGATTGGTTTCAAAAAATCAAAATAAAGATTGAACGGACTAAACACCATTTGGGAGATTACTTTGAATTCAAACAAGGCACTAAACCTTACGGGGACAAAGAAGATAAGGAAAATAAACTCATCGATATTGGTAAAGAAAAAAAAGGATGGGAGAGAGCAATAAATGGCCGGAATTTAGAAAGGTATAATATTGATTTTACAGGAGATATTGTCTTTCGCACTCCACTTCTACATAGCGCATTAGATGAGAAAATTGTAAAAAGTGAAAAAATCTATTTCCAAAGAATGCGTAAAATATCTTTGTTTCCTAGATTAGTTTGCTGCTATGATCCTGGAGAATATCATGGACTTTACACTTGTTCTGTTATTTTCCATTCGGGAAAAGGAGTTTATGATTTAAAATTTATTCTTGGTTTACTTAATTCAAAATTAATAAATGTATGGTATAAAAATTACGATACAGACATTGAAATAAAACTAGCGAGTGTAAAAAGAATCCCTCTGCCCCTGAAGACACCAGACCAAAAAATTCTTATTGGAAAGGTAGAATTGATGTTAGCTCTCCACAAATCTTCTTCAGAACAATCGCACAAATTTATAGAACTCCTCCAATCCAATTTTCCTTTTGAATCGCCTACCAGCAAACTAAAAAAATGGTATGACCTAGAGTTCATTGATCTGCTTGCCGAGTTGGAAAAAGCAGGGGCAAACATACCTGCCAAAAAACAAAGCGAGTGGCTGGCTCTTTTCAAAGCAGAGAAGGCCAAGATAAAAATCACCCAAGCTGAGATTGATAAAACCGATGAAGAGATTGATGATTTGGTGTATGCACTCTATGACCTTACACGAGAAGAGATTGATATTGTGAAGAAAAGTTAAAGGCGTCAAGACACCTGCGAGGTGTCAGACGCCTAAGAAACCAATCATGACCACTTGTTACATCTTGTGACAAACTATTGGCATCCTTGGGCGTTCATAAGGGCAAACAATAACTAACCCTTATGAAAACGAAACTCTCTATTGCCACTGCGTTGATTGCTCTACTATTTGCAACTTCGTGTAAGACCCTCACCTCTACTACCACTATTGGTGCCAACAACAGTTTTGTGTTGGGCAACAACACTCATCGCCCGTTTAGCGTGCAGCTAAAAAATATTTCTAAATCTGATATTGTTGTGCACCAAGAACCCATTACCGGTGGGCAACATTCTTTTGAAACTGTAAAGCCACGGCAAACCCTTCACATCTATGCCGACAAGGGCACGGGCTTGGTGATTGAAAATAAATCGGGTAGCCAAGTAAAAGTCGAGTTGTTAGTACGGGGTGATACGGGTCTTTCCATGGGCTACAAAAAATGAAAACTTAACAGTTAACTTAAAGTACGATAAATATGAAATCCATTTTAATAATCGCCTTCTTCTTATTTTCATTTGCTTCCTTAGCGCAAAGCAGCGATGAGGCAATAAAATTCAAATTTAAAAACGGCTCCGTCTTTCCAAAAAAGCTTACACTTATCTCTTATACACCTGGCGATAATGGCAATGGGACACAAGGATTTTGGATGTGGCCAGGCGGCACCAAAGAGTTTCGCTTTAAGGAAGGGACTAAATTATACATGGCCGATCAAAAACAAGTAGACATAGTAATGGGAGGCAATAGAATTGATAATGAGAAACCATTTTTGGTCGTAACCAAAGAAACGGCCAATCAGACTTATAAATTGTAAGGAGGCAAGCAGATCATAGGCAGGTGTACGGACATTTTGCAGACCCCTCGGTCTTTAACCCGAAGGGTTTATTACTTTAGATTGTTTATAAAACTATCGCGCTCCCTTTGATGTACGGTGTACGACAGTTTTGTATTTTTTGACGAACCCCAGCGGGGTTCACTGTTATAACCACGGGTTTTAACCCGTGGTTAAATGATCACGGGATATAAAGCGTGCCACAGGTAAATCCAATCGAGATGAATCTTTATTGGCATGCAACCGATTCCCTTGATTAGTATTTATAAGCTTAGCACTCTTTGGGTTGAGTTGCAAAATTGTTGTAGCCCCTGATATACCTGTTATTATAAGATTAAAAGAAACTCTTACCTTTCGGTTTTCAAAAATCACCCAATAGCCTAATGAAAAAATACTTCCTAAAACTATACCAATACAATGCGTGGGCGAATGGACGCGTAGTAAGTTGCTTAAAACGACAATCTATTGCAGATGAAAAAATATTATCTGGCTTTGGTCATGTGTTAGCTGCACAATTTCTTTGGCTCCACCGCATCAAAGGCTTAACACCGCCCAATGTAAAGTTATGGGGAGAATATTCTTTAGAGACATTAGAGAAAATGGCAACCGATGCCAATGCGCAATGGCTTGAGTATGTGGAAAGCAATGATACGTTTGATAGAGAATTAACTTACACCAACTACACAGGCGACCCTTACGTGAATAATGTGGAAACGATCATGATGCATTTGGTTAACCATTGCTCCTATCATCGCGCACAGGTAGCAATGTTATTAAGACAAAAGGGGTTTGAGCCTATCAATACAGATTTGATTACGCATGATAGAGTAGTGCGTGGGCAGTGGAAAGAATAGAAATCGCTAAAATTAATTAGGCGATTAATTAGGCGTCTGACACCTTCAAGGTGTCTTGACGCCTTGTCTTCGGTTAAAGAAATCCGCCAACTCCTTTTCTTTTTCTGATTTTATTTCTAACTAGTTACCTCTAACCTAACCGTTTATGGAACCAAGCAGTCCCCTTGCCCAATTTTTGAAATGGGAAAAAGAAATTTCGACCAGCATTTTCTTGCGCCAACCCATGGCTGGCCAATGGAAAACATGGACTTATCAGCAGGCTGGTGATGAGATCAGAAAGATTGCCAGTGGCATAAAGGCTTTGAATTTCCCCGATAAGAGTAACATCGCACTGCTCTCTAAAAACTGTGCGCACTGGATCATGGCCGACTTAGCCATTATGATGACGGGGCATATTTCTGTTCCATTGTACGCCACACTCACCGCTCCTTCCATTCAACAAATTTTAGAACACAGCGAATCAAAAGCCATCATCATTGGCAAGTTGGATGATTATAACAATCAACAAGAAGGAATTCCAAGCTCAACGGTACGGATTGGCATTGAAATGTATGGAGTGAAAGAAAATCATTCGTGGGAGAAAATTTTGCAAGATCAAAAGCCCCTGGCTGAAATATATAATTGGGGCAAGGATGATTTGCTAACAATCATGTATACCTCTGGCACCACAGGCCAACCCAAGGGTGTGATGCACACCGTAGGTGGTTTTGATAACATGATTGACGCTTGTCTGAGTGAGCTGGGATTACCCACGCAGCCACGGCTCTTTTCTTATCTGCCTATCAGCCACATAGCCGAACGCATGGGCATAGAAATCTACGGCCTATACAGTGGCGCGCAATTTTCTTTTGCCGAAACATTGGATACGTTCCCCAAAAATTTATTTGATACGCAGCCGAACACTTTTTTTGCGGTGCCACGCATCTGGGCCAAGTTCCGTGAGAAGATTTTGGAAAAAATGCCTCAAAAAAAATTGAGCACACTCCTTTCCATACCAATTGTCAACACAATCGTTAAAAAAAGCATTCGTAAAAAATTAGGCCTTGGTAGTGCCACCCATATTTATGCGGGGGCAGCCCCCATTTCTGTTGATCTGCTGAATTGGTTTAACTCTATTGGAATTGAGATTTTTCAGGCACTCGGCATGACTGAAGATTGCATCTACTCTCATTTTAATAAGCATGGCAAAAATAAGTTTGGTACCGTAGGCACACCATTCAAAAACCTTAAAGTGAAAATCTCCCCTGAAGGGGAGCTTCGGTTGAAGAGTGTAAGTGTTATGAAAGGCTACTACAAAGAGCCAGCCCTTACCGCTGAGGCATTTGATGAAGAAGGTTTTTTAAAGACAGGCGACAAGGGGGAAATAGACGCGAATAAATTCTTGACCATTACCGGACGCATTAAAGATCAATTCAAAACGGACAAAGGGAAATATGTTTCACCCGCACCCATCGAAATGAAATTGTCGGCCAATGCAGATATCGAGCAAGTGTGCGTGGTAGGCATGGGCATCCCTCAGCCTATTGCATTGACCGTTTTATCCGCAGTAGGAAAAGCAAAAGCAAAGCAAGAATTGATTCAAAGTTTATCAACCTCTTTGGTAGAAGTAAACGCAGGACTTGAGTCTTATGAGAAACTAGAGAAGGCCGTGATCATGCAAGGCGATTGGAGCATCGCCAACGGGTTGATGACACCCACCATGAAAGTGAAAAGAAATGAAGTAGAAAAAATACATGTGCCCAAGTATTCTACTTGGTATCATGCGAAAGAGGGGGCAGTGATTTGGGAGTAGGTATCGCTACTCTGTCACGACCACCGCCAACTTATCTCCTTTTTTATTAATCGCTAATCTCGTAACCCCTTTCAATAATTCTTTTCCTGATTTTATTTCTAGTTCAATCCATTCTTTTCCTGCCTAAACGATGGTTGGTTATCATACCCTTTGTGGGTGGTAATATTTTTTGGATTAGAAAGTGTGAGCTTGCCTTTCTTGGCTGAGAGATCAAAAAGTAAAATCTCTGAACCAGTTTGACCGAAACTTTTTAATGAGATCAGTACAAATAGCAATACAATATTATTTTTCATAGATAGGTAATTTTATGAGTGCAGAAAATTTAGTACTGGCTTTCGGCAAGGGATAGAAGTGGAAAGCCTCCCTCGGCTGCGCTCGGGATGAACTCCGCGCGTTGGCAAGCCGAGGGAGCTTGGAACGGATAGCCCGGTGGTCCGCCTAGGCGGACGCCTCGCTTGGCCATGCCGCCCTCCTTCGATGAAACTTCGGAGGGCTAGCAAAAAAAAATTATAGGACTGTAAGAAGTCATTGCTACCTTTGCACTGTCGAAAGACAAGGGGTGCCATCTATCCGCCATAGCTTTAGCGAAGGCGGAAAAACAAGGGCTGAGATTATACCCATAGAACCTGATGCCGGTAATGCGGACGAAGGGAGGCAATTAAACACGTAAGTAAGATCCATTCCCCGATGGGTCTGCGGGTTTAAAACTTTAACAACATGTTCAAATTTATGATGGCCGTCATTGGCTGCTCGCTTTCGCTGAATGCGGTGGCACAATTTTCTGTTTCGGGCACGGTGAAGGAACAGAAAACCAATTTACCGCTGGCAGGTGCCACGGTACAATTACAAGAATCCAATCAACTTGCCGTTACAGATGAGTTTGGAAGATTTAATTTTGTTCGCATTGCTGCTGGCGAGTATTCTCTGCAAGTCAAGTACCTCGGCTTTGAAGACACGATCGAGAAAGTGGTGGTACCGATGAAGACTTCGATCAGTGTTGCTCTCACAGAGTCAACGCAAGTGACAGATGAAGTGGTGGTGTATGCCACACGCGCCAATGAAAAAACGCCTACTACTTTTTCGACCATCAACAAGCAAACATTGCAGAAGCAAAACTTTGGGCAAGACATGCCGTACCTGCTCAACTGGACACCCTCTGTGGTAACAACGTCTGATGCAGGAACGGGAGTGGGTTATACAGGCATTCGCATTCGCGGAAGTGATGCCACGCGAATCAACGTGACCATCAACGGCATTCCTTACAACGATAGCGAATCGCAAGGCACCTATTGGGTAGACATTCCCGATGTGGCATCTTCCACGCAAAGTGTGCAGATACAACGAGGTGTTGGCACATCCTCTAACGGTGCGGGATCATTTGGCGGGAGCGTGAATGTTCAAACGCTTTCGTTGCAAGCAGACCCGTATGCAGAAGTGATTGCATCGGGCGGATCGTTTGGTACGCAACGCTATTCATTAAAAGCGGGAACGGGGCTGATCAACAATCGGTGGGCATTTGATGGGCGCGTTTCAAAAATCAATTCGGACGGATACATTGATCGTGCTACGTCTGATTTAGGTTCTTATTATTTGAGTGGCGGCTACTACGGAAAAAATACAATTGTGAAGGCTATTACTTTTGGCGGCCATGAAAAAACCTACCAATCATGGAATGGCAATGATGCCGAAACGATGAAAACGAACCGCACTTTCAATTCGGCTGGTGCCATTTACGATGTCAACGGAAATGTGGCTCGCTACCACAACAATCAAGTGGATGACTACCGACAAGATCATTATCAACTTCACCTGACACAAAAAATAAATTCGCATTGGAATGTGGCGGCTTCGCTCCACTATACGTATGGACGCGGCTATTACGAATTGTACAATCAGAATCAAACCTTCAGTAGTTTGGGATTAAATGATCTGGTACTTAAAGACACTACTATTAAAAGTGCGGATTTTATTGTGCGCAAGTGGCTCGATAATAAATTTTATGGAGCTACTTTTTCTGTGAACTATGAGAAAAACAAAACCAACTTGATCATTGGTGGTGCTTTCAATCGCTATGGCAATGCCAATCACTTTGGCGAAATCATTTGGGGGCAGTATGCTTCCAATTCTCAAATCGGCCAGCGCTATTACCAAGGCAAATCTGAGAAAGATGATTTTAGCATGTATGCGAAATGGAACTATGAACTTACGCCTGCACTAAATGTGTTTGCCGATCTGCAGTACAGAACGATTAATTACACCACGGCCGGAACAAAAGATGATCAAAGCCAATATGCGTTTCAAGATCAATTCAATTTCTTTAACCCTAAGGCTGGGCTTAGTTATTCACTGAATAAAAAAGATGTGCTTTACGTTTCGTATGCAGTAGCCAACCGTGAACCCAACCGCACCGATTATCTTGATAGCGATGTGAAACCAAAATCAGAACATCTTGAAAATTTGGAAACAGGCTGGCGTAGAAACACGAATCGATACAGTGTAGAAGCGAATTATTATTTGATGAACTACACCGATCAACTCGTACTTACTGGCCGTTTAGATAACGTAGGAAACCCCATCCGTGCCAATGTGGGCAAAAGTTATCGCACGGGCATCGAAGTTTCTGGAGCTTTGCGCATCACCAATAAAATTATGTGGAACGCCAATGCAACGTGGAGTGTAAATAAAAACCAAGATTACATTCTCGATGCCAATAACTTAGCTGATAAAAAAAATACGTCAATTGTTCTCTCACCCAATTGGATTGCGGGCAGTCAACTTTCGTGGAATGTGTTGCCCAACTTGCAAGCTGCTTGGTTGAGCAAGTATGTAGGCAAACAATATTTAGATAACACAGAAAGTGAATCACTTGCATTGGAAAGTTATTTTATCCAAGATCTGAGATTCAACTATACTCTGTGCCCAAAGGGAATCAAAGATATTACGCTAAGCCTATTGGTGAATAATTTGTTTGATCTAAAATACTCCTCTAATGGATATGTTTACGGAACTACTCCGTATTTTTTTCCTCAGGCAGGCAGGAATTTTTTAGCAATGCTGGCGGTACGGTTTTGAATTCTTAGCCAAGAATGCGCGAATAAGCACGAATGTCTTCAGCTTTGTTTTATTTGCCGTGAATTCTGCTCTTCACTATTCGTGATAATTCGTGCATTCGTGGCTAAAAGAAAACGGGCAACTGGAAACCAGTAACCAGAATTGTTACATTTGTGAATGGACTCTAAGAGTGGTGTTATAAGTTTCTTTAAAGCACTTCTGCGCCTCACTCGTTTTTGGAATTTGGTCATCATTGGGCTTGCCCAATATTTTGCAGCTTACTTTTTAATCAGCAGCGCCACACTCAGAGACTGGCATCTGCTTGTCCTCTCTGCTTCAACAATGATAATTGCTGCCGCTGGCTACATCATAAACGATTATTATGATGTAAAAATTGATTTGATCAATAAACCTGAGCGCGTAGTGGTGGGAAAGAAGATCACACGGAGGTACGCCATCTTGTTGCATACAATATTATCATTCATTGGCATTGGCCTTGGGCTGATCTTGAGTTGGCAAATTGCTGCTATCAATTTTTTATCTGCGTTTTTGCTTTGGCTTTACTCCAATCAACTGAAAAGACAACCTTTCATTGGTAATTTGGTAGTGGCCGCCTTAACAGGTCTTTCTATTTTGTTGCTGGAAGTACTTTACAAAAACAATAGCCCACTTATAGTCATCTATTCGCTTTTTGCTTTCTTCATCACGCTAGTACGTGAAATAGTAAAAGATATGGAGGATTTGAAGGGCGATAACACATTTGGTTGTAAGACCCTTCCTATCATTTGGGGCATTAGAAAAACCAAGGTCTTTTTATATATTCTCTTGGCTATTTTTTCGGTAGTGGTTTTACTGGTGAACCATCTCTATAGCCGCTTGCCTATTATTTATTTTTTGCTTTGCTTGTTCGGACCTATTGGTTGGTTGCTAGTGCGATTGGTGCGGGCTGATACCATCAAAGAGTTTTACCAACTGAGCCAGCTTTGTAAAATAATTATGTTGTTGGGGATTGTGAGCATGATGTTTATTTAATCACTTTCTTTACGGAATGAATCCGATTTCTCGTCTCGCTATTTTCGCTTCTGGCAGTGGTACTAATGCCGAAGCAATCTTTAAACATTTTCAAAACCATTCTTCTATAAAAGTTGAATTGCTTTTAACAAATAATCCTACTGCCGCTGTTTTAGATAAAGCCAAAAATTTCGAGATCACAAGTATTGTTTTTACAAAATCGCAATTCAGCGAAAGAGCTTACGTACTAGCGCAACTTAAAACACATCAGATAACTCACATTGTATTAGCTGGCTTCTTATGGTTAATCCCTAAAAATTTAATTACCGCCTATCCAAATAAAATTATCAACATTCATCCCGCTTTGCTTCCTAAGTTTGGCGGCAAAGGAATGTACGGATTGAAAGTGCACGAAGCAGTAAAGGCGATGGGCGAAATTGAAACAGGTATCACAATTCACGAAGTGAACGAAAAATTTGATGAGGGGAGAATAATCTTTCAAGCAAAATGTGAAGTGGCATCAACAGATACACCGCAAGAGATTGCACAAAAAGTTCAAATTTTAGAACATAAAAGTTATCCCATAATGATTGAAGGGTGGATAAATCAATCAATAATTGATTGAAAATGATTATTAAATTCCCTCAGGCAACTTGATTTGGTCAGAATAGAATTTCATTCTGGTATGACTTCTGTCTAAAAGAATGATACGCTCCACCAATGTTTGTTTGTGATTGATAAAGACCTCAATATAATCTTCACCCAATAGATATAGATTTACCTTATATCGGTAATAGCGTATGGCCATAACAAAATGAGCGTGCTCATATAGCAAAGAAATTTTTCTATCAAGAGGTTGTTTAGTTAGCTCTGCCCAAGAAATCATATATAAAGCTAACAAAAATAATTTCGAGAGAAAAAGAGAGTGCTAAATTAAATCAGAAATTAGTTATCCATGTCGTTAAAAGTTAAGGGCATGAAATAGGTGTCCTACAATTTCTATGCTAAAATAAATAAGTGTAGGACACCTTGCCTCTTCTTAACTAAACGACATTGAGTTAGTTGTCCTTAAATTGACTTTCAAGAGGTTCTTCCTTTTCAAGATCTTGGATAATCTTTTTATCAAGCTGACTGGCTTTGATTACGTTGTAGTTATCCCAAAATTCTTTATTATAAGCTTGATCTTGGAATTGCAAACCGTAGTTCTTCATCTTTTCACGTAGGCCGATCCTTTTGGTAGTGTTGGGTTCAATAGAGTTAACTAGCAGTTGTTGCTGTAGCTCTGTTTCAAATTTTAATTCATTGGTTTGCTCATCGTACCAATTAATTTGTGAATTAACCGTGAGGTAATTCAGGTATAACTTATCATTGAATGATTTAAAATCAATGACCCTTTTTACTCTTACTAATTTACTGGTTAGCCCTCTTTTCTTGCCAACAAAGTCATCCGTTGTGTTTTCATCTTCAAAGTGTATAATTGCAAATGTTTTTTTATCAATCAACATGGTCATTTGATCTACCCTGTGTGTAACCACGTAAACAGGTTGATTATTAAAATAATTATCTTTTTCTCTCGTCAGTTGTTTTAGGAAATCATCTTCTTCAGGTAAATGACGATAGCGAATGCTGTTGTGAAGCAACAGGTCTTCCAGCAAATTACCTTGATCAAAAAATGAAGTGAACTTGCTGCTATAACCCAAACTTCTACGCACTTCTTTTAACCCAACCCGTTCCCGCAGCTTAAATTTATTGCGGGGCTCTTTGTAATCCTCATCGTAAATCTTTACGGCCGCCTCTAATAGTGAAACATAGGTGTCGGCTACTTTTTTAAGATCGCGGTAAAAACCTTCCATGATAAATGGCTTGTCAGGATAGTTTTGATCGATCCGCGAAAGCGCTATGTGTAAAATATCACCACCCTTCAAAGAATCAGAGATCACCACTTCTTGGAGCAAAGAATTTGACCTCTCCATTTGTATGACCAAAGAATCGGAAATGAGAGACCAAACAGGAGCCTCAAAAGTTTTGTAACCAAGTGAAGTGATAACGAAAATATTGTTTCGCAGCTCGTTAGGTAGATGGAAATCAAACTCCCCTTGCAGGTTGGTAATAGTGCCCAAGGATTTACCCATGATGCCCACCGAGGCAAAAGGAAGGACTTCTTTGGTCTCTTTGTCCACTACCTTGCCCGAAATGGTTAGCTTTTGAGCGGTAGAAACATAAGCGCTGAGTGCGCAAATGACAACCAGAAAGTATTTCATAGTTTTAATCAACCACAAGATAGCATATTATAAAGACCGACATTGTGATATTTCATCGAAATAATCGTTACTTCAACGGAATTTTACTTGACTAAAGGTATTTGTCGCCTTTTGTTAAATTTAAAAAAGAATCTTACATACTTTCTTACATACGTGAAGTGGTTTGACAGCATACCGAGGATTTGGAAACGCGCCTACTGGCTTATATGCCTATGGTATTTTATCAATTTTGCCATTAGTGCCATTATTGAGTGGCAATTTGTCAATCCTGCCTATTACGTTTTGTGGAATGCCTTTTTCCTCTACGAGGCACTCTGCTTTTTCATCATCTTAATTTTCCTTTGGTCGCATTTGCTATCTAGTTTTAAGCCAGTTATTCAAGTAGGTGGCCATGTGCTGGGTATTATTTTGTTCTTTTTTTTGATGGGCACGCTTTCCTACTACTTCAACGATTACATGGACGGCCTTGTGTATTTTGTACATTGGAAGGAGTATATGCTTGATCTGTTGAGTTGGGATGCGCTGAGGTTTCACGATCAATATATTATTACAGTGGGCGTTTATTATGTGATACGGTATTTCCAAGGAATTCAGCGACAAGAAAAAGAGAAGAGCTTACTGGCGCTTAAGAACAAAGAAATGCAGATATCTTTACTGAAATCACAAATCAACCCTCATTTTCTTTTCAATACGCTCAATTCCATTAGCACACTCGTTCACACAAGTAAAGAGCAAGCAAGAAGAGTAATCACTAACTTGTCAGATATTTTTAGGTATGCCTTGGATTCTCATGGTGAAGAATTGGTAAAATTAAGCAACGAGATAGAATTCATTGAAAACTACGTGCGCATACAGCAAGTTCGATTTGGTGATCGGTTACGATTTCAAAAAGATATTGATATAACCTGTCTAAGCATCGAAATACCACCCATGATTTTACAACCATTGGTAGAAAATTCTGTTAAGTACGGGATTGGCCCCAAAGAAGATGGGGGCACGATTTCACTTACCGTGCGCAGATCTGGCAAGGTTATTTTGTTTGAAGTGAGTGACGATGGCCTTGGCTCTAACGCAAAAAAGGTAATGGACGGAAGCTCCAGTGGAATAGGCATGGCCAATACCGATCTTCGCTTAAAAAGCTATTTTGGGCCACAGTCTGGCCTTCGTGTAAAATCAACAGAGAAAGGATATAGTGTGCAGTTTTTTGTAGAGGATAAAAAAATAAAAACCATCAACGAACCCAAACAAGAAAAATTAGAACCACAACCAATATGACAACCAAGACAACCTGCCTTATTATTGATGATGAAAAATTAGCCCGCGATCTACTTCGCGAATATTTGGAGCCGATGCAGGAGATTGAAATCTTAGATGAATGCTCAAAAGGCAGCGAGGCCGTAGAAAAAATAAATAAGTTAAAGCCCGATTTGATTTTCTTGGATGTGCAAATGCCTGGCATGACAGGTTTTGACGTGCTGGATGAAATCGATCATGAGCCTTATGTGATTTTTACCACGGCCTATGATCAATATGCCATCAAAGCTTTTGAAAAAAATGCCGTAGATTATTTATTGAAGCCGTTGGATCAAGATCGGTTTAGACTGGCGATTGAGCGCGCCTCGAAGCGCAAGAAAATGGAAGAGGGCGATATTGAGAATTTGCTAGGCAGCATGCGTCAAGTAAACCATCGGGGAACTTATGACTCACATATTTTCGTGCAGAAATCGGAGAAGCTATTTAATTTACCGGTGGAGGAGATTGTTTATTTAGAAGCTTCCGGTGATTACACGATCATCTCAACTAAAAATGATCAGTTTGTGAGTTCATCGGGCATTGGCAAATTGGAAGAGATCATGAACCCAGACACGTTTATCCGTGTGCATCGATCAACTATTGTGAATGTAAATTATTTGAAAGAGATAGAGCGTCACTTCAATGGCGGCATGGTGGTGAAGATGCAAAGCGGCAAGAGCTTTCCGGTGAGCAGAACGTATGCGAAGCAGATTAGAAAGAAGGTGGTGTAAATAGTTACTGGTTGCTAGTTTCTGGTAACTAGTAAAGGGCATCACTCTAGTTGTACTGTCAGA
Organism: Cyclobacteriaceae bacterium; assembly: GCA_043777495.1. Lineage (GTDB taxonomy): Bacteria > Bacteroidota > Bacteroidia > Cytophagales > Cyclobacteriaceae > ELB16-189. Next base: position 65,783 of record JAYWHU010000152.1, on the reverse strand, counting down.
CTGAGCTTGTCGAAGTCTGTTATATAAGATTCGACAGGCTCAACCTGACAGAGTAAAATAAGATTCAACTAATTCCAGTAAAAACCACTGTCTCTACCAACTGACGTTGCTGAAGATATAGCTGGTATGTTTCAGAAAAACGCATGCGGTTAAAGATTGCTTCATCATAGTTTTCGTGCAGCCCTATTAACAACTCGCAAGCCTCGCGCACGGCAAATTGGTTGGTTGATGTGAGGTAGTCAACGAGATGATTGTCCACTATGTATTCATTAAAAAGCGGATTTGATTTTCGGTGCGCTGCTAGTCGAATTCCGCACTGGCCAGCCACAGCTAGATCAAGTACATCGTCAAAAACAAAAGCAACCTCATGGCCTTGCAGGTTGTTCGATTTTAAGAAATGCTCGAATGATTTTAATTTGTTGGAAGCTTTGAAATAGAGCGAAGTGAAATGCTCGCGTTTGCCCAAGAACAAAGCCGATTCGTTTTCTTCGCCTGTAATGATGGCAGTTACAGGAAGTGATTTATTTTTTAACCAATAACTGAAGCGGAGTATGTTTGTGCCCATCGCATCAGGTTCAGTAAAGCCGCTGCCTGTTTGGTCGCGCTTTGATCCATCGTTGAACACACCATCCCAATCAAAAACAAATGCCTTGATACTTTCTAGCTTCCGCTGGATGTCAACGGCTGGTATGCAAAATTGGCCGCCTGCTTTGGTGAATAGGGATTGTATTTCGCTCAAGGAAGTTGACAGTTGACAATTAAACAATTGACAAAATTTGGGCTATGAAAACAATTGATAGTTGACAACGTTGAGGGCAAATGCAAAACCCCTCGGGTCTCGCAAGACCCAAGGGGTTTATTAACTGAACATTTTGTCAATTGCCTATTTGTCAACTCTCAATTATTATTAATCCTTCAAATCCTGAATATCCAACATGCCCACCGGCTTGCCGCCTTCTGTAACCAATATGGTGTCTACTTTTGTTTTCTTGAAAATGTCAGCCGCTTCATTCAACAAGGCATCGGCATCGATGGAGATAGGTTCTTTGTATTGGAACTCGCCAATTTTCTTGGTCAATATTTCACGACCACTTTCTTGAAGTTTCCTTCTCAAATCGCCATCGGTGAATACGCCCACCACTTTGTTGTCTTTAGTAATAGTGATGCTGCCAAAACCATACTCTGTCATTTTCACCAATGCGTCTGTTACCGAAGTATCTGCGCTCACCACAGGATTTTTGCTGCTCAATACATCTTTCACGCGCACGGTCATCAACTTGGTGTGCTCTACAAATTGTTGTGTGCCTAACGCGGTAAGGTTATTATCCGTCAATGCCTTCATCACTTTCCAAGGCGCAGTGATGGTGTGCACGCCTAAGTTGATGGCGTTGCGCACGTGTTCGGCATAGCGCACAGAAGAGAACATGATCTTTGTATCGTATCCATAATGATCAACAGCATTCACACATTGTGCTACTAAATCCAAGGCATCGTGACCTTGATCTTGCAGGCGACCAACGAGCGGGCAAACATACGTTGCGCCTGCTTGCATAGCCATATAGGCTTGCTGCAAGGTGTATACAAGATGCACGTTTACCAACAATCCTTCCTTGCGCAGCATGTTACAGGCTTTCACTCCTTCTAATGAAACAGGGATTTTGAAAACTGTCTTTTTGGGGTCGAGTCCTAAATTAAGTTGGCGTTTCGCTTCAGCTAATACTTCAGCCGCAGTGTTTCCCAACGCTTCTATTTGAAGCACAGGAACAATTTTAGAAAGTTTCACGATCAACCCATCCACATCTGTAACACCACCGCGGTGCATGAAGGTAGGTGTAGTAGTAAGTCCGTTTAAAAAGCCAAGCTGAAATGCTTCTTCGATTTCTTTGAGGTCGGCTGAGTCTAAGTACAATTCCATTTTTTAAATTTTTAGTGAGTGATAAGGGATTTTTCGCGGAACTTCACCTCCACATTGTGTAATTCAATTAGGGGTTTCAAAAATTCTTCAAGCTGATTGATATTTAATTGACTAGCCGCATCGCACAATGCCTTGTCGGGATCGGGATGTGCTTCGATGAAAACGCCATCTACACCGGCAGCAATACCCGCACGCGAAAGCACAGGCAAAAATTCTCTTGCTCCTCCTTTTGCATCAGCACTTGGTATTCCATACTTACGAATGGCATGAGTCACATCAAACACTACTGGATACCCAATCTTGTTCATGTGGTAGAAACTGCGCGGGTCCACAATCAAATCGTTGTAGCCAAACGTAAAGCCACGCTCTGTTAAAATAATTTGATCGTTGCCGCTATCCACACACTTGCCAACAGGATGCTTCATATTATCTGGCGCAAGAAACTGGCCGTGCTTGATGTTGATTACGCGCTTGGTTTTTGCCGCAGCCACCATCAAGTCGGTTTGCATACACAAGTACGCAGGTATTTGAAGCACATCTATCACCTCGCCCGCTGCTGCTGCTTGGTCGGGGTAGTGAATATCCGTTAGCAATGGAAACCCAAATTGCTCTTTGACCTTCGCCAACAGCTTTACGCCTTTGGCTAAGCCTGGTCCCGTATAATATTTTAGGTTGCTGCGATTGTCTTTTTGAAAGGATGATTTGTAGATGATCTTGATCTTCAGCCTTTCTGAAATTCCTTTCAGTTTCTCGGCTGTCTCCATCATAATTTTTTCTTCTTCAATTACGCACGGGCCAGAGATGAGGAACAGCTCATCACCTCCACACTCAATATCGCCTACCCTAACTATCTTTTTTTCCATGATCTGATTTGTTTTAACCCCAAAAGGGCTTGCAAAAATAGGAATAAATAAGGGATTGGGAAATGGGGATTTGCTAGGTTTATTAGAGGACAGCATTCCTCATATTCCTAGAATAAGAGAGTATGCCTATATTTGTTGCTTCATCTTCTTACAAATTGAATTCCGATCGCTACAACCAACGCGGTGTTTCCGCCTCTAAAGAAGATGTGCACGAGGCCATCAAAAAATTAGACAAAGGTCTTTACCCCAAAGCGTTTTGTAAAATTGTGCCTGATCTGCTGGCCAACGACCCCGCCTATTGCACCATCATGCATGCAGACGGAGCTGGAACCAAATCTTCACTCGCTTATATTTATTGGAAAGAAACAGGCGACCTAAATGTCTGGAAGGGCATTGCCCAAGATGCCATCATCATGAATGTGGATGACCTGCTTTGTGTAGGCGCTACTGGCCCTATTCTGCTTTCATCTACTATCGGTAGAAATAAAAATAAAATACCAGGCGAAGTGATTAGCACCATCATAAACGGAACGGAAGAAGTGTTGGAAATGCTTCGCAAACATGGCATGAATATTATCAGCACAGGCGGTGAGACGGCAGACCTTGGTGATTTGGTTAGAACAATAATTGTAGATAGCACCGTTACCGCTCGCATGAAACGAAGTGAGGTAATCGATAACAACAACATACAAGCGGGCGATGTGATTGTAGGATTGGCTTCATCGGGCAAAGCCGTTTATGAAGATGAATATAACGGAGGCATGGGCAGCAATGGCCTCACCTCGGCACGGCACGATGTGTTTACCAAAGAGTACGCATCAAAATACCCAGAATCATTTGATCCTTTCGTTCCTACTGATCTAGTCTATTCGGGAAAATATAAAGTGACTGATGAGTTGCCTGGTTCGCCTTTGAACATCGGCAATCTGGTGCTTTCACCTACACGTACCTACACACCAATTGTCATTCAGTTATTGAAAGAATTGCAATCTCAAATTCATGGTATCGTGCATTGCAGCGGTGGAGCGCAAACGAAAGTCATGCATTTCATTGATCAACTACATGTAATCAAAGACAATCTATTTGAAATCCCTCCTTTATTCAAATTAATCCACGAAGTAAGCGGTACTGATTTAAAAGAGATGTACAAAGTCTTCAATATGGGTCACCGCATGGAAATCTATTTGCCAGAGCAAAATGCACAGCAAGTAATTGACATCAGCAAAAGTTTTGGTGTGGAGGCGCAGATAGTTGGAAGGGTTGAGGCTTCAACGAAAAAGCAAGTGACTATTAAAACTGCCATGGGAGAATTCGTTTATGAGTGATGCGTCTAGATTTGGATGCTCGAAGCAAGCCTGTGTCGTAGGCCGTTCGCATACACTGTTAATTCAATGGGTATATTTTCAAATTCCCGCGATAAAACAGGTCGCTCCTAAGGAGCTATGACAATTTGGTTTATTTTTTTCTACTAACAGTTTACCCCGCTAGCGTATTCAGTCCCGTATGGGACGACCTGTTAGTAGTAATCATGATTACCTGCTAACTAGCTCCATAGGAGCGGCCTGTTTTTTTGAAATGCACCCAATTCAATCTCTACTGCGCTTGTCTCTACTAGTAGCCAAACTCTCTGCAGGCAATTGAATTATTTTTTTCTTTCCCTTAATTTTCTGTGCTGTCGTTTATGGAGCAGAGTAGAACAGACTAATGGGCATCTCTAAAAACTCTAGTAGTACTGTCAGACTGAGCTTGTCGAAGTTGGTTTACATAGCACGAAGACCAATAAAGAGGTTTCGACAGGCTCAACCTGACAGAGTTTTTAGAGATGCCCTAATGATGAAAAAGTCAAAGATTAACATAAGTATCCCGAAAATATTTTCCAGTAGTATCCGGTCTTGTTGAGGAATGCTACTAAAAAAATAGATGCAAGGGTAACAATAACTATTGGCACAAAATAGAAGAGGTCTCCATAGCCGAATCCCAAATAGCCGTCAAAAAATAGATACCAAACACAAAATGAAATCGATATTGTAATGTGAATAGGTAGAACAATTTTATACATGCTCATTTCGACTTTAAAAACCTTTTAAATCTCAGTTTCGCCCCAACTTTCTGCGTGGTGAAATATAATCGTCATGTACGTAATTGTCCAAGGAGAATTACGTCAATGGCCTACTGTTCATTTCTTCCCAGCCACATCCTTCACAAAATCCTTGAGCGGGTCCCAGAGCTTCACATCATCATCCATATCGCGAAGCTGGATTGCTAATGCGCGCGTGGAGATTTGAATTTCCCGTAAGGAAAAAGCCAATGAAATCAATAACGAAAGCAGCGATGCGCCAAAGATATATTTGGCAATAATGAGGTTGCCCTCAAAAATAAAAAACATACACAGTACACTCAAGAACAGCGCAAAGATGCTGAGCATTTGCATATCACGAATGAGCCTCACGCGAATGCGCAAGCTCCTGATCTGATCCGCCAATTTTTTATCTTTCTTATTTTGATACTCTGCGGCCAACTTGCGAATGAGCGCAGCCACCGCCAAGAAGCGATTGGTATAGGCTAAGAGTACAAGTGAAACTGTAGGAAAAAGAAGGGCAGGTGTGGTGAGGGTGAGTTCCATTTTGTTAAATTCTTTTGCTGCTTGAACCAAAGGGCTAAAGCCCTATCTACTTTAATCTCATGACATCCCCCACGGCCTAAAGGCCATGGCAACTCTAAAGCCTAAGCAAAAGCGCGAACTCAATGGGGCAAATCCAGATTTTTATTTATGCAATTTATCTCAGAGTTTCCCTTTGAAAGGTAAGGGTAGAAATCTCACCACTTCTTCACCATTTCCTTTACTTTTTCATGAAGCACTGTTTTGCCCTCATCTAACTGTTTCAATCCTTTTTCTACGTTCTCAATAAAATTCAGTTTTTCTCTCAATTTATATTCCAGAAAGAGTTTATTGATTTTTTCCTTTTTCATAAACGAATTGTGAGATCATCTCACCAACTACCGCTTACTAATTACCCCTTACCAATCACTAACTCCACTAATTATCCTTATCCCCGTCATCCTCCTTAAAATACTTATCCTCGTCAAACTCAGGCTTCTTCTGCGCAGGACCGATTTCTAAAATCCTGAATTCTGTCCTTCTGTTTTTCTGGCGACCTACGGGATTATCCGTGCCATCGGGGTTGGTGTTTCGTGCAATTGGTTTTTCTTCTCCATAGCCTTTGGCGGTCAGTCTCTCTGGCGCAATTCCTTTTCTCACCAAATAATTCACAGTAGATTCTGCTCTTCGTTGAGAAAGTTCTATGTTATATGAATTGGAAGCTACACTATCTGTGTGTGAACCCATTTCGATTTTTATATCTGGGTTATCGTTAAGTATGTCAACTAACTTATCCAACTCTTTAGCCGACTCCTGATTGATCTCCGCCTTGTCGTAAGCAAAATAAATATTCTTGAGAACGAACAGGGCATTTTTTGTTTTTCTATCCAAGACCAAAATAGTATCCAAAGTTACAGTCGTCAGCAATTCTTTCAACGACTCTAACGGAACAGATTTTCCAACGGTAGTATAAGGCTGACGTTTTACAATGTACCCGTCATGATCTCCCAACAACACATAGTTTTCATTTTCATACACACGAAACAAAAATTTTCCATCCGTGCCAGTAGTAAACTCCTGCATCACATCGCCACCTTGGTCTAGCAAGCTCACTTTGGTATCGGGTAATATTTCTCGCGTACTATCTTTGCGCTGATTGTAAGTCACGCCTTGCAAAAAGTAGTTGACTACTTTCAAGTTCGGGTCATCATTCACGAATGTGTAAACATCATCATCGCCCCTGCCGCCTTCTCTGTTAGAAGTAAAAAATCCGCGATCAGGTTTAAAAAGATACAAACCAAAATCATCTCCTGTAGAGTTCATCGGCTGCGCCAAGTTTTCAACTTTTGTTTTTCCGTTCGCACGGTTCACCACAAACACATCCAACATCCCAAAACCTGGATGGCCATCCGAAGAAAAATACAACTTGCTGTTATCGGCCATATAAGGGAAAGTATCATCACCAGCAGTATTAATATCTGACCCCAAGTTTTTCACTTTTCCAAATCTACCTCGACTGTCCATGATGGCAGAATAAAGATCCAATCCACCGTAGCCTCCCTTGCGATTAGAAGAAAAATAAAGTGTACGCCCATCAGGGCTCAGTGCTGGTGTTGATTCCCAAAAGGTAGGTGTATTTATATTTATAGGAATCGGTTCCGTCCATTGTCCATTGCGAAAGCGCGACAGATAAAGATCCACATCGCTCGCGCCTTTTTTCTTTCCTGTGTTGCCCCGTGCAAATATCATCAGCTTGCCATCAGGTGTAAAGGTGATGCAGCCCGTGTTTACATTAGTCGCGTTGATGCTGCCCGGCAAAGGTTTCAACGTGTTCAGTTCTACGTTCGCGCCTTTGGTTTCTACTTGGTAAATGTCGGTGAACGGAGTGCCTGACGCTTCATAAATCCGTGAGTTAGATCGTGACGAAGCAAAATACAACATCCCGTTCGAGTAAGCAGGCGCATACTCTGCAAAGGGCGTATTGAGTGTCTCTAATTCTTTTACGCGGTAGTGACTTTTTCTTTCAGCAAGTTCGCCCAAATATTTCAAGCCCTCCAGTTCTTTGTGCGCACGGTCTTTTATTTTTTCATCTTCGGTGGTCGCATCCAATTCCTCCAATGTTTTTTTCGCCTCATCATACTTCGCGTTTGCTTGCAAGGCTTTGGCATAATACAACTGCACCGAGTCTTTCACAATGCCCGACCCGCCCGCCTTGGCGTAAAACGGTTCGGCTTCTTTGATGCGGTTAGAGAGGCGGTACGATTCCGCCACAAAATAATTGGCCTTGCCGCTGTTGCGATTTTTCGCCAACACACCCTTGTAGTACTTGATCACCTTCTCATACTTCGCGTACTTAAAAGATTTCTGTACTTTTTTCTCTGGGCTGCAAGCAAAAACAATTGCCAACAATAAAACGATGCTGATACTTATTCTCATTTTTGATAATACTGATAGTTAAAAATTTTTGGCGGCCTGCCCACCGAAACTTTAGTGTAGGTGCGGCCTGGCCCGCGAGGCGCAGGGGCCACCGGGCTATCCGCTGCAAGTCCGTCCACGCACAAACCAAACACACTTCGGGCTTTCCGCTTCTATCCCTGGCCGAAGCCCGCACCAAAATCACCGTCACACTCAACTCTCCAAACCCGCTCGAAATTACGAAATTAATCGGCTATTCGATTAACGCAGGATTAGGTAAATATTTTGCCATCCACGACTTTTCTGTTGTAATTTTCCACTGCCGCTCAAAATCAGCTTTGGTAGCCACCAAATTGTTGAACGTAATGGTAGAAGTCGTCACCTTGCCACTCCCAAATAAACTCTTAAGCTCAGTTCTCGAAAACAATTCAATTTCGCCACCCACAAGAAAAGCAATGCGCGAAGGGTCTAAAAAATTAATTTTCAGTTCGGTTTGAAATCCTTTTAAAATCCTCACCGATCCATCAATGGAGCAGCCGCTGGCATTGTTAAAACCCTCGTCCACACTCACGATCAAAAACTGATTGAACTCAATCTTAAAAGAAGTCTGTAACGGCTGGCCATGCGCTACCCACTGCTCGCAAAAGTTCTTCATTGAAGAGCTAACTTCAGCTTCTTCATTAGCCAACATTTTTCTATCGGCTTGGTAAACCCAAACTCTTGCGTGGGGTGGTAGTATTTCAAATGGAGTGTACATATTATGATTTCTTTTGACGTAAGGTTGGGCATCTTTCTAATTCGAGAAAATATTTTTTGTTTTCAAAACAACCTTTTACCCTCGCTTTTAGCTCACCGTTGAAATGACTTGTTCTACTTTTTCAGTGATCGTGTTGTCATTACTATTCTGTCTTTTCTTTCGAGTGCTAAAAATTAAAATGGCTATTCCTGCCAAAACAAATGGGATGCTTAAAATTTGTCCCATGTTCAAAATTAAGTTATCCTCAAATTCTACCTGATTGATTTTAAAAAACTCGTTAACAAATCTTAAACTAAACAAGATTATTAAAAACCATCCTAAAAGAAATCCATTTTTGATTCGGTCTCCAAATCGTTTCCAAACAGTAAATGATAGTAGAAAAATGAGAAAGTAATAAATAGCCTCATATAATTGGGCTGGATGCCTAGGAGTATCATCAATGCTTGTAAAGATAAATCCCCAAGGTAGATTTGTTGGCAATCCAGCCATTTCAGAGTTCATTAGATTACCAACTCTAATGAAGCAGCTCGTTAACGCAGCAACAATAGTCAACCGATCAAGAATCCATAAATAATGCACATTGGTTTTACGAGCGAATAAATAGGCCGCTATCAATATTCCAATTGTTCCACCGTGGCTTGCTAGTCCTCCTTCCCATATTGCGAGTATCTTTAACGGGTTGTGTAGGTATTGCATCGGCTCATAAAATAAAATATGTCCAAGCCTAGCTCCAATAATAGTTCCTGCGATAATGTACAAAGACATAGTCTCTACCTCTTTGTCCGGACGGCCTTCTTTTTTATATATAAAAGTCATTATTTGTTGACTCAGAAGAAGCCCAGCAGCCCAGCACAAGCCGTACCACCTTACAGGATGATTTACAATCGGAATTAAAAATATGTCAGGGTTAATATCCCATTTGATAAAAGCCAAAACGGTAAAAAAATTCATCATTTGATTATGTGAGATTTATAAATTCCCTCGAATCACACGTCACAACTTTTCACTTCTAACCTCAATTATAAACCTTGTGCCTCTGCAATTAGTTCTGCTAAATCTTTTACCTGCACGCTGCTCTCTTTCTCTTTGTTCTTCACCCCATCCGTCATCATGGTCATGCAAAACGGACAAGCTACGGCAATGGTGGTTGCCCCTGTTGAAAGCGCATCTTCGGTTCGGGCAATGTTGATGTCTTGCTTTCCCTTCTCAGGTTCTTTGAACATTTGTGCTCCGCCTGCTCCGCAACACAAGCCAGTGGTGCGGCAACGTTTCATTTCTACCAAGTCAGCATCCAATGCTTGAAGCACTTCGCGCGGGGCCTCATAAATATTATTGGCTCTGCCAAGGTAGCACGAATCATGGTAAGTGATTTTTTTTCCTTTGAAAGAGCCACCGCCTTCCAGTTTTATTTTTCCATCATTAATTAACTGCTGCAAAAACGTTGAGTGATGGATCACCTCATAGTTGCCGCCCAACTCGGGGTATTCATTTTTGATAGTATTAAAACAATGCGGACAAGCAGTGACGATTTTTTTAATATTGTAACCATTCAATACCTGAATGTTACTCATTGCTTGCATTTGAAATAGAAACTCGTTGCCTGCTCTGCGGGCAGGGTCGCCCGTGCAGGTCTCTTCTGTTCCTAGCACAGCAAATTTTACATTGACTGCATTTAATACTTTTACAAAGGCTTTGGTCACGCGCTTCGCGCGATCATCAAACGAGCCAGCGCAGCCCACCCAAAATAAAATTTCGGGGCTTTCGCCTTTGGCGGTGAGCTCGGCCATGGTGGGGATAATCATAGGTAACACTTTAGAATTAAGACTTTAAATTTAACTCGATTGATTCGAGCTAAGATATCATTTGACTCAACAGAGTTGAATTGAACTTACGCTTGATCATCTACAGTTGCATCGGGTGCATTTTTTTGCACAGAGGCAATTCCGTTTTCACAGGCTTGGTTGCTCTCATACATTTCGCTTGTACCTATAATCTCGCCATTGGCAGCTTTGAGATTGAAATAGAACTTTTCATTGGTAGATTTCTTGCGATCAAATTTACTTTCGTCAACAGAATTCTTTCGGGTTGATGCTATTCCATTCTCACAAGCACTCTTGGTCTTGTATCCCTCGCTGGTTAATACTACTTGATTGTTACCCGCTTTGAGATTGAATTGAAATTCTCCGTTTGCTCTTTTAGTAATTACAAATTTTCCCATGATTGATGTAGTTTAAGGTTTCTATTTTTTTAAATCGTCTGCCCAATTGAACCGATCGCTTGGTGAAAACTTCCAAGGCGCAAAGCTGGTTTCAATGTTTTGAAACATGGAGTTCCATTGTGCAGGTGCCCCCGATTCTTCCATGGAGACATATCTTCTCAGTTCCAAAATAATTTCCAAGGGGTTGATTAGCACGGGACAAGCTTCCACGCAGGCATTGCAACTGGTGCAGGCGTTGATTTCTTCTTTGGTGATGTAGTCGCCCAATAAAAATTTTCCATCTGCCAAGCCTGGGCCACCTTTCTCCAAACTCTTTCCCACTTCCTCCATGCGGTCGCGCGTGTCCATCATGATTTTGCGGGGCGAAAGTTTTTTCCCTGTAATGTTTGCCGGGCACTCGCTGGTGCAGCGGCCACATTCGGTGCAACTGTAGGCCGCCATCAAATTGTTCCGACTTAAATCGTTAATATCCTTTGCGCCAAACCTGCCGGGCTCTGTTGGTGGGACGGGCGCATCGGTAGTTAGGCCAAGCATGGACTTCACTTCGTTGGTCACCACGGGCATGTTGTTGATATGGCCTTTCGCTTCCAACTTGGCATAATACGTATTGGGGAATGCCAAGAAAATATGCAGGTGCTTGGAGTAGGTGACGTAAATGGAAAAACCTAAAATGCCGATGATGTGAAACCACCATGCGAACCGCTCAATGAAAACAAGTGTTGACGTGTTAAGATTTGTAAATAATGAGGTAAGGAACGAACTGAAAAACAATGTGCCTGTGGCAGTGTAATGATCGCTACGTGTTTGCAAAATTTGATCAGTGGCATTCATGAATAGAATGGCAAACATCAAAACAATTTCGATGGCGAGGATGAGGTTGGCATCGAGGCGTGGCCACTTGGTCATTTCGGCTGATTGAAAACGAGCTACCTTCAAAATATTTCTACGGATTAAAAACACAACGCATGCGAGCAGCACGGCCACAGCTAGAAACTCGAAGAAGTTCATGAGCACATTATAAAACCCACCAAGGTAGGGTGCAAAGATGCGGTGGGTGCCAAAGAGACCATCGATAACGAACTCCAATACTTCTAAATTGATGATCAGAAAACCGGCATAAATAAAAAAGTGTAGAAATGCTGGGATGAATTTCTTGAACATTTTGCGCTGGCCAAAAGCTACCAACAGCACGTTCTTCCACCGCTCGCCAGTAGGGCCGGTGGCATCGTGTTTCTTTCCAAGCTGAATGTTGGAGCGGATGCGGAGGACGCGCTTGCGGATGAAAAAACCTGCTGCGCCAAGGGTGATGAGGAAGATTATTTGCTGTGCTATTGCCATACTTCAAACTTAGGGATTATAAACGCATTGTGCCAATTAAAACTAACAGAGAAATGATTTGTTCTTTGAGGCGAGAAATAAAGCTACCTGACTTGATAAACTATGCACGGGCGTTTGGCCAAGGATGGCAGCCCCGCTAAGCGCGGGATAAACTCCAAGCCCGAAGCGGGTAAGGTTGTGTGTGGGCGGACTTGTAGCGAACAGCCCGGTGGCCCTCGCAGGGCCAGGCCGCCAAATTAATTTGTCATTTCACTTTAAAAATAGGGTCGTGTTTTCAATTTGACATAATTCTGTTACTTTTGTCGCCCCAGTGGTAAAGATTGGGCAAAAATACGGTGACATAGCTCAGTTGGTAGAGCAAAGGACTGAAAATCCTTGTGTCGGGGGTTCAATTCCCTCTGTCACCACAAAACGCAGACGGAAGTTATGATTAATCCACAGAATCATCATCTTCTCACGAAATCAAAGCCTCGGTAAGGGGCTTTTTTTATTTGCAAATGTTATCTTCCGCTTATTTGATGAATTTTATTACATAGGCTCTTCTATTTGGCAGAGCTTTACTAATTATGTCCCCTGATGACCGCCCCAACAGAGCTTCAGCAAATTCTTTATCGCACCATAGCCATTTATTTATCAGAGGCGGTGATGGGGCTGATGTTGTTTTTGATGTTTCTCTACTTCAGCAAAATCTATCAGCGCATGTTCTTGGCTGTATGGGCATACAGTTGGTTGGCCTTGATTGTTTTCATGCTTACCACCGTTTGGGTCACTACAAATAGTCTGAACTCTCCTAGTGGATCAGCCCGGTTGGTTGTTAGTACCATTTCCATGGCTGCTTGCTTGGCGCAGATGGTGCTTGTGCTGATAGGTGCCTACATATTTACAAAAGAAAAGGTGCTTCGGGTTAACCATCTGTTGTTGATCCTGCTATGCATTTTGGCGTTTTCTTTTATACTTACTCTAATCAAACATGATGTGGATGGAGCAGCTCAAGTGCGCTACCTGATTCGCATTGGCGCAAAGTACTTTATTGCAGGGGCTGGTTTTATTTTGGCGGGCCTAATCATTTTTTTAAATCCACGATTTACCAGAGGGCTTGGTCAAAAGATTTTTTCTTTTTCGTTGATTGCTATTGGCATTACCGATTTATATTATTTCGTCATTGTGCTAACCAATTATTTTGGCACTGATTTTCAATACCCTTTCTTCTTTGGGTTACTAGAACTGATTTTCAATTCGATCATTGGAATTGGGATGGTAACTTGGCTGCTAGAAGACGAGCGGACTAAAATGAAAAAGACCAACAAGGAATTGGACAGTTTCCTTTACAGCACCTCGCACGACCTGCGCGCGCCCATTGCCTCTCTCTTGGGCTTAGCCAATTTGGCCAAGATGGAATTGAAGGATGAGACAGGTTTAAAATATTTTGAGATGGTGGAGAACAGAGTAAAAAAAATGGATTCGGTCATCTCTGATATTTTGCAGCTTGCCCGCAGTTCCAAAGCGGATTTAAAATTTGAACAAGTTGATTTTAATAAATTATTGCAAGAAGTTATTGCCGATGTAAAATTCAACAAAGGCGCCAAGGCCATCAACCTTCGCTATGCCCCCGATCCTTCTTACATTTTACATTCAGATTACAGCCAATTGAAAATTATTTTGGGCAATCTAATTTCCAATGCCGTGAAGTATCATTTTGTAGAGCAGGCAGATCCTTACATTGCTGTAGCGTTTACCGTAGCGAGTGGTGAGGTGATTATTGAAGTGGGGGACAACGGAACGGGTATAGCCAAAGAATACCAAGAGAAAATATTCAATATGTTTTTCCGTGCTTCCACTCAATCTGAAGGAACAGGCTTAGGTTTATACATTGTAGCCGAAGCAGTTGCCAAGTTGCAAGGGAAAATAACGGTACGCTCTGAGGTTGGCAAAGGCAGCACGTTTATCGTTCGATTGCCTATCGTTTAGTTTTTTGCAATGGACATAGCGGCAACAAAGGCGGTAGTCCAAGCTGCTTGAAAATTAAAGCCTCCTGTTTCGCCATCCATGTTCAAGACTTCTCCGGCAAAGTAAAGCCCCTGCGTTTTTTTGCTTTGCATGGTTTCTAAATCAATTTCGTTTAGATCAACACCACCACAGGTTACAAACTCTTCTTTGAAAGTGGTTTTGCCTTTGATGAGGAAGGGGCAGCGGATCAAAAACTCGATGAGCCTATTAATGTCTTTGTTGGAGGCATCGCCCCAAATTTTCAAAAATTCGATTTCTGCTAATCCCACTAAACGCTCCCACAGCCGCAGTGGTAAACCGAAGAATGGGTTAGAAATAATTTTTTGCTTGCCATGTTTTATTTTATGCTGCTGAAGGATATTGCGCAATTCATCTTCGCCTAATTTGCCTGTCCAATTAACCAAAGCAGTAAACGTATATTTTTCTTGATGAAGATATTCAGCAGCCCACGCAGATAGTTTGATCACGGCTGGGCCGCTCAAGCCCCAATGTGTAATCAGCACAGGGCCACGCTCCAACAATTTTGTTCCGGCAATTTTTACTTCGGCATCGGCTACGGCAATGCCCATGAGGTCTTTGAATTTTTTCTCTGAATCGTTGAAGGTGAACAGAGAGGGGATTAATGGCGTAATGATATGCCCGAGTTGTTCGATCCATTGATAAGCCGTTGCCTGTGGATGTCCGCCAATAGCAATCAATACTTTTTTGGCGTAATAGATTTGTTGGTTGCCGGTGTGAAGCAGGAAATGATTTTTCTCTTGAACCAATTTCTCTACCCCACAGCTTGTTTCAATTTGGATGTTGAATTTTTTAGCCTCTGCTAAAAAGCAATCAATAATGGTTTGCGAATCGTCTGTGATGGGGAACATGCGGCCATCGTCTTCGGTCTTGAGATGAACACCTAGTTGTTCGAACCAGTCCACCGTTTTCTTTGCATCGAAGGAGCGAAATAGTTTTTTTAATTCTTTTTGTCCGCGTGGGTAATGCTGTGAGAGTGGTGTTGGCTCGAAACAATAATGTGTAACGTTGCATCTTCCTCCTCCAGATACTTTGACTTTAGAAAGTAGCTTGGTGGATTTTTCTAAAAGAAGAATCTTTAATTTGGGATTTTGTTGTGCTGCATTGATGGCACCGAAGAAGCCGGCTGCGCCTCCACCTATTACCACTAAATCAACGACTGCCAACTTCATGATTTTCGTTTCAAAATAAACCAATTGACAAATGAGCAATTGACAAAATTTTGACTTCGTATATTGTCAATTGCTTTGTTTGTCAATTGTCAACTTGTAATCAAAACTCCACCACCACCTGATTCCTCAAAATATCATCCAACGTATCGCGCTTACGAATGAGTTGTGCTTTGCCGTTCAGCACTAATACTTCTGCGGGGCGGAAACGTGAGTTGTAGTTGGAAGCCATCGAGTAGCCATAAGCACCTGCATTTTTCATAACTAGCAAATCGCCCTCGCGCACTTCATTTAATTTTCTATCAGCACCGAAAGTATCGGTCTCGCAGATGTTGCCGACAACTGTATAAATTTTTTGTTGCCCGTTAGGATTGGAGGTATTCACAATATCATGATACGCCTCATACATCATAGGGCGGATTAAATGATTTAATCCAGAATCCACACCTACAAAAGTTACCGAGGGTGTGGCTTTCACCACATTGGCATTCACAAATAAATAACCAGCTTCACTCACTAAATATTTTCCTGGCTCAATCCAAAGCTCTAGTTGCTTGCCATAGCTGCGATAGAATTCTTTGAAGGCCTTGCCCAACTTAAGGCCGAGATCATAAATATTGGTAACCAAGTCTCCTTCTTTGTAAGCCACCTTAAAGCCGCTGCCAAAGTCGATAAATTTTAAATCAGGGAAATCGTGCGCCATGCCAAAAAGTATGTCGGCCATTTTTAAAAACACATCGGTCTCGGTGATTTCCGATCCTGTGTGAATGTGCAAACCGTTGACAACGATATTGTGTTGCTTTACTAATTGCATGATCTGCGGAAGCTGGTAGACAGAGATTCCAAATTTAGAATTGCCGTGGCCAGTAGAGATTTTGTAATTGCCTCCTGCTAAAATATGTGGGTTCAAGCGGATGCAGCATGGATAGGTGTTACCGTATTTCTTGCCAAATTTCTCTAGCACAGAAAGATTATCGAGATTGATATTTAGCCCAAGATCAACACCTGCAATGATTTCTTCAAAGTCCACACAGTTGGGCGTGAACATGATTTCTTCTTTGGTGAAGCCAGCTCCCAATGCGATGTGTGCCTCCTGCAGAGAAACTACATCCACACCTGCTCCGTGCTTCTTCAATAATTTTAAGATAGAAATATTGGTGAGCGCCTTGGCAGCATATTTTACTTTCACCTGATTTTCAGAGAAAGCATTTTTTAGACTTTGCAGTTGGCTGATGATTTTCTGCCCATCATATACATACAATGGAGTGCTGAATTCTTTACAGATAGCCGAAACTTCTAACCCTTGGATTTGATAACTATTGTTGACTAATTCCATTTTTAAAAATAAAGCCTCAAATATAAGTTGTTGGCAGGTAGGAAGTGCAAGGTAAGAACTATGAAATACAAAGTTTTGGATATAAGTAGGAATGCCTACTAAAAACAATAAAAGTTGTGCCCAGAAATACAATTGGTTAAAGCAATATCATTATCCTCAACACCTTCAAATTGGTCAACAGCAGGGAACAACGAAATCCCCACCTTCAAACAATCTTTTCTACACTCCACTAAAAACCGATCATAAAACCCTTTTCCATACCCCACGCGATGCCCTTTTTCATCGAAAGCGAGTAAAGGCACAATCACCATATCAATTTTTTCCGCTGGAGTAGGCACACCTTGTTGTGGCTCCAATATGCCCCACTTATTTTTTTTTAACTGATGAAGCCCTTCAAAATAAATATTTTCTAATTCATTGCCATTCATCTTAGGAAGAGAAATACGGATGTGAGCAAACTCTCTTCTTATCCGTTCAATGATTGGCCATGTATCAGGTTCGCGCTTGTCTTCTATGGGCAAAAAGAAATGAATGCACTTAATAAATGAAAGATCGAGCTGAGCAAAGAATTGATTATAAAGTTGAAGATTGAGTTGCTGGTATTCGCCTTCCGATAAGTCGAGGCGCTTTTGTAAATAAATTTTTCTTGCCTCTTGCTTAGTCATAGGTCAACACATTGAAACGAAATTCAAATGCATCAAATGCTTTCAATAGTTTTTGAATAAAGGCTGGATCACTTTGATAGAAATTTAAAAAATTATCAGTGCGCTCTTGCAAACTTCCATTGGGAAACAAAGCATCTTTCACTGCTTCTAATTGCCTCAGTTTATCAGAATGAAAACGCTTTTCTGCTTGCAGCATTTTCTTTTCAATCTTCTCCAATCCGCTAGTGGCGCGCTTAGCCTCTGCCCCTACAAATTGGTTGAGAGTGGAATCAATTTGAGTGGCGCGTTCTTTTATGCTGTTCAAAATGGCAGTGAGAGATTCCAATTCTTTTCCCAGAGATAATTGATGATTACTATTTTTAGCAACCCAGTGATTGAATAAATGATTCTTTTCTTCAAACAAATCCTTGACCTCCAGCTTTGTCTTCTCAAACTTCTTTGCCGTGGGCTGATCTATTACCATTGCAAAATTGCGTGGCATCAAAACAGGGAATGGTGTTTTAAAATTTTCAAATACGCCTTTCAATTGAAGCCAATAAACTAATTCTGCTGGGCCACCAATGTAGGCAAGGTTTGGCAAAATCATTTCTTGATAGAGCGGGCGAAGCACCACATTCGGGCTGAATTTTTCTGGCTCCTCGTTTATCATCTTCTCAATCTCCTGTTTAGAAAATTGAATGTCCGTATCCACTACCTGAAATCGTTCTCCTACTTTTTCAATTCTGTTGCGCAGGCCATCCAACAAATAGAAAAAATTTATTTCGCGAGCATTCACTTGCGTGTGGTAGCCGAGCGATTGCAATTGCTGAGTGGCTTCGTCAACCAGCTTTTTTGAAGTGTGCGAGAACAAATCATCTGAAATGACAGGGGCAAGCGTACGCTTTAAATCTCGGTCATCGGCATCCACAATTAATAATCCCTCATCACCAAAAAGTGCATTTACATAATGACGCACGGCATTCGCTAAATTTTTGTTTTTGGAGTAGGCCTCCTTAAACATTGAAATCTCCCCTGGGATTTCATTCAATAAATTTTTGAACTCATTAGTATGAAATCTACCCACAGCCCCTTGCTGTTCAGTTTTCCACTCGTATTTTTTTCCATACAAACGAAACGATTTGATTTCTTCATAGTCGTGGTCTTCGCTAGCCATCCAATATACCGGAACAAAATGGCAATCTGGGTAAGTTGCTTTTAGTTTCTTACAAGCATTGATGACGGTAACGATTTTATAAATGAAGTAGAGTGGTCCTGTAAAAATATTGAGTTGGTGACCCGTTGTAATTGTGAACGTCTTTTTATCGCGCAGAGAATGAATGTTGTTCTTTACTGCTTCTGTAATTTTTAGATCACTGTATTGTTTCGTTAATCGATCAACAAGTAACTCGCGAAAGAGTTGCGGAAAATTAGACTTCTCAGCAATTTGATCTTTGAAATTTTCTACCGAAGGAAAATTCCCATAGAATCTTTTTAACGAATCTTTTTGCTGAATGTAGTCGAGGAAGAAAGAACTGAATGCACGAGTATCTGGAAAGTCTATCTTTCGGGTATTCATATCAGCAACAAATCAGATGGGTAAAAAGCATAATCGCAATTAACGATTTTAATCTAGATAAGGTTCTTGCTTTTGTATGAATGGTTTTTGTTAAAAATCTCTTAAACCACCTTCGCCATCAAATCAAACTCACTTGCACTCGTCACCTTCGCATTCACAAAATCGCCCATTCGCAGGTATTCGTTCTTCTCTTCAAATATTACTTCATTATCCACCTCGGGCGAATCATGTTCCGTGCGGCCAATAAAACTTCCGCCTTCCTTCCGATCAATCAAAACTTTAAAAGTGTTGCCTATTTTTTCTTGATTCAACTCGAAGGAGATACCTTGTTGCAATTCCATGAGTGTATCTACACGCTCTTGTTTTGTTTCGGCAGGTACGTCATCCACAAAAGAATGTGAGTGCGTATTTTCTTCGTGCGAGTAGGGGAACACACCGAGCCTATCAAAACGAGAAGTCTCCGCAAAGCGCATCATCTCTTGAAAATATTCTTCGGTTTCCCCTGGGTGCCCTGCAATCAACGTAGTGCGAATGGCAATGTTAGGCACTTTCGCGCGAATGGTTTGCAAAAGCTCTTCTGTCTTTTCGCGAGTGGTGCCACGCCTCATCATTTTCAACATTTCGGTAGAACCGTGTTGAAGTGGAATATCGAGGTACTTACAAATGTTATCGCGCTCATTCATCGTGTCCAATACGTCCAATGGAAAACCTGTGGGGAATGCGTAGTGTAATCGTATCCAATCAATGCCCTCTACATCTGAAAGTTTTTTTAGTAGATCAGATAGATTTCTTTTTTTGTAAAGATCCAATCCGTAGTAAGTAGAATCTTGGGCGATCAGCAACAATTCTTTTGTGCCGTTCTTCGCCAAGTTTTTTGCCTCCAGCACCAACTCTTCCATTGGCCGCGAAATATGCTTGCCCCGCATCAGCGGAATGGCACAGAAAGAACAAGGACGATCGCAACCTTCTGAAATTTTCAAATAAGCAAAATGACTGGGGTTCGTTAAGATGCGTTCGCCAACTAATTCTTGTTTGTAATTCGCGTTGAGTTGCTTGAGCAAACGCGAAAGATCACGTGTGCCAAACCACGCATCTACTTGCGGAATTTCTTTTTCCAAATCTTGACTGTAGCGCTGCGATAGGCAACCCGTTACATACACCTTCTCCACCAGGCCTTCTTCTTTGGCATCTACATAGCGCAAAATAGTATCGATGGATTCTTGCTTGGCATTGTCGATGAAGCCACACGTGTTGATGACCACCACATTCGAGTCATCTTTCTTCGATTCGTGGGTCACATCAATGCCGTTGCCGCGCAATTGAGTGAGTAACACCTCAGAATCCACTAGATTTTTGGAGCAGCCGAGCGTGACAATATTGACTTTGGTTTTTTTTGCGCCTTTGGTTTTCAATGCTTAGAAATAAGAGGGCAAATTTACAGAAAAATAGCCGCCTTGTGTGTAATTGCCACAGAGGCACGAAATGTTTTTTTGCCCTGGCATGATTCTTAGTGTCCTTCCGTGCCTACCGGACAGGCACCTGCCGGTAGGCAGGTTAGTAGCCACGGGTTTCAACCAGTGGGAAATAGGGTAAAGTATTTGAAGCGTGCCACAGGTAGATCCAATCGAAGCAAATCTTTTTTGGCACGCCATCAACAAACGGAATGAGAGGCATACACTAGTTGTCTGTTTTGAGGTTGAAGTTTCCCGCTCCAAGATTACATGGTTTTAATGGCCTATAAAATCGCACAGAAAAAATTATTGGCTATTTTTGACCTCTTAATTAATAATATATGTTGCAATTACAAGTGTTACGTGACGAAACAAGCCGCGTGCTAGATGGCTTGGCCAAAAGAAATTTTAAAGACGCCCAAGACTTGATTTTAAAAGTGCTTGAATTAGACAAAAGCAAAAGATCAATCCAAACCGATACACAAGAAAGGGAAACTCAATCTAACCAAGATTCAAAAAAGATAGGCGAACTGATGAAGGCTGGCAAAGCTGAAGAAGCTACTTCTTTGCGCAATCAAGTAAGCCAGGTAAAGCAGCTTATCAAGGACAATCAATCACGGCTTGAGTTTGTAGAAAAGGAACTCACACAACTGCTTTATAAAATCCCCAATGTACCCGCTCCAAAAGTTCCTGCTGGAAAGAGCGCAGAAGACAATATATATGAAGAACAGGTTGGTCAAGCTCCTCAACTGAGTGCTGATGCCCAACCACATTGGGAACTCATCAAAAAATACGACATCATTGATTTTGAATTGGGCGTAAAAATTGCGGGCGCGGGCTTCCCTGTTTACAAAGGCAAAGGCGCGAAACTACAACGTGCATTGATCAATTTCTTTTTGAGCGAAGCGGAGAAAGCAGGCTATACTGAAATGCAACCACCTATTGTAGTGAATGAGGCTTCTGGCTACGGTACTGGGCAACTCCCTGATAAGGAGGGACAAATGTATTTTATCAACGAAGACGGTTTGTATTTAATACCCACGGCAGAAGTGCCCATCACCAATCTATACCGTGATGTGATGGTGAATGAAGACGAGTTGCCAATAAAGAATGCGGGCTACACACCTTGCTTTCGCAGAGAGGCAGGTAGCTGGGGTGCGCATGTGCGGGGATTAAACCGCTTGCATCAATTTGATAAAATAGAAATTGTGCAGATTGCCAAACCAGAAAGCTCTTACGAAATTTTGGAAGAGATGAGCAAACACGTGGCTGGTTTATTAGAAAAATTAGAACTCCCTTACCGAAGACTTTTATTATGCGGAGGCGACATGGGTTTCAACTCCGCCATGACCTACGACTTTGAAGTTTTCTCTGCCGCACAGCAACGCTGGTTAGAGGTAAGCTCTGTCAGCAACTTTGAAACGTTTCAAGCCAACCGATTAAAGCTTCGTTACAAAAACAAAGAAGGAAAAACGCAATTGTTGCATACACTCAATGGAAGTGCCTTGGCATTGCCACGAATTGTAGCGGCTATTCTAGAAAATAACCAATCTAAAGAGGGTATTAAAATTCCGAAGGTGTTAGTGCCCTGGACGGGGTTTGAGTGGATAAGTTAACTTTGTGCAGGGTGGAATGTATTAACCTGTGAGACTAGGGCAACAAGAAATATTCTGCAATTAAATGAAATGCCCAACCGTAAAATTTTATTTGTTTTGTGTAAAAGGGAATGCTATCGAGAAAAGAAAGCCATCTCTCATGGCGAAATTTGGTTTGAACTCTGTGAGATACCCCATGTAAGAGAGCGTGTTTTGTATAAAGAGTTTTTCAGAGAGTTTTATCTTAGGGAAATTGACTGCCAATGAAGTGGAGAGGGCACTTGAACTGTCTTCAAAGACAACCCGGTGCCAGAGATAGATTTCTATTTTAAAGTCTTTCAGCAAATAACTAATGAAAAGACGATTGGCTAATTTTTCGGAAGTGCTAAGATCAAAAAAAAGATAGGTATTCTCCAGCCTTATCCGCTTGGTGATATCCCAATATAGGGATACGGCTGCGTAGTAATCTGAGTCGTTGTCCTTAAACCCAGAAGTCTGTGAGAACACGTATCCAAAAAATGCGCGAGCTTTGAACTTTGTGCTGATGTTGAGATTCTTAAAAATGCCAGGTTGCAAATAATTGACAATAGAGTGCGGGTCTTCGAGATCAAGCGATTTGAAGATAAAAAAGCCGTACGCTTTTCGATTATAGAAAACATTTAAATCAGCATTTAAATGCCTATTGAGATAAGCACCAGTGAACGGAAAATAACCTGCGGAATTGATGCGAGGGGTAATGACAAAAGCAGATTTGGCGAGAGAGTCTTTCTTGGATTCTCCGATATTAGTTTTTTTTAATTCTGTTTGTGAATAAGTATTATAGGCGAAAAGAACCAAACCAATAATTCCAATTAAAGGATTTGCTTTCATTTTTTGTGATCTCAAACTTTTAAAATTAGGGCTGGTAGAATCAAATATCTATCCAGCCCCCTTTTTTTCCGAACCTGATTGATTTTAACGACCTCAATTTGGCGTTACCTAAATATTAAGCTTACTATTTTCTGCTTAAAACTCCGTTTCTTTCTGCCTTCGAAACTTTGTAAACGGTATCAACATTGGTGCTGAACGTTTGTACTCAAGATATTTTACACCAAAGTGTTTTATCAGATCACTCTCCTCAAATTGAATGGCCACCAGTATGTAGCCAGTTGTCATTATGGTAAAAAATAAATGTGCGGCAGTCATCACAGGTGTTGCCCAGAAGGCAATCATAAACCCCAGGTAGAGCGGGTGACGAACATATTTGTAATAAAATGGTGTTCCAAAAGGGAGGTGTCCATATTTTTTCCCTATGAAGTATAACCATACCTGTCGCAACCCAAACAAGTCAAAATGATTGATCAAAAATGTGCTTACCAAGACAATTCCAAAACCAAAAAGGCTAAGTGATTTTAGAATCAGTTGAGCGTTTTCAGATTGCACTTGCCAAATGCTGCCCCCCAGCGGCTGCCAATACAAGAAAAGAACCAGCAAGCATAAACTGGACAACAACACATACGTGCTGCGCTCAATAGGCTCAGGTACAAATTTTGTCCACCATCGTTTAAAAGCGGGCCGCGCCATAATGCTATGTTGAAGGGCAAACAGCGAAAGAAGCCCTGCATTGATTAGGAACGCGTAATTCAGCGGTGACGGGGGTACACTATCAATGTGTTTAGGGACTATCAGTGTGCTGACAAACCCGACTGCATATAAAAATGTGCCGAAGAAAATGAGGTAGGCCAGTATGCCATAGAGAAGAAAGAAAGTCTTTTTCATTATCAATTTAATTTAAGGATTGCAGAATTCAAATTATAATGGAAGAGGAGTTCGAACATATGTATTGTTGCTTGAGCTGCATTCACCTATATTACTTGACACTTGTAAATCCACAATCATATATTTATAAGCCCGATAATTAAATGATGGGGAGAAGGTACAATTTATTCTTTGCCACGTAATCTGATTGATCCCAAGCGTGCCTGCAGGAAAGGTGGATCCACAAGCGGCCACACTCCTTGTAACTCCATCCATAGAAAGCCATGCTTGCCAACCCGCTGTGTTGGTAGCATAGTTTAAGATAGCGGCATCATTTCCAATATTTTTGATAGCAACACCGTATTGCATTACATTACCAACCGCGCCATAGCTAATAACGGAGTTTACAATAAGGTCGGGGCAGCCTACGAAAATAGTGCCTCCGCCACTAATAGGAGGGGCGAAATTGCCATTAAGATTAGCATTACCTCCAAATTTTACAGGTTCTTCTTGACAGCTAATGGCTGCTACAATAATAATGGCAAAAGCCGCCCACTTGGTAATAGATAGTTTTTTCATAAGATAAATAGGTTTTTTTATGCAAACCTACCTATGGACGATAGAACCAACCTGTAAGCACGTCTCAAAATCAGGTTTTCTCGTAGCAAAAAACTAGTTTAAGGTTTGTGACAAGGCTGGATTTAGCTTTTTCCTGCGGATGAAGAATATTCAGAAGGAGAAACACCAAACTGTTTTTTGAATGCCTTGGAAAAATTCGACTGATCGTCAAACCCGACCATAAATCCAACCTGAGTGATTGAATCGGCTTTTTTGCGAAGTAAGGTGGCTGCTCGTTTCAATCGAACGCTTCGAATAAAATCGCTAGGAGAGATGTTGGATATTAATTTGAGCTTACGGTGAAGGCTGGCCCGGCTCATGCCAATTTCTTCTGCCATCTTTTCTACCCCAAACAATGGGTTGGCAATATTCTTCTCTACGATTTCGAGTGCTTTTTTTAGAGTGCGTTGGTCTTCTTGTTCAATATTGTCTTCACTGAGGTTTGTAATGGAGTGCTGGTATTTCTGTGATAGCTCCTTGTGTTGTTCCGTAAGACAATCGATACGGAGGCTGAATAGTTCAAAGTTCTTTCGTTCACGATAGCGGAGCAAGAAGATTATGGTTGCAGAAACAAAAAAAACTAAAAATAGTCCCGCTATCAAGATATTTTTCCAAAGAGTTTGAATTTTTTTATCTCGCTCCAACAAAATAATTGCTTGCTCTTTTTTCTCTGTTTCATAACTGGTCTCAATTTCCGCGATTTGTTTGGACTTACTTTCGGTGTAGATACTATCATGATAGATAGATTTTAATTCAAAGTACTTTAATGCCTTTTTAAGTCCGTTTCTTTTTTTCTCTAACCCAGTTAGTAAACCATAGGATTCCTCCAATAGCCGTTTATTCTTCAACTCCTTTGCCATAGCAACTGATTGAAACAAGTAGAACTCAGCCTTATCGTATTCTTCCATGGCCGCGTACAAATCGCCCAACCCAGCATAGCTACTTGCATTTTGAAATCGGTTGTCAGTCCGCTTTGACAGCGCCAAAGATTTTTCAAAAAAATCTACTGATTTAGCATATTTTTTTTGAGCCTTGAATAAATCCGCTAAGTTGCCATAAACAGAGTATAAACCATCTTCATGATTTATTTCCTCCCATATCTCCACAGACTTCATAAAGTATTCATAGGCCTCAGTATATTTTAAAAAATTGAAATGAAGTACACCAAGACCATTATAAGCGTACCCTAGGTACAATTTAAGATCGACTTTTGTAAAAACTTCTACTGCTTTTAAGGAATTACTTTTTGATTTTTTGAAATCACCCTCCATAGCGTTCATGCGCGATAACATGATGTAGGATTGACCCAACCCTACTTGATAAAAGCTTTTCTCCGCAGCCTTTAGCATTTCATAAGTATATTTAGTTGCTTGAGCGTTGTCTCCAATATAGAAATAATATTCACTCAGATAGCGAAAGGCAATGCTTTCATTTTTGCCATCATTCGTCTTTTTTGCAATCATAAGGAGTTCTTCAGCAAGAGCCTTACTTTTTTCAGGATGCGCGGTAGATTCTAAGTAACAAAGGCCATTAAGGATTTTTGCGCGCGTTGTATCTTCTTGCTGGTGATTCTCTAAAGTCTAATTTAAAAATCCCTTTGCAATAGGAAACGTATTTTGGAGGCACTCTACAACCATAGCTGCATAAGATCAATCAGCAGGGTAAATTGAAATAATATCCTGGATTTTATTAAAAAAACAATTTTCCTCTTTACTCTTTCCCTCAAAAATTTATTTTTGCACCTTGAAAAGCTGGCTTTAAAAAAATTCAACCTATTATAAAAGAACAGAACCACCTATTTCCTGTAACAAATTCCCCATTTTAAAGTCTTTGATCAAAAAAGGTCATGGTTAAATTGATTTGGGGAGCTTTTGTTCTTTCGTTTGATAATATCCGTTCGCGATTTTTCCATACAGTTCTCTCCGTATTGGGGATTGTAATTGGTGTAGCTGCACTGGTCAGTATTCTTTCCTTGATTGATGGGATGGAGAAATTCGCCAAAGAGCAAATTGCAAAGACCACTCCACTAAATGTGATTACCATTGGCAGTAAGACGCATCGCGTTGTTAATAACATTTCCATACGCAAGGATTCTTTTAATATCCTCACCTATAATCAATTTGAAGAACTAGGAAAAAGTTTGACCCACGTTTCTAAGCGAATGATGAGTACCTCGTTTTCAGCAGAAGTGGTCTTGCCAGAATATTCCGTTTTAATTGGAGCGAAAGTAATTGCCCTTAGTTTCATAGATGCAGTTCATATTAAAATTCAAAAAGGCAAAACAATTACTGAGCAGCAGATAGAGCAACAACAATCGCTGGCTTTAGTCAATTTCCGTTTTGTTGAATTGTTCAAAGAAAAAAATAATAAAAATCTATTGGGCCAGCAAATTTCTCTCAACCATAAAAAATTTACGATTGTGGGGATTTTAGAAAAGAGCGATTCAGAAAACCCAGAAATAATCATTCCGGTATCAACACTTACCTACGCAGAGTTGAAGGAGCACTTACCAACGTATGGGGTAAAGGTAGAAAGTGTGACCGAGATAAAATCAATAAAAGCACAAATCACTGATTGGCTTGCTAAACACTTTGGCCAAGATGACTTTGCCATTAACACCAACGATTTTCGCATTGACCAAGCTGAGAAAGGTTTTTTGCTTTTCAGGATTATCATGGGGCTGATCGTTGGCATATCAGTAGTGGTGGGAGGCATTGGTGTGATGAACGTATTGCTCATCTCGGTAACCGAGCGCACTCGCGAAATAGGAATTAGAAAAGCAGTAGGCGCAAAAAGAAAAGCCATTCTCTATCAATTTCTCACTGAGTCGATCACTATTTCCGTATTTGGAAGTTTATTGGGTGTGATCTTCGGTGTGGTCTTTACAATGATTGCCGTGCCTATTGTAAAAGCAGTGACTAAAGTCCCCTTTCAGGCAGAGTACACACTCAACACCCTATTTGTAATTTCAGCAGTAGCTATTCTAGTGGGAGTAGTTTTTGGGACCTATCCAGCCTTGCGCGCTTCACGTCTTGATCCTGTCGAGGCAATACGGAAGGAGTAAATAACCTATTTTACTTAGCGCGAGGAGTCACACACTACTGCCAATAACGGGTGAGATTGAATCTTCGCTTAGATTGGGGACGTGGAGACACCAACAACTCAGGCTATTTTTATCTGGGCTTTGCTGAGAGTTTAAAAAAAACGTATCGACAGAGATTGCTTTCTATTGAAGATTGCTCTAAGCTTATTGGCAACTATAGAAGGTTAGAAACGAGCCACTGATTGGGCATTGAAATCTTCTTGGTAACCCACCATCTATTTTTCTTCAGAGAACACAGTCTTATCAAATCACTTTTGGAGGCAAAAAAAATTTGCTGCCGAAGAAATAGGTATAGACAGATGAAAAACTTCAATCAAACCAAACTTATTCGTAATATATTCTTTAGTTAAGGTCATTGACTAAAAAATATAATGGTAAATTGTCTGCCAAATCAGTAAGTCATAGTATGAATTCAGAGTTTGTATTGAAATTCCTAAAATCCCTCGCCAGAAACAACGACCGCGAATGGTTCGAAAAGAACAAACCCAAATACCTTATCGCCAAAGAAGGATTTGAAAAATTCTTGGAGGCACTTCATGCCGAGTTATTAAGATTCGATGAGGGCTTGTCGGGACTCAATCCAAAAAAACTAGGCTTTCGCATTTACCGCGATGTGCGATTCAGTAAAGACAAAAGTCCCTACAAAATAAATATGGGCGCTGGCTTTTCGCCAAACGGAAAGATGGTGCAGGAGCCGGGCTACTACATCCACATCCAACCCAACAACCAAAGTTTTGTAGCGGGCGGCTTGTACATGCCCGATGCAGAGAATTTAGCTAAAATCCGTCAAGAGATTGATTATAACTCAGATGTCTTTGGCAAAATCCTTTCCAACAAAAAATTCAAGAAAGCATTTCCAAAAGGATTAGATGATTTCGACAGACTAAAAACCGCGCCCAAAGGCTACGCCAAAGATCATCCGCAAATAGAATTGCTAAAGAACAAAAGCTTCATCGTATCCCACTATTTTACCGACAAAGAGCTGGCCGACAAGAAATTTGCAAAAAAAGTGGCCGAGGTTTGTAAAACCCTAAAGCCGTTGAATGATTTTTTAACAACAGCAATAGCTTCCTAAAATTTCAATTGACTGGAATTTCATAACTTTACTTGCCACTTCGGTTTTGCTATGCCCAATTTCCCTATATCCAAGCCTACTAAGCCTCGTTTATCAAATTCTGCTTTCTGGGATGTTGATCTTGAGAAGTTGGACGTTGACCGCTATGCAGACTTTACGATTATCCGAATTTTTGAAAGAGGCACCTCTGAGGATATTCAAGAGACATTGAATTATTACGGAAAAGCGAGAGTTATTGATTCTTTATTGGCCGCTTCTTCTTTAATGCCTCGTGCTATGTCACTCGGAATAAAAATGTTTGGTCTTTCTCCCAATCAATTTGCATGCTCAAAACCTTCACCACGAGCTATGAACTATTCGATGTACTGAGTGCATTGATGAAGATTTCTTCGCTAACAAATTTCAGACTTGTTGGAGGGACAGCCCTTAGTCTTTTGCTCGGGCATAGAAAATCAGAAGACATTGATCTTTTTATCCACCAACGTTACGGGAGTATTGACTTTAAGAAGATAGAAACTGAGATAAGGGAAAACTTCAGCTATGTTCGGAATAGCGATGAGGGACTTGGTTTGCAGCCAATAGAAAATAATTTTGGCCTTCACCTTTATATTGGTCACAATACAGATTCTGCTGTAAAGACTGACATACTCAATTGGAACGATGATTTTTTATATCCAGAAAAAGAGATTGATGGCATCCGCATGGCAACATTTGAAGAGATTGCCCTTATGAAATTGGATACGGTGTCAAGGGGTGGAAGAAAGAAAGATTTTTGGGATTTGTCCAAAATATTGGAACATACAAGCTTGACTTCCTTGTTGAAATTGTATGAAGAGAAATATCCCTTCTATGAAGTAGAGCTTGTAAAACAGGCCTGACTAATTTTGATAAGGCGGATAATATGCCAGATCCTGTCTGCCTAAGAGGTAAGATTTGGGAATTGATAAAAGTAGAAATGATGGAAGCAGCGAATTCTTTAAAAAATTAAGCGATAGGTTGTTTTCCTTTTGCGCCACAGCGACAAAACTGAATTATAACTCCTTCTCAAATTCACATATTTTCATATCACCTCATTTTCAAATTTCTCTGCCCATTTTCAATTAAAATTGGTTTTCTTTGCACTCCGTTTCAGGGCAACTATGCAGGATTTAAGGATCACCATCATTCAGTCAGATCTTCATTGGGAAGATATTGGGGCTAATTTGGCCTCCTTCGAGGAAAAAATATGGCAAGTAGGCCAATCCACCGATGTGATCGTGCTGCCCGAAATGTTCACCACGGGCTTCACAATGATGGCCAATCGGCTGGCCGAGCGCACCAACATGCGCACTTTCAAGTGGATGCGACAGATGGCAGACCAAACGGGCGCGCTGATCTTGGGCAGTTTTATTTCTAATGTGCACGACCGCTTTTACAATCGATTGTTGTGGATGGAGCCGGGCGGCAATTTCAAAACGTATGATAAAAGACATCTCTTCCGCATGGCCGAAGAGCAGCAAGTGTATGCTCAGGGCGAAAGCCTTTTGATCGGTCATTGGAAAGGCTGGAGGATATGCCCGCTCATTTGTTATGACTTGCGTTTCCCCGTTTGGAGCCGCAATCGCTGGAATCCTTCTTTGAAAAAATTATCCTACGATGTGTTGATTTATGTGGCCAACTGGCCCATGGTGCGTTCATCAGCTTGGGAAACTTTGCTCCGCGCACGCGCGATAGAAAATTTGAGTTATGCTGTGGGCGTCAACCGCGTAGGCATAGATGGAAATGGAATTGAGTATAACGGGCAATCATCCATCATTGGCCCCAAGGGCGATACCATTTTTACGATAGAAGGCATCGAGTCGATCAAAACAATCGAGTTGAGCAGCAATGCACTTCAATCTTATCGCGATCGATTCCCTGCGTACTTAGATGCCGATGATTTTTCTGTGGAGGCCGAGGCATTTGAGGAGAGGGAATCTAATTAATCAATTAGCCGATTTGAAAATTCGTTGATTTGAAAATTTGAAAATGAATCTAAGACTGCCGAACAGTTTTTTAAAAAGTTTTTTGGCGGCCTGGCGAGGCGCCACCGGGCTATCCGCTACAAGTCCTCGCTCGTTCCTCACTGTGGGCTTTCCGCTTCTATCCCTGGCCGAGCGCACAGTACAAATCATTCCTTCAACTTGGTCAATCAATTTTCATAGATAATTTCTTGAATCCATCATGCAAAAAAAAATCACCCGCGCCCTCATCTCCGTTTTTTACAAAGACAATTTAGAACCCATTATTCACTCGCTTGCCAAGAGCAACGTAGAATTTGTTTCCACAGGCGGCACACAAGAGTTCATTGAAAAGCTGGGATACAAAGTAACTCGCGTTGAAGATTTGACAGGCTACCCATCCATTTTTGGCGGAAGAGTAAAGACACTCCACCCCGCGGTGTTTGGAGGAATACTCTATAGAAGAGAAGACGCAGGTGATTTGAAACAAGCCGCAGAATTTAAAATCGGACCACTTGATTTAGTCATTGTTGATCTCTATCCATTTGAAGAAACCGTGGCCAAAGGTGGCAGCGAAGACGACATTGTAGAAAAAATCGACATCGGTGGCATCTCTCTCATCCGCGCAGCGGCAAAAAATTTCAACGATGTGTTGATCGTCTCTTCAAGAAATCAATACACTGAGCTATTAGAATTATTGGAGAAGAAAAACAATTCAACTGAGTTAGTAGATCGCAAGCGTTTTGCCGCCAAGGCTTTTGATGTTACTTCTCATTATGATTCAGCCATTTTCAATTACTTCAATCAAGA
This sequence comes from Cyclobacteriaceae bacterium, assembly GCA_043777495.1. Taxonomy (GTDB): domain Bacteria; phylum Bacteroidota; class Bacteroidia; order Cytophagales; family Cyclobacteriaceae; genus ELB16-189. The sequence continues at coordinate 34,560 of JAYWHU010000152.1, read as the reverse complement.
ACAGCAACTGCCGAGTTTTAAAAGCAATTTTCAAAGCGGCCAAGTTTTGCGCTATGGCGAAAACCCTCATCAAAAAGGAGTCTTCTATGGCGAGCTGGATTCTCTTTTTGAAAAACTCAACGGCAAAGAACTTTCATACAATAATTTAGTGGATGTGGATGCGGCCGTTCATCTTGTAAAAGAGTTTGAAGGAGAAAAAGCTTTTGTCATCATCAAACACACTAATGCCTGCGGTGTAGCTATTGCCAATTCTGTGAAAGAAGCTTACATGAAAGCCTTTCAAGCTGATACTATTTCGGCATTTGGCGGAGTGTTGGCAACGAACCAGCCCATCGATTTGGTTGCAGCGGAGGAGATCAACAAATTGTTTTTTGAAATCCTCATCGCGCCAAGCTACGATGCTGATGCACTTGAACTCTTGCGCTCGAAGAAGAACCGAATGATTTTGCAGCAGAAGCAACCACTCACTACCACTAAACAATTTAAAAGCCTATTGAACGGAGTAATCGAACAAGACTTGGATTTGAAAACAGACGCAAAAGAAGATTTGAAGACCGTAACTAAGGTCGCTCCAACCGATTCGGAAGTAAAGGCCTTACTATTCGCCAGCAAGGTTTGCAAGCATACCAAGTCCAACACCATCATTTTGGCGGTAGATGGTCAACTCTTATCAAGCGGTGTAGGCCAAACCAGTCGTGTGGATGCTTTGCGTCAAGCAATTGATAAAGCTGCAGCATTTGATTTTAGCTTGAAAGGCGCAGTCATGGCCTCTGACGCGTTCTTTCCTTTTCCCGATTGCGTGGAAATTGCCTCCCAACAGGGCATCAAGGCGGTGATCCAACCGGGCGGCTCCATCAAAGACCAAGAATCCATCAACTTTTGCGACCAACATGGAATGGCGATGGTGTTTACAGGGGTGCGGCATTTCAAACATTAGTCGCGCGTAAGTTATTAGGCGAGATCGCTTTAAAAATCACGGGAATATTTCTGTAATTTCGTGCTTTCAATTTTTACCTTAAGCGGAGATATAACTAAATGGGACTATTTGATTTTTTCACCCAAGACATCGCCATCGATCTGGGCACAGCAAACACGCTGATCATACACAAAGACAAAGTGGTAGTAGATGAGCCGAGCATCATCGCTATCGATAAAGCTACCAACAAGGTGCTGGCCATTGGGCGAGAGGCCATGCAGATGCACGAAAAGACCCACGACAATATCAAAACCATTCGCCCTTTGAAAGAAGGCGTGATTGCCGACTTCCACGCTGCGGAGATGATGATCCGCGGCATGATTAAGTTGATCGATACAGGCAAAAGACTTTTTCCGCCTTCCTTAAGAATGGTGATCTGCATCCCTTCGGCCATCACGGAAGTTGAAAAACGTGCCGTGCGCGACTCTGCCGAGCATGCGAATGCCAAAGAAGTCTATATGATTCACGAGCCCATTGCTGCGGCAATCGGTATTGGCATTGATATAGAACAACCTATCGGCAATATGATTGTGGATATTGGCGGTGGAACTACTGACATAGCAGTGATTGCGCTTTCGGGGATTGTTTGTGATCAATCCATCCGAATAGCTGGTGATACATTCAACAGAGATATTTTGGATTATATGCGCAGGCAGCACAACCTGTTGATAGGTGAGCGTTCTGCCGAGCGTGTGAAGATTGAGGTAGGCTCTGCATTGACAGAATTAGATGACGGTCCTGATGATTATGAAATCCGTGGCCGAGATTTGATGACGGGTATCCCCAAGACCATTAAAATTTCTTATTCAGAAGTTGCCTTTGCATTGGACAAATCCATTTCAAAATTAGAAGAGGCAGTATTGAAGGCATTGGAGCTTTCTCCACCAGAGCTTTCTGCTGACATTTATGAGCAAGGCATTTACCTAACGGGTGGTGGTGCTATGCTACGAGGATTGGATAAACGCTTGTCATTGAAAACCAAGTTGCCAATACATGTAGCCGAAGATCCGTTGCGTGCTGTGGTGAGAGGAACGGGAGCTGCATTGAAAAACTTGAAGCATTACCGTAAGGTGTTGATGACTTAAATCAATTGACAAAAGGCAATTGACAGTTGACAAAATGTGAACCATACACGAAAGCTGTAGCCAAAAATAAGATGAGCTATTCCTTGTTTTACACTTTGGTCAATTTACTCAAAAGTTTGTCAACTGCTTTTTTGCCAATTGTCAATTTGAAACTAACTCGTACTTGATCTATTGCTTTAGAGAATGGAACGTCTCCTCAAATTCATCTACGAGTATCGGGCTTTTTTCACTTTTCTAATTTTAGAATTATTGTGTGCTTGGATGGTGGTTGGGAACAATCAATACCAAAGCACCACCTATTTCAATACCTCCAATCGCATTGCTGCGAATGTCATTAGCTCTTCGCAAAACATTCGTGAATATTTTTCCTTACGGGATATCAATGGAAATCTAGCGAGCGAAAACACAGGGCTGCGAAAAAAATTAGATCAACGCGATCAGTTGATCCATTTTATGGAGTTAACCAATATCAAAGACCCCGCTATCATCGATCGATTTGATTATGTGAGTGCAAAGGTCATCAATAACTCTACTCGCTACTATAAAAATTTCATTACGATCAATAGAGGCAAAGCCCATGGACTTGAGCCCGGTATGGCCGCGATCAGCTCACAAGGGGCGGTAGGAAAAGTGAAATCAGTATCTGATCACTATGCCGTGCTGATTTCATTGCTGAACATTGATGACCAAGTTTCCAGTATGATTAAACGCACGGGTCACTTTGGTACTGTGCAGTGGGATGGCACTGATCCACGTTTGATTGATTTAAAATATATTCCACGCCATGTAGAATTAAAAGTGGGTGACACCGTGATGACTTCAGGTTACAATGCCGTTTTCCCAGAAGGTATTATGATTGGGATTATTAAAAGTTATAAACTAAATGAAGAGGCTCAATTCCACACGATCAAAGTAGAATTGTCTCAAGATTTTGGTAAACTTTCTTTTGTAGAAATTGTAAAAAGTAATTTGAAGCAAGAGAAGGATTCTTTGGAGCAATTAACCATAGGCGAACTGAAATGATAAAGGGCGGTATTTTTCAAATCATTTCTTTTTTCCTGTACGTAATTTTACAGGTGCTACTGTTGAAAAATTTAGTATTGTTCAATACAGCATTTTGTTTTTTATACGTGGGATTTATTCTCATGCTTCCTGTGGAGTTGAACAATTTACTTTTGATGCTGATCGCGTTTCTTCTTGGCTTTACAATAGATATTTTTTACAATAGCCTTGGTATGCACGCATTGGCACTTGTGCTGGTGGCATACGTTCGTAATTATTGGCTCGCAACCATTACGCCACAAGGTGGTTATGACATTGGTACACCTCCTACCTTAGCAGCCAATGGGTTGCAATGGTTTTTGGTTTACTCGCTACCCTTGGTTTTTATTCATCACTTGATTTTATTTTTTGTAGAGGCAGCGGGCTTTGCCATGTTCTGGTACACCATGCTGAAAACGATTACAAGTTTGTTGTTCACCATTACAGTAATGTTGTTACTTCAATTTTTAACTTTTGACAGAAGAAGACAATGAATGAAGGCAGGCGTGAAATAGTGCAAGTCGTGTTCGTGTTGGTGGCGTTGATCTTCCTGATCAAGCTCTTTTTTATTCAAGTACTGGATAACAAGTATGCAGAACTTGCCGATAGCAATGCTATTCTCCCGCAAGTAGAATATCCTTTTCGTGGATTGATCACTGATAGACACGGAAAGCTAATTGTGTACAATACACCGGAGTATGACTTAACTGTCATTTTAAAAGATGTAAAGGGTTTTGATTCGATTAAATTTTGCAAAATCTTTGAAGTCTCTCGTGAAGAGCTTCGGGCGAAATTTAAAGAGATGAAGAAGAGAAGGGAATTTTCTATTGTAAAGCCTACTCTTTTCATGGATCAACTTTCCAACGAAGATTTTGCAAGAGTTCAAGATCATCTAGATGAGTTCCCTGGTTTTTATATTGAAGCAAGAACTGCACGAGCTTACACTACGCACGCATTGGCCAATGCACTTGGCTATGTAAGTGAGGTGAGCAAAGAACGATTGGAAAGAGATGAACAAAAATTTTACCGACAGGGTGATTACATTGGCCAAAGTGGAATAGAATCTTTTTATGAAGAGCAATTGCGCGGAAAGCGAGGAGTGCGATTTAAACTGCGCAATGTAAAAGGAGTAGAGAAGGGTTCGTTTAAAGACGGGGCTTATGATACCTTGTCAGTGCCTGGTCAAGATTTAGTAACAGGTCTTGATTTAGATCTGCAACAATATGGAGAGATGTTGATGAAAGGAAAATCAGGCAGCATCGCTGCCATCGAGCCTTCATCGGGCGAAGTGCTGGCGTTGGTATCAGGCCCATCGTATGACCCGACTTTATTAACAGGAAAAAATTACAGTTCTAATTTCAAACTTATCAGCACCGATACATTGAAGCCATTATTCAACCGGCCTTTAATGGCACAGTATCGCCCCGGTTCTATTTTTAAAATCGCACAGGCGATGACCGCCTTGCAAGAAGGTGTGATTACACCAGAAACGCGCATGCAATGCAATAAATCATTGATCGGTTGCCATGAAGGCCACGATAACCAAGATTTGCGCGGAGCAATTGCCAACTCTTGTAATCCCTATTTTTTAGGAACACTTCGCAGAATGCTCAATAAAGGTATTTCCACTTCGCCTTATGACGATACCCGCATTGGCTTGGCCGAATGGAACAAGCACATCAATAGTTTTGGTTTTGGAAGTACGTTGGGAATTGATTTGCCAAATGAAAAAGGAGGATTGATTCCAACTCCTGCTTACTACGACCGCGCATACAACAATCGCCCGTGGAAGTTTTCAAATATTTATTCTATCGCCATTGGCGAAGGAGAAAATCTAGTAGTGCCGATACAGATGGCAAACTTTGCAGCTACTATTGCCAACAGAGGTTTTTATTATGTTCCGCATTTGGTGAAAGCCATTGGCAAGGATAAAAAACCGCTGCCGAAATATGCGGAGAAACATTTCACTACCATCGACCCATCCTATTTTTTAATTGCGGTAGATGCCATGCAACAAGTGGTTGATGCAGGCACAGGACAATACTGGGCCAAGATTCCTGATGTGGTGGTGTGTGGTAAAACTGGTACAGTGCAAAACGATCCGTTGCCTGCTCACTCTGTTTTTATTGCTTTCGCTCCGCGCGATAATCCAAAGATCGCTATTTCTGTTTATGTGGAAGATGCAGGGCAAGGTGCACGTGCGGCTGGTGCAATCGCTAGTTTAATGATTGAAAAATATTTGTACGGAAAAACCAAGCGACAGTACATTGAAGATTTTGTGTTGGTGGGGAAATTTTTGGATTAGAAGTAAACATTAAAACCTCCAAGGTCTATCTGCCCACACAAACAGACCTTGGAGATTTAAACGAAAAAAAATTAGAACTGAATTGAAACGAGACGATGACATATCGGGTAAATTAGACTGGACAACTATCTTGTTGTTCATGGCACTCGTTACGTTGGGGTGGCTAAATATTTTTGCGGCCATCTATGACGAAACGGCTAACCAAACCATCTGGGATTTGTCGTTGAGTTCGGGAAGGCAATTGATGTTCATTGCTGCATCTGTAGTGATTGTAGTTGCGATCATTATCATAGACGTGCGTTTCTACGAAACGTTCGCTTATCTCTTTTATGGATTAATCTTAGTTCTCCTTTTTTTAGTTCCATTCATTGGTAAGGAAGTGGGAGGCAATAAAGCGTGGATTGGCATTGGCTCGTTTGGGGTGCAGCCATCAGAGTTCGCAAAGTTTATTACCGCATTGGCCGTGGCAAAGTTCATTGGCTCTGTAGGTTTTCGTATGGACAACTTGCGCAGCCAAGCAATTTTGTTTGCGTTGATTGGTGTGCCCATCATTCTAATTCAATTACAAAAAGACACAGGCACGGCATTGGTGTTCACTTCTTTTGTATTGGTCTTCTATCGCGAAGGCATGTCTCCTTTCTTATTGATTGTTGGGATTTGTGCAGCTACTATTTTTATTCTCACACTGCTTGTGCCAAATCAACTTTACCTTCATGCAGCTATCGCAGCGGTGTTGATTTTATTAATCTCATTCGGAAAGAAAAAAATTAAACGCATTGCTGTATTGACTATTGGGGCATTGTTGATCAGTGGCGTTATTGAAAGTGTAGATTACGTAGTGACAGACGTATTGAAACCACATCAGCAAAACAGAGTAAAGGTATTGGTCAATCCAGATATTGATCCACTAGGTGTTGGATGGAATGTAACGCAATCAAAAATAGCCATTGGCAGTGGTGGTTTTATTGGAAAGGGATTTTTAAAAGGCACACAGACCAAATTTGATTTTGTGCCGAAGCAAAGCACTGATTTTATTTTTTGCACAATTGGTGAAGAGTTCGGTTGGATTGGTAGCTTGGTGGTGATTGGACTTTTTGCTACGCTATTGCTGCGTGTAATCTTTTTGGCAGAGCGGCAGAAGAGTCGGTTTGCGCGAGCGTATGGATACAGCGTGGCGTGTATTTTGTTTTTTCACTTCGCCATCAACATTGGCATGACGGTGGGCTTATTTCCAGTGGTGGGGATTCCGTTGCCTTTCTTTAGCTACGGAGGCTCTTCGCTGTGGGGCTTTACTATTTTGCTTTTTATTCTGCTGAAGTTAGATTCACATAGGAGTCAAGTGTTGCAGAGGGTATAGTTGGGAATGGAGAATTGCGATAAATTCTCTAATTAGCTCTAATATGCGAATAAGGTTATCTGTCTGTATTACAATGTATTACCATTCAAGGCCTCTAATAATATTCTAATTAAATTAGATAGACTCCCCCACCTAAATTAGCAGCCATTTAGGTTTAGCATCACTCCCGGCATTCCTTATTATTCCGTTTCTCCTTAACTCTGATAGTAGGTTATTGATCTTTACTTTCTTCTGTTTATCATCCATCCAATCAGGCAATTTTTTCCACAGCAGTTGATCTACATCATTTCTTTCAACGAAGCCATGTTCTTTAATCGCCTTCTCAATAAGATCAAGGTAATAGGCTTTATCAAATGCATTATTCTTAGAATATACTGCCTTTTGACCTGTTTTCTCGGCCACTCTTAACGAGATATAAAAGTTCGGCTTTCTGCCCTCTATCAATTTCTTTTCACGTAGGTGGTTTTCTTCTCCCTCGGTAAGTTTTAGCTTCTTTTGCACCTTGTCTAACATAATAATCTCACCCAACGATAAACTTGGGCTTCGTGCCAGCAGGGTAGCATAATCCATATCTAATACTTTACCAGTAATGATCACTTTAACTCTCCCATTCGTTAAATCAAAATCAGGTAGAGGGAAAAATCTTTCTCGTTGAAAGTTGAACATCTTACGGATACCACCACCAGCAGTATCAACCATCTTAAGATTGAACATAGCTGTGGCTAAAAACTTGTTTCGATAATGTTCTTCAGGAGCATTGTCTTTTACCACCTTTTCAACTGAGCCGGGAATAAAACTGCCAAGGTTCGTAAAAATTAATTGATCATCCATCTCTACTAAATTAATTCGCCCACCTCTTGAATAGTCCTGATGGGCAATGCAATTATTCAGGGCTTCTCTTATGGTGTAAGGTTCATACTGATCTATTTCATCAGGAAATAAAGTACCTTCTTTAATGTATCTGTATTTCAAATTTCTAATTCGATTGTAAATGCTATTTACAGCCAACAACAGCGGACAACTTTCAATAGCATAGTCTTTATCATTCCCCTTTGCATCCTTTAACAGCCATCTAATTTTTGCTTCTGCGGGATTGATAAAATGTTCTGATTCTCCTTTACCTAACAGCAGAATAGCTGTGCGTGTAATTTTCCCCTTAATTGTAACTTTAGCCTTATTCAAAAAAGTAATATCATCCCATGTGTCTACTTCGACTGCCTTCTCAGGAAATTTACTTTTGAAGTTAGTTCGTGCAATAGAAATAGATTTAGAGTCAAGATCATCCAATGAAGCATGAGGAATTATTGATGCACTCCAATCATCTGCTATTGCTTGGCCTCTAATACGCTCTATCTCTTCAATATTGAGAGGCGACAACTCTTCACCATCACGGCCAAAATAATGCCCCTCAAAAGCAACGGGGATTCCTTTGGGTGCTGCTGGGATTTGAAACATAACTACCCGCCCATTCGAAAGAGATAATTCATAGATTTCAATAAACGTGATCCGATTGGTCGTTTTATTTGCTATTTCTCCTTTCAGGCTATCAAGATATTTTCGATTAGTCCTGAAATTGGAACCTACAATTGTAAATTGTTTATTCTCAACACCAAATATCAACCACGCGTATAATTTGGTTTTTAGATTAGCCTCATTGCTGAGTGCCGAAAAGTATTTACCAAGCCTAGTAAAATCATAACCGTTCTTCGCTTCCTTAAACTCCACTACTTCTGTTTCACTGGGAAGACTTTGCAGTTGGGTCAGTATGGCTAATAGTTCAGCTTGTGTCATAGCCGTTTAAGGATTTCCAAACAATCAATTAAACCGTTTTTCCAACACCTCAATAAATTCTTCATACTCTTCACTCTCTCTATCCCACTCTGGATAGTTCTCACCAATGTAAGCGAGTGAATGATTTAAAGTTTCGAGTGTATCAATGCGATCAACAGCTTCAGAAAAAATTTCAAAATCACCCTTGAACAAAATCTTAGTGAACATAAATTTCTGATTGATGGTCAGGCTGTCTTTCAGTTTCGATGATTTTTGCCTGGCAAGATTATCTGCCAAAGTGGGTTTGAATTCTTTAGATGCATCATCTATAAGTGTTTTAGCCTGCTCTGGTTTTCTTGATTCGTTCGTTTTTGCAATTGGCTTTCTTTCGTAGAGCCGCTCCATGCGCAATGGCACTAGTTGCGAAAATTGGCTGATGTATCCTTCCACATCTTCTGGTGTAAAATTCACTTCTTCCAAGATATGATCGAGCATGCCGAAGGCTTCGTTGCCAGTGATCAAATCTGATTTTCGCTCTTCCAATTTCACCACCAGTTTTTCCAACGGGGCTTTATTGATTTTGAGATACTTTACTTCGTTGCGAAGAACCTCGGTTTTCAAATAGCCTTTGCCATGCCGATCGAGCGTATCGGAATAAAAATCATAGGGAGTTAAAATCAAATGGATTGTTTTGGCCACAGCCGATTCCAGCAGGGGAAGAAACTCGGATTTATCGATGGAGATATGGTTGGATAGTATGTTCTGAAATTGAGCCAATACCTCTTTTACTTCCTCGGCTTGATAATCAAAATATGGGCTTTTCAATTTCTCTGCTTCGTGTGTCCATACACGCATCAAGTCGCGGATCACAAATAGATTGACTTGTTTTATGTCGCACAGCGCTAATATCTCAGGCCCTGTTATCCTTTGTCTTTTTTCAAAGAATCGATTGGCCAACTTAGCGGCATATTCTTCGCTATATTGCTCTATTGCTTGGGGGCTTATCTTCTCGTCCATAGATTTGTGTTGGCTATCAATAGGGTAAAGATAGTAATTGAAAACCTTGGAGGAAAAAGAAGTTGTTGTTTATAGGTCTGTATCAAAACAGATACCTTATGAAAGCATAAATGCCCAATGCCAACATGATAATCCCTGGCAACATCTTAATGAATAGATTTTGCTGCACGTGAGGTGCTAATCGGTTAGCCATGAAAACAAAAAGAGTCAATAGTAGCATTGCCCCAACAGATGTGCCAAACACGTAACTATGCACTAGACCATTAGTGGAAAGATTAATCCAACCTTGCGCTTTGAAGTAGGCAGTGGCTCCCATCCAGTAAGGAATAGCCATTGGGTTGAGTAGGCTTAAAACTATCCCGCGCCTGAAACCACTCTCATTAAACTTTACTGACAGGTTGGAGGGTTTTCTTGCTGACCAAATTGTAAAAATCCCAAAGACAGTCATTAATATGGCAGTGATCAATTGAAAATTTTCTATAATGACTGGCGAAGAGGTAAGCCAGCCTTCAAAGGCGACAGCAATCCACGCATACGGATATTCTATGATGGCTACTGCTAGCGCAAAGCGAAGGGCAATGTTTTTCTTTTTCTCTAAACCTAACTGAAGCACCGTAAGGTTTAAGGTGCCAGGTGGAATGGAGCCAATGAAGCTGAAAATGGTGCCAGCTAAGAAGACTTGGAGGTAGGGGAGCATAGGGGGGTAAAAATACGAATTACAGAGTATGAATGAAGTAGGCAGCAGGCAAATTGGAAATAGACAAAAGGCAATTGACAGTTGAGAAAGCTAGGAGTAAATGGCAAGTTGAGATTGATAGGCAGTAGGCAAGTTCGCGTATTGACACTGCTTATTGCCTATTTTTAAACCGTCTGTAAATCTCTCGGCCTTCTTTGAACGAAAGATACGGCACACCGAGCGCATGGTTTTCTTTGCTGATGCGGTACATGTTATTCCAATGCTCGATCAAATCATGGATACCTTTCCATAAAGATGCTTGAGGATGATAAATGTGTGCTGGCTCTGCCCCACAACCATTGAGTTCTACTATTTTTATTTTTCCGTTTTCTAGATCTTGCAGGGTGGCACAGCGCAAGTCATAGCGGCCAAAATAAAAACCCTTGACTTGTTTGCTGATGCGGTCGAAGGAAGCGGAAAGTTTTTCGTTGATCAAGTAATTCCCGTTAAGAAATGTAGTGCCAAGACAGTGATTGCCGATGGAAACAAGTTCTAGTTTTTTGCCGTTCGGCAAAATCTCTTGAAGTCTATCTTGGTAAGTTATTTTTAAAAAATCCCACTGAATTCTTGCGCGGTCTTTTTCTTGAATCAATTGCTGGAGTGTTTTCTTTCCATTGCCTTCTACAAAAAGAAATTCTTTTAGGGTGATGGAGTTAACAAAACCATTTTCTTCTTTGGGGAAGCGCAAATAATAAACACCAAACTCCAAGGGTAGATCGACCAACTCTTGAATGATGAAATCAATTTTGATTTCACTGAGGTATTGGGCAATGTCTGCTGGCGATTTTATTTTACGCACCATCCACCCACGTTCACCCATGTCGGGCTTGAAAATGAGGGGCAGCGAAAGATTATTTTCTTGGATGAGTTTTGTTACTTGTTCAGTATTGCACGGATGTTTTACCAAAATGGTTTTGGGTTTTACATCGTCAGGCACAAGCTCAAGCACATCAAACTTTGATTCGCCCATCATACCGCCCGTGAGGATGCTGGGGTTGGAGGCGGAGAAATAAAAAATAGAACGCTCTTTGAGTGCGTACCAAAACCAAAGGAAGTAAAGTGGAATTTGAATGATGCCGAATGGCCAATACTCCCAATTAAAAAGTTTGACGAAGAAATTTTTTGACACTGCTCTTAACACTAACGGTAGGGATTCATTTTTAAAAAGTTGACAATTGACAAATGGGCAGTTGACAAAGTGTAGTGTTAGCTTTTAGAGACCGAATCTTTCGCTGACTCAAAATATTGTCAATTGCATAATTGTCAACTGTCAACTTGAGGAAGAAAAATAGTTAACGATTCGCTACGAGTGCCTCTTCTTTTTTGTAGCGAATGGTGGAAGCTGCCACTCCAAAATCTGTGGGCAGTGAAATGTAGGGCGCCACTTCGTGTATGCCGATTTTCATGATGGCCATGTGGTGCACGGCATGTTCGATATTATAAACAAGCTCGCGCAAATAATTGGTCTCGATGGTGATGGCCTCTTCGTTATGGGCATTGTAGCCTACCTCTAGTAGAAGGGGCTGATCTGCCTTTTGTGCCGATATGAAATCAGAAATTTTTTGAATGGTATTGAGGGCGATGAACTTGTCGGTCTCGATGAGCTTATCATGGTTGCGCTTGTCGTAGTTGACAATGCCTTTGCTGTAGCCATCTTCTAAGCAAATAAAAAACTCTAGCGTGTGGCGCAGGTGCTGGCCAATGGTGGACTTGCTCAATGCCTTAGAAGGTTTTGCAAAATCGGCATCTTTCAATTGACCGACCAATTCCGACAATTGATTTAGTATGGTGACACAGGCTGTAGAAAGTTGCATGACTTAGAATTACCTCAAAGTTAAATTATTATTTATATACGATACCTGCCTTTTAACGGATTTACGGTGCAAATTTCTTCCAATTCTGGTCGGCCTTGGTTTTTAGGGCTTTTTCGTTCTTGTTCCACTTGGCGAGGGTGTTGTTGCCCCATGAGTTGTAGAAGAGGTTCAGCTTACCGTCCAATATCTTAAAGGTCTCGGGATCCACTTCTACTTTTTCGCCATTCTCGCCCATTGCGTAAGCGCACCAGCCTCCATAAACTGGCTCATATTTTTCGGGACTGGCTTTGAACTTTGCGAGGTTGGATTGAGTGCTGAAATAATAAGTAATGCCCTGATGGGTGTGGGCCATGTTGCTTTTGCCCTCGATGGGTTTATTATCGAAATAGCTGACGGGGTCGTAGCCTTGAATGGCCACTGCCTTTTTGCTTACGTTGTAGGTTTTCTTCCGCGCCTCATCGGTTTGGGCAAAGAGGGAGCCAACGAACAGGGTCAGCACCAGTGTGAGTGTGAGGTGTTTCATAGATTTACAATTTGCTCTATACACGAAAGATACAAAGATGGGTTTTGCTTTGTTTTGGGTTTGTCGTGTGGATTGCAAAGGTAACGGAAGGGCTTAAAAAGGAGTTTATGTGAATATAGGCTTGTTTTCGTTAACTTTGTTAAGTTAAATATTTATGATATGTCTACTGCAGAGGTAAAGAGAAAGCTGATTTTAAAAATCAAAAAATCACAAGATGAAGGTCTTCTAAAAGACATCTATGGTCTTATGAAAGATGAATCGAAGACTGAATTACTCTTGCTTTCAAAAGAACAAGTTGCTGCTATTCGCAAAGGTGAGGAGCAGATAGCCAACGGCCAGTATTTAACGGATGCCGAGGTGAGAAAAAGAACTGCTCAATGGCTAGGAAAGTAATTTGGTCTATTGAGGCAACGATAGAAAAAGACCAAATCCTCGGCTATTGGTTTAAAAGAAATAAGAGTAAATCGTATCCCAAAAAATTAAATCTACTTTTTCATCAGGCCACAAAATGGCTTTTAAAAAATCCGCTTCTTGGCAGAAGAACTTCTGTTGAAAACGTTCGAGTAAAGCGAGTAAAGGACTATTTCCTGTTTTATAAGTTTGATGAAAAAAATATCTATGTGCTAACCATTTGGGACACACGAAGGAATCCAGAAGAAATCCCTTTCCGTTTGTAACTCTCCCCCACAAATCTTTAATATTGCAGTCCGTTTAACTAGAAAGATAGAACCTATGGCATTTACGTCCACTTCCGAACTACACCAAGCTCACCAGCAAAAGATCAAACAGGTATTTGAAGAAGTATCTAAGGTAGTAGTTGGCCAGAGCTACATGGTCAACCGCCTATTGGTGGGGTTGTTTACCAATGGCCACGTGTTACTAGAAGGTGTTCCTGGCTTGGCAAAAACATTGACTATCTCCACCTTAGCTCAAGTGCTCCACTTGGATTTTCAACGCATCCAATTTACGCCCGATTTGCTGCCTGCAGACTTAGTCGGTACGATGATCTACAACCAAAAAGACGGAAAGTTTGAAGTAAAGAAAGGCCCTATTTTCGCCAACATTATTTTGGCAGATGAGATCAACCGCTCACCAGCCAAAGTGCAATCTGCTTTATTGGAAGCGATGCAAGAAAAAACGGTGACCATCGGGGAGACCACTTTTAAATTAGATCGCCCCTTCTTAGTACTCGCTACCCAAAACCCAGTTGACCAAGAAGGAACCTATCCATTGCCCGAAGCACAAGTGGATCGCTTCATGATGAAGGTGTTTGTGAACTACCCTACTAAAGAAGAAGAATTGGAAATCATGCGCAGGATTTCCAATATGCAATTTAAGTTTGAGGTAAACACCGTATTGACGAAAGAAGATATTTTCGCCATCCGCGATGAAGTGAACAAAGTAAAAATCTCTGAATCGCTAGAAAAATATATCATTGAATTGGTAACAGCCACACGCAAACCAAAAGAATACAAACTCGACCACGAAGCACAATACATTCAATTCGGTGCCTCACCACGTGCGAGTATCAACCTCAACCTTTCTGCGAAAGCGGTAGCCTACATGGAAGGCCGTGATTATGTGTTGCCCGAAGACATTAAAGAAGTAGCCTTGGATGTAATGAATCACCGTATACTTTTGAACTATGAAGCCGAGGCGGACAACATCAAGACTGCGGATATAGTGAAGGCGTTGTTGCAGAAAGTGCCGATCAGTAAATAAAAGAAGTCAGAAGATACCTGCCTTCCGGCAAGGCAGGGAAGTCGGAATATAGAATCTAAGCCTAAGCATTTAATCTCTAGTATTCAATTTTAGATTAACAGAAGATTACTTTCTTTAAGCCAGCATCAACCGAATGTTATGTGGCTATTCGTCTTAACTTATTCACTTTCAGTTGAGATAGGTTCATTGCAGAGGATATTCTCCTCTTAAAACCGATCCTTTTGAAGGGCAGGAAATCCCATCCCTTAACAATTTCATAACACTGCCGACCAGATCAGGTAATATGGCCGCGCGACCTTTGCAGGAAATTAATAGTTATGCAAAAGATCTACTTGCTTGCCTTCATCTACTCTCTAAGTTTATCAGCATTTGCTCAAAATGGTTCTATTAGCGGAAAAGTAATTGACTTTAAAACGAAAGAAGGGCTTATTGGAGCGAATGTGGTTATACAAGGCACGTCAGTTGGTTCGGCTACAGACGTTGATGGTAGTTACCTTATTTCTAATTTAAAACCTGGCACTTATAATCTTTCCATTTCTTCGGTTACTTACAAATCTCAAACTGTTCAAGATGTGGTGGTTGAGAGCGGCAAAATAACTTCTATTGAGATAACCCTAGTAGAAGACGTTGCGGAATTACAGGAAGTTGTCGTAACAGCAACCAGAGAGGTAAACAATGATGTCTCTTTGATGCAAGGGATTCGCGAGAGTAAACTTGTAGTAAGCGGAATTTCTGCTGAACAAATTACAAAACTCCCAGATAGAGATGCTGCACAGATCGCTCAGCGCGTGCCTGGTATTACCATTGCCGACAATAGATTTGTTATAGTACGAGGACTGCCTCAGCGCTACAATCAAGTAATGATCAATGGCGCCATTGGCCCTAGCACAGAAACCGATTCTCGTTCTTTTTCTTTTGACTTGATTCCTGCTGGTTTTATTGATCAAATGCTGATTTATAAGTCTGGTACACCAGAACTGCCTGGTGATTTTTCTGGGGGCGTTATTCAACTTGTTACTAAGCAGCCAGAGCATGATGATTTTACAAAAGTTAGTTTTAATGTTGGCTTGCGCAACAATACCACTTTCAAAGATTTTAAATCACCTCAAGGTAGTTCGACTGATTGGTTAGGCTTTGATAATGGATTTAGAGATTTACCAAAGGATTTCCCAACAACAGCTGTTCTGAAAGCAACTAACCGTACCGATTTTAATCGCGAACGAGCGGGTAAATCGTTAAATAACAATTTTGCTATTAACACACAGCAAGCCCCTTTAGACTTAGGTTTCAACATCACTACCTCGCAATCTTTCAAGATTGGAAAATTACAAGCAAGAAACCTAACATCTATTGGCTACTCCAATAGTTATCAAACTTACCAAGCAGAATTTAACCGCTACAATGAATTTGCAAATGGAGTCCTTACCGATCGTTTCAAGTATCGAGACAACACTTATGTGCGCGAGACACGGGTTAGTGCCATGCATAACTGGGAATTTAAACTAAGCGACAAAACCCGTTTTGAATTCAAGAATTTCTTTGTTCAGCTAGGTGAAAATAGAACCGTTGTCAGAGAAGGAAACGACTTCATCCAACAACCCAATTTTGATCGTGTCAACTATGCGTCTTATTATTTAGATCGCTCCATCTATTCTGGTCAACTTCAAGGATTTCATAAGCTCCGTTCAAATAGCCAAATCAACTGGGTAATTGGTGCTAACCTGATCAATAAAAAGGAACCTGATTTTAGAAGATTTAGGACCAACCGCGATATATCTGAACGAGGAACGGAAAATTCTTTCCAAATGCAGTTGCCTCCCAATAGCAATTTGTTTGACACGGGCCGCTTTTGGTCAACCCTTAAAGACGAAGGATTTAGCAACGGGGTAAACTTTGAACACAAATTCGGAGATGCTGCTGAAAAACGTGTCGCTACTTTTAAGGCAGGTTATTTGGTAGAATACCGCACTCGTTCATTCAATGCACGTTATCTGAGTTACTTGTATCCAGGAAATTTTGATCCTGCCATAGGAGTAACGCTATCCAGACTGCCAATTGGACAGATTTTTGCCCCTGAAAATATAAGCCGCAATAATGGTCTTGTTATAGAAGAGGGCACTGGCCAATCGGATGCATACACAGGATCTAATTTTTTAACCGCTGGCTATGTAGGCGGATCAGTGCCATTGGGAAAATTTGATTTGTCGGGTGGTTTTAGAGTTGAAAATAATATTCAAAAAGTTGATGCGATTGCAGGGGGGCTTCCTGTAAAAGTGGAGAACACTGTATTAGCGCCTTTGCCTTTCTTAAATGCTGCTTACAATTTAACCGAAAGGTCTTTGCTGAGGGCTGCTTATAGCCGCACTGTTAATCGCCCAGAGTTTAGAGAATTAGCTCCCTTCCTATTCTATCAATTTGAAGTTGATGCTAACATCGTGGGAACACCCAACCTTCGTACTGCGTTTATCGACAACATTGATGTTCGCTATGAGTTTTATCCTAATCCTGGAGAAATATTCAGCATTGGAGGATTCTACAAAAGATTCAAAGACCCGATTGAACTCTACAATCAAATTACAGGGGAAAGTCCTCAGTTCTTTTATGCGAATTCGCCCGAAGCCTATAGTGTGGGGGCAGAGATTGAATTCAGAAAATCGTTAGCTAGTTTAGGTGTTTCAAGATTTTTGCGAAATACCTCGATCAATGCTAATGCTGCGTTCATAAAGTCACAAGTAGATGTGGGCGCTGGTGCCACCAACCAAACTCGTTTCAGACCACTTACTGGCCAATCACCCTATATTGTAAATATCGGAGCTTATTACAACGACCCGGAGACCGGGTTCTCTGCCAATATCGCGTATAACGTTTTTGGTGAGCGCATTTTTACGGTAGGTGATTTCCTTTATCCTACGTGGTTTGAAATGCCGCGTAATATCTTAGATATTCAAATTGCTAAAGAGATAAAAAAGAAATTCGAGATTAGACTAAATGTGCAGAACTTATTAAATGCGAAGTATCAATACAAGCAAGACAATGCCAACGACAGCGAGATTCAATCATCCGATCCTTTGCTACGTGGCTACCAAGTAGGCGCGCAATATTCGCTTTCAATTTCAGTGAAATTCAATAAATAATTGTACAGCATATACTCTGCCGAAAAGCCCCGTCATGACGGGGCTTTTTTTTACATTAACAAATCTTGAAAATGTTAACATTTGCGTAATAAAATGTTAACCTGATTGTAAACACTGCGCCACTGGATAAGGGTAATTTTGAGTTCAAATAAACTAATTAATGAGCATGAAAAAATTGAGAGTACTAACACTTTTTGTTGCAATTGCTTCACTTTTGATCATTCAAAGCTGTAGCGAATCCAACAAAGTTGAACCAGCTGCCACGGTAGCATTAGATGCGGCCACCGGCCAAAATATTCCGGGCGCTGCAGTAACTATTAAAGCGACCGTCACTGCCCCCAATGGCGGAAAATCCTTAGACGTATATGTCGGAGGTACACAAGTTGAATCGTTCCCTATTGCCGGAGCCGCAACTTTTACTAAGGACTATGTATACACCATCCCTGCTTCTGCTGTGGTTGGCTCATCCATCATCATATCTTTTCAAGCAGTTGACAACAAAAATTTTCCTTCGACAATCGCCAACTTCACATTAACAGTAGGTAGTCCGATCGTGGAATTGACTGGTACTTTGGCAACACGCACTTTAGCAAAAGGGACACCTTATTTGATCAAGGGTACTGTATTAGTTCCCAATGGAGTTACGCTTACGGTGGCTGCTGGAGCGATCATCAAAGGAGATAAAGCTACAAAAGGCCTTTTGATTATTCAACCGGGAGGAATATTGATTAGCAACGGATCGGCTTCTGAGCCCGTTGTCTTTACTTCTTCGCAAGGACCAGGTGAACGCGATCGCGGTGACTGGGGTGGAATTTCATGGACAGGTAACGCGTTCGTAAATCAAGCAGCCAGACCAAACGCAGAAGGTATTGCTAACCAGCCTTACGGAACAGTCGGTTCTGGAAATATGGATGTTGGCTTAACAGAAAATAATGGCTCGATGAAGTTCACGCGTATCGAGTATGCAGGTATTGAATTGACTCCAAACAATGAGACTAATAGTTTAACAATGGGTGCTTTGGGTGGTGCGACCGTTATTGAAAACGTACAGGTATCGTTTGGCGGTGACGATGGCTTTGAGTGGTTTGGTGGAATGGTAAATGCCAAGCGTCTAGTTTCGCATTCTACTTGGGATGATGATTTTGATAGTGATTTCGGTTGGAGGGGAAATGTACAATGGGGCATCGTGGTTCGCAACGTTTCTTCTGCGGATCAATCGGGTTCAAACTCATTCGAAAGCGATAACCAAGGCAATGGCAACGCAATCGCAGGAGTTTGTGATGGAACTGAGAAAAAAGGTTGTACGAGCGGTGTGTTCTCAAACATTACTGTATTGGGACCGCGAGATATTCAAAGCCGCGGTATCTCTAATAATTTTGACAACGGTATTCACATACGTAGAAGAACAAATATCTCGATCTTCAATTCGTTTTTCTCAGGATGGAGGAAAGGCTTGCGTGTAGATGACCAAGGAACATTGGATAACTTGACTTCTGGATCTGCAGTACACCAGTATAATGTATTATCTGTGCCAGGTTCAGCAACAAATGGAGTTTTGCCCACAGATTTAGATGCTCTTTTTATAACAGGCCTAACGATTTCACCGGCTACAACAGCTGGTGATGCAACTGCTATCGGAGCATACTGGGCAAATAACAACAATACCTCGTTCAACACGATTCCTGATGCTACCAAGATTACAAACGTAGGTGTTCCATCTGCGTTGTATTGGGGAGCTAGTGTTGCTGCAACTTATCCTTCGAACCCAAGCTTTATTCTTGGAGCAGGTGAAGTAGGAAACACAAGTAATTTGAATGGCACCGCGAATTTTACCAATGCTAAACTCGGAGCCTTCTTCGACAAAACCATCACGTACCGTGGAGCATTTGGAGCAACTGACTGGACTGATGGATGGACAGAGTTCCAACCTACAACCAAAGTTTATTAACAAGTAAATTTAGAAAATTTTGAAAAGAGGCTTGCGATTCGCAAGCCTTTTTTTTTAAAACTAACCCCACAACTACTACCTTTGCCAAATGGATAAACTTCTGCTATTCCTCATTTTCATTTTAGCTGTATCATGCCAATCGAAAGGCTATAAACCTTCTGACCACTTAACTGCCAAAGAACAAGATGCCATTATGTGGACTATCATTCGGTATGTGGGTAGAGCGCCTGAAGGGTTGACTTACCCTGAACGATTTTATAAAGGATATGAGCCACATTATCGTGAACAACAGTCACTGCACCGAATGGATGCCTTTTTTATTAAAGGCGATACTTGCTATTTCTTAGTTAGTAGAAGAGCCCCAAGCTTGGTGGAGAAGAGAGTGGCCACTGGAGGCAAAATGGTTCTGGCCGATGGCGGTACAATGGCCTACTACAATGAAGTGTTCCGCACTTTTAAAATGAAAGACGAAGAATTAATTAAGAAATCACTCTTTCTTTTTGATAGAATGGTTAAGAATGAAACGCTCGCTATTTTTGAAAGGAAAAAATCGCAAGAAGAGTATATTGAGTTTCCAGACGAGATCAACTATTATGATGATCAAGATCGTAGATGGAAGCAACGTGAACAGTCTATCAATTAATATTATTCAATCTTGTTCTCAGCTTTAATCTTTGTTCCTTCAAGGCCAATTGTATTTTTTAGCCAGTTCCAATCGTAAAGAAGTCTTTAGCGTTATCAATTTTTAATATTGATTGCAATTAAAGTTCCCCCTGCATATTAAGTTACCGTAAGTCCTATGTTAAAAACTTAACCTTTTGGTTACAGTCACTAAAATTTGAAATAACATTGCCCTTGTAGTTTTGAGGAAAGATTAGGGGTGAAGAAAATATTATTCACAGTAGGCTCATTCAATCAGGTCACTCAGATGCACGCCATCGCAGCGCATCTCCCTGAATACGATTGCTACTTCACTCAGTTTTATAGTGATAACCCCATCATCAAGTTAGCGGTGCGCTCTAGCATTACTGACAGTACTATTCTTGGGGGGCAATTCAAAAAGAGATCAGAAGAGTACTTGGCGTTTCATCGGCTGAAAAATGATTACGCACAGAAAATTTACACCAATCACTATGACTTGGCCGTAGTGTGCAGCGATTTGCTGGTGCCTAAATCCATTCGCACAACCAAATCTATTTGGGTACAAGAAGGGATGACAGATCCTGTTACTTCACTCAGCAAAATTGTAAAGGCATTGGATATGCCGCGTTACTTAGCGGGCAATACTTCGCTCAATGGCACTTCCAACCTATGCGATATTTATTGTGTTGCTTCAGACGGCTACCGCGAGCATTTTGAAAAACTGGGAACGGATCATTCGAAGATCATAGTAACGGGCATGCCCAATTTTGATAACATAAAGCCTCTCTCCTCTTCAGATTTTCAGCATAGAGAATTTGTTTTGGTAGCCACGTCAGACATTCGTGAATGTTTTGGTTCTGATGATCGTCCAGAGTTTATTAGAAACTGTGTTAGCATAGCCAATGGCCGTCAACTTATTTTCAAACTCCACCCCAACGAGAAAAGAGAACGTGCTATTCGCGAGATCAAAGAGAATGCTCCATCTGACACATTGATTTATACCGAGGGAAATATCAACGCCATGATCGCCCATTGCGAAGAATTGATCACGCAGTATTCTACGGTAGTGTATATCGGCTTGGCGCTCAATAAAAAAGTACATTCTTATTTTGATGTAGAAGAATTGAAACGCAAAGCCCCTATACAAAACGGAGGTCGCTCTGCCGAGCATATTGCCGAAATCTGTAGGAGTTACATCGAACACCAAGGGACCAAGGCTAGCTTTAGGCACGATCAACTGCCGTCCATTGCTGCCGAATACCAAAAGATAGCCTGTTGAAAACGCGAAGAAATTGAAAAGAATAAAATTGAAGAAAGTCATAACCATTATCCAAGCACGTGTCAGCTCCACACGGCTTCCCAAAAAAGTTCTCTTGCCCCTAGTGGGCGAGCCACTTCTAGTGAGAATGGTGGAGAGGGTAATGGCGGCCAGCTTAGTGGGGAAAGTAGTGGTGGCCACTTCTACAAGTGAAGAAGATAATACCATCGAAAATGTATGTCGTCAAAATCATATCGAAATATTTCGTGGCAGCAAACTGGATTTGTTAGATCGCCACTATCAATGTGCATTAAAATACAAAGCCGATGTAGTGGTGAAAATCCCTTCCGATTGTCCGTTGATAGACCCCGCTACGATTGATGAGGTCCTGAATAAATTTTTAAACAGCAGCGAAGAGTTTGATTATGTGAGCAACCTCCATCCTGCCACTTTTCCTGATGGCAACGATGTGGAGGTGATGTCTTTTGCAGCCTTGGAAAACGCTTGGGTAAATGCGCATTCAAAAATGGAATTAGAACACACCACTCCTTATATATGGGAGAACCCCCACAAATTCAAAATAGGAAATGTTACTTGGGAGATGGGCTTAGATTACTCTATGAGCCACCGCTGGACGATTGACTATTTAGAAGACTATCAATTCATCAGTCAAGTTTACCACGAACTTTATCCTACTAAAAAACACTTCACCATCAATGATATTCTCAAGTTGTTGATGGATAAACCCGAACTGCAACAGATCAACAAAAAGTGGGTGGGCGTGAATTGGTACAGAAATCATCTGCATGAATTGAAAACAGTGGGAAGGGAGCAGACGAGGCAGGTGGAGGTGGGGCTTAGGCATTAGGACTTAGGCATTAGGGCTAGGTGGTAATCGGTAAACAAACATCAACACATTAAAACATTAAAACACCAACACATTAAAACATCAACATATCAAGAATGACCAATATCGAATTAAAAGAATTAGCACTTAGAGTGAGAGCAAACATTGTTCGCTTGTCAACCGATGGAGGTTGCTTTACTGGTGCTTCGCTTTCGTGTGCCGATCTTTTGGTTTTTCTGTATTCTAACTTTCTGAATGTCACTACAGAAAATTTAGAAGATACTCATCGCGATTATCTTTTTCTTTCCAAAGGGCATGATGTGCCTGCGTTGTATAGTTTGTTTGCTGAGATGGGCTTTATAGAAAAATCAAGATTGGAGAATCATTTAAAAACCAGTGACCATATCTACTGGCACCCCAATACAAAAATCCCAGGAGTGGAATTTCACTCTGGTTCGCTCGGGCATCTTCCTTCGGTGGCAATGGGTGTGGCGATGGATTGCAAACTGAAAAATCAAACCAATAAAATAGTTGTAGTTACGGGCGATGGTGAATTGAACGAAGGCTCGGTGTGGGAAGCTGCATTAGTGGCCGCTGCTTATAAATTGGATAATTTGATTTGGATTGTGGATAGAAATTATTTCCAGGCCAATGTGGCCACCGAGGAATTGATACCGCTTCGTTCCATTGCTGAAAAATTTGAAACCTTCGGCTGGAATGCATTTGATGTAGATGGACACGATTTTGAAAAATTGGACACTACATTTTCTCACATTCCTTTGTCGAACGGAAAGCCAACGATTGTGGTGGCTCACACCGTTCGTGGTAAGGGCTTGCCCAGCATCGAAAAACGTGCCGATCGTTGGTTCTGCAATTTCACACGCGAGGAAGTGAATGCTTTGTTGGATGAATTGCACGAAAATAAATTGGCGGAGTTAAATTCTGAAACGTTGGTAGTAAGATAAAAGAAAAAGCAATCGCTATGAAATATGGGGTATGTTATTAGTGAAAGTCTCGGATTGGGCAAGAGATAACCCTTAGTAGAAATCATTTATAACGATGAACTTCAACCTTGTTACCTTATTAAACTGCGTAATGCTTCCAAAATAAGGTAATAAGGTTGGGGAGAGTTCAGAGAATCATTTTCTCTACTAAGGTTAAAGCCTCTGCTTAAAATTGCAATTGAGATTTTGACCAGCACGAAACTTGATAGAGTCAAAAAATATGAACTACGAACAACTAATTACGGAGACAGCTTTAGCGGATGAACGCTTCATAGTGATGACAGCAGAGAACCGTGCGCTGATCCGCAATATTCCCAATAATCCTTTATTAGCAAAACGATTTATTGACACAGGGATAACCGAACAAACCATGATAGGCATGGCAGCAGGCTTGGCTTTGCGTGGTCGCATTCCTGTTGTTCATGCACTAGCAGCTTTTTTAACGATGCGTGCATTTGAATTTATTCGCACTGATGTGGGCATTGCAAATCTACCAGTGAAGCTTACAGGGTTCATTCCTGGTTTTCTCTCTGATGGCAATGGCCCCACGCACCAAGCAATTGAAGATATTTCCATCATGCGTGGTATTCCTCACATGCAGGTGTTTGCACCAGCCGATGAAGAAGACATGCTCATTATGTTGCCTGAGATTTGGCACTCTATTTCTCCTGCCTACACACGCGCTAACTTGATCAAGCCAATCATTCAACACGATAAAAATTTCAAAATTGGAAAAGCAGAAGTGATTGCCGAAGGATCCACCATTACGTTTCTTACTTACGGAATGCTTTTCAATAATGTTTATCAAGCAAAAGAAATTTTGGAAGCGCAAGGTATTTCTGTTGGATTAGTAAACATGCGCAGTTTGAAACCTGTGGATGAAGAAGTAATTCTAAATGTCGGTAGAGAAAGTGAACTCGTTGTTATTGTAGAAGATCATTTTAAAATCGGTGGGCTTTATTCCATTGTAGCCGAAGTGCTTTTGAAAAATCTAGTAACAGCCAATGTTCAATCGCTTTCATTGAATGAGAATTGGTTTCGCCCTGGCCGATTAAGCGAAGTACTCGAGTATGAAGGATTTACCCCAGAGAAGATAGCAGCTAGGGCAATAAAGAATTTAGAATACACCGCTTCAAAAATTCAATTATGACAAATCAATATCCTGACATCACCATCTCCAACGCACTGTATGAACGCGCCCAACAGGTCATGTTCCCTGTTACCCAAACCATGGCGAAGGGACCTTCGCAATATGTGAATGGAGTTGCCCCAAAATATTTATCGCGCGGAAAAAACGCCCACGTGTGGGATGTAGATGGAAATGAATTTATCGATTACAACATGGCTATCGGCCCTGTTTCATTGGGCTATTGTTATGATCGAGTGGATCAAGCGATACAAAAACAATTGAAAGATGGTATTACATTTTCATTAATGCACCCGCTGGAAGTTGAGTTGAGCGAGTTGATCCACAGAATAATCCCCAATGCGGAAGGTGTGCGCATTGCTAAAACGGGCGCGGAAGTTTGCAGCGCGGCTGTCCGAGTCTCTAGGGCATTCACGGGAAGGAAAAAAGTTTTGTGCTGCGGCTATCACGGCTGGCATGATTGGTACATCGGCACCACGAGTCGCGCAGAAGGAATTCCCGCAGAGATAAAAGAACTCACGTCAACATTTGATTATAATAACATCGAATCACTTCGTGCCAAGCTGGATGAAGATGTCGCGTGTGTGATCTTAGAGCCCTTCATCTTTGAATCACCCAAAAATAATTTTTTGCAAGAAGTGCAGTATCTGTGCAAGGCCAATGGAACACTTTTGATCTTTGATGAAATGTGGACGGGCTTCCGTGTGGCCATTGGCGGTGCGCAAGAATATTTTGGCATCACGCCCGACTTAGCCGTGTATTCAAAAGCATTTGCGAATGGAATGCCCATCGCCTTGCTCACGGGAAGAAAAGATGTCCTCCAACTTTTTGAGAAAGATGTTTTCTTCTATTCCACATTCGGAGGCGAGGCATTGTCGATGGCCGCAGCCGTGGCCACCATTCAAGAGATGATCGATAAAAATGTACCCAAAACATTGGCCGAAAAAGGAAAAAAATTGAAAGAGGGCTACAATGAATTGGCTGCCAAGTATAACCTCACTACAGTCACCACTTGCCAAGGCTTTGATTGCAGAACGATCATCACCTTCAATGCCTCGGCAGGCGATCCATTGCTCTTAAAATCATTTGTGCAGCAAGAGATGATCAAACGCGGAATCCTGTGGGGCGGGTTTCACAATGTGTGCTTTACCCACACCGAAGAAGACATCGACTACACCTTGAAGACTTATGACAAAGTATTGGCGTTGCTGGTCGAAGCTTTGAAGCAACCCGACATCGCATCCTTGCTTCGCGGCAAACCGGTAGAAGCCGTGTTCAGAAAAGTAGGTGATGTGCAGAAGACATTCAAAGAAAAATTTTTACAAGAGAAATAATGGAATTGTTTTCACTAAAAGGCAAGACGGCAATTGTGACTGGAGGGTGCGGGCTTCTGGGTAAAAATCATTGCGAAGCATTAGCGGAGGTGGGTGCGAAAGTGATTGTTGCTGATTTAGATGAAACAGCTTCACAAAATTTTGCCAGACAATTAGGTGATGGCCATACAGGAATTGCATTGGATGTGTCGAACGATTTTTCGGTGATGGAAGCGAAAGAGGTTATCCTAGAGCGATACGGAAAAATAGATGTGCTGGTGAATAATGCGGCCATCAACGATATGTTTGAGAATCCAACGGTGGCACTGGAGTTTTCCAAATTTGAAAACTATCCATTGAACTTGTGGAAGAAATCCATGGATGTAAATGTGACGGGTGTATTTCTCTGTAGTCAGATCTTTGGTTCTGTGATGGCCGAGGCAGGAAGTGGCAGCATTATCAACATTGCTTCTACTTACGCCATCACCGCGCCTGACCAAAAATTGTATCAAAATGAAAAGCAAGAACAAACATTTTATAAATCTGCCGCCTACCCAACTACCAAAGGTGCCGTGTTGAGTTTCACCAAATTCCTTGCCGCCTACTGGGGCAACAAAGGTATTCGGGTAAATGCGCTGTCGCCTGGTGGAGTAGAAAATGGGCAAGATGATTTCTTCATAAAAAATTACAGTACCCGCACCGTGCTTGGCAGGATGGCGAAGAAAACAGATTACAAAGGAGCGATCGTTTTTTTGGCAAGCGAGGCATCGAGTTATATGACGGGAGCCAATTTGGTAGTAGATGGCGGGTGGACTATAATTTGATGTAAGATTTTTTGATGTTAGATGTTAGATTTTTAAACTCAGAGTTATTATCAACGAAGCCGTACCAAATCTTAAATCTAACATCTTAAATCTAAAATAATTAAAAATGTCTATAGACGAAATAAAAAAAAGAGCCGCGAAGATCAAATTGATGATCACCGATGTGGATGGCGTGCTCACGGACAATGGGGTTTATTATTCCGGCAACGGAGAAGAACTGAAACGGTTTTCTTTTCGCGATGGCATGGGCGTGGAACGATTGAGAAAAATAGCAGGAATAGAAACAGGGATCATCACCAGAGAGGATTCGTTGCCCGTGGCGAAGCGATCTGAAAAATTAAAAATAACAGAACTGCACATGGGCGTAACGGACAAAGCCCTGCGCTTGCAAGAGATCATGGAGCGGATAAAAATATCAACGGATGAAATTGCCTACATCGGTGATGATATCAACGATGAGGAAATCATGAAGCAAGTGGGCTTGTGCGCTTGCCCTGCCGATGCTATGAGCTTCGCGCGAAGAGTGGCCCACTATGTGTGTACCACCAACGGTGGGCACGGGGCATTTAGAGAGTTTGCCGAATTAATTATTAGCAGTAAAAAATAAACTTTAAAATTTCTAGGCGTCAAGACACCTCCAAGGTGTCAGACGCCTTCACCAAAAGAAAAAAATAAATTCACTTAACCCTTATGATTATGAAACATGTAGAGTTGAACACTGGGAGAAAGATAGGTGCGGGACATCCTACCTACATTATTGCAGAGATCGGGATCAATCACAATGGCTCTGTGGAGATCGCCAAGAAATTAATTGACTGGGCAAGCATTGCGGGCTGCGATGCCGTGAAGTTTCAGAAGAGAACGCCCGAGTTGTGTGTGCCCAAAGACCAATGGGAAAAGCAACGTCAAACTCCGTGGGGAACTATGAGCTACATCGACTACAAGCGGAAAACTGAATTTGGAAGGCCAGAATTTGAAGAAATTGATCTGTACTGTGCTCATAAAAAAATAGACTGGTTTGCTTCTGCGTGGGACGAACCCTCTGTGGATTTTTTAGAAGAGTTTAATCCAGTGATGTACAAGTTAGCTTCGGCCAGCCTTACCGATTTTGATTTGATCAAAAAAGTATTGACAACGGGAAGACCGCTCATGTTATCAACAGGTATGTCCACCGAAATGGAGATGGAAGATGCCGTTGACTTGACTGGGACAAAAGGAATTATGGTGGCACACTCCACATCGGCTTATCCCTGCGACCCTGCTCAATTGAATTTGAATATGATTCGTACACTAATCGATAAGTTTGATTTGCCCATTGGCTACTCTGGTCATGAAACAGGTTTAGCGCCAACACTCGCTGCCGTTTCGTTGGGCGCGACATTCGTAGAGCGACACGTTACATTAGATCGTGCGATGTGGGGATCAGATCATGCTGCATCCGTAGAGCCACAAGGCATTGTAAAATTAGTGCGCGACATCCGCGACATAGAAAAAAGTTTGGGCGATGGCGTGAAGCGCGTGTATGACACCGAGCTGGAGCCGATGAAAAGGTTAAGGAGGGTGATCAATCAACCGGTAACCGCTTAGATTTAAGATGTAGGATTTAAGATTTAAGATTTTTGCATGCTTCGTTTGAATCACAATTCTAAAATCATAAATCACAATTCTAAAATCATAAATCACAAATCTACTTGGTGAATATCGAAACCATCACTTTTTTGATTTTAATTTCATCAGCCGCAACCATGGTATGGCTAGAGGGAAAATTTCCTTATCAAAGATAATGCTGAGCAAACAAAACCTTAGTAGAAATTCATTTGTCGTTATGGGCTCAAACCTTATTACCTTATTAATGATAGGCCAAAATAAGGTAATAAGGTTGCTAAGATTCATATTAATATATTTTCCTACCAAGGTTAAAGCCTTAGCATAGAATTAAAGCATGAAAGTAGAAACCATTACATTCATAATTCTTCTAAGCTCTGCATCCTCTATAATTTTATTGGAGCGCAAATATCCTTATACCAAAGGGTTGCCCTTCTTTCGTGATGGGTTTTGGATAGACTTGGTTTGGTACACACTCATCCAGAGTTTTTTTTTGAAGATTTTGATTTTTGACTTTATCATCAGGCCAGTTGATTTACAGTTTGGGTTATCTTCATTGCAACTAATTTCTCGTTGGCCAATTTGGGTAAAGGTTCTGTTTTTTCTAGTCACCCACGATTTATACATCTATTGGTTTCATCGTTGGCAACACCACTCCAAAATTTTGTGGCGCACACACGAGGCGCATCATTCGGTCACGCAAGTAGATTGGATTGCTGGTTCGCGCTCACACGTAGTGGAAATTATCATCAACCAAACCATTGAGTTTGTTCCTATTATTTTGTTAGGCGCTGATCCCATCGTAGTTCCGATCAAAGCATGTATCGATGCGGTTTGGGGAATGTATATTCATTCCAACATTGATGTGCGGTCGGGCAAGTGGCAATATTTTATCAACGGCCCCGAGATGCACCAATGGCACCATGCCGAAACAAAAGAAACGTATTTTGCCAACTACGCCACCAAGTTTGCCTTTTGGGATTGGCTGTTTGGCACGGCCTATCTTCCCAATAAAAAACCATTTGTGTTTGGATTGCCGTATAAATATCCCAAAGATTATTTC
Source organism: Cyclobacteriaceae bacterium (assembly GCA_043777495.1). Lineage (GTDB taxonomy): Bacteria > Bacteroidota > Bacteroidia > Cytophagales > Cyclobacteriaceae > ELB16-189. The sequence continues at coordinate 5,429 of JAYWHU010000152.1, read as the reverse complement.
CTTCAACATGCGTTCTCCGTAAAACGGTTTGATGAGGATGTTTTGAAAAGGAAAACCAATTGGAACATTTACCTTAACCTTCGCCAGAGTTTTATGAAGTGGTGCAAGAATGTGTTTTCAAATACATCGTCAAGAAGAAGTAAAAACGAAAGCATCGCCTAATGCAGTGGTTCTATTTAATAGCTGCTTCGTTGTTGGAAGTTGGGTGGATATTCAGCCTTAAGAAACTGAGTTTTGCTGAATTGAAGAAAATCTCGCTTCAGGCAATTTCACAACAACCAACCGAAAGTGCGTGGGTCATCTTACCCTTTCTTGGCTACGTACTTTTTGGTATTGGGAATATTTATTTTTTCTCTTTGGCAATGAAACAGATTTCGGCATCAACGGCTTTTGCTATATGGATGGCCTTGACGTTGGTCGGGGTGAAGTTGATAGAAGTTATTTTTTATAAGGAAGCCATCAAGCCATTGGACTATGTTTTTCTTGCCTTGTTGGTCGTAGCTGTTATTGGGCTAAAAAAATCTTCGTAGCGTCAAATTCCTTCTCCTAAAATTTGATTGAAGCATAACGCTCGCTTCACTTTCAAGTAATAACTGATGTTGACCTTTGCTTTATAAATGAAAGCCCGACTGATCCTATTCATCAGTTTTTTTACTTTCGAGATTGGCTTCTGCCAGTCGATGCAGTCACCGCCACCGCCAGAAAAAATCAAAATCCTTTCATGGAATATTTATATGCTGCCGGGCATTGTGAAGGCCAAAGGCAAAGGAGAACGGGCCACGGCCATTGGAGAAAAACTAAAAGACAGTGATTATGACATCATTGTTTTTCAAGAAGCCTTTCAGCGCAAAGCAAGAAAAAGAATCTTTAGTCAGCTCAAAGAAAAATTCCCCTATCAAACCGGGCCAGCTAATCAAAAATTGATTTCGTGTAAGACCAATAGCGGTATTTGGATATTTAGTAAACATCCCATCGTTTCTTCGCACTCCATCATCTTCAAAAATAAATCCGGCATTGATGCCTTCTCGCGCAAAGGTGGGTTGATTGCCGAAGTAATGATCGACAAGACTCTGATTCAAATAGCTGGCACCCATTTGCAAAATTCAGGTCAGGCGTGGATACGGCAAAGCCAATGCGTAGAGTTTTACAATCGACTGCTAAAAACTTTTTATAGAGAAGGCGTCCCGCAAATAGTTTGTGGTGATTTTAACATCAACCGTGAAAGAGAAGAAGAATACAATTTTATGCTCCAAACGTTGCGTGCTACGGATGGCGAGTTATTGGGCGAATTGAAATATACTTATGATCGCCAGCAAAACGATTTGCATGTGGAGTTAGGCACAAAACGGGACTTGATTGATTATATCTTGATTCGTGATCAACAGAATCAATTCGCCTCCACCTTGCGACAAATAAAAATGATTCGCGGAAATTGGGCACCCAACCACGCAGACTTGTCAGATCATTTCGCTTTAGAGGCAGAGATTAAGTTTGCTTACCCAACATTTTTGTCTAACTCCAAGAATGGAGTAACGCTAAGAAGTAAATAGTTTACACTATTTGCCCACCTGCCTCTTTCAAGAGGCACTTCAGCGTGAGCCTAGCAGGAAGATATTCAATCAACGCTAAGAAAAGATTACCTTGGCATGAGAAAAGACTTGGCCGCAGAGAATGGAGTGCGAAAAAAATTTAGGGCGGTGTTTAGTCGTGTAGGCAAGAAAGTAAATTACAAGGGCTATTCGGAAGAAACGATTCTGCTTAAGAGCATTATTGATACAGAAACCAACAAGCTAGTGGCCGATCATGTTTGGTTCAGCTACACGCAAGGCTTTCACAAAGCATCACTCTCCCATGGCGACTCATTGGAATTTGAGGCCCGCATAAAAGAATACCGCAAGGGCTATGTAAACAAGAGCCTTAAAATCAATAACAGCGCAACTGATTATAAACTGAGTCACCCGACTAAGATTAAGAAGGCTAATTGAGAATGAATGCTAAATCATTTACATTTAGCATTCATTACATATAAATTTTAAAGATGAAGACCATTCTAATCACAGGCGGTAGCAAAGGCATTGGGTACGGCATCGCAGAAGTTCTAATCAAAGAGGATTGGAAAGTAGCCATCACTGGGCGTAACCCTGGGCAAGTAGAAACAGCAACGACAAAACTGAACGGAATAAAAAAGGATCACGCTTTAGGAATAGTAGCAGACGTGCGTAATTACCAACAGCAGCAAGCAGCGGTAGAAAAAATCCTTTTAGCGTGGGGCCAACTCGATGTGCTGGTTGCCAACGCAGGCATCGGCCATTTTGGTTCTATCGAAACAATCACCAATGAGCAGTGGCATGAAACGATGGATACCAATTTGACTGGCGTATTTTATAGTGTGAAAGCAAGCCTAGAGGCGTTGAAGAAATCTAAAGGATACATCATCACCATTGCCAGCCTTGCGGGCACTAACTTTTTTACGGGCGGTAGTGCGTACAATGCCAGCAAGTTTGGATTGGTTGGCTTCACGCAAGCCATCATGCTTGATTTGCGCGCGCACGGTATTAAAGTAAGCACCATTATGCCAGGTTCAGTCGCTACTTACTTTGATGGCCACGTGCCCAACGAAAAAGACGGATGGAAAATCCAACCAGAAGATGTCGGTCAAATCGTGTTGGATTTACTGAAGATGAACCCGCGCACATTGCCAAGTAAAATTGAAGTGCGGCCCTCGCTTCCCGGAAAATAATCTATTAATCAGATTGAATTAACTTTTTTGGGCGCCAAGAGTTTATCCCGCATGAAGCGGGAGGCTATCCGCTATAGTCCTCGCACCAAGACAAATGCCCCACTGCTGCGGGCTTTCCAATCTTATCCCTGCCGCTCGTGCTATCGAAGGGTTATGATAATGTTGAGCCAGCACCCTGCAACTGGATATGTGCAGAAAACCTATCTGACCTTTGCTTTCAATGATAGACTTAATTCTTTAATGACAGCCGATTTATCTTTTTTGATTTTTTTACCGAGTTCTCTTCGTGGACAATTTGCATTATACTTGGCGCCCCAATCCATAATCTCTATTACTATTGGCAACAAATCAGCACCTTTTTGAGTAAGGCTATAAATATTCTTGGACTTGTTTTTGGGTGACATTTCTTTTGCCAAAATCTTTTCGCTTTCCAATACACCTAATCGGTTGACAAGAATATTAGTGGCAATTTTTTCCTCCGACTCTAAAAACTCGCTATAAGACATCTTGCCTCTAAGCATTACATCTCGAATGATCAATAGCGACCACTTATCCCCGAAGACATCAAGGGAACAACTTATTGGACAATCTGACCTTTTTTCATGCATAGAATTAGCTGTTGCATTTTGCAATATCTTTTTTATATTTGTACTTGCATTTTGCAACAACAAAGGTAACAACAAAAATTTAAAAAAATGGATAATCAAGCAACTACAAGACAACTTCTTGAAATTTATTACAAAGGTTTTGCCGACAAAGCCAATTGGGAAAGTGTAATTGCTGACGATTTTGAATATACAGGTGGCGATATGAACAACACTCAACCAGTAGTTGGCAAACAAGCCTACATCGAAATAATAAAACGATTTTCACAACGCTTTGAAGCAATGAGAGTAAAGCAGATGATCGTTGAAGGCGACAAGGCTAGTGTTATCGGAAACTACGACTTCCAGTTTCCTAATGGCCACAAAATAAACGGCAATGTTGCCGAATTTTGGACGGTGAAAAATGGAAAATTAAAATCGTTGACCCTTTACTTTGACACACTGACTTTTACGACAAACTTGAAACAGTAATTTTAAAATGGCTTATAACACAAAACTTGCAAACAGAATTCGAGAATTTCTTCTAAGGAAGCCCACCTTAAAAGTAGAAGAGAAAAAAATGTTTCGCGGCTTGACATTTATGGTGAATGGCAAAATGTGTATGAGTGTAAGCAATGACAACTTGATGTGTCGCTTTGACCCAAACCTGCAAGACGAATTAATTCAAATAATAGGATTTCAGCCAATGATTATGAAAGGGCGAGAATACAAGGGCTATTGTTATGTTAGTAGTGATGGATACAAAACAAAAAAGGATTTTGAGTATTGGTTAAATTTGTGCTTGACCTTCAACGATAAAGCAAAGGGAAAGAAAAAATAAAACATATTCGCCAGGGCAGACGCATCTAAATTTTTTCCTTGGTAATCCCTTACAAAATCAAGGTTTTACATTAAGGGTTTCCAACCTTAGGAAGGTTGGAAACCCTTTGCTTGGCTTTGAAAAGCATTATTACAAATTTAGATGCGTCTACCCTGACATATTCGCTCTTAAGATAAACTTCTAATAAAAAAATGACTACCGAAATCATTCTTCGCTATATTCATTTCATCAGCATATTTGCTATTGTTGGTTCTTTGGTGTCAGAGCATTTATTGCTCAAGAAAGAACTAAGCCGATCAGAACTTAATCGCTTATCTAAAATTGATGCAGTATATGGAATTGCCGCAATCGCTTTGCTTAGCGCAGGCCTTACATTGTGGTTAGGTGAAATTGGCAAGCCCGCTATTTACTATACCAAGAACTGGATTTTTCATACCAAACTTTCTCTGTTCATCATCATCGGTATTTTATCTATTTACCCAACCGTTTTCTTTATTAAAAACAGAAAGGGCAATCCAGAAGAAAAAGTAAAAATCCCGTCTGCTATTTTTTGGATGCTCCGTGTTATATTGCTCTTGCTATTCATCATCCCTTTGTTGGCAGGTTTGATGGCGAAAGGAGTTGGTTTTTTCGGGTGAGGAATTAGTTCTTAAACCTCAATTTGAAAAACAGCAGCGTAGATGCCAACATCAGCGTAAGCAAGTTCGCGGCAATCACAGGAATATCCTTCACCAAAATGCCGTAAGCAAGCCACATGGCCACGCCCACACAGAAAAATGAAAACATGCCGAGCGATAAGTCTTTTGCCGAACGGCTCTTCCATGTTTTAAGCACTTGCGGAAGAAACGCAATGGTAGTGAATGCGCCAGCAGAAAGACCAAGAAGTTGTATTGGGTTCATAGTTTGTTTTTAATTCCAATGCAAACATACGGCCTCTCTAGGTGGAAAGTTGTGAAATGTAATTTTTTCAACTTTTTAGGTGATTAAAACGATTGCGGAATTTTCTCTTCGCCACAGATTCACTGATTTGCCTACCTATTTTTCAAATAAAAAGAATGAGTGGGTAAAGATTCTACTGTCATGTCAACTCTGTTTTGACTTATGAGATGGCGAACCGCAGAGCCTCAAGATAGTTGTAGGGCAAATAGCTGCTGAACACAAGGTGCGAAGTAAAATCAATCCGCAGCAGTGGTTCTGCATCACCTTTTTTTGCCATGGATACACGAATAAGCGCGAAAAACATCCGTGTAAATTCGTGGCTAAT
>JAYWHU010000151.1:0-23831 GCA_043777495.1 Cyclobacteriaceae bacterium | reverse complement strand
TGCAAGCTTCTGCACATAGGTTACAGAATCTTTTTACGAAGTCGAAGGTATGCTCATCGGCTCTTGCCATAAAGGCCGCAGCCATACGGCACATGTCTGCGCAGTAGCGATCTAGTTCCAAACACTTCGCGTACATTTGGGCTTCCTTCTCATGTCCGCAGGCGGTTGCGCAATGTTCGCATGATGCTGCACAGTCGTTGCAGGCATCAATACATACTTTAAATTTTTCGTGACTCATATAATTAGTTGTTTATTGTTTGAATCTTTAAACACATCTCTAAAAACTCTACTAGTACTGTCAGACTGAGCTTGTCGAAGTCGTTTTATGTGGCCTGAGTTTTTAGAGATGATCTTAAATTAAAATCCTACTGATGCCTGTACCATTAAGCCATTGAACTCTCCGCCAGAACGAATATCGTTTAGTGCAAAATTTTTGTATTGTTGGCTTACATACTCTGCCTTCAACATTATATTCTTTGTAAGAAACCAACCTAGCGAGGTGGTCACGCGATCAATCGTTACATCGGTAGGATTCAATGGCAGCGAAGCCGTTACTGAATTGTAGCGACCTGCAATCCAAAAATTTTCCTTTCCTCGTGGAAATCGGTACACAACATCAACGGCATATTGCGTAGCTTTTCGCATGGCAGGTTCGGTTATCAATCTCCCTTGTGCCACTTCATACGTACCCAGTAACTCAAGTCCTTTAAATTTCACAAATGGATTGATCATAAAAGTGGTCACCTGCTGTCTGAACTGTGGATTATATCTTCCTGAAAAGGCATTGCCATCGAAAGTTGCTTTGGTATTTTCCATCGCAAAGAAATAATGTGAACCCGTTCTATCTCCACCAAACAATGTATTACTGGCCGTGCTACTCACTGCATAAATAGAACCCATGATACGAAATCTTAAATCTTCATTGACCTGTTTATCAAAACCCAATTTGCCATGAAAGGCAGGATTATATTTGTTTGCCTTTCCAGTAGCGGAATCAATTTTTGTCGGGGCAATCACTGTTGGGTTGAGCTCACCATTGGTAATGCCGCCCATAATAATCAGACCGTTTTGTGGATGATAATAAATTTCACCGCCAATCTCCGTTGTGAATTGATCCATAATGTGATTTTCTATAAATGGATTGTGGATAGAATTTCCTCCATCACTCCTTCGGAAATGCTGGTCACCGTAATCAATTTCATAATCCCCGATTTTTATGGTGAAGCTTTTCATAATATTATCAATCACGTCACTTTTTAAGAATAGCAGTTTGTCAAATTGAATGTACCCACCCTTCACCCACGTTTCTTGGTGATGGCGAGAAGACAAATACAATGTCAGATTCATTCGAATGCCGTCTTCTAATTGCGCATCGATAGTTAGATTTGCCATGGCAAGATTAAATCCATTGGTTAACCCCATTAGCTGATTAGAATTTACACCATTTAAAATTACAGGTGTAGCAGTGTTTTTTTGCGATATCCCTTGAAAATCTTGTGTGAAGTTTCCTCCTAGTCTTATTTTTAAACCTGTGAACGCTGTCGTATCGTTCTTTGTCGTCTCAAAAACGTGAAGCCCTCTTTTATCATTAGCCCGAAAAAATTGTATGGGTGCTTGCTGTGCGTTTAGTGCAATGGCAATCGAGTAAAAGGATAAGAGAAGTATAAATTTCATTTTCATTTTTATTTTTTACTTAACTGGAATTACGCACTGACTGGTTTTCCAAGGCGTCTGACACCTTCGAGGTGTGTTGACGCCTAGCTATTGCATAGCATCAGTTAACTCTAATTAATTACTTTCACCCTTTTTATAAACCAATTTAAAATCCAACATGAGCGCATCTCCTGTTTTCATTGCGCCTAACATAAACGAGGGAGGCTTGACTTGGTAATCAGTCATCTTCAATTTATTTGACCCATTACAAGTAATACTGGCATCTTTATTCACTACGCAATGCACATCAATTGAAACCTCCTTGGTAACACCCGCCACCTGTAGATTACCTTGTGTTTTTATTAAGTAGCTTTTTTCTTTTGAGTCTGCTACCGTTGCCGAGATAAGTTGATACGTAATATCAGTATGATGATCTGCCTTTAATGCCTTGTAGGCATTTTTATCCAATGCCCTACTATCACTTTTTAAATTGCGGACAGCCAAAGAGAACGTCAGTGATTTGAGTGCTGTAAGTTGGTCATCATTGCCTACCTCAAATTCAAATTTCGCTTGGCTTGCAAAAGTTGACGTGCGCATCATCCAATCATGCAATGTGGAAGTGCCCGAGAGTTTCATATCGCTCTCTTTTGTATTTTCTATTTTATAATTGGGTTGGGCACACAAAACTTGGCTACCGGCAAAGCTTGTACACACTAATAGAAGCAGTATGTTTTTTACAACTCTCATTTTGCGCCCCAGTTTACAGTTATGATTACTTCATTTTTTCTGCCCATGAGTTGATACGGGGGATTGTAACCAAGAAAACGAAAATGACCGTAGTAGGATATTGCTTTTTCCTTCAAGGCATTTTCTAATTTTTCAGTATAATATTTAATATCCTTCTCAGAGGCAAATCCTTCAAATTTTATGGCAGCCACATATTCATCAGAAGTGGTGCTGATCTTTACTGTTGAATCGATAGGCAAAGGCAAGCTATCTTTTGTATAATTAGTTGGCATTACAAAACTCATAGAAGATAGAGAATCTGAGACGTCCATGTGAACCGGTGTGGTCATGGCTATTTGTTTATTTGCGCTGTTACCACCAAAAATATAATTGGCCAATTTTTTAAATCCAGAATTGCCCAACTCTTTGTGTGATTTTACAGAGCTGGTGATGGTGGCCATTGCCACCGTGGGGTAGAAGCGTATTTCAAAATCTTTTTCAGTGCGCACCACATTATACTTTTGCGATTCTGATCTATTTGTTGACATCACTACATAGGTTTGAAAAATAAAAAATAGACTAACGATAACAGCAATTATGATCATAGGAGTTTTTGATTTTACAGACCACCATTTTCCCATAGCGTAAACCTGACTCTTTTAATGGGAAAATCTGTTACACAATTTTTTGAATAAGTTGCATGATTCACACATTGGCATTCAATCCCGTTTCCATATTAAGCCATTTTTTCAAACCCTCATCTTGTTCATCTTTGGAAAAGCCGCTGTTAGGACATATCTTTAATTTATTCTGCTCCAGAGGAGCATTCTGTTTGTAGAAAGCATTTATAGACCCCGAGCGGCTCCAGAGGAGCCACCTAAATTCAGATCATAGAAATGCCTTTTGTTTTGGAGGAAAAAAATTTACAGGAGGCTCCTATGGAGCCTAAACGGTTGTTTAAGGAGTCTTTCTATAGACAGGAAGCTCCTCTGGAGCATAGGTAAATTGTCTTTACGGTAGCCTAGAAGCGGGACGTAGCAAGTGCTTTACACAGAAACTATATTGTATTGGCATCTCCAAAAAAAATGAAAGATAGAATCTATTTGATATTCTGTAGACTACTGTTTGATAATTCTCCCGTCTTCCATTTCTATAATACGATGAGTGCGTTTAGCAAATTCATTATCATGTGTAACAATTAGGAGGGATTGTTTATCCACTTCTGCCAATTCTTTGAAAATAGTAAATACGATCTCGCTGTTCTTTTTATCAAGGTTGCCAGTAGGTTCATCACCCATAATAATACTTGGGCTATTAATCAACGCTCGCGCAATAGCCACTCGTTGCTTTTCTCCACCCGAAAGTTGGTTGGCCTTCTTATCTGCCAATTTTTCTATATCCAATCGTTTTAACTTTTCTATGGCTTTCAGCCTTACTTGTTCCTCTGGTAATTTGTTGAGCTTCAAGCCTGGCAGCATCACGTTTTCCAACACAGTAAACTCATTCAGTAAATAATGAAACTGAAATACAAATCCGATCTGCTCATTGCGCACACGCGCCAATTCCTTTTCAGTTTTACCGCGCATCTGTTCACCTACTAATTGCAATTCACCTTCATAATCGGTGTCCATAGTGGAGAGAATATAAAGCAGCGTAGATTTTCCGCAACCCGATTTACCTGTGATAGAAACAAAATCTCCTTTGTTGATCGAGAACGTAATATCCTTCAATACAGGAATGGTTACAGGATCGTGAAAGCTTTTATTTATGTTGTTCGCCTGAAGTATACTATTCGTGTCCATCTATTTGCCACGAATAATAACGACAGGATCTACCTTGCTCGCTTTTCTTGCTGGTGCCCAACCCGCTAAGTAAGTAGTGACTAGCGAAAAGGAAGAACCGATAAAATAAAAAGCAGGGTTGTAATTGATCGGATACGTTTTAATAGTTGGAAGTGATGCCGTGTTAAAAGGTATTTGATCGATACCGTAAGAAACCAAGAAACCAAAAAGAAGACCCAACATACCGCCAAACACTCCAATACTTAGCGCAATTACCAAAAATATTCTATTTACATCTTTACCAGAAAAGCCTGTTGCTTTTAGTATGGCGATGGAATCCATCTTTTCATAGATCATCATATTTAAAATGTTGTAGATGCCAAAGCCAGCTACCACCAATAGCGTAATGCCCACGGCATAAGAAATCAATGAGCGCACAGAAGAACCAGTTTCAAACTGCGCGTTGGCTGTTTGTATGTCTTCCGCATCAGCTTGAAACAACTGCATATATTCTTTTGCTATCTGCGGGGCTTGCGTCATGTCGATTAGTTTAATTTGAATATCGGTGATGTAGTTATTGGGTTTGCCCACTATTTTTTGTGTAGTGCCAATGGATGCGTAGCTCTGCACTTTATCGAGTTCTTTCAAGCCAGATTCAAAAAGACCAACAACTTTTAATGGAAACCGTTCTTGCTTCACCGTTGTCACTTGCACTACATCTCCAATGTTGGCCAGCAGTTTTTCGGCCAATCCCTTTCCTAAGATGATGCTATTGGATACATTCTGAATATCCAATGGTTTGCCCTCTGTAACATAATCACTAAAATGAAACAAACTACTTTCAGATTCTGCATCAATGCCATTCACCACACCAGTAATATCAATAGCACCGTCATTAAAAAAAACTTGCGCAGTTATTTTTGGGGCAATGCCGGTTACACGGCCATCCTTTCTCAAGGCTTGAATAATAGCTCCACTATTATAAATTTCTTCGCGGCTACCGCCTGACTTTATTGATCTGATAAAATTGTGGCTCTTTTTGAATTCACTAGCGTAATTAATCGGCTGGTGGATGTTGGGTTTAATCTCGTTGAATAATCGGATGTGTGCCGTGCGGTTTAAGATCAATCCATCCAATAAGTCATTCAACCCTGTCATAAAACTCAAGAGCGCAATGAACATAGTGATGCTGAAGGTGACACCGATAGCAGCCACAAGGGTTTGTTTCCATCTCGCCAGCAGAAGTGATTTGGCAATTCTAAAAATCAGGCGGAGGTTCATAACGCTGGCTTGTAGATGATGTCGCTCTCTTTCAATCCAGATTTTATTTCCACTTTTTGATAATCCTTCAGGCCAATCACGACTTTTCTTTTTTCTTTCTTATTTACGAGTACCAACGAATCGCCAACTAGGTAATTTCTGGGAATGGTCATTGCTTTTTCTTTGGATTGAATAACAATGTTTGCTTCTACTGAAAGATTTGGGTAAAGAACAGCAGGCTTTGTTATAAAAACAGCATTGACAGTAAACGATCTGGATTGCTCATTCATCAGAGGCTCAATGCTTGCTACTTTGGCTTGAAACACTTCGCCTTTGTAGCTATCCATTGTTAGCAATACTTTTTGGCTTTCGCGAATGCGTGCCACATCATACTCATCAACTTTCAATTCAATCAAAAAATCAGTAGCATTACCCACGACCGCTACTGGATTTATTGTGTTAGCGAGTTCACCTTTTTCTTTTAGTATTTTAAAAACCTTGCCACTCACTTCACTTTTTATGATATAGTCTCCTGCAATCGCGTTGGTAATTTTTAGGTTCGTCTTCGATTGATTGGAGGTGAATTCAAGCTGCTTCTTTAGATCGCGATAGCTGAGATTGGCCATTTCGTAATTAGTCTTAGAGGTTTTATAAGCGAGCTTGCGTTGCTCTAACTCAACCTGAGTGCCTACATTTTGCGACCATAAATTTTCTTGGCGGAATAAAAGCAGCGAGTCATTTTCCTTTTTGCTCAAGGCAAGATCGATAGCAATTTTCGATTCCTTCAATTTGTCGGCATTACTATGCAAATCGGCATAGTCTGCGGCAAGCTTGGCGTTTTGAGCATTTAGCTTGGATGGCTCGTTTACAACTCTCATTAAAGGATCACCAACTTTTACTTCATCGCCTTCCGTGACAAATATTTCATCGATCAATCCATTTACAGTTGAGTAAACTTGGTATTGGTTTTTGCTTTTAACGATACCTGAAGCATACACGGATTCTGAAATAGTTTCAATAGTTGGATTGGTCTTTTCACTACCACCTTTACAAGCAGCTACTAGTATGACCAACGCAAAAAAGTAAATTTTCATGGCCAACTCTGTAGAAATGAATTAATTTTTGGTGGGCGGAAATTCTTTTAAAATTTTATACACGGCATCATTTATCTCTTCTTCCCTTAAATCAATATCGCCATTGTCTAATATGGCTGTTCCCCATCCGCGCCAAATGAGATTGTTATTTTTGGCATCCATTAAATCAATAATGAGTGTACCCTCTCTATATTGGTAAACATCCATTTGGTTGCGTATCCAATACTGACTATAATTATAACCATAGGTGGCAGGGCGCACCATAGACTTATTATCAATAACAATGTGGTAGTGAACACGCAAATCGGGCGAATCTGCTGTGTATTGAATCGACTTTACTTTCAACTGCGCGTCCACTGCTCTTTTAATCCGCTTATCGGTAAGTTCATTATACACCAACGGGTTGGTTTTTGATTCAATCTCTTTTACAGGAAGCCATGCGTATGTTTTATAAAGCCTAAGATTAACATCTTTATCGTAGTCAGATCGCACTCTTAATTGTTCACTACAGCCGATGGCTAGCAGAAATAAAAGTGGCAGCAAGAGAGAAGTGTTAATTTTCATATTTGGTTTAAAATAATTTAGACTAAGCAAATCTATAAGAGTTGGTAACGTAGAGATATGACTTTTGTCATTTTACCAAGTGACTTTTAATTTATTTTCTGCTTACATAGGCAAAAAATAAATATCGAGGTATTCGTTACAAGGTAGATTTTTTCTCTATCATTTTGATCTCTGCTTTCTCCTTCACAATATCTTGGCGAATAAGTCCAAACAAACTCATATACAAATTGGCGATCCATACTAATGAAAAGCCAGCTAATAGATAACCTCGCCAATCGATTAATAGTAATTTGTAGTCAGTCAAAAAAAGAAAGAAAATGGTTACATAATGGCTGAAACAATACTCACAGGTAAAGAGGTAAAAAAATTTTCGTTCCCAAATGGTTTTGCCATTCACGCTTCGGTGAAGACAATAATCCCTTGGTTCACGAAATATCTCTTCGTGTGTAACCGTCCAAGCAATACAAGCAATGGGGTTTGCCAATAGAAAAAGCCAAGCTACTTGTAAGGAAATTGTCATGCATGTTTCTTTGATTTCTTGGCATCCTAAAACAGAAAAGGAAATACCCTTAGTCCTTTATTGAAGGCAATAGGTACCTCATCACTTGATGGGCAAACCAAGACGGCTTAGATGGTTCTGTCTTTTCTGACTCAACGTTTATAGTTTCCGATGGTGCTTCATATTTTATTATTGAAGCTTCTTCCATTATTTCTTGATCTGTTGTCATTTTGAATACGGTTTTAGTTCAACTTATCAACTGTACTTACGCATTAACTAGGATTTTTTAGGCGTCTGACACCTGGCAGGTGTCTTGACGCCTAGCAACTGAGTAACTCCACTTACCAATTAAGAATTATACAAGGTGTTTGCATGATCCCAGTTCAAAACATTCCACCAAGCCTCTATGTATGCTGCTCGTTTGTTTTGATATTTTAGATAATAGGCATGTTCCCATACATCCAACGCAATAATGGGAACACCTTTAACTGGAGCATCTTCCATTAAAGGATTATCTTGATTGGGTGTGGAAACGATTTGCAGTTTTTTATCAGGTGTTTTAATAAGCCATGCCCATCCACTTCCAAACCTACTGGTTGCGGCTTCTGCAAACTGCTTTTTGAAATTATCCATTGACGTAAACTCTTTTTGAATAGCCGTTTCAATTTTACTCGTTGATGAAGTCTTTTTTGATGGTGCCAGTAATTTCCAAAACAGTGAATGATTGTAATGTCCGCCAGCATTGTTTCTGACCAGCAAATTATATTTGCTGATGTGCTGAAGTATCTGTTCAATCGTTTCACTTTTGTACTCCAGCTTGGCCAGTGCATTGTTCAAATTGTCTACGTATGCCTTGTGATGTTTGTCATGGTGTATTTCCATAGTAGTCGCATCTATGAAAGGTTCTAAAGCTGCAAAAGCATAATCGAGTGCAGGTAATTTAAAATCAGGTGCGTCATTTTTCATACTAAATACATTTAGGGGTTTGATTATAGTTGTTAAAACACTAGCGCCTACTATTTGCAAGGTTTGTCGCAGAAATATTTTGCGTTTCATTTTTTATATATACTTCTTAACTCTGAAAATAGTAAAGTCATTATTCTTCTTCATACCCATACCGTAAAGGTCAAATCTTTTGGTGCATAGGCTTTACACAATTTTTAGTAAATGTTACATCATTTACAGGTTTTTAAGCAAGTTATTACCATAGTGAATAGAAAAATGTGCCAATCGCGGTGGATTTTAGTATGGGTGAACGATACTTAATAACTTTATAAATCTGTACTGCTAGAAGAGGTATCAAACTTGCTACCAGCGATACTATCCATACTTGAATGGGAAGTTCTACCAATCTCAATACTAAACGCATTTGAGGTAGTGAGTAAACAAGTATCATTAAGCCGCTACAAATTAGAATGGCAATCCACACGAATTTATTTTTCGTCACCTCGTTTAAAAATAGGTTCGAATGAAAAGATGCCATATTGAACACATGAAAGAGTTGCGCGAAAGCCAGTGTTATAAACGCTACATTGTTTAACACTTGGCTATTGGCGTTAATTGTTTGTTTGCAATAGATGAGTGCGATAATAACAGACAACGTGATAGCAATAGCGTATAGAATAACTTCGATCCAATTTTTATTGGAAATAATTGGTGCTTTTGGATCTTTCGGTGGTTCTTCCATTATGCTTTTATCGCCTTTGCCTAAACCCAATGCCAATGCAGGAAATACATCGGTTACCATATTTAAAAATAGTATTTGCAAGGGGGGTAAGATCGATGCCGGAGCAACAAACCCTAAGGTTGTCACAATGAATATTTCACTCAAATTGCAAGAGACGAGATAAATGACAAACTTTTGTATGTTTCGAAAAATGGCGCGGCCATCAGAAACTGCCGCTGCAATGGAAGTAAAGGAATCGTCTTTAAGCACGATACTTGCCGTCTCTTTCGCGACAGGTGTTCCGCGCAATCCCATCGCAATGCCCACATCTGCTTTCTTCAATGCGGGTGCATCGTTTACGCCATCACCCGTCATGGCCACAATGTTTCCTGCTTTTTGAAAAACATCGGCAATGTCTAATTTTTGCTTTGGCGTGGTGCGCGCAAATACAGCTGTGCCAAGTATTTTTTTTCTCCATTCATCGGTAAGCGAATTGGCGTCAGGTAATTCCTTTCCGATAATAACCTTTTGTTCTGCTTCATCTACCAACCCCGTTTGTTTGGCAATATTTAAGGCCGTCATCGGATGGTCGCCTGTAATCATTACAATTTTAATCCCCGCCTTTCGACAAGAGGCAACTGCGTCCTTTATATCCAAGCGCGGAGGATCAAGAAAGCCGATCATGCCTACATACACCAATTCATTCAAGAAATTGTCTTGCTTGATTTCTGCCTGTTCTCTGTAAGCAAAAGCTAATACACGTAATCCTTGAGCGGCCATCTTTTCAGATTCTGACAAAATAGAAGTTCTTTCAGCCTCACCTAATTCTTTTATAGTTGCACCTGATTGGATTTTATTACAATGCTTCACAAGATGCTCCACTGATCCTTTTGCGGCTACAAAATTACCCGCGGGACTTTTGTGCAAGGTGCCCATTATTTTAGCAACGGAATTAAAAGGAATCTCCGCGATGCGCTCGTGTTGCTCTTGCAATGCTTCGGCAGTTGAGCCTGAGGCATTGGCTAACTGAAGCAGGGCTATTTCTATCGGGTCGCCTAGTGCTTTCTTTTTCTCTTCCGATGTTTTAAGAGAAGCATCGTTGCACAAGGCACCAATGAGTTTTAGTTTTTCGAAATTTTCTTTACTTTTTTCAATCTCTCCGTCAGCAAACTTGAGTGTGGTGTTATCAATACTTACTTTGCGATTCTCTTCTGGAAAAGAAAATGTATTAACATAAATTTTATTTTCTGTTAACGTTCCTGTTTTATCAGTTAAAATTACTGTAGTGCTTCCTAGCGTTTCAACAGCAGAAAGTTTTTTTACGATGGCGTTTCGTTTTGCCATTAACAACATTCCATAAGCCAACGCAACCGTGGATACGATGGGTAATCCTTCCGGAAATGCAGCTACCGCCAAGGCAATAGATGTTTTTAAAATTAACACCCATTTTTTGCCCTGAATAATGCCGCTGACAGCAAAGAGCACCGTGAGGATTAGCGTTAGCCAAATAAGTCTTTTACTCAACGTATTCAGCTTTTTATCCAAAGGAGTAGTGGTGTCTTTGGCACTTTCTACTAACGCAGTGATTGTACCCAACTCTGTGTTTTGGGCGATGCCCGTAATGACAACTTTGGCATTTCCATTCATCACAGAGGTGCCTTTAAAAACCATGTTGTGACGGTCGCCCAGTGCGGCTTCTTTAGGAAGTTTCTCTGTATTTTTTTCTGCTGGCAGTGATTCGCCTGTTAGCGATGATTCGTCACATTGCAATTGATTTAATTCGATTAAACGTCCATCACCAGGCACCACATCACCCGCTTCCAGAACCACCACATCTCCGGGTGTTAATTTCTCGGATGGAATTTCCTGAGTTTTACCATCGCGAATAACTTTCGAATGAACCACATCCATCTCGCGCAACGCATTCATAGAGTTACGCGCTTGTAGTTCCATTAAAAAACCGATAAGTGCATTTACGAAAATTACCACTACAATAGCAATCGCTTCAATGTAGTCTTGAAAATAAACTGAAACGGCTGCCCCGGCCAGTAACAAGTACACAATGGGGCTTTTAAATTGTTGAAGGATCATTATCCAAATGCTTTTTTGCTTTTGGACTTGATAACGATTTAGTCCAAATTCTTTTATGCGCTTTTCTGCCTCGGAGTTGCTAAGGCCTGTTTCTTCGTTTGTCTGAAAGGACTGGACAACTTCCGCTACCGTTAAACCTTGTACGTCTTCCACAGGATAATTTATTTTCATGAAGGGGTAATTAGTAAAGTTTTATGATCAGTTTTAAACGTTTCAAATCACCAATGCTGTCCAGGTTGTTGCAGAAGCAACCAGTAGCTCCACGTCCATCTTAGGCTGGTACAGAAAAAGATGCCAACTAATATGGCTCGCCATATATGCCACTTTACCGAATAGAGGGAGATGAATGTGATCCGCAGTGAGAAATAGTTGTTAGATACTGTGGAGTTATGTCTACATGAGTGCAATAAATTCCATTTCCCAATCTATTCATTGACTATAAAACAAACGGATCAAAAGTTGGTATTTCTTCCACTTCTTCGACTATCAATACATCACAAATAGCAGTTAAAGAATGATAAAAGATCACTTTTTTTTTCAGGCATCATTTTTTCTATTGCCTTCCAGGAAATAGCTTTTATCCTTCACTATCCTCAACCATTATAAAAAATAGTAATATGAATTTTATCAGATCAATTAACGATGCTTCCGGCAAACCTGTAAAAATCAAATACAGCGATTATGGAACAGGTAAACCTATTATCCTTATTTCAGGATGGCCCTTAAGCAAGGAGATGTGGGAATACCAGATATCTGACTTGGTAGATAGTGGTCATAGAGTAATCGCTTATGATAGACGTGGGTTTGGCAAATCTTCCAAGCCATGGGATGGGTATGATTATGATACGCTCACCGATGACCTAAAGTCATTGATCGATCAGCTTGAGCTAACCGATATAACACTGATCGGTTTTTCGATGGGTGGTGGTGAAGTTGTTCGGTATTTTAGCAGGCATGGAGGAGAACATGTTTCCAAAGCTGTTCTCATTTCATCGATCACACCATTTAGATTAAAAACGGAAACAAACCCAGAAGGTACGCCACAAGAAAAGTTTGATGAAACAATGGAAAAATTGAAACAAGATAGGATTGGCTTTCTGGATGAGTTTGGAAAAACATTTTTTGGGGTGGGAATGTCGAGCAAACCAATAAGCACTCCTCTATTGGAATATTATCGGGCGCTGTGTGCTGTAGCCTCACCGCAGGCAACATTGCAATGTCTCAAATCTTTTTCTTCCACTGATTTTAGAAACGAAATGAAACTGGTGAATGTTCCTACGTTAATCATTCATGGTGATGAAGATAAAACGGTGCCTATTGGTCCTACTTCTCAGCAATCAACCAAGCTCATACCAGACAATCAATTTATCACCTACAAAGGTGCACCACATGGCTTGTTTTATACTGAAAGAGAAAAACTGAATTCGGATTTAATAAAGTTCATAGCGTGATTAAAATTGAAAATTGTATGACTGCTATTTCGAGAAGGAATTTGCCTTTTATCTTTTTCTACATCAAATCAATGAAGAGTGAAAAAGACGGTAGTTGAATAGCATTGATTATAGAAAAGTAGTTACAAAATTTTTCTTAAAATCATCAAATGCAAGAAACTAGAAGCGATGAAGGTGAACATACCTACTGGCACACCAAGGAATTATGTTTTTAGATACTGATCTAAAAATAGTGAGTGTAACTGATTTATAGAATAGATTATTCGATTTTTGCCTGCTATACGAATATCATACGAAGTCTATTTACAGATAGCCAGTTTTCGACAAGCTCAAACTGACAACATGGTTATTTTTCGACAAGCTCAAACTGACAACATGGTTATTTTGCGTAAAATCACTTCATTCATGAAAAATAAAAATGGGGTAGTTAACCGTTGAGCTAAGTTGCTTAATAACGCTTTTATGAAAAATCGCTTCAATGAAGTTATGTTGAATAGAGCAAAGTGCCAATGCCTCTGCTTTGGTTTTTATCACATAGTCATGAATACTACTGCTCACTTCATCAGAAAAGACAGTATCAAATTCAATATCTGATAAATTGTAAAGCATCTTGGTTCTCTCCTCTATTTGCTTTGAACTCACCTCTGCTTCGCGTTTGTAGTGCTCCTTCACTTGCACTATCGTAATCTTGGCATTTAGCAAGCTGGTAAATTTAACTAGCTGTTTCATGGGGAATTCTTGTTCTTTTTCATAATCAAAAGCAAAAACAATAGTCGAAATATCTTCATACCTACAACCTGTGGGGATGAGTAAGACAGGCACGTAGGATTCTTTTGCTACCTGATAAGATCGGCTGCCGAAGAAGAATTCATAATAATCATCGGCACCATTGGTGCCCATCACAATTAAATCAAAGTCTTTGCCTCTTTGTGTAATGATGTCACTCAAACTGCTGTTAGAAGCAACTACTTCTGATAGACACGAAATTTTAAAGACATCCATTACTTGGTAACTCTGGTCATCCAATTTTTCTCTAGCCTCTTTTGTGGCTAGGTATTTTCCTTTTATTACTTGTTCCGTAGGGAGCGAGAAAACAGACTGGATGTTCAGCAAGGTAAGCTCAGCTCCTATCTTTTTGCAAAGTGCGGCAGCGTAAGCAATAGCTTGATCTGCGGTATCAGAAAAATCCGTAGGGCATAATATTTTTTTCATAAGTAAGTAATTTAATGGTGAAAATTTTTCATTCGGTTTCGTAAATCATTAATCTATTAGTAAGCTGTGCAATCTGTCGTTGCATAGCATTCATTCGTTCCAATAAAAATGTAATGGTTTCAACGCCTTCTATATTGATGTCCATTTCGTAGTGCATGCGCATCATCTTTTCTAATTGATGAAGCTGGTTAGTAGGCACAAATATTTTCTCTTCAATGATCATAATATCTAGTAAGCCAGATTCTTTCAATGAAATGATAAATGACATTTCAATTTTATGATGAAGACAAAACTCATCGGCAGGTACCATTCCTTCTGTTTCCATAAAAACTTACTTTAGGTTTGCTAATTCAGTAAAAAGTTCTTTCTGCTTGGTTGAAAGATTAGTTGGCAATTTGATTTCATACGTGACATACAAATCCCCTGCTTCTCCTTCTTTTTTGTAGATCGGAAAGCCCTTTCCCTTCAACCGTATTTTTGTTCCGGATTGTGTTTCCGGATTTACTTTCAGTTTTACCTTTCCATCTAGTGTATCAATAGTGGTTTCGCCACCGAGCAAGGCCGTGTAGAGATCAATGGTAGAACTGGTGTACAAGTCATTGCCCAATCGTTTGAATGTGGGGTGATTGGCAATAGAGAAAGTGATAAACAAATCTCCTGCGGGGCCACCATTTACACCAGGCGATCCGTGGCCTTTCAATTTTATTATCTGACCGTTTTCTATACCTGCCGGTATGGTGATGCGAATATTTTTTCCATTGACAGTCAGCGTTTGCTGATGCGTTGTTAGGGCATCCACTAAACTGAGTTTCAATTCGGCATTATAATCTTGCCCTCTGAATTTTGTTTGGCTACCGCGGCCAGCACCGCCAAACATGGATTCAAAGAAACTAGAAAAATCTCCGCCTTCATCATCCGTAAAATTTTGACCACCGGTGTAATTTGATTTTGATTGAGATGCGCGTTGTTGCTCAAACTGATCAGCATGTTGCCAGTCTTTGCCGTGCTGGTCATACTTCTTGCGCTTTTCAGGATCGCTCAGTACTTGATTGGCTTCGTTTATCTGTTGAAATTTCTTTTGTGCATCCTTATCATTAGGGTTCAGGTCAGGGTGAAGCTTTCTAGCTAATTTCCGGTATGCCTTTTTTATGTCTTCTTCCGAAGCCTTTTTATCTAGACCTAAAACTTTGTAGTAATCGATAAATTCCATTTTGCTACTTACTAACTCTTGTTTATAAAAACTATGACTATTGTCATGTAGCGTTTCATTTAATCATTACTATTGCCTTGCTTATCAATTTCTATTACTGGTATTGTAGTAGGTGTTTCTTCAATAATAATAAAGGGCATCTCTAAAACCTTGCTAGGTTGACCCTGTCGAAACCAAACTTGTTACTTTTTGAATTCTAAAAAGACATCTACAAGCTCCACCTGACAGTACAAATGAGTACTGAGAAGAAAAGGGATGAGTAAAGCAGTGGGTTAAATTTAGCTTTACCTACCACCACCAAGTGTTTTCAACAGCAATTTTGCAACTTCCTCGGATGATCCTGGATTTTGACCCGTTATCAATAAACCATCTTGTTGTGTATAAGAACTCCCATCAACCCCTTTGCTGTATTGTGCCCCTAATTTTTTCAGTTCGTCTTCCAATAAAAATGGAACTACTTTGGTAAGTCCAACTAGCTCCTCTTCACTATCCGAAAAGCCAGTAACTCTTTTTCCTTTTACCAACGGCTCTCCATTTTCTGCCTTTACATTAATCAATGCGGCAGGTGCATGACATACAAAGGCAACCGGTTTCTGATGATTATAGAAATCTTCAATTAGCCGGATAGAGTTTGTATCGGTGGCTAAATCCCACATAGGGCCATGCCCACCGACATAAAAAACAGCATCGTAATCTGTAGAGTTCAATTTGCTTAATTTGTGCGAGTGAGCAACTTTTTCAACTACTTCTACATCTTTGTAAAACCTTTTTGTAGCGGCTGTTTGT
This sequence comes from Cyclobacteriaceae bacterium, assembly GCA_043777495.1. Classification (GTDB taxonomy): domain Bacteria; phylum Bacteroidota; class Bacteroidia; order Cytophagales; family Cyclobacteriaceae; genus ELB16-189. The sequence continues at coordinate 7,838 of JAYWHU010000151.1, read as the reverse complement.
GCTTCAATTTTTTCACTTTTAGGATCTACGGGTGGCTGCCCTCCATTTGGAGACCCGATGGTTATCTCTGCACCTGCATCTGCTAAAACATAATAGGGGGTTGCAAATTCTTCAATCCAAAATCCAGTTTTTTTACCCGTATTTCCTAAGGCGCTATGGGAGGTTAGTACAATCAATATTTTCATTTCATTTATTTTAAATCTGTATTCATTAAAAGTCAATATTGAATCTTTGGAAGTGACTCCAATTTATACTGCTACTAAAGAGGTTTCCGGTTAATTCATTCAAAACTCATTCAATTTGTTTTGTCCGTTTTTTTTGTTTTCCGAGCCGAGCATACTTTGCTTTTTCCGCTTTATAATATCTTCTAATGGACTGCTCTGTCAATTGAATGCGTTTTACCTTTGTCTCACTCCAACCTTTTTGCGAAGTCGTAGATAGTTCATTTACTAGTTTATCTAATTGTTCTTTGTTTTGATTCAAGTCCTTCGACAATGCTTTTAGTTTTTCGGCTGTCTTTGCCGAGCTCTTTTTGTTAGCTTGATCAATCATTACAATCGTCTGATTAATTGAATCGCGAAGCTGAACTAACTGAGTCGAAAGTTTCGAACGCTCGTTTTCAATTCGCAGCGAGTCCGCATAATTGACTTGAGCCAAAGAATAACTACTTGGTATCAAAACGAGAGCACAAGCGATCAATGTGAAGCATAGAATGTTGTTAGGTTTTTTCATAATTCTGATTATAGACTAAAAGTAAGAAAACTGCCCACTCGCTATGTTACACAATTCTGAAAAAGAGTTACATCATTTACACCTTTGGGCATATCTGAAAACAATGTCAGGGTTGAGCTAAGTCTTTGATGCCCGAGTGGGTCTTGAGTTTATCCAAACAAATATTTTTACCTAGCTTTACTCTGTATGTATGAGTATTCATTTTCTAGTTGAAAAAAACAGGTGAAGTCACTTTTTTATCAAGGCGCATACCCTCCGTTAAAATGGCTAAAGGAGCTATGCGCCACAAGCGATGTTTCTGAATTTTTGATTTCTACCATGATATAGTAAACTGACCCGCTGATGATGGAAGCGAAAAAACACCAAACTGACAGAACATAGTGATCATAGAATATGGCCGCTATAATATAAGAAGTGAATATCATGACTCCCAGTATCCACATTTTTTTTATGTGGGAAACAAAGAGCGGAATAATGGTGGCTGCAAAATAAAGGATACCACCAATAGGGCGCAGCACCACCGGATAATCTTGAAGATAGGTGATGTGATGCCCGACTATCCTCGCTTGCACATGGTTGGTCAATAGACAGTAAGCTAGATAGAACGATACTGTCATTCCAATGCCCACCAATATCTTTTGGGTTTTTCTGCGTTGGTCATTTCTTTCTAATAACATAACAGCAAGCGGTACCCAAAGTGGCCAAATAACTTGTGCGAATGTTAAAAAAATATATGTCAAAAGTAGTTGCTCTGCCGCCAAAGAAGAATCGGGTAGCGTTAACCATAAAAAACCCTCCGCTATTTGTTGCACTGCAAAAATGAGCGGTATACTAGCAAATACGACATGAGCTGGCTTCTGTGCCTTGCTAACGGTTGCCACGCCAATTGCAGAGAGAACAACTCCCGCACCCAGACTCATGTTTGCTGAAAAACACATTTGCTTTTATACTAATTAGCGTGTGGTGCAACTACTGTGATCACTGGTTCTAAACGTATTTTAACTTTTATGGAATTTGAAATGGTGCAGGCTTTCTCGCTCATTTCAAGAACACGCTTTACTTTGGCTTCATCTTCGCCAGTAGGTATCACCAGTTTTGGTTTAACTACAATTTCTGTAAAAGCGAATTTGCCATCCACTTTATCGGCAGTGCCAATGGCATTACTTTTATAGCTAATGTATTTTACATTTGAGTTTTCTGCAATGGCAAAAAAGGTGGCCATTAAACAAGCATTGATGGCCGCCACAAATAGATGCTCGGGTGTCCAAATCTCTTTTATTCCACCAGCAAACTCGGGAGGGGTGGCTACTTCAATTTCGGTTGGCAAAACGGGAGAGCTTAAAGTGCCTTTCCTGCCGGTGTGCCACAGCACATTTACTTCATAGGTATGCAACGTATTCATATTTTCAAATTAAAACGATATAAAGGTGTTTTGGAGTAATCGATGTATTCGCCAACTAATATCTGTTTCTTTTCTGCGAATTCTTCTTGCGTAATCTCGCCTGACGATAATCGCTCTTCTAAAATATCCAAGGGAGAATTTCCTCTGTTTCGTTGACCTGGAATATCATAGGGCAAAACAAAAACCCACGATAGGAGGATGAACCAGAAAAACCACCAGATCAGGTGCATGCCTCCATAATAATATTCGTAAGTCATAAACTAAATTTTAAATCGATTGAATGGATAAGAGAACCCCTGTCGATAATCACAACTCGTTACAATTGAACTATCAACAAGGGCATCTTAGTTTTTGATTGAGAAATGCATCGCTACATTTTTTTTATTTCTTTGTCCTTTAGTAATTTCCCATCTGCTAGATAGAAAAGAATGTGTTTCTCTTTTCCTTTCTCTACTTCTACTTTGTACACTTTCATTTCATCAGCATCCTCGTCTTTGAATATCTCCTCTTTGTCCTTCAACAACTTCCATGTTTTATATTCGCTTTTGCCAATCGCTGATGTTATGCCCTTTGGAAGTACTGTATTTAATTTTTTATGCGTGGATATCTTCGCGCCAGTTTTTGAGTAGATAGCTTTATGCGGAACATCTTTTTCGCTGAACTCTACAATGTAATACTCGGGATTATCATAAGAGTACCGATAAGGATTATAACCATACCAATCATATTCATTCTCAAATGCTGGATAACCGTACCAATAGTCATAAGCAGGGGCTGGATGTTCTCTTACAAATGTTTCCGTCACTTCCATGGGCACGTTGGTTTTTTCAAGCCTCAATGGTTTTTTATCCTTCAATTCGCTCGTTTTCCCTTGACCAAAAGAAATAACCGCCATGAAGCCTATTAAAAAATAGGCAAGGATAATTCTACTCATTATTGTTTTCATAATTACGTTCTTTATTATTTTCTGATTGTGTTAATTCGTTGCGCTTGTATTTATATTTTAACTGCTTCCAATTACATTTTGCTCCTCTATTCTTTATTGGGTAATCCATTGGATTCAATAACTCCATCAAACATTTTTGAGTTAGCTAGTTGCAATTTCTTTTTATGAATGGAGGTTTTCTGTTTTTTAGTTGATCCATTGGTTTTTTTCGTCAGTGAGCTGATAGCCCACTCTACCACTTGCAATGCCATGGTAAATGTCAACACTTCATGCGCAGGCGCCTTCGAAATGGCTTTCACTATTTTTTTCTTGCTTAATGTAGAACTCACATTCAGGGGAATGGGGAATGGAATAATCATTTCATCATCATCTTTTCCTACTGTTAAGGGAAGTCCCTTTTGCTCTGTAAAGGCAAGGCCTGTATTTTCTTCAATAGTCTTAACTAGTTTGTACAGTCTTTTAAGCACTAAGGCACTTAGCACTTGCTTATGTTTGGGGCCATGGCCAGTTACTTGACCAGTAACTTCTTTTCTTTCGGCTCGGTCTTTTAGTAATGTATTGATTAATTCAGATGGGCTACCGACTAGTTTAACCCCATCTCCTTTTTTATGATGCTTAGCCATAACTTAATTTTTTAATCCTTGCACAAAGAAGATTAAATTATCAAGGTTATGTCTTACATGATTTTTATAATTAGTTACATCATTTACAGGTTTGAATTGTAAAGCGGTTATACAGGCACTAATTATTTATAGTTGAGCAAGAGTTGCTTTAGATTTTCCAACTTATCAGCCTCTTCGGCACTCTTGTCTTTTCTCCAGCGCAGCATACGGGGAAACCGAACGGCAATGCCAGACTTATGTCGAGGGGAAACATTGATACCTTCAAAGCCAATTTCAAAAACCAATTCGTGTTTCACCGTGCGCACAGGCCCGAATTTTTCAAGCGTGTTTTGTTTAACAAAATAATCCACTTGCCTGATCTCTGCATCTGTTAGGCCTGAGTAGGCTTTGGCAAAGGGCACGAGCTTATTGTTATCCCATACGCCAAATGTATAGTCGCTGTAAAACTCCGCTCTCCTGCCATGTCCTTTTTGTGCATAGATCAACACTGCGTCTATACTGAGTGGATCAATTTTCCATTTCCACCAATCGCCCTTTTTTCTGCCAGTTTGGTAGCTTGCCTCTTTGCGCTTGAACATAAATCCCTCCGCTGTATTTTCGCGAGAGAGAAGGTGTAGCTTTTTTAGATCATCCCAACTTTTAAATGGCAGTAAGGGCGATAATTGGAATATTTGATGTGCTACTAGTTGATGAAAGAGTTTTTCTAAATACGTTCTTCTATTTTGTTGCGATAAACTCCTTAGATCTGTTGCCTCAAATTCCAAGACATCATACGCGATAAAAGCAACGGGTGCTTCTTGCAAGATTTTCTTCGTTACATTTTTTCTACCAATACGTGTTTGTAATACATTAAAAGGCATTGGCTTGTTATTGGCGAAGCAAACGATCTCACCATCCAGTACCGTATTATCGGGCAATAGCTTTGAAAATTCTAGTAGCTCAGGAAATTTATCTGTTACCAACTCCTCTCCTCTTGACCAAATATAAAGTTGCTGATTTCGAAAAATAATTTGAGCTCGTATGCCATCCCATTTCCATTCGGCAAACCAATCATCTGGATTTCCTAAATTATCTAGCTCTCCTTCTATTGCATACGCTAAGTAAAATGGATAGGGTTTGGAATATTGATCGTTCACATTTTCTGCTTGGATCAATTCGTTATAAGTAGTTTTGAATGGATCCCAATCTCCCATGATACGATGGGTGATCACAGCAGCTTCCTGTTGAACTGCTTCGCTCACTGCGCGTACTACCAGGGTCTGCGATACGCCTATCCGAAAGCTACCCATCATCAATTTATTGAAAACAAATAATTCGTGTGGTGAAAATTGTTTCCAGGCGGTAAGAATAAATTCTTTTTTTTGCTCATCACTTGCTTTGTTCAGTACTGCCAGTGCGTGAAACCATTCGCTCAGTGTTTTGGTGGATGTAGATATTTGTACTGGTAACAGCAGTGAGATTGTCTCGGCCATATCGCCTACACTGTTATAACTTTCACGATAGAGCCACTCCGGAATGTTGGATTGCTCCAATGCCCACATTTGCAGTTGTGCCGATTTAATCGCGCTCGGTGGGCGCCTTCCTGTAAACAATGCTAAAGCCCACAGCTTATCCTCTTCGGGTGCCGAAAGAAAATAGCTTTTCAATAACTCCACTTTCTCATTGGTCTTATTGGTACGATCCAGTTGTAAGAAGAGTTGAGTGAATTGTTTCATTTTAAGATTTAAGTACCGTGATCGGATTGGGCATTATCATGAATTCAATTCACTGTATTTTGATTAATGTCGCTGCCGATTATTTCATCCTCTACCCCATGACGTGTTTTCACTGCTGCTGCTTCTATACCTTGTTCATTTAACCACCTAGCGTAGGTATCGGTGTATCCGTGTGTTACAAATACTTTTTCTGCACCTGTCTCAGCGATCGCTTTATTCAGCTCGTTCCAATCGGCATGATCAGATAAGATAAATCCACGATCAACAGAGCGACTGTTCTTAGCACCGCGCACCGCCATCCAGCCAGAGCAATAACCGGTAGAGTATGGTTCAAATTTTTTCATCCAAGGAGTGTTTAAGGAAGAGGGCGTTGCAAGTATTAATGCCCCACGATATAACTTCTTGTTTACATCGTTTGTCACCATTGGAATGAATGGGAGTTCGAATCCTGCGGCTCGCAGCGTTTCGTTTACCTTGTAAATAGCACCGTGTGCAAATACAGGCATATCAAAGGGTTGAAGATTTTTAATAAGCCGCTGCATTTTGCCCAACGCATAGCCCATTAATACGCTTGATTTACCGTGAAGTTGATTTTCTTTCCACCATTCTTTTATTTCTGTTACTACTTCATACTGTGGTCGCCATTTATAAATAGGCAAGCCAAAGGTTGATTCCGTAATAAAAGTAGTACACTTTACGGGTTCAAAAGGTGTAGAAAAATTATCATCTTGGAGTTTGTAATCACCACTGGCCACCCACACTTCTCCTTTATGCTCCATTCTTATTTGTGCCGAACCGATTATATGACCTGATGGGTGCAATGAAAATTGTACTCCATTGATGGAGAATTTCTCTCCATACTCCAAGGTTTGCAGCGAAATATCATTACCTAATCGCAAACGCAATATGCTCTCTGCATCTTTGTGGGCTAAGTAATGTTTACATCCTACCTGAGCATGATCACTGTGGGCATGAGTGAGTATTGCATAATCCACTGGCTGCCATGGGTCGATATGCACATCGGCCATTGAACAATAGATGCTGGAAGGAGTAAATGCTAAGAGAGGTGATGTAGACATCAATGATAAATAAAAGAATAAATCGGGAAATCGTGTGGCAAAAACCGTAGCCTATTCTGCAAAATTAGATAGACAATGATCATTGCGGAAATTCCCGATTCAATCCCACATACGGGAGCGGAAAAGATAGACAATTGGTACAATGCTTATTCAACTCAAACTCATAATCGATTACTTTCCTTAGAACGGAATAATTGCCGATCGGGCAGAGATTTAACCTTCAAGAAATATAGTTAAGCTTTCATTGTTGTCCGACTAAATAATTAAAGGATGGGATTCCTCCCACCCTTTTTTTAATGTCATTTTTGTAGTGCAAACAAACATCAATGACATGGATAAAGGTAAGACTTTTGTCGGACAGCCGATACTGGCCCAAATCATTTCCTGCATACCCAAGAACGAGGTGCAGCTTATTTCCAAGGCGCACAATTCAGACCGGTATTATAAGAAACTTCCGTTGCAGACCCATTTGACAACGTTGCTGTATGGCATCCTCTCCTGCTGTAACGGGCTGCGGGAGATCTGCGAGGGCATGCTGGCGTGCGAAGGGAAGCTGAACCATCTGGGGCTGTTGAAGGCCCCCGCACGGAGCACGCTGTCGGACGCCAACACCAAGCGCGACTGGAAGGCCTTCGAGTCCATCTACTACATGCTGCTCAAGCGGTACAACGGTTTTTTGTCGGACAGCCGGTTGAAAGGTTTGCGCATACGCAACCTGAAGATCATCGACAGCACCACCCTTCGCCTGTTCAGCGACCTGCTGCGCGGGGTGGGCCGCAACCCCATTGATGGAGGGCGGAAAAAAGGGGGCATCAAAGTGCACACCCTGATGGATGCGTTCAGTGGGGTGGCCAGCTTCGTGCGCATGACCGAGGCCAAAGTACATGACAAGAAATTCTTGGCCCACTTGGTATTGGAAACAGGCAGCTTCATTGTGTTCGACAAGGCCTACAATGAGTACCGGCAGTTTGCCAAATGGACGGGCGAACAGATCTGGTTTGTGACACGGATGAAATCAAATGCGCTCTTCCATGTGCGCAAGGTGATCACCGACAACACCAAAAAGAAAAATGCCAAGGGCGTGATCAAGGAACAGTACGTGTCGCTCACCTACAAAGCCCCCGATGGCACACAGAAGAAACTCGAACTGCGCAGGATAACCTTCAAGGCCGACAATGGGAAGGTATATTATTTCATCACCAACAATTTCAAAATATCGGCCGGCCAGGTGGCACTCGTCTACAAGCACCGGTGGATGATCGAACTGCTCTTCAAACAGATCAAGCAGAACTTCCCGTTGAACTATTTTTGGGGCGAAAGCGAGAACGCCATCCGCATCCA
>JAYWHU010000150.1:0-6488 GCA_043777495.1 Cyclobacteriaceae bacterium | reverse complement strand
TGGATTTCAAACTCTTCGAAAAAAATTTAAATGCACAGTTAGCGGCAGGAGTCGAAGGCGTGATCTTGGGCGGCACACTGGGCGAGTCCAGCGTGTTGAGCAACGAAGAAAAATTTTCATTGGTAAAATTTGCAGTTGATAAAGTAGAAGGCAAAGTACCTGTGGTGATGAACATTGCCGAAGGAAGCACTCGCGAGGCAGTTAAGCTTGCAGCCGAAGCAAAAAAATGTGGTGCGAAAGGATTGATGATGTTGCCACCCATGCGCTACAAATCAGATCATCGCGAGACGGTCGCTTACTTCAAGGCCGTTGCCGATTCCACAGATCTGCCCATCATGGTTTACAACAATCCAGTCGATTACAAAATAGAAGTCACACTCGATATGTTTGCTGAATTGACCGAATGCAAAAATATTCAAGCCTTAAAAGAATCCACGCGCGATGTTTCCAACGTCACGCGCATGATCAATCGTTTTGGCGATCGCTTCAAAATTTTGTGCGGGGTAGATACGCTCGCCATGGAAGAGTTGGTGTTGGGTGCGCACGGTTGGGTGGCGGGTTTGGTTTGCGCTTTCCCGAAAGAGACTGTAGCTGTCTATCAATTGACGAAAGCACACAAAATAGAAGAGGCACTAAAAATTTATCGATGGTTTTTGCCGTTGCTTGAGTTGGACATCCATCCGAAATTAGTGCAGTACATAAAACTGGCAGAGCAAGAGGTTGGTCTTGGCTCCGAACAAGTCCGTGCTCCGCGTTTAACATTGATAGGAGAGGAGCGTGAGCGAATTTTGAAAATCATTCGTGATGGGATTAAGAGCAGACCTAATAATTTGATTTAAAATTTAGGGTTTAAGATTTTTTGATTTGGATAGAGTCGAATTATCTCTTTTTATTTTTTTTAAATCGCAAATCGCAAATCGCAAATCGCAAATCGCAAATCGCAAATCGCAAATCGCAAATCGCAAATCGCAAATCGCAAATCGCAAATCACAAATCACAAATCACAAATCTTAATTATGGAAGAAATAAATAAAGCCTTACAACAATCCCAACTCGCCTTTCTCTCCTACAAAAATTTCGATGGAATGAAAAAAGGAAAATTTCTCCGCGCCATTGCAGATGAGATAGAAGCGTTGGGCAATGAGTTGGTGCAAACCGCTATGCAAGAGACTAACTTGCCAGAAGCACGCATCATCAACGAACGGGGTCGCACCACTGGCCACTGCCGCATGTTTGCCCAATTAGTGGAAGAAGGTTCATGGGTGGATGCTCGCATCGACACCGCCATCCTAGATCGAATGCCCGCGCCCAAGCCCGATATCAGAAAAATGTTAATGCCATTAGGAACGGTTGTTGTTTTTGGCGCAGCTAATTTTCCATTGGCATATTCCACCGCAGGTGGCGATGCCATTTCAGCATTGGCCGCGGGTTGCCCCGTAATTGTAAAGGCACATCCCGCTCACCCAAAAACTTCCGACTTAGTTGCAAGTGCAATTAAAAAAGCAATGGAGAAAACCGGAATGCCCCAAGGAGTTTTTCAGCATCAGCACGGAGGTTTTGATGTGGGGCAAGCATTGGTAAAACATCCATTGACAAAAGCAGTTGGGTTCACAGGATCCCTCGCTGGCGGCAAAGCATTATTTGATTTAGCCAACCAGCGACCAGAACCTATTCCTGTTTTCGCAGAGATGAGCAGTATCAACCCAGTGATTTTATTACCAGAGACATTGAGTAGCCAAGCAGAAAAAACAGCTTCAATTCTCGCAGCCTCCATCACATTGGGGGTAGGTCAATTCTGTACCAACCCCGGTTTGATTATCGCTATCGAGGATGATGGATTGAAACGCTTCATCCAATCACTTTCAGAAAGCATTACAAATTCTCCTGCTGGTGCAATGCTTCATCAAGGCATTGCAGATAATTATACCACAAAATCTTCTCAAGCATTAGCACAAAAAGGGATCATGGTAGAAGGAAAATCATCTGCGGAAGCAACCAAAAATCAAGGTGCGCCTATGATCGCTTCAGTTGCTGCTACGGATTTTTTAAAGAACCCATTATTGGCAGAAGAAGTATTTGGGCCTTTTTCTTTGATCGTTAAGTGCAAAGATTTGGCTGAACTTCATACTGTCGTCAATCATCTTCATGGTCAACTGACGTGTAGCATCTTTGGTAATGAAGAGGAGACTGAGAAGCATCGAAGCATGTTAAATGTTTTAACAGAAAAAGCAGGAAGATTAATAATCAACGGAGTGCCGACAGGTGTAGAGGTTTGCCCTTCCATGCAGCACGGTGGCCCGTTTCCTTCCACTACCGATTCTCGCTTTACTGCGGTGGGCACAGACGCCATCAAACGATTTGTTCGCCCCGTAGCGTTTCAAAATTTTCCAAATGCATTATTGCCTGAGGAATTGAAGGATGGAAACCCATTGGGGATTTGGAGAATGGTTAATAATGAACTTACTAAAAGTTGATCCTGATAACTTTCGGAAATAAATGAGCAGTTGACATAAATTTTGTTCCATGACGTTCTTAATGACTGGATACATGGCCACAAGGCAGATGTTGGCTGAGCAAGAACAACCTTAGTAGAAATTATTTATAGCTGTTAACTCCAACCTTATTACCTTATAATGGCAAATGAAAATAATAAGGTTGCTCCAATTTCGAGGATACATTTTCTACTAAGGTTAAAGTCTCCGAATAGAATTGAAAGTTTAAAATTGTACTCATGCCAAATGTAATAGAGCCATGAATTTTGTCAACTGCCAATTGCCGTTTTGTCAACTATTCACACGACTATGAAAAAAACTTTTTTCTGCATAGACGCCCACACCTGCGGCAACCCCGTTCGCTTAGTAGCAGGTGGGGGGCCATTACTCGAAGGAAAGAACATGAGCGAGAAGCGTCAGCATTTTTTGCGCGAATATGATTGGATCAGGAAAGGCTTGATGTTCGAGCCGCGCGGCCATGATATGATGAGCGGCAGTATACTATATCCACCATCCGATCCAGCCAACGACATAGGAGTTTTATTTATTGAAACCAGTGGCTGTTTGCCGATGTGTGGCCACGGAACGATTGGTACTGTCACCATTGCTATTGAAGAAGGATTAGTGACTCCCAAGACACCTGGTATTTTAAATTTGGAAGTGCCAGCGGGATTGGTAAAGATCGAATACAAACAAGAAGGAGGAAAAGTGGGGTCTGTAAAAATCAGAAATGTGAAAGCATATCTTGCTGCTGAAAATATCAAGGCCACTTGCCCCGATCTTGGAGAGTTGACATTGGATGTTTCGTATGGCGGAAATTTTTATGCTATTGTAGATGAGCAAACCAATTTCAAGGGCATTGATTATTATACGTCTGATCAACTCATCAGTTGGAGCAGAGAGCTACGCAAAGACATAAATAAGAAATATGAATTTGTCCATCCCGAAAATCCAACTATCAACGGATGCAGCCATATTCTGTGGACAGGTAAAGTGATAGACCCAACATCAACAGCACGCAATGCCGTTTTTTACGGAGACAAGGCCATCGATCGTTCACCTTGCGGCACTGGTACCTCGGCTCGCTTGGCGCAATGGTATGCCAAAGGAAAATTAAAACCCGGGCAAGATTTTATTCACGAGAGTATCATAGGTTCTAAATTTATTGGACGTATTGAAGAAGTAACGGAGCTTAATGGCAAGCCCGCCATTATTCCTAGTGTAGAAGGCTGGGCAAAAGTGTATGGATACAACACAATCACGATTGACCCCGAAGATGATCCGTATGCGTATGGTTTTCAGGTGATTTGAAAATAAAGATTTTGAGTTTGGAAGTTGGAGACCTTTGCCGTTGTTCACGTCTGCACAAACGAGAGAAGATCAAATGTGGGTTCGTGTGGACACGAACCAAGAAGGGGATATAGGTTTAGGGTGTAAACAAGTTTTATATTTTACTGACGAACCCAAGAGGGGTTCACTGTTAGTAGCCACCCCGACCTGTTGGGGTGGATTTATAGGTGAAGGATTTGAAGCGTGCCATAGGTAAATTTCAATCGAAGGGAATCTTTATTGGCACGCAATAGATGATCTAAATAAAGGCTTTTGGGTTTGTGTTTTTTATGTGTAACGAAGATTAGTATATGACCCGGATTATAGAGTTATGTAATAAATCTCTGATTGGGCTTCGATCTTTTGGCAGTGGCTCATGTCTGCACAAACGAGAAGACCGAATGTTGGTTCGTGGGACACGAACCAAGGCATGTACCCAAAAGACGATCCGTATGCGTATGGGTTTCAGGTGATTTTAAAATTAACAAAATGAAAAAGAAAGAATGCCCATCGTGCGCAATGAACATTGACTCTAAAAGTCGTGAATGTCCAATCTGTGGTTATACATTTATAGAAGCAACACCGTGGATCAAATACATGGCCATCTTCCTTCTCATCGTTTTATTGTTAAGCTATTTTATTTTTTAAAAAGGAATATTGCAAGCAAAGTAAGTCGAAATGAAAATCGGAATAGTAGGAGGGGGAATTATCGGACTGAGTTCCGCTTATTACTTGAGCAAAGCAGGTCATCAAGTTACCATCATTGAGCAAAGTGAGTTGAAAGACGGCTGCTCTTTTGGTAATGCAGGAATGATTGTACCAAGTCATTTGATTCCGTTGGCTGCACCTGGTATGATATCGAAGGGCATACGTTGGATGTTCAATTCAACTAGTCCGTTTTATGTAAAGCCTCGCCTAAATGGAGATTTACTAAAATGGGGCTATCATTTTTATAAAGCTGCCACGAAAGAGCATGTTGAGAAATCAGCAATAGCGTTGAAAGAAATTAGTTTGTTGAGCAAAGCCATGTATCAACAATTGGCCAACGAATTGCCATTTGATTTTGGTTATCAAGAACGAGGTTTGCTCATGCTCTATCAAACCAAAGAAACAGAACACGAAGAAGCAGAGACCGCTCAGTTTGCTGATCGCCATGGGATCGAAGCACATATTTTATCGGAGAATGAAATCCAAAAATTAGAACCAGATGTGAAAGTGAAGGCAAGGGGAGGAGTTTATTTTCCTGGCGATGCCCACATTTCTCCAAGCCTTTTAGTAAGTGGGCTAATTAAATTTTTAAAAGAGAGAGGAGTGATTTTTCAAACTTCCACTGTCGTGCAAGATTTTGTTATTGATTCAAACAAGATCAAAGAAATCAAAACCGATGAGGGAGATTTTTCTTTTGATGAAGTGGTGATTGCCACTGGCTCTTGGTCAGGATTGATTGGCAAGAAGCTTGGACTTACTTTACCCATGCAGGCGGGAAAAGGTTATAGTTTTACATTACCTGACCTAAAGAAGAACATTCGCATCCCATCAATTTTTCTGGAAGCAAGAGTGGCTGTTACCCCAATGGGAAATTCACTTCGTTTTGGAGGCACGATGGAAATCACAGGCATTGATCAGAGTATTAGCATGAATAGAGTGAAGGGCATTGTGGATTCAATCCCAAGCTATTATCCTGAAATGAAAATTGAAATGCCTAAACAAGAAGAGGTGTGGCACGGCTTGCGCCCCTGCTCACCCGATGGATTACCATACATTGGAAGAAGTATGCAAATCAAGAATTTAATAATCGCCACGGGCCACTCCATGATGGGCTTGAGCCTTGGGCCAGGTACAGGTAAGTTAGTTTCTCAATTGATACATCAATTAGAGACAGAAATAGATATAAGTAAATTTAAACCTGATCGTTTTGAATAATAAGTGAGGACAGAATTAAACTGCCCTCACTCAAATTATTTTTTCACTATTACCTTACCGATTTTTTCACCATTTGAAGTACGGAGCTTTATCAAATACACCCCTGTACCTTGCTGACCTAAATCTATATCTGCTTCATGCGCTCCTGATGGAGTTAGCCCAAGAGCCTGATTGAATAGTGATTTACCATTGGCACCGGTCACATATATATCTACATTCGAACTTTCTTTTAGCGCATACTGAATCGTAACTTTGCCAGTGGTAGGGTTTGGATAACAGGAGAAATCATCAACAATCGAAGTGGGCTCAATACCCGTTGGCGTTTGCTGAATAAAAAGATTATCAATAGACCAGCCCCAGCCAGTGGTAGCATCTGCATCTGCCTTCAAGCGAAAGCGGAACAACAATGTGTCATTGGCAGCAAACTTAGTTTTCAAATCAATAGTATGATCTGTCGATAATGATGGGGTTCCGGGTTGATTGGCATTGTAGGCGGCCAACCAATTGGCATTGGCAGATGCATTGTACCCATCTTTCAAATGCGTTAATATTAGTCCATCTTTGGCCTACACATTAGATCGTTTATTTTTATAAAATGATTTTTACTTAGCTATGATTATCCTAGTTAGTTTAGTTTTATTTCCATCATTCAACAGAATGAAATAATTGCCATTTTGATTAATCTCTAAGTTTTCAGAGTATATACCTTCTTCCATAAGCCCCAAATTATTTTTAGAGTAACTC
>JAYWHU010000149.1:0-24191 GCA_043777495.1 Cyclobacteriaceae bacterium | reverse complement strand
GAAGTAAAATCAATCCGCAGCAGTGGTTCTGCATCACCTTTTTTTGCCATGGATACACGAATAAGCGCGAAAAACATCCGTGTAAATTCGTGGCTAATGTATTCGCTGCAAACTCGCCATACACTTCAAAAACACATCCGCTATTTCCTTTGCTTCTGTAGTTACGTGTATCTCTTGAGTGACTTTCAAAAAATAGGCCGAATAAAACATTTCGTCTGGATTGGTTTCGTTCGGTTTCCAAATGGGTACACACATAAGCAGATGATACTGCGCATCACGCACATCATACACGAGAAGAGGATTGACATCTCCTTCTACTTCCGGTGCACAAAACAAAAAAACCGGGAAATCAAACAACCCAGCATCTCGCAAGTCAGGGATCAAGTTCGCATCAAAAAATTCATATTTTACTACTCGACTCTCGCTTTGTTGTTGGGCTAATAATTTTTGAGCAATGACCAGTTTATCGTGCATCACTTGATATGGAATGCTCTCAGGAGAAAATTTTTCGATAGGCAACCACTGTTGTGATCTTAGTTGTAAGAACTGAAGGGCAGGTCGCGCTATGGTCAATTTATAATCGAAGAAAGAATAGCCTGGCACAAAATAGCCCGGATAGAAGTAACGAAGTTTCTGGTTTTTGCAATACTGCATTTTCAAATAGATCAGATATTTACCCAAACTATATTTTTTGTATGCAGGATCATACACGGAAGAAATCCCTGCTGCACTTGTTTCCCCTAGATCAAAAAAACCAACAGCAATGAGCCGATCACCATCGCGTACTGTTACCTCGTAGGTATAGTAAATAGAGTTTGCGCTCGTTGCACTAAATAAAAGACTCTCCAATGAATCGGAAGGATTGAACAGAATTGATTGTTTGTAGCGCGAATACAATTCTTCTTTCTCTTCGGTAAGTAGGGCTGGCCTGATGGCAATTTGAAAACGAGCATTCTGTTTGAATAATTTCCTCTGTGTGCTATCCTCAAAAAATTCATCCAGCAATACACGTAGCCACACCGTGCTGTACATTCCACTTTTAAAATGAATGAAGTTGGTAGTGAAAATACTTTGCCCCATTCTATACCAGCCTTGTTCCAAGTAGGTGTCAAGGTCTGTAGGCATTAATGATTCGGGCGCGCGTGCTTGGGCAAACATTGGGCGCAATATAATTTTTTTATTTGTGGAGCGACTGATAGTTATTTTAATTCAATCCTTGTCACGACAATATGAGTTGCCTCAACTCAAGAATCACAAAATGCTTAACAAGTAAAAGCAAGCTCCCATCAATGGCAAGGCTCTATATAAGTTGGGGATAATTTCTTTAATGTTCTTTGCATTTGTAGCAACGCCTATCAATATAATAGCAGAGGCAATTGCTGTACTAAATCCTCCTAAAGTCAACATCTGTTTGGCGCCCATGGGGTTTGAATTGATAAAGTAAAAAAGGATACCAATGCAAGCTACAGCCAAGCTGATGCCCAATGCCTTTGGTGCAATGGTCGTATAAATCAGATCAGAGAAGCCTAATTTTTCATCTTCTTTTCTCTGGATGTTGGATGGCTGATAAGCTCCAAGAAAAAACACTATTGCCAGCCCAGAAAGCGAAATAATCAAAATACTTCGTGAAGGATAACTCCCATAATAAAGTAGCAAGCCTAGGATAAAGCCGAGCCATAAAACAATTTCGGCTTTTTGCAAAAGGCCAAATAACTTGGTCGAGAATAAAGTGGGGCGTTGATTCATAGGAATAGAGGTAAAGGCTATTATCGACCAATGTACTAATTTTCATTGTCAATAATAGTTTACTTTGACCTATTCGTTTAGCTTACTTCAAAACTTTCTTTACTGCAGCAAAAACCTTTTTCATTTTCTCATAAGAGGCTGCACTGTTTGCTTTTTTGCTAAACTTGATAACGATCTTGGAGTCTGAAAATTTCAAACGAAAACGTGTGCCATCATCCAATACAATGTAGGCATCATACTGCGTGATGGACTGCCCAAAGAGTTTATCTGGTTGTAGGCTATTGTTGATCGCTTTTTTTAGTGCTTCATTTTTTCTTTCATCATAGGTGGCGCGCAGTTCATAGTAGTGGTCGGTCTCCACCACGGAAACAAGTGTTTTTTCGGGTAGGGGGTTTGCAACAACATTCAGGATAGTTGCAAGAAAAATGAGAACGAACAAGAAGCTATTTTTTTTCATACTTATTTTTTTAAACACTTGGGATTGCAATCATTGAGCCACTGTAAAAACCAAAAGAATAGGTTCATTTGCCGTGGTGAGTGTTCGATCGCAATAAAAAATGTTCGATAATGGGGCGACAATAAATTCAAAACACTACTTTTAAATAATTTATTTTTAACCTACTACCTATGAACTACCTCTCAAAGATTGCACTGGCAACAAGCTTGTGTTTGATCGCCTCCGTTTTTTCACACGCACAAACCAACGACTCGCCAGCGGGAGCTTATCAATGGAAGAAAGGGAAAACTGAATTTCAAACCGGCTATGTAGTGTTGAAGTCGGGCAAAAGAATGGAGGGAAAAATCTCTTTGAAAGGAAGTGCCACTCAGGTAGCGGAGGTAGCGTATGAGGGCGATGGCAAGGAATTGACTTTTCCTGTTGGTTCATTGAAATCCTATGGACTTGTAGGTGTGGACCCAAATGCGACTACCTCAATATCTGCTGGGCCTATCAACGAAAGCCCCGAGAGTATGTACGAATGGCAGAGCCGAGGAATTGTGATGGGCAAAGAAATTTTTGCCACTACGCCACGCGCTGGGTATGTAGTGTTAAAAAATGGAACCCGCTACGAAGGCGAATTGAAACTGAGAAAGAAAGCAGGTGTGCTAGAAGATATCGATATAAAAACAGCTACGGGCAAAGAGAAGTTTGATGTGGCGCAAGTGGCGAGATATGGATACACGGTAAGTGAAGCGGAGGTGGCGCAAAAGAATTTAGCGAAAGAAAGCAAAAAATCTTTTCAAGGAAACATTCTTTCATCTTCAGGAAAACAGTCGGGAGAAATTACCATAGTGCCATCGGGCAAGCGCTATGCCGAACGAATTATTTTCAAAGGCAGCGATGGAAAACTTACCGATCATACGCCCGAAACTATTGCAGGATTCAACTACATCAATAGCAAAGGGAAACAAATCACTTACGCGGTCATCGATAAGAAATTTTTGCCTGAGCAATTTCAGGGAAAAACTTTTCAGGTTTACTTAAATCCCAACCCCACTAGCATTAACGAGTTTGCGACTTCGCTCGCCAAGGCTGCGGTAAACGTTGGCACTACGGCAGCGGCCAGCGAGATGGTTAGAAAAGATCGAGAGAAAAATAATTACGTGTCCAACATGGATAGTGTGATACGCGTTTCTTCTGCGGAGCAATTGATTACATTGCGCGACCAAATTGCCAGCTTGGCCGGGTATGAATCGGCACAGGATGCCATCAACAACTCAGACAATGAAAGTTTGAAATCAAATCTGAGCGCGTTGGAATTAGCCATCCAAGGCAAACAAACTGCTAATGCCCCGGGCGGTATTTTAAATGAAGAGTGGGTGATCTTTAACAAAACCAATAACGAAAAAACCATTGTGTATAAAAGCAAATACAAAGAGCAGATTGACGTGCTGCTGATGGGCTGCGATAAATATTTGGAGCTAAGTAAATCACAGCAAAACGATTTGCAGAAGTGGAACAGCCTAGAGCAGACTATGAAATTGTTGGATGGATGTTATTGAATGTCTTATATTTTTTTAAGGTAGCCGTGATAGGATATGTGTATTGATTAAAGATGTTAATCCGATGTCGTCACCTAACCATCGAAGGGTTAGCAAACCGCCATAGTATTTTTAAGAACCCGCCATTGAATGTTAAGCTATCAATTGCATACTCACCACAGACCACTGTGTCTCCAAAAATTTAGGCGTCACTACACTTTTACAAGTGCATGACGCCTAAAAATGAAAGCTTATAAAAGAGAGCTCCTTTCTCTAACATTTATTTTACCGTAACCCTAATTCCTTCTGAGTGACTGGCAAACTCGGGTGCATACATACACTGAATGTTTGTAACGCCATTGGAGAAATCTCCTTTTTGTGATACGCGTAAATCGTATTCAAATACATACGTTCCTTTCGAGAGGTATCCGATGAAAAAGTTCGTAGCGAGATCGCGTGTGCTTTCATAATAATACAAACCATCTTGATAGCGATAAGTAGATAGCGTTGACACTGGCTCAAAGCCTGCCGCGCGCATGTCCTTAAGGTGAACGTATTCCATTTCGCGATCAACCCGAAGTTCGATCCTTACTTTTACCAAATCACCAATTTGTAAAGGAGACTTTTCAGTGATGGGTGTAAGCACTGGCCCGCGATCTGTGTTTTGCTGTTTGAAGAGTTCCTTCTTTAGTTTCAGTGGCGTTTCGGCTGGGGTAATCTTATCGAGTTGTTCAAAGTATTGCCAATAAGCCGCACCCCATGCTACACCCTCATCGCTCTTCGAAACAGTAATTTTACCCATGTTAGAATTAATTTCGCTCGCTTGCCATGCTGTTTTAAAATATCCTGTGCCGGCTTCCACTTTTGTATCTTCTCGCTTCAAAGGGTCAACCACTTCATTCCCTACTTTTATATCTACCAGCTTAGAATTGGCCAATACATCCGTTCCTCTTCTTAGCAGTGCATAGCAGGCTTCTGTTGTAGCCTTTGTGGTTTTCCAATCTTGCGTTTGTTTTTGCTTGAGCAGCCAAACTTTTAATTCTTCCACAGATTTTGGATCGTGGGCTACTTCATCATACACTTCAATCATCAGTGCTTGTGTTTCAATGGGTGCTTGATACCAGTAGTATCCATACTCATTTTTCCAGTGCATACCCATCTCTTCAGAGTGCAATGCTCGCTCGCTAAACGATTTGATCATGGAAGCTGTGATAGTCTTATCATCAAAGCGATGCAATGCCAAGCAAACCATTCCTTCCATATAAAGGTTTTTAACGAGCCAGTATTTTTTGGCTTGACCAAGATAATATTGAAAGGCTTCTTTTACATCATCACTTACTTGGATGTCTTTGAAGTAGCTACGAGTATATAAATAATGAATCTCAACGTAACCAATGTGTTTTTCTTCCAACACAATTAATCCTTTTTTAGCCTGTGCCTTCAACCGATCGTAGTCATTTTTTATTTGTCGATCAAGATAGCCGATTGCACTCGTCACCATATTCCAAGTACGCGCTTCCTCTCTCACAGATTTTACACCCAATACATCCAGATGCCCCATGCCGCTGATGAGGTGTTGTGTCATGTATCGATCTTCTGGAAAACCGGGGAACCAACTAAACCCACCATTAGGGTTTTGTGCTTTTACTATTTTATCTAAAGCCCGCTCTTGCTCATTGGCCATTCGATTCAGATCGAATAACAAACCGACATTGCGCTTGCGTTGTGATTCATCTTTGGCGTGCAATACCCATGGTGTTTCTTCCAGCAACGCTGATTTCAATTCTTGATTTTTTTCAAGGTTCGAAAGCAAAGCATCAGGCTGAATATTCTTCCAAGTATCAAATACTTGTTTGATGCGCGGGTTGGAATTTGCAATATGCGAGGCAATACTATTCGCATAAAACTTACTAAAGGTTTGCTCCACACAATCGTAAGGATACTCCATTAAATAAGGCAATGCCTGAATTGCATACCATGCCGGATTTGAGGTGAACTCTAATGTGAAGCGATGATGACGAAGTGTACTCGATTTGTTGTTGAGCAGTTTTTCAAACTTAAATTCCTTCGTCTGCTTGCCGCGAATGGGTATTGGCAATGTTTCCGTAACGAGCATTCTATTCGTAACTACTGGGATGGTCATCTCCTCTCCATCTGAAAAACTTCCAGCCTTGGCAACAACACGATAGGTAATTGCTTGCAAGCCTTCGGGGATTTCAATGCTCCACTCCAGATTTGTGCTTTGGCGCGGCTTCAAAGAAAAAGGTTTTGTCTTGCCTGTGTTCTCCATCAAATCATCTACTGACTTCATGGTAAGGGCGTCAAAGAATTCCAATTGTGCTTGACCATTCAGTTCAGCATCTACTAAACTGTTAACCTTCACTTGAAATATCATTTTGTCACTTTCACGGAAAAAACGTGGCTGATTCGGTACCACCATCACATCTTTCTGTGTTACTAAATGATTGATGATCGAACCTGATTTTAAATCTGGTGTATGAGCAAAGCCTAGCATCTTCCATCGTGTCAATGCTTCGGGGATGGTGAAATTGATAATGATTTCTCCATTCGCATTGGTTTGCAGATGAGGATAGAAAAAAGCAGTCTCGTTAAAGTTGGTACGCACTTTTACTTGAGAGAAGTTTTCTTTTACCTCTGGCTTAGGCTGTGGTTTTGCCGCTTGTTGAGTGGCTGAACTTGAGTCCTCAAGGCTTTCTTTATCCATTTCGGGTGCCGCTGCTGCCGTCACAACCACTTCGCTTAATGACATTTCGTCCTTCGCCATTTTATTCATTTCACTTCGTGCTGCACCGGCACGATAGCGTCTATTTCCATAGTAATATTGATAGAAACTGTAATCAAACCAGTTGAAGGTATCGAAGTAAGCACCCTGCGGTGAGCGTGCATGATTTGGATTCCAGTATCGAGTATAAGCTGAAAGTGATTTTTGATTAAATCCATTGTTGCTGCTCCAACCCAATTGTGAATACTGCGATCCAAAGAAATTGGCATACCAGCTATTGCTTCTGAATTCATCCAATGATTCATCATACAATGTGGCCACCATTTCGGCTGCTATTTTTTCAGCCGATTTTCCTTTGATCAATATTTTCCATTGCTCTTGTTGACCCGGTTGCAGTTTATCGCGGAAGCTTTCAAATGAGATGTCAAGCATTTTATTTGAATAGGGAACAGAGATAGTTGCGCTCTCTTTGTACAGCCGATTGTTTTTGATGAAGGTGTAATGCACCCCTACATCGCCACGGTGTTCTTCGCGAATGGGAATCTCAAACAAGCGTTGTTCGTTGCTGAGTTCAATCCATTCTTTGGATAGCAATGCGCCATTGTGCTCGATCTCATACAGCACACGTATTTTCTTATCAGAAGTTCCTGTTGTAAGCACGGCCTTTTCTCCAGGCTCTACCACCATTTTAACAGGTTGAAAATAATGAACTCTTGGTGTTGGAATTATTTTATCAGTCGGTGCAAATACAGTGAAATAGCTTACCTCTTTTACCTCTTGCCCGGTTGCGTCTAGCGCTTTTATCTCCAATACGTATTCGCCCGTTTTCCATTGACTGAGATTATCCAATATGAAGCTCTTCTTCACTCCTGTATCAAAATTCAAATTGAAATGCTCCTTCGAACGTTCCCATTTGAACTTGTTCGTTTCATCTTCATATAAATCCACTGGAAAGAGTTGATAGTATTGTTCGCGTGTATAGAGTGTGCGATCGGCTTGTGTCCATTGACGAGCACGAAAAGCTTTTACTGGCGATTTCAGTTCGTAAATTTTTATATTTCCTTTTGCCGGTTCATATTGTCCTGCAAGGTTGGTTGTTGAAATCGAAAACTCTTTAGCCGTTGATGATAGCTGGTCTTTATTAATGTTGGCAATGGAGACATTCACCTGCAATGCTTTGTAGCCTACTGAAACTACTGTGGTATTGCTATGTGTTTCCCCATTGATGTCGGTTACATCAGCATAGATGGTATAATCGAAAGTTGGATCAGAAGAACGATCCACACTCTTATCGGGAATTGCCTGAAAGCCAATTTTAAATTTGCCTTGTGCATCAGTCTGGGTAACTCCATTAGTAATTTCCATTTCGGGTGCAGACGGATAATACCCCCAACGGCACCACCACCAGTATGGAAAACGTGCCGCTCTCACCACACGATAACTTACGCTGGCCCCATCAATGTTCGCTCCAGAATACGCACGAGCAAATCCTTCCGCAGCAATCATATCATCCAAGCGGAACGTACCTTTTACAGGCTCAAAGCCAACTTCAAATTTTGGACGCTTGTATTCTTCTACTGAAAAGTAAGCCGGACCGTTACTATAATCTTCCTTAATACTCATTTGACCCGTAAGGCCAGTTGATGGAGCCGTGAAGGTTCCGCTGAATGTGCCATATTCATTGGTAGTAACAGCTACCTCACCACGTTCTTCGTTGTTTACATCAAAGAGTGTAATGCTAGTACTAAACTTAGTTTTAATGGTAGAGGTCTTGCCATCGGTATCAACCACCAATCCTTTGAAGTAAATAGTCTGCCCAGGACGATAAATTGCCCTGTCTAAGAAAAAGAAAGTTTGAATATGTTTTTGAGGTTCATTCCCTTTGTATTGACTGATTGTGCCTCCATAATATTCATGTCGATCGATTGGTTCCGTACTAAACCGGTCTTCACCAAGACGGAAGTCAACAGAGAAGTTTCTGCGGTTGTCATCTTTAACATAAGGTATGTTGAAATATCCTTTCGCATCCGATTTGAACGATCCAATTTTAGTTAGTTCATAAATCTGCTTCTTGTAATTGTATTGATTGGCAAAGGCGTCTGCGATTACATTCGCTAATGGTTCTCCACTTTGGCGGTGCAGCATATAAAACTCACTACTTCCATCTTTCAGTGTGCGATGGATGTGACTGATGTTGGTAATGCGCGTAAAAGCGTAAGCCAATCCGTTGGTTGCGGTGACAAAATCTGGCCGATTACTAAATAAGACCATGTACTCCCCTTCTGGCAAAGCATCGAGCTTTACTTCGATGCTGTGTTGCTGATAGTCGTGATCATCAGGAAGATTAAACTTGCCAGACTTCACAGGCACTTTAGTTACAAAATATTCTATGAATTTCTGTTCCCTGTCTACCTCATAGTTCTTCTCCCATTTTTTTCGTTGCGTGCGTATCTCCTCGCGATTGGTTTTGATGACGCGATAATGCAAGTCAGTGAAGTTTTTGTACTGTACGAAGTTGCGAAAAACTTCCCCAGTAATATTGTTTTCTTCAATAGTGGCACTGATGGATTTAGTAAGGATATCTGCTTGCAGATTTTCGCATTGAATGGCGCCATCAGAATCCTTAAATCGCTTCTTGCTTGTTTCGGCAATCTCAAAAGCTTTTTTATAATCCCATTTGTGATCATCCGATTGCAACGGCTTATAGAGATTTGCTTTCTCCAGATAAGTCTGCGCGATGAGATACGTGACCCGCGCAGAAATAGGATGAGTGATAAACTTCTTTTCGAGTTGTTCCAACGCCTTTCGGTAAGCTTCTTCTTTGTTGGCCAGAATCATATTCTGTTTGACAAACGAAATCCTTTTAATATCCACATCCACCAATGCCTCAGGATCTTTATCATTGAAGTGAAACTGAATTAAATCTTGCAACAAGCGAATAGCATAAAACTTCATTGAAAAAGTATCCTTTGTTGTGATCGGAATTTTTAGAAACTCGATAGCATCTGATAGATATTCTTCTTTGTCGAGAACAAAGGCGTAGACGGGGCGTGTAATCGAGGCTTCTTCTCCCGAAGAAAAATCAAGCGCCCGATGTGCCAGAAAATCATATAGGGTAGCGCGATAGCTTCGTCCCAATTTGTTTGCCGGATGAAGAACTTCTTCATATAAGTCTATGGGAGTTGCCTTCGAGCGATCTGATTCTTCTAATGAAAGTTTGTATTGTTGAAAGGTTTCTTCAATGATTTTATTCAAGCTCCAGGTTTCGATATCATCTTGTTGCACATTGGTCAATTCCGTGCGCTCAGTAAAGCGATGACGGTTGTTTTGATAATATTGCCAGTACATTTCAGCTAACATAGAATGAAGAACTGGTTTGGTAGGATAGGTTGCTGCCTGAGCTTCTTCGCGAAGCCTATTTAGATTTTTAACGAATGCATTCTCTTCTTTGTAATCTGTAAACTTGAGCTGGTGAACGACCGCCTTTACTAGCTGAGCCGCGTTTTGTTCTTTTTTTGCTTGCTCATAAATAGCATTCACCACTTTTAAAGCCGATTCGGGCAATCCTTTATTTTCAAATTCTTTGGCCTCTTGCCAGGCCTTTTGGTAATTGTATGGGGTCATTTTAACTGGTTTTTGTTGTGTACAGGCAGATTGAAAAGCGAACGTAAGGGATAGAATTAAAATAATATTTTTCATAAGCTTAATTTTTACAGGGCATTGCCTTTCTGCTAAACAGAGAGGTTGTGCCCTTCATGGAATACTCCTTATAATAGCAGTACCATCAAAAGTCACTTGCTAAAGATGCACAAGTTTGGAGAATTCCATAGTAAGCAAAAAAAACAATGCCTATTTATTTATGCGTAGACAAGGAACTTACCTATGTTGGAGGGGAAAAGCACCACTTTTTTTTTATTTGCCAAGGATTCGGAGAACTAGAAGGCAGACATGTTCTTTATCAATTTCTGTTTATCCTATTACCTTTCTAAAAATCCCAGACGTGCCCAGCACTAATAACTTTACCCCAGTGTCAAATTGAATGTTTGCCATTTTCATTGGTTTGATAGAAACAATCGCCCCCTTGCCGTATGTGGTATGATAAAGGACATCGCCCGTCTTTAGTTTTTCAATATCCTTGTCAGTAATAGGATCACCAACAAAATCGGGAAGCGGAACAAATGGAGCGGAAACAATTTCTGGCTCTGCTGCTTTTTCTGTTTCCATTGAATATGAAACAAAGGAATTGCCGAAAGTAGTTGTATGGCCAGAGCCTGATCCTATGTTCAATCTTCTCACCAATGAATCCTCTACTCTATTGGCATAAGCGGTTTTCAATGCTTCGCTCAACACCTCAATGGCCTTTTGCACCATGTCTATCCTAAGTGAATCGTCATATTCCGCGATAGTAAATTCCCGTACGGAAAAATCAACCGAAGTTTTCTGGTCTTTCATTAAGGTTACAGGTAGTTGAAGCCCTTGCCGCACTGCAAAGCCATATAGAACATCTGAGCTACTTGCACTCAGGTCACACAATACCATGTCGATGTCGATAGCGCTTTTTAATGTCACCGGTTGTTCATCAACCCGAATAGGACTAAGGTCTGCCAACTTGCAAGCAGGCGCAATGATGTAGTCAAATATTCTTGCGAAGTGACCAGCAGGGTATCCACTAGGATCGCCCAAAGGCATAAAAACCAAACATTTCTTTTCCATAGCTTTTTGTTTCGAAACGAAGATAGCATATTAAAGAAGCTCTTGTTCAAAATTATTTTTTTCAATTCTGCAACGGGGTTTTCCCCGTTTTTGAACGGGGAAAATACCCTGAAAATACGGGGTTTTTCCCGTAGAAAAGATCAGGTCAGACCTCTACATTTCCTAAAAATTTCAGAGATGGGGAAAGCATTTACAAAGGCACAAAAGGGTAGATATCAAATTCTGGAATTCCTCTGGAACAGGTGGGGGATTAC
Organism: Cyclobacteriaceae bacterium; assembly: GCA_043777495.1. Taxonomy (GTDB): domain Bacteria; phylum Bacteroidota; class Bacteroidia; order Cytophagales; family Cyclobacteriaceae; genus ELB16-189. Next base: position 12,755 of record JAYWHU010000149.1, on the reverse strand, counting down.
AGATATGAAAATAACCGATAGCGAAAGCTCTGCCTTCACCATTTCAGAAATAGCAATAGCACTAAAACTAGATCGCGCTCTTGTTGAAAAACAGGTAGCAGCCCTTCATCAAGATAAAGAGATTGATGCTATGGAGGCCAGCAGTGGGGAGAAAAAATATTTTATAAATGAAAAAGGATTTTCTTCTGTGGCCTCTGGAGCAACTGTAAATGAAAAAAGATTGGTAGCCCCCAACCGTAAATCGAGTACTAAATTTTCACTTTTCTAGCGCACTAACAATTTCTTTTACAGCACAAGCCGATAGGAAAGATCTACTTAGGAAACTTCTGCAACACAATTAGATCTAAAGCAGCGCGGAGCGTGGCCAAGTCGACATGATGGCCTGTAATATTGAGCAGGTACCTACCACCAATGCCCAATGAGATTTGCGATTCTTCTGTGTGCTTCTGGTAAGATTCCAAACCCGTGCAGTTATCTTTCTCAATGGTGTGCATCACGGTCGATTCTGTTTCAATAGGTTTTGTTTCAGCCCACTTGCTAACGGCTTGCTTGTACATAATATCTGCATGCAAGAAATCAAATAACAATAGTTGGATTGATTTTTCATGCGACTTGAATTTCTTTTCGCAGAGCGTGTAGGTAATCGTACCTATCTTCATCCGCTCGCTCTTAGGTTCTTCAAATGCATGAAAGCCTTCTATTTTGTCTGGCAATAATTTCAGTATTTCACTGAGCTTCAATTCTTCTACTTGGGCTTGCGCACTTAGCGTGGCTGCCAGGAATAAAATGGAAAGTAGTTTCATAGTTTGTTGATGGTCAAAGATACTTTTAGTTTTCAAATTGCCACTTTTAAAAGCAACTATCATTGTTAAGTTGGTACGTTTTACAGGCGCAAGGTTGACCGAAGCCCCTGTAAGTCAGAGCTTGCCGAAGACTGAGCCTGTTAAAGTTAGTTGCCTGACTAAGCTACCAATTACAATTTGATACTCCCACGCAAGTGATCACACCCGCTCCTGATTTCTTAGGCGGCCCAGGTGCGCTAAAGGGATTATAGTTTGGATATCCCGTGACAATATCAACCATTGTTTTATTTCGATCAATGGGAGGATTGTCATGAAAACTGCCACCACTTATTGTAACTTTTGACTGAGCACTTCTGGTTATAAATTGAGAACCATAAACATTACAATCTGTCAGTGTGATTTTTCCGTTGCTATTCGTTTCAATGGATTGGTTCCAAACATCACACTTATTTACATTCAACGAACTGTTCTGCCCATAACAAGCTAACACGGCCAATTGAAGTTGGCTATTGTTAATAGTCACTGTACCATCTCCAACAATACCAATCTCATTAATGGTCGAGTTATTGATTGTCAATGATGCCGATGTTAATGAATAAATCTGCCAGGCGATTGGCCCGAGGTTCACGTTGTTGAGGGTAAGCCGATTGGGGACAATTATTCCATCTTGTAATCCAACATGGAGATTGTCAAGTATTTCATTGTTGTTTGAAACGAAATAGCCAATGGTTAATTCTCCAGGAGCTACACCATGCCCAGTTATATTGGCGGTAGCATTGGGAAATAATTGAACACCTAACCCTGTAGTAGAATTAGATACAGACAAAGACCAGTGAACACCTGAACCAAGATTGGCACCTGCACTCCACGACCACGAACTAGTACTGACATTGGGTAATTGTATATTATGCGGGCCTGAAGTGAGTGACATCCATAAACCCGTTTTTGTTTCTGTGCCATTTATAGAAACAGAGCAAGAATCGTTTAAGTAGATTTCTGTGGGGATATAGACAGCGTTGCTTATCTCTAACTTCGATTTGTTTTTAAAATTTCCGAGCAGCCAGCTCGACTCGTTATCTAATTTTGCGCCATCTACGATCATCGAAGAATTATCAAGTGCATCGTATGACATGTAAATGTTTCCCTTTTCTGCTACCGTGCCAATTTGCGTACGCATGCCAATGTTTTCAAGCTTGATGACGCTGTTGTCTGTAGTTTTAATTGTGTATTGTGAGCTAAATTCATTTGCAATGATGAACCCATCATTCATCAAACTTTTATTGCCCCGAACGATCAACTGCCCTGCATCCTCTAACAATACATTTCCTTTTATTACAAAAGTATTGTCAGGTGTGGAAGTATAGTCAATGGTCAAGATGGCATTTTCTTTTACAGTCAGGTTACCAACCGCCATAGAAGTTACAATTGTCCTGTTTGCTGTTACAGTTAAATCGCCACCCTCCTCATTGGGCGTTACTTTGTCAGTACGGCACGAATAAAAATTCAACAGGACTATAATGGAAAGCAGAACTGTTGGTATTGGTCTCATGGGTGATGTTTCAATGTAAGACACAAGAATCAATTACTATGTTGCTCTTTTCATTTTTTCATTAAAGAAAACTTAAAACCTTGGCAATTTTCTCAACAATCAGTTAGTTTACTGCTTTCTCTACATTACCGTTCATCTGTATTCTCAAAGAAAAGACAGACCCTTTTCCATATTCAGATTGAACGCTGACTTGGCCCTTCATTTTATCTACAGACTCTTTCACAATATATAAACCTAGGCCAGAACCATTTGATATGGCGGAAGCTCTGTAAAACATATCGAAAACTTTTTGTTGGTGTTCTTCCATAATGCCAATTCCATTGTCTATTATTTTAATTAGATGGTATCCGTTTTCATTGGCTAGGTTAATTTTTACATACGGCTTTTCTTTAGATAGATCAGCGTATTTTATTGCGTTGGTGATAAGGTTATTTAAGATAACGCGTAGCCGATAATTATCTGTGCGAATGGTAGACCCACTGGGCACTTCATTTTCTATTGATACGTTCAAGGCATTGTCGAAATGAGATAAGGATTTCACAATGTCATTTACTAAACTATGAAGATCAAGAGACTCTATGTTTAATTCAATCCGCGAATTGCGAGAGTAATGCTCAATATCTCGAATAAACTTCTCCATCTGGTTAGCCGAGCTTTCGATTCTTTTTATAAACTCTCCCTTCGGTGTCTCAGTGTCAATCATCATCAGGTTAGCAAGTCCTTTGATGTTGCTTAAAGGTGCGCGTAAATCATGCGAAGCACTATATACAAATCGATCCAATTCTTCATTGGTCTTTTTAAGTTCTTCGTTTTGCTTCTCAATAGTTATTTGTTTGTGGCGGAGATATTTTTCTGCATCATGGTTCATAGATAAAATCATGTACATAGAGTAAGCAGATACAAATGTGGCTGCCGTTGTATGGATCAAAAAAAATAAATTGGCTTCAAACTTCGTGTGTTCCCGAAAGGGGAGGATATCAAAAGACAGGGTGTTTACCAAAACTAGCAATACAATAGAAAGGCTCATAAAGAAAAAACTCTTCCATCGTTGATCATACCGATAAAGGGCAATGGCTGCCGCACTGGATGAAACAAAATGCAAGTAGACTCCCGTGGTTGGGCTTTCACTAGATGCAACCAGAAACGTGCAGATGTTAAAACCAAGAAGCCCGAACCCCTTAACCCATTCCATTTTTTTCAAACGCATTAACGCATACAATAGAACGGGCATTGCTAAAAAGAGAAAAAGCAGTTTAATGGATACCCCACTGAAGTCAAAGAAAAGAAAAAGTATTAAGTAGAGGATGGCAACAATAAATATTACCAATATCAATTTTTTGATCAGGCTCACTCTTCTTATTTCGGGATTGAGGTACTCCATTAAAAATTTACCTGAAGCTACTAAAGTTGCTAAGTTAGGATTTTTTGATGGTTCATGCAGTAGGAAATCACCCTTCGACAGGCTCACCCTTCGACAAGCTCCGGGTGACAGTTTCATTAGACTCGTATGGTTAATCGAAGCACTGTCAGTCTGAGCTTGTCGAAGACTGACTCCTCACTGGTCTTTTTATTTTTTTATAGTCATCACCCTTTTACAGGCTCACCCTTCGACAAGCTCAAGGTGACAGTTTCATTAGACTCGAACGGTTGATCGAAGCCCTGTCAGTCTGAGCTTGTCGAAGACTGAGCATTCGAAGACTGAACATTTGAAGACTTGCTCCTCGCCAATTTTTTAATTTCTTCCCAGTCTTCTTTGAACAATGCTTCTTTCTTTTTTCTGCCCCAGCCCTTCAATTGTTTTTCCCAATCGATAGCTTGATTGATGTCAGTGAAGCGCAACCAGTATCTAAGAATCACCGGCCTTCGCTTAAATGTGAATGCTTTAGGATGGATTCCTTCATTATGTTCTTCTAGTCGTCTATCAAGGTCGTTGGTTACACCGGTATAGTAGAGGCCATCAGAGCATTCGACTATGTAAACAAAGTAGTTGTGATCTCGCGCCATAATGAAAATTACTAAAACACGATTGATAAACAAAAAGTAGTGGACGAATCCCTCGACAGGCTCACCCTTCGACAAGATCACCCTTCGACAAGCTCACCCTTCGACAAGCTCAGGGTGACAGGTTTCAATAAAACTCGCACGGTTGATCGAAGCCTTGTCAGTCTGAGCTTGTCGAAGACTTACTCCTCACTGGTCTTTTTTTTTGTGGTCATCACCCTTCAACAGGCTCACCCTTCGACAAGCTCAGGGTGACAGTTTCAGTAGACTCGTATGGTTAATCAATGCACTGTCAGTCTGAGCTTGTCGAAGACTTACTCTCACTGGTCTTTTTTTTATAGTCATCACCCTTCGACAGGCTCACCCTTCGACAGGCTCAGGGTGACAGTTTCTTTAGACTCGCACGGTTGACCGAAGCCCTGTCAGTCTGAGCTTGTCGAAGACTGACTTACTTTGGTTTTCTATCACCCTCTCAACCTTATACTTGACTCTTGCATCACATTCGCTAACCCTACGTCTGCCAAAAGATTTTGCACGTTCTTCTTTTTCCATGCGGCCATGCGCGGGTGGCAGATTACTTTCATGCCCACGCGGGTGAGGTCTAGCGGCAGTGAGTTGATGCCCGCACTATCTTGGTGATGGTCTTTGGTGCGCACCACAAAGCGGAACTCGCTCTCGTGGGTGAAGCTCGTGTCTTTGCGCAGGGCTACTTTGCCCACTTTGCTATCGGCAGTTTTTTTGTAGAGGGTAGAAAAATCTTGATAGACCATGCGGCCCGCATAGTAGGCAGAGATGTTGGCGTCTTTTTCTATTTTCAGTTGCTTGCTCAATTTGCTGAACCGGATTTTCACGGCCACACCATCGGCATTGGAGTATAAATTCCACATGGCCACAGACTCGCGCTGCTCGGCAAACCAGCAGGTGAGGAAGGATGTTTTTTGTATGGCGTTGATGGCGTTGAGCTTTTTTTGTAGCAGTGCTGGAATTTTTTTGAACTGCTTGGCATCTAAGATCAGCTCGCCTATAGTTTTGCTTTCTATCAAATTCAAATTTAGTTTTTCGGCATGGGCCACAAACGCGCTGAGGGGTATGCCTTCTTGCGGGTCTTCGAACTGATCCATGCGGGTGAAGCGGATGGTGTTGGTTTGCAGGAGGTTTAAAAATTTATGTATGTCGAAGTAGCGCCAGAGGTAGTCGCTGGGCTTGGGCAGTGAGGCGGTGCGCGAGTGGATGAGGTCGGGGAGGAGGATCATGTTGTAAGATACTTTATTCTTGATACAAGTTGACAATTGACAAACAGGCAATTGACAAAGCTCACGTTATTGTCAATTGAATTATTGTCAACTGTCAACCGTTTAGTCAGTCGGCTGCTTATTCAACCACGCTTTTGAGCTCAGGTTTTTCGCGATCTCTTTTGTGGCGCCAAAGGCGGTGACGAGTTGATCGCGTGTGCTGCCGGGGAATACTAAATCTTCTTTGAACCAATTGCCCGCTGTGGGCTTACCGTTTTTGTCTATCGGGCAAACGTACTCTGCCATGGCTTGGCCGATTACTTGCATCAAAGAAAATTTAGAAACATCGGCCATGTCTATGCTGCTAAGTTCATGGTTGCTCAGTTCGCGAAGGCGGTTGGCCTGTGTGTGATAGATAGTGGAAATATCTTTGTTGGGAATTTTGCTCAGCGAAGTTTCGTCCAATGAAATTTGGTATCTGCGAAAATCCAAACCGGGCATTAAACTACTTCGCAGCATATCCATTTGCATGTCGCTGGCATCTTTGCCGGTTTCGTCCATCACATAGTTCAACCAAAATTTAAGATCGAGGCCTTTGGGGTCTCGCGTATCTTCGGGTTTGATAAAGCGCAGTGAAGTGCCTGTGCCAAAACTAAAAACGGTTAAGGCGTTTGCTTTATAAGTTTCTTTGCCGCTATAGCAAAGTGCCTCCAATACTGCCGCCCCCGCGGGATTGTTGAAGGTGGTGGTGCCGCCATCGATGAAGCGCTCAAACGGAACGAAGTACGTGGGTGCCGACATGGTGGCTTCCATCACGGCACGGAGCAATACATCTTTGTAGGTGCCGATAAATGTTGCGCCTTTGCGGAAGCAAGTGAAAAAAGTTTCTTCACCAGCCGCCATGTCTTTGGAGGTGATGAGTAAATCTATGGCGCGCTGATCGGCACAGGCTTGTGCGAGTGTGACATCGCCTATAACTTGATTTAAAAGAGTGCGGTAATTCTCTTTATCAAACTTGGGTGGATTTAAAAATCGATCGGAAAGAAAATTGCGATTGGTAAAAACTTGTGAGACCAGTTGCATGTATAAGTCTTCGATCTCTTTGGCGCTCTTGCGTTTTAAAATAAGCCCGGCAATGATGCCGCCCGTGGATGTGCCTGCTACTAAATCGCACCACTGGTGGCATGGTGCACCGGCTACTTCTTCTAGTTTCTTCAAAAGTTGTAGCGTGAGGATGCCGCGCATACCGCCACCGTCTAAGCTGATGATGACTTTATTTTTTTCTGGAATGCCGAGGTTTTTTTTGGGGGAAGGCATGGGGGGTTAAGATTTAAGATTTAGGATTTTAGATTTGGGATTTGAGATGTGAGATTTGGGATTTAAGATTTGATGTTAGGTAGAACTGAGATTACTTATTCTTTACTGGTATTTCTTTACTTCATCACCCTTCAAACAACTCACCCTTCGACAGGCTCAGGGTGACAGTTTCAATAAGCTCGCAAGGTTGATCGAAGCCCTGTCAGTGTGAGCCTGTCGAAGACTGACTTCTCTCTAAAGCATCACTCCATACCCTTCGGTAAATGCTGCTTGCACATATTCATTGGAGGCATACGCATAGCCTTTGTCGCCCCAACTGGTTCCCCAACTGTTGCGCACAATGAAATAATCTTTGGTGTAGCCTACCAATGCTACTGCATGACCGCCATTGGCGGTGGAGGCAATGTACTTTTCTAATATGCCATCGCGGCCTATTCTATCCCATGTGCGATCACAATCTAGCCGAACCATGACGGGGCCGTTGTTGGCGATCCAGTTTCGGAAATTGGTCAGCTTGTTTCCGCGAATAAGATTATAGTAACTGGAAATTTTGAGTGCTGCTGCTTTGCCATAAAACACTTCTTCACTCAGCGGTGATAATCCTCCATTGAAGGGCAACAACGATTCTTCTACCGCTCCATATTTTCTGGCTATGTCTAGCACAGATTTTAAATTAGTGCCAGAGTCATCAATGAATGTGGTGGCCCAGGTAACAAGCGTATCGGTTTCTTTGGAAGCCATCCACTGAAACCGAACCGATAAGGATTGATCTTTTTTCAATCGGCCTGCTTTTATAAAATGCCAACGCAACATACTATCGGCAGAGGCCCAGCCCACGCATGATCCGGTAGAACCTTGATCTCCAATTTTCCACCAGCTTGCTCTCAAATCTTTGGATGTAGGAATGGTAGCAGCCTTGGGTGCACGTGCGGCTACGGCATGTTGGTACTGCCAATCATTTTGTGTATTGCGAGAGGGGTCGCAATTGAAAATGCGTTTTTGTTTTCTTCTTTTCTTTGCCATGGTTTGTTTTTTTAGTTGGTTTTTTGTTTTCTAACGGATGCTACACAAACTTTTAAAATAGCGTAGTCAGTTTTCGAGAGCCTCAAACTGACAAGCCTTTAGTCTTGTGTAACATCAGTTATCTATTTTTATAAATTTTTCTAAAATACTTTTACACCTAGTGCCTTCCACGTTTCGGGTCCGGCTACGCCATCAGTGCTGAGTTTGTTTTTCTTTTGAAATGCCTTGAGGGAGATGAAGGTGGTGCTGCCAAATACACCATCGGGATCAAGTGCAGGCCGTGCGCCTTTTTTATTGAGCGCGTTTTGTAAGACTACTACTGCCGCGCCCACATCTCCTTTTCTAATGTAAGACCCCGTTACGGTTTTATGATCGGCAATTTTTGGTTTGTTTACTTCGGCCTCTATCGCGCCCCTCACTATTTCATTCACTACACCGGAGATGTCAAGCCCGTGCTCTTTTTGAAATTGTTTGATTACTTTTTCGGTGGCTGCACCAAAGTCTCCATCTACTGTGATTACATATTTTAAATCATAGAGCCATTTTTGAATGTGCGTTACTTCTGCGCCTTGATCACCTTTTTTCAGTACGGTAGATAACGATACAAAACCATCGCCATACACGCCTGGGTTCACAAATGCTTTCACGGTTTGCACTTGGCGTGTGCGCAACATCACTTGGCCCCCATCGCTTTGGTTATCAAAAGAAGTATTTCCTTCCCATGCGGTAAACGTACTGCCCTGTTGCACCCACTGTACAAAAATGCCCGTGTGGTCGCTCAAGCCATCGCCATTCCAATCATACAATACAATATCGCCAGGTTTCGGAGAGGAAGTCAGTTGGTTTTTGCTCTTCCAAAAATTAAAAGCAGAGGGGCAATAGTGATATCCTTTGGGTGAGTCGATTCTTCCTAGCGCATACCCAGCTTTATCAAACACCCAACTGACAAAAATGGCGCACCAAGGCACACCGTTCATGCCATACCACTCGCCATACTTGGTTTTGTTAGAGGTGGGCGGGTTTTCTTTTGTGCCGTTTTCGGCCTTTGCTGTGTCAATTACATTTTGGCGCGACATATATTATAGTGTTTACATTTTGTTTGGCAGCTGGCTGCTGATTCAGGGATCAAACTTGCAGTTATCTACTGAGAAAGTCAACGGGGTTTTCCCCGTATTTAAGCGGGATTTTCCCCGTAAAAAATACGGGGTTTTCCCCGAGAAAATACGGGGTTTTCCCCGTTTCATTTTTCAAAAAGGATAGTCACATTTGCGCTGTCTTAGTTAAATAATTTTTTTAACCCTTAAAAAACATATAGTATGGCAAAACAATCAGCATCAAATCCCGCACTGGAATTTGAATTCCGTGCGGAAGACCTTGAAAGATTGCTTTCAAGCAAACCAAAAAAAGTTTTATTCACTGTGTGGGTAGAGGTCGTAACAACTGACAAGGGCAAAAAAGTAGGAGCTTTGCGTATCAAGGCAGACACAGAGGCCACCAAAACCAAAAGTACAAAAGGCGGAGGGGGTGTATATGGCGACCCCAAACCTCCAGGAGTAGGAAATTAAACACTCTATTTAGCACAGTCAATTTAAGATATGACATAAAATCTATAATTCATTAAAGGTTTTAAGACCAATTTTTAAAACTTTTACTATGAATAATTAGATTGGCAATAGATCAACATTAAATGTAATGAATTTAAGCTATTTTCTTAGAGATCTATTGGAGCCATTCTCATTTGGGCTGTGCTTTTTATTTTTCCTTTACCACTCTTGGAAGAATAAGAAAGCAAAGTGGAGAGCGCTTATGGTTTACTATTTTCTCGCCACCTTGCTGATGGTAAAAGCCGCATATTCAAATCCAAACATTGAGATATACAGCTTACTAGGTTTGCTATCTGCAATTTGCATTGGCACTTATTTTTATTACACCCTTTATTTATCATGGAAGAAAAAACTAGTGATAGCATTTTGCATCATTCAATCAGGTTATTACATTACAGGTAATTATATTTTCTCTCCTCCTAAATTTTTTGATAGTACGGGTTATGTGATTTTATCAATCGACATAGTCCTTATGGCATTTATGTATATGCACCAAATATTAACCAATGTCACTGAAGAGCCTCTTTCTTGGAATCTTGATTTCTGGTTCGTCTCATCGCAGTTGGTTTACTATCTGGGGTCTTTTTTCATATTCTTAACTTACGGCTACATTTCACAAAAATTATTAGCGTCTGATCTTTATTCTTACGAGAACAGAGTATACATTAGCCAATTATGGAGAGTTCATAATGTTCTCTTATTTTTAAGCTCTCTAATAATCTCAGCAGGTATTTTATGGATATCCTTTCGCAGGAAATCACAATCGTTGTAGTCGCAACCTTCTTTTTCCTCTTAGTTGGGGTTGGTATTGTTGTGCTGTTTTTGATATACCAAAAAAGGCAGTTAAAGTACATCCTAGAAAAGAAAGAGCTGAGTAATCAGTTTCAACGGGAGCTATTGAAAACCCGTATGGAAGCCCAGGAAGAAACCCTGAACCAATTGGGTATTGATCTTCATGACAACATTGGGCAGTTACTCACCAGCTCTAAAATTTTGATGGCTATGGCTGGTAGAGAGGATGATCCAGCGCCTAAATTGCAATTGGCCGATGAGGCCATCTCCCAAGCCATCCACGAATTGCGCGCCATGAGCAAAGCACTCAATACAAAGTGGTTGGAGAAATTTAGTTTGATAGAGAACCTACAAGCCGAATCAAATCGAATAACTGCCTCAAAAGAATTATCCATCACACTTCAGCACCCAGCTTCTATTGATATGCCGGTTGATCGACAGATCATGCTCTTCAGGATTGTGCAAGAGGCTTTGCAAAACTCCATCAAACACGCGAAAGCTTCCATGGTTTCTATTGTAGCCGAGCAAAAAGATAATAACTTAGAAGTTTCTATCACTGACAATGGAATAGGCTTTGATGTGAACAACATGGCCATTCAAGGCGTGGGCGTTACCAACATTCGCCATCGCGCCCAGCTAATGGGAGGAGTAGCCACATGGAATTCAAACAGTGAAGGAACAACAGTATCAATTCAATTACCCAACCACAATGCAACCTGAAGAAACAGCTACCATCAACATTGGCCTGGTAGACGACCACCAACTTTTTAGCAAGTCATTGGGGCTGCTGCTTTCTAGTTTTAAAAATGTAGAAGTGGTGATCGATGCCATGAATGGGAGAGACCTTCAAGAGAAGATAGCCAACTTCCCTGCTGTGCCTGATATCATGTTGATCGATGTATCCATGCCAATCATGGACGGCCCTCAAACGGCAGAGTGGCTTCATAAGGCATATCCAAAAATTCATTTGGTGGCATTGTCTATGGATGACAAAGAGCAAACAATTATTCAAATGCTAAAGGCCGGTTGTTGCGCTTATCTCTTCAAAGATATTCATCCAACAGAATTGGAAAAGGCATTGCGTGAAGTTTATCGGGTTGGATATTATAATCCATCTATCAGCTCTCAAAAATTAGTGGAAGGATCAGAAGAGATCAGCCATCCTAATTTTTCTGAAAGGGATATTGAGTTTCTAAAATTATCTTGTACCGATTGCACGTACAAAGACGTAGCCAAGCAGATGAATTTAAGTGAGCGGGCTATTGACGGATATCGCGAAACACTTTTCCGGAAGCTGAATGTGCAAAGCAGAACGGGAATGGTGCTGGAAGCAATACGCAAAGGATTGATCAAGCTGTAGTTCGATGTCGTTTTATCTTGCTGCTACTTGAACAGGTTTCTTCCCTGCCTTCACTAATCGGGCGGTTAATTCCACATCTTCAAAATCAACAGAGGTTCCCTTCAAGGAATAGAAAAGCAAGCGCACTTCTTTTTCGTGAATAGTATCGTCTGCTTCTGAAAGCCGAAACAGATGCACAATGGCGCATAGTTTCTCTTGATCGGTGCAACGGCTCAGCAGATCTACACCATATTCATAAATCTGTTTCTCTGTTTTATGAATCACATTGTCTTGAAAATCGCGGAAGATCATCTCTGCAATATTTTCTTCTTCCATGATTTGTTCCAAAGCCAACCTTTCGCGCTCATCAATTACGCCATCGCTTGTCATCAATAGATGAGCGAAATGGAGTAAGCCCATTTGAAAGCTTACGTTTTGGGTAATACTATTTGCAGGTGAGTGGTTCATTCAAATTTTAATCTTTCCATTTCTTCTACCTCTTCCATAGTAAGCAAATTGGCATCTAGCAAATTGTAAATGCGCGTATGCTCTTTGGTTTCGGTTCCATCTGCCAGCAAAATGACTGGCGTCCGTTGGTTCATGCTGAAGTTGCGCACAGAGCGCACGAGTTCGATACAAGTAACCATCGGCAGGTCGCGTCCACAAAGAATCAAATCAAAGGTTTCTGAGCGGGCGGCCAAAAGCCCGTCCAGTCCGTTGTTAAATGGCTTTACATACCATTTCGCCAATTGCTTGGTGATACTTTCCAAAATCGCTTCCTGCCGATGAACTACAAGTACCTTCATTTAATAATAACCTTAAACCGATGCAAAGGTGAGTTGTATATTGAGTCAGCGCAACGGGGAAAACCCCGTATTTGCACGGGGAAAACCCCGTATTTTTCAAGAATGTTTAAGGATTAGATACGGAATTGAATTTTTGTTTAACTTTTTTGATGAAATGCTGGATTTTGTAAACGCTTCCATAGCGACCCGTTTTTTGTTCTTAGTGATTCTTTTGGAGGAGGCAGCCCGTCAGAAAAAATTCGGATATATCTTCTTATTTTAGTCGTGGGACCAAACCCCGTCGGTGCAC
>JAYWHU010000148.1:0-24535 GCA_043777495.1 Cyclobacteriaceae bacterium | reverse complement strand
ATATAAAGCTCCACTTTCTTGCATATTTTACCAACTCAATAACATCAATATTCCTTATTATTTGTATCGCTATGGGTTTTCTAAGGGGCGACTAAGTACAGAGGGATTTGTCATAGTGTCAAAAACATCATCTGACATTTCTGGCTTTCCACAAACGATGCTAAGGTCTGGATAAGTAAATGAATTTGCCGTTGGGATGCTCACACGCAGGTCGCTCGTGAACACTTTGCATTTCTTCCCCTTCAAAAACGGCCCTATGAGAGAAAAGAGATTGCTAACAATATGATTATGGGGCATTAGCGCCCCTGACATAGTCACGATTTGCCCTTCATGTAATTCGTGCTTTTCAGTAGCGGCACGCTCTACCTTCAAATAGTCTTCTGCGGAAACGTAATTTATAACAGGCGCAACCATACAATCTTTTTACAAATACGAAGATAAGACTTTTCTTTAAATTTTTGATTTCTGGGTTTTCAAAGTCAAAAGGAATGCACTCTTTTTAAATCAGTTACGTGGACTAACGGTCGCTTTCTTCTTTGATTAATCCTTCAATATCCCTCATCATTTGTTCAATCTCCAATTGTAAAGTGCCATTGTAGATGCCGCGAATTCTTTTTGATTGATCTATAAGCAAGGCATGTTCCGTGTGTAAAAATTCTGTGCTGTCTTTTGTAAAGCCTAAATCTTCTTCCGCAAAATAAGATTGGCGAGCAAGCGTATATATTTCTGACTTCTTGCCTGTGAGTAAATGCCAGTTTGGTGAGGTGATTTCGTTATCGTCTGAATATTTATTCAAGCGCGTTACGTCATCAATCCAAGGTGTTACGCTATAGGATAGAACCACGATACTAGGATTGTTACCAAATTTCTCTTGAACCAGTTTCATGTGCTGGGTCATTACTGGGCAAATACTTCCGCAACTGGTGAAAATGAAATTGGCAACGTGTATTTTTCCCTCAATGTCTTTTTCGGTTATAGTTTTGTTGTGCTGATTCGTAAATGAAAATGAAGCGATGGTATGAGTTATTTTTTGAGTGGCCTCAGCATGGGAATCTATAAACTCGGGTGTAAACTCAGGTGTGTTATAATAAGGCAGGGCGTTCTTTCCCTTTTTACCAGAACAGGAACTGAGGAAGAAAAAAGAAAGTAGAATGCTACTTACTAAAAACACTATCCGATACATTGATACAATTTTTTGTGCCTAGCAATCCATATCTCCTTCCATTTTTTATAATGTAATTGGCTTTCACTTTGCCATTGTCGTACCACCATTGCTGGTGACCATCTTCATGCCCTTTTTTGTAATACATTACCTTCACCAGCTTACCCTCAACATTCCATTCCTTACAAGTGCCTTCGTATTCATCGGCCTCAAAAAAATAGTGTAATTGTTTGTTTCCATTTTCCCACCATGCCATGTATTCCCCTTTCTTTTGTCCATTATCGAAAAAGCGCTTCTCTCTTATTTTTTCTGATGGATAGAATTTTCTCCACTCACCGTGTTCTTTGCCATTGAGGTAGCTGGTAAACTCTGCGGTATCTTTTGAAATATCAAAAAGAGAAAACAGCCTTCCACTAAATGGCTTTTGATTTATCATCGTTAACCCATTCTCTATAGTAATCCGCTGCTCGTTTTTATTCAGTAAGACATCGAAATGAGTGGCTGGATTTTCTGGCGAGCTTTTATTGCATCCAAAAAATCCAATACTTACTATCAATAGAATAATGCTATTGCGAAACAGTGCCCGGTGTGCCATAGTAACCGCTTCCATTGATATAAGGATCTTTGTTTGTTACATGATAATGATAGATGCCACTTGGGTAATCTGCTGTGGCGGTAGTATGTCCGTGATAGGCGTCTAAAGAGTTTTCTAAAACATCAACTCCATTTTCCTGCGGACCATACACAGGAAATCCATCTAACAGAAAACCTAACAAAGCAGACTTGGATGCTTTCACTTGCGTGAGATAGAGCGGCTCTACATGGTAATGATAGGCACCAGCCTGTTGTGGGTGTCCATAGTATTGGTCAAAACTAGTTACCTCATTGGTGAGGGGTTGATTGGGTCCGGCATATTGATTGTAAAACGGAACTCCATTTATTGAAATACCTATTGCGCCCAATGGAGTGGCTGTTTTTGTAGCCGCTGATTTAGGATTCAACGGAATTTTAAATGTGTAGTTAAAAGTGCTGATTGAATTAGGATTTTTCTTAAATGTGTTTCCGCCAAAAGTAGTGCCGCTAAAATTTTCATACAGCCTATTGGTAGTGGCATAATATACGCTCTTGTGATCAGGTGCGCCCGTAGTTTTGATGGTGATGTAGGTACCATCTGATGTGATACTGGTCGCACCATATATTTTTTGTAAATGTCTGGCACTTCTGTTGATGTGGTGGGATCCACATCGGAGCTCTTGCACGCACTTAGCAAAAACATGATTAAATAAGCAATGAATAGGGAAGCCATTTTTAGGGTTTTCATAGAACTGTGGGTTTCGTCATATTATAAATACGACCTTTTGAAAGGAATCCTTCGGTCAGGTATCTTAAAAATTTGTAGGCCTGCTTGCCCCTGCAACAGGACTACGAAGCTCCCAGCGGGCCATACGCTCCAATCCAAGCGAGGCGCGTGGGATTTCCGCTACTTCTGGCCAAAGTGCAGAGTAAACAACAGCTTCTAAAGCCCAACACTGCGTAAACACAAACTTTCAACATTACAAATTCTACTGGACCTTAGCAGAGTTTTTTCTTGAATCAACAATCAACTTCCCTACCACCACCGCCAACACCACTCCGGCAATCCGTGACGTAATCGCAATCGTTTCGTGCTCTGTAGTAATCCATTTGCTATAAATGCCGAAGAACGCCCAGATGAGCACTAATAAAATTGCAGGCTCTTTAAATTTGTAAGCGATGAAAAGGCCGAGCAGCGCGGCAACGATGATCATGGCAATGGCCCATTGTTCTTCTGATAAAAATCCTCCTTGCCAGTGGAGCGAAACAAGTAGTGCGGAGATATTTGCTATCGTGGCCACACAAATCCACGCTAAGTAAACAACAAAAGGGAGTTTGATAAAAACCTGTTCTATTGTAGTTCTCATTTTGCTTTGTTGCAGCAGCAAAAAAATCCGCGTAAGCGAAAAAAGCAACACGAGCATGACAACCACCGAGGCAGTGGTGAACAGATACTGCCACACTAAAATCCAACTGACATTGGCAAAGCAGGAGAGCCAATACCAAAGCGAAAGTTCTTTGAAATAGTTTTCCTCCTTTATCTTGAACTGTGCAATCACAAAGCTCATTTGCAGCAAATAGATCACACCCCAAATAGAAAAAGTAAAACCCGCTGGTGTGAAAAGGCTTGGGTATAGATCAGAGATTTCTCCCGTGTTCATGCCATTGATTCGTAGAATACTTGCTAGTGCATTCACCGTCAGTACTACCACTAATGCAAGGATATTTCCGACCAAAAGTGTTTTAGGGCTATTCATAAATTACAATGTTTAAAGATTAAAAATGATTTGCTCTTCGGGAGGCCAACGGCTACCTTCACTTTTCTAAAAATCCTAAGCCATGTTTAAATTTAGCATCTTATTTGTTCTAACACTATTGTTATTTGCTTGTTCTAAACCTAAAGAACAAACAGCGTTGATGAAATACCCACTATCAGAAAAAGTAAATACAGTTGACACCTTGTTCGGTACGACTGTAAGTGATCCATACCGTTGGTTGGAAGATGACACCGCCAAGGCCACTGCCAATTGGGTGAAAGCACAGAACGAAGTGACGTTCGGTTTTTTAGAAAAGATACCCTACCGCGAAACGATCAAGAAGAGATTGGAAGTGTTGTATAACTACGAGCGGTTGAGTGCACCATTTAAAGAAGGTGATTTTTACTACTTCTATAAAAACAACGGCCTTCAAAACCAAAGTGTGCTGTACCGCAAGAAGGGCGAAGAAGGCTCTCCCGAATTATTTTTAGACCCCAATACTTTTTCAAAAGACGGCACTACTTCTATGGCGGGCATTTCTTTTTGCAAAGATGGCTCACTAGCAGCTTATCAAATTTCAGAAGGTGGATCGGACTGGAGAAAAGTGATCGTGATCAAAACAATCGACAAGAGCATTGTAGAGGACACGTTACGCGATGTGAAATTCAGTGGCCTTGCTTGGAAAGACAACGAAGGATTTTATTACAGCAGCTACGACAAACCCAAAGGCAGCGAGCTTTCTGCGAAAACCCAATTCCACAAACTGTATTTTCATAAACTAGGTGCAAAGCAAAGCACTGATCAACTAATTTTTGGAGGAGAGAAGACGCTACGTAGATATGTAGGTGCAGGCCTCACAGAAGATGAGCGATTCCTAGTCGTGTCTGCTTCTACCAGCACAACAGGCAATGAGCTGTATGTGCAAGACTTGAGAGACCCCAAAGGCAAATTGATAACGGTGGTTGATAATTTTGACAACAATCACAACGTGATTGACAACGATGGCTCTCGATTGATTATTCAAACTAACTTAAATGCACCCAAAGATAAAATTGTGGAAGTAGATTTCGCCAAGCCCACCATAGAAAATTGGAAAGATATCGTACCAGAAAGTGACAATGCCATGCAGGGTGTGAGCACAGCCAATAGAAAAATGTTTGTCAATTACTTGAAGGATGCCAAAACACTCATCAAGCAATTTGATTTTGCGGGAAAGCCTGAGCGCGAAGTCGAACTGCCCGGAATAGGCAAAGCAGATGGATTTGGGGGTAAGATCGCAGACAAACAAATTTATTATTCGTTCACTTCATTCACTTATCCCACTTCCATTTTCAAGTACGATATTGCTTCGGGTAAATCAACTTTATATGAAAAACCAAAAGTAGATTTCAACCCTGATGATTACGAAACAAAACAAATTTTTTATACCAGCAAGGACGGAACAAAAGTGCCGATGTTTATCGTGCATAAAAAAGGAGTGGAGTTGAATGGAAAAAACCCAACAATGCTCTATGCCTACGGTGGCTTTAGCATTAGCTTGACTCCTTCATTCAACACTTCGCGGATTGTGTGGTTAGAGAATGGAGGCATCTATGCACAACCAAACTTGCGTGGCGGTGGCGAGTATGGAGAGAAGTGGCATTTGGCAGGAACGAAGATGAACAAGCAAAATGTGTTTGACGATTTTATTGCCGCGGGTGAATATCTCATTAAAGAAAAATATACATCCAGTCGATACCTCGCTATCTCCGGTGGATCGAATGGAGGTTTGTTAGTAGGAGCTACGATGGCGCAGCGACCAGACTTGGCAAAAGTTGCGCTGCCTGCCGTGGGCGTGATGGATATGTTGCGCTACCACAAGTTTACCGCTGGGGCGGGATGGGCTTACGACTACGGCACAGCCGATGACTCGAAAGAAATGTTTGAGTACTTGCAAAAATATTCTCCTGTCCATGCATTGAAGCCAAACACAACCTACCCTGCCACAATGGTAACAACTGCCGATCATGATGACCGTGTAGTGCCCGCACACTCATTTAAGTTTGCGGCTACACTGCAAGAAAATCACCTGGGCGATAATCCTGTATTGATCCGCATTGAAACAAAATCAGGGCACGGCTCTTCTAATTTATCAAAAGCGATTGAAGGTACTGCCGATCAGTATGCATTCACTTGGTATAATATGGGTGTGATTCCGCCACTGGCGAAGAAGGAAATGTAAAGAAGATGACTTTTCCTCAAGCTCCTCGCATTTTTCTCTTAAAAGGAATTATGTGAGGAGTTCTACGGAGCAACTATTTCAATCTTTAGTAAACCATTTGAAAAGACTTTTCTTCTTCGTGCCATCATCGCAGATCTTAATAGCTTGTTTTAACGAAGCTAACTTATCGGGTCTTGAGGGGATAAACTCTTGCGCTACATAACCTGTAAATCCTGTTTTCACAATCGCTTTCATGATGGCAGGATAATACAATTCTTGAGTCTCATCAATCTCATGCCTGCCAGGCACACCACCTGTATGAAAATGAGAAATGTACTTTATGTTTTTATTAATTGTGGCAATTACGTCTCCTTCCATGATTTGCATATGATAAATATCGTAGAGCAGTTTAAAATTGGGTGAGCCAAGTTTCTCACAAAGTTTTACTCCCCAAGAAGTATAATCACACTGGTAATCTTTATGATCTACTTTGCTGTTCAGCAATTCCATGCTCACTAGCATATTGTACTTCTCGGCTATTTTCATTACAGGCTCTAGTCCTCGTGCACAATTTTCCAAGCCTTGTTCGTAACTCAATCCCTTCGCATTGCCACTAAAGCAAATGACATTTTTCAATCCTGCCTCTGCAGCCTTGGGAATATTGAGAGAATAATCTTTCAACAATTGCTCATGCAGCGATACGTCATTAAACCCTTTACTCAAACCGAAATCATTCGCGTAAGCCATTGCGCAAGTCAATCCATAATTTGCTGCGGTTGCCCATTGGGTGGAGTTCAGTAAATCGATCGACTTAATACCCAAGTCTTTGGCTGCTTCGCAGAGTTTTTCTAACGGAATATCATTGTAGCACCATTGGCACACCGAATGATTGATGTTGCCTTTTATATCAGCAGGTAACACATTCATGGATTTCGCGATTTGAGGCAATGAAAAAGAAGCCACCGTAGTGGCTGCGATTTTTTTGAGAGCTTGGTTGCGGTTCATATTTTTATTTTTCGTTTTTATAAACGACTCCATCCTTCATCACAAACTTCACCTTCCTCAAATCAGAAATTGATTTGGAAGGATCGCCCGATACTACTACCATATCAGCTTTCAATCCTTCTTTCAAAAAACCAACTTGATTATCCAAATGAAACGCTTTGGCATTTACGCTTGTAGCAGCTTTCAATACATCCAACGTTTTCATTCCATACTCTACCATCAATTCCATCTCAAGCACATTTTCCCCATGAGGGAACACGCCCACATCTCCACCCATGCCAATGGAAACGCCCGAGGCGATGGCTTCCTTAAAACTTTTTTTCTTGTTGGTGACATTCGCTGGCTCGGGTGTTACGCCTTTTTTCCAACCACGATATTGCGAGATCATATCTACCGCGGCAATGGTTGGTATATAAGTAACATTATGCTCCTTCATCAGCTTGCCAATTTCCACATCAATAAAATCACCATGTTCAATCGTCTCTGCTCCTGCCATCACCGCGCGTTTGATTGCTTCTTTGGATTTGGCATGGCATACCATTACGCGGCCACTGCTGCGCGTCACTTCGTTGATTAGTTTCAATTCCTCCAACGTAAAAGAAGGTTGATCTTCCCCTTGCAATCCCCAGCGATAGTCGGCATAAATTTTTATAAAATCTGCGCCCTTGCCAATCTGATCGCGCACAACGCGCACCAAATCATTTCCATCAGCCGCTTCGGCTCCCAACATAATCTCTTGATCGGAGTCGTACCCCTTCGGCCCATAAGAACCAGTCGAGACAATTGCACGACCAGCCACCATCAATCGCGGCCCAGGAATCACACCTTCATTGATCGCACGTTTCAACGCAACATCTGAATAGCCTGCGCCTTCCGTTCCCAAATCACGAGCAGTTGTGAAGCCGGCCATCAATGTATTTTTTGCATGAACAGTTGCTCGTGCCGTGCGGTACGCATCTGTCTCTTTCAACACTTGCGTGTCCCAATCAGTAATGTTGTAGGGGTATAATAACAAATGCGAGTGCCCCTCAATTAATCCAGGCAGCAATGTCGAGTTGGGATAATTTATTTTTATTGCACCCGCTGTCTCCTTCACTTTATCTTTTGGCCCCACAGAAACAATCTTATCACCCTCCACAACCACCGCCCATCCTTCATGGATAACCTCGCCATCAAATACGCGATCGGCAGTGAGGTAATAACTCTTGGGTGCTTGGGCGCAAAGCGAAACACTGACCGAAAGGAAGAGAGAAATGATAATTAATCGCATAGCTTGAGTTTTGAAAAAGAAAAGATACTGGAAATAATACAAACAAAAAACCCTTTCAGTTAGTGAAGCGGGGTAAACTTATTTAATTCATGTAAAGTTATCAACGAACCCCAGCGGGGTTCAATGTGAATAGCCACGGGTTTCAACCCGTGGAAAATACGGTAGAGTATGGAAGCGTGCCACAGACAGATCCAATCGGAGCAAATCTTTTTTTGGCACGCCATCGATGAACGGAATGAGATGGGTATAGGTTTTGATGGAAAGATTAAATCGCCTTCAATGCTGCCTCATAGTTTGGATCTTCACCAATTTGCGGCACTAGCTCAGTGTGCTTCACTTTTCCCGCAGGATCAATCACCACCACCGCTCTTGCAAACAATCCTGCAAAGCCACTATCAACAAGCTCAACTCCATAAGCCTTTCCAAACCCGCGACTGCGAAAATCAGAAAGCGTGATAGCCTTATCAATTCCTTCTGCGCCACAAAAACGTTTTTGTGCAAAAGGCAAATCTTTAGAAATGCACAAGATCACCGTGTTGTCCATAGACGCTGCGCGCTTATTGAATTCCCTAACAGAATTAGCGCACACACCTGTGTCTACGCTCGGGAAAATATTAAGTACAACATTTTTCCCAGCAAAATCTTTCAACGAAACATCTTTCATGTCGTTGGCCGTTAAAACAAATGCTGGTGCAGATGAATTAGCAGATGGTAGTTCGCCAACAGTGTTGGCAGGATTAGGTCCGAGTTTAGTGTGAGCCATAATTCTATTTAAGATTTAAGATTTGTGATTTAAGATTGTATGTTGCTTCGCTGTTAGCAGCCTTGTGAATTGCCCATTTGTAAATTTTTTAACGCAGCCTCTCCGAGTCCCTCACCATTTTTTCGTCCTTGCGGATCATACGTAGCGAAATCCAATTGAACGCCACAGCTGCGAAGGTGCCCCAAAGGGTAAGCCCCATGCGCCCATTCGGAAATTGCTTGGCAAGCGGATTAAAAAAAATAACTATGGAAATCATAACAAGCGCCAGCACCAAAGAGTTGAGCGTGCCCAGTTTTATTTGCGTAATTCGGTTTTCGAATTTTGTGATGCTCAATCCTGCCAGTGTAGCCGCGGCCGCCATCAATATAGCCGTGATCGTGTACGGAAAATAAGTGGTAGTGCGCTGTTCACCCGCCACCACGGTATAGCCCAATGGGTACAACTGGTGTACATTATTTGTGGCCGCATCTGTAAAAACCCCCGAAGGTAAAAACAAACAAATTGCCATACAGATTACAACAAGCGCCAGAAACACGGTTTGAATTCTTTGCCACATAACTCAGTCGATTTAACTTGTGGCAAAAGTAATCCAAAATATTTACCTAATTTTATAAAATCAAGATGGATTTCAAATATCAACAAGATTATAATACTTTAACGGATGCTTGTCCACCAAAGGATCACTTATCCCAAAACATGGATCCCGTTTGCCGATGGGTTTTCGATTCTATGGATGACGAACGAAATTTTAAATCTCAATTTCATAAAAGCCCAAAACGTTTTTTAAGCAAAGATGATTTAACGAAATGTAGTGCCTTAGCTTTATCGATGTTTAACAGCTTAGCTGGTTCAGTGCAACGATTCAATGAATTGAAAGACGTGATGGGTGAAGCTATCCATCAAACGCTCGGGACAAAGATTGCTCAAGGGAAAATTTCATTAACAATCATCATCCGGCAGCGAAAGTCAATTTTAATGATGTCTTCTCCATAAATAGTGAACTAGTATGAAGTCAATTACAGGTATTAAAATTCCAAAGTTGGGGTTTATCCCTCAAAAAATTGGGGACTTGATATATCATGAAGGCCCGTTGCTTTCTTTGTTCATTGACAGGAGCAACCCTGATACTTATTATCTCTATAAATGGGCAGACTGCGATGAAAAAACTAATCGGTGGTTGGTTTTGCAATTGAATACCGTTGATCTAAGAAGTTTCTTTTATAAAGAAATTTCATTGAAAAGCCTTTTACTCAACAGCCCCGTCACGTATGTTTTAAATCTTGACGACAATCTGACTGAAACCAATATCATGGTTTGTTCTACCAATGATTTACCAAAGGAATATTTACCAAAGAAAATTCTCTCTATAGTGAAGAAAAATATACTGAGTTTTCTGCCACCTTCAAAACAATTATTGCAAACAATCGGATTGATGATACGCTCAGTGAAATCTTAAAAGAACTTAACAAACTTAAAAAAAGTCAAAGCACCACTCAACAACTTTTGAAAGTACTGACGAATCCTCCAAAGAAGCAGACAGTTCATGGAAAGAGGGGTTGAAAAATCAACACTCTAATGAAAACCGCCTACATCATCGACATCCTCCGCACACCCATCGGCAAATATGCAGGTACACTCGCCCCCGTTCGGCCAGATGATTTGGCTGCGCATGTGATAAAAAAACTGATCGAACGAAATCCCGCGATTGACTCAACCCAAATAGAAGACGTTGTTTTTGGTGCGGCCAATCAAGCGGGTGAAGACAATCGAAACGTAGCGCGGATGGCATTGTTATTGGCAGGTTTGCCAACTTCAATCGGTGGTGTTACGGTCAATCGACTTTGTGCTTCTGGCTTACAGGCCATCATGGATGCAAGTCGTGGTGTATTGAATGGCGATGGTGAAATTTATATTGCTGGCGGAGTAGAGAGCATGAGTCGTGCCCCATTTGTGATGGGCAAAGCAGAAGAAGGTTTTTCGCGCAAAGCAGAAATTTTTGATACTACTATCGGTTGGAGATTTGTCAATTCAAAACTTTCAAAATTGTATCATCCTTTTTCCATGGGCGAAACAGCCGAGAACGTGGCCGAGAAATGGAAGATCACGAGAGAGCAACAAGATGCGTTTGCATTGGCTTCTCAACAAAAGTATTTCAAGGCCGCTCAAGCAGAAAAATTCAACAACGAACTCGTTTCTATTTCCATCACAAAAGGAAAAGAAACCATTGACTTCAACAAAGACGAATACCCACGCGAAACTTCATTGGAAAAACTAGCTGTCCTCAAACCAGCATTCAAAGAAGGCGGAACAGTGACCGCAGGAAATTCTTCGGGCATCAACGATGGCGCAGCCGCGTGTTTGATTGCCAATGAACAAACGGTAACTCGATTAAATTTAAAACCACTTGCTCGCATCGTCTCGATGGCTGTAGCAGGTGTCGATCCTGCTTACATGGGCGTAGGCCCAGTGCCAGCCACACAAAAAGCATTGCAGCGTGCTGGATTAAAAATTTCTGATATTGGTTTAGTGGAATTGAACGAAGCCTTCGCTTCTCAATCCTTAGCGTGCATGAGTGATCTTAAACTAAATCCAGAAATTGTAAATGTAAATGGTGGAGCTATTGCGATTGGCCATCCGCTTGGTTGCAGCGGAGTTCGCATCAGCGCAACACTCATTCATGAAATGCAAAATCGAAAAGTGAAGTACGGATTGGCTACGATGTGCATAGGGGTAGGTCAAGGGGCAGCGGTGATTTATGAAATAGTTTAAGTTTATTTAATTCCTCTTAATTTCTGATAAGCTACGCTCAATTTTTCAATGATTGGATATCTATCCAAAAGCCATTGCGGAAGCTGATCTTGCTGAGAAATTATTATTCCATTCCTCAACTGCATCAATTCAATTGGCTTGCTGTCGGCAACAGAGTTATCAAAGAAGGATGCCACGTCAAACAGTTTAAGATTAGAGGGAATTTTTTGGAGAGCCTCCTTATACCTCTGCTCAACATCTTTTGGTGAGATATAATGCTTACCCAATAAGACGCGCTGCTGGATTCGCTGGTTCAATGTTTCCAAATCATTTACACCAATATATAAAAGTTCAGTCTAATATCCTTTGGAAGATAAGTCTTGTACTATCTCATAGCTATAGTTACTGACCAGATTGGATTCCATTGCGAAGGATTCCCTTGCTCGTATGCAAGTATCTATTTTTACCCTAATCAGATTACGCAATGAAAACTGATCTATGCTTTGCTTGGTCTCTTCCTTATAGACACGTTTGATCTCATCTCCATTGATGTAGAGTAAACCTTTTGCATAGGTCTCGGCCAATGTTGATTTTCCTGCTCCGTTGGGGCCGGCAATAATTAAAAATCTAGGAGACACCTTTTCCAAGCTTTGCCGCTTTGGAGTTTTGAGCAGCTTTCTTTAGGGCTTGCTTTTTGTCGTCTTGAATTCTCTCTAAAAAGAGCTTGTCCCCTATCCGAATTTCCTCAGCAGAAAAAATTCCATTGAAAGGCACGGAATCACTAATAAGAGGGTACTTTTTTTTTATTTTCGCTGCTTCCATTATTCAAAGATAATTAAAATTGGTATCACCCATTATTTTAAATCACAAAACTTCCATTATAAGTGCGTAAAATTGTGGTTTAAAATCAACCTTGCGCTTCTTCTTCGAAATAACTTACTCGGGCACTAACTACCACGGCTGGCAAAATCAAGCCAATGCGGTAGGCGTACAGGAAGTTGTAGAGGGGGCTCTATCCAAAATATTCAGAACAAAAATTGAGATAGTTGGTAGCGGACGAACGGATACAGGTGTTCACTGCGTCCAACAATTTTTTCATGCCGATATTGAAAAAGAATTTGATGAAAAAACGTGGCTTGTAAAAATAAATTCATTGTTGCCAAAAGACATTGCCATTCGCTCCATCAAACCTGTAAAAGAAAATGCACACGCCCGCTACGATGCGTTTGAGCGATCCTATCAATACAAGATCACGCGAGTGAAAGATCCGCTGCTGGTTGGCTATGCTTATTATTTTTTCAAAGAAGTGGATGTGACGAACTTAAACCGAGCCGCTGCGTTATTGGTAGGCGAGCAAGATTTTGAGTGCTTTAGCAAAGTGAAGACCGATGTAAATCACTTTATTTGCAATCTCAAAGCTGCGCGGTGGAATCAAAAAGGTGACTTGCTGGTTTTCAGCATCACGGCCAATCGGTTTTTGAGGGGCATGGTGCGGGCGATTGTAGGTACATTGTTAGATGTAGGCACAGGAAAAATCAGCTTGCACGAATTTGAACACATCATCAAAAGCAAAGACCGAAAAAAAGCAGGCATGAATGTGCCGCCCGAAGGATTATATTTGACGAGTGTGAAGTACCCAAAAAATATTTTTATGAAGTAATTGCTACTAAAGCACTAAGACGCAAAGAGATTATAAGCCTAAACCTTCAAGGTCTTTTCGCTCTAGCAATCGGACTTTGAAGGTTTTTCAGTCCTCTTAGTATCTTAGTAGCAAGAAATCTAACATCCAAAATCACAAATCATAAATCCATTGATGGAAAAAGAAAAAGTAAGCAGCGGCAATATCATAGATTTTAAGGTTGTCAAACGCATCTTGCAGTTTGTACAGCCCTACAAGGCGCGCTTCTACTTTGTGATCGTGCTCACTTTCTTATTGGGCGTACTCACCCCTATACGCCCGCTGCTCATCCAATATACATTAGACTCTCATGTGCAGTATGGAAACTACTGGGCAATGGTGAATGTTATGCTTTTGATATTAGGATTGCTCGTAGTCCAATCGGCTGTGCAGTATGCTCACACTTATATCTCAGGCAGGATCGCCCAGTTTGTTATTCGTGACATTCGCATTCAATTATATAAGCACTTGATTAATCTGAGGCTGCGTTTTTTCGACAAGACACCCATTGGCCGATTAGTAACACGCACCATCTCAGATGTAGAAACCTTGGCAGATGTTTTCAGCGAAGGACTGGCCGCTATGGCGAGTGATCTCTTGCAAATCATTTTCATTCTAGCCTTCATGTTTTGGATAGACTGGCGATTGACACTGGTGAGCTTATCAACTATCCCGCTGATGTTGCTCTCCACGTATGTATTCAAAGAAAAAATAAAAGTAGCCTTCAACGATGTGCGTAATGCCGTTTCTAATCTAAACTCTTTTGTGCAAGAACACATTACGGGCATGAACATAGTGCAGATTTTTGGCAGCGAGAAAAAAGAATTTGAAAAATTTAAGGAGATCAATAAAGAGCATCGTTCTGCACATTTGCGTTCGGTACTTTATTATTCGGTTTATTTCCCCGTGGCAGAAATTATTGCAGCCATGGGCACAGGCTTGTTAGTGTGGTATGGTGCCAAAGGCGTGATCAATATGGAAACCACGGGTATCACCATTGGTAAATTGGTTTCGTTCATCATGTTCATCCAACTTTTCTTCCGACCTATCCGCATGATTGCCGATCGGTACAATACGTTACAGATGGGTATTGTAGGTTCATCACGCATTATCAATTTATTAGATGATCAAACTGATGTGATGCCCAACGGAACGGTCGCTCCCCCAGAAATAAAAGGGCAAGTGAAGTTCGATCATGTTTGGTTTGCCTACAACGATGCTGATTATGTTTTGAAAGACATCAATATAGAAATAAAACCTGGCGAAACCATTGCGATGGTGGGCGCCACAGGAGCGGGCAAATCTTCTGTCATCAACTTGCTCAACCGCTTTTATGAAATCAATCGCGGATCTATTCAAATTGACGGAACAGACATCAAAGATTTTGATTTGGCTGCGCTCCGAAAAAATATTGGCGTGGTGTTGCAAGATGTTTTCTTGTTCTCTGATACCATCCGCAATAATATTACCCTTGGTAATAATGAAGTAACAGATGAAATGATCCTTCATGCTGCCGACTTAGTAGGAGCAAGGAAATTTATTGATCGATTGCCTGGTGGGTTGGATTACAATGTGATGGAGCGAGGGGCAACACTTTCTGTTGGCCAACGACAATTGCTATCATTCATCCGCGCGATGGTGTATGATCCAAAGATTTTAATATTAGATGAAGCCACATCATCGGTGGATAGTGAAACGGAAGAAATGATCCAAGAGGCGATTGCCAAAATGATGAGCAACCGTACTTCCATTGCCATTGCCCATCGCTTGTCCACCATTCAAAAAGCTGATAAAATCATAGTTCTTGATAAGGGCGAAATCAAGGAATCGGGCACGCACGAAGAACTTCTGGGCAGCGATGGCTACTACGCCCAATTGCACAAAATGCAGTATAAAGAAGTAGTCTAACACTCGACCCCCAAAATCGGCCACCCGTCCACCAGTGTCCGCAAAAGAGCTATATTTGCTCTAATGCCTCACATTAAAACCTTTACCCTACTCTTTATTCTACTGATTTCGGTAGGAGAAGCTGCATTTTCGCAGGTTAGGAAGAGCGTGAGGAGTGCGAGCTATCGTGTGCCGAGGGTGACACGCAACAAGGCTATTATCATGTGTCCTATCTTTGAAGAGAGCAAGTATCCGTATCAAGGCATTGGTTTTAAGTTGGGCGATCCGTTCGCATTGACATATAAATTTTATCCAAGCAAACATTGGGCTTTTGCAGTAGATGCCGGGAAGGCAGCAAGTGGATTGTACAACAATTATTACAGGAGCATATTTAACTCTCTTCTACCCGACACTCTAGGGAAAGATCAGGCCGTCAAATATTTGACACATAGTCTTAATTTTGATTGGTTTTTAGAAGCTAAATTTTTATACCAGTGGGATGCCGAAAAAATTTCTAAGGGGCTTCAATTGTATGCAGGGTTAGGATGGCAATGGAGAAATTCAACTATCCAATACGATTACATAAGAGAAATTGATCGTGTTGAGAGTAGGTTCGGAAAGTTTTCTGAAAATCGTTTTACATACGGCCCGGTTGTCTTAGTAGGTTTTGAGTATTCCTATTTTTCCCTACCTGTATCTGCTTTCATTGAAATAGAAATGTTTACAGATGCCTTTATCGATCCGGGTTATCAACGGTTTCAAGGAGGCGTAGGGCTGCGGTACGTATTTTAGATCAACCCTTTCTTAGCACGCTGTTCTTCTTGCTATAGAGGAAGTAAATAACCAAGCCAAATAGCAACCATCCAATGGCCATCAGTTGTGTTTTATAATCCAGTGAATAAATCAAGCCGGAACAAACCAGAATACCTAGAATGGGTATCAACGGTACTAAAGGAGTTTTAAATGGTCTAACAGCTTCTGGGTTTTTAATCCGCATCACCCAGATGCCAGCACACACCAACACAAATGCGAACAGAGTACCAAAGCTAGTGAGGTCTCCCGCAACGTTGCCAGGCACAAATCCTCCGAATAGTGAAACAAACACAAACAATATCCAATTGGCTTTATGAGGTGTGCGGAATGTTGGATG
The DNA here is from genome assembly GCA_043777495.1 of Cyclobacteriaceae bacterium. Taxonomy (GTDB): domain Bacteria; phylum Bacteroidota; class Bacteroidia; order Cytophagales; family Cyclobacteriaceae; genus ELB16-189. The sequence goes on along the minus strand of JAYWHU010000148.1, from coordinate 8,342 downwards.
GAGTTGTGAAAAAACCGGAGGCACTAATCCATCTTTTGACATGGAATAGAAAACGCGCGACTGCCCCATCAGCATTACTAAAATTACCGAAGAAAACCCTGCTAAAATGGCTACGGTAATTAACGTTGCTAACCACTCATACCCTGGCATATACTTATTGATAGCATAAGCTACTGAAGCTTCCTTACCTGCCACTTTAAATTCCTCCCAGTTGGCAATACCCGTAAGCACGTGTGAAAACAAAACGAAAAGCACCGTGCAAATAACCAGTGAACCTAAAATACCAATAGGCATATCCCGCTTAGGATTCTTAGCTTCTTGAGCAGCTGTTGATACAGCATCAAATCCTATGAAAGCAAAAAATACGATACTCGCTCCGCCTACCACCCCACCCCATCCATGACGATTCCAAAGCTCGTGTCCTGCCTGATCAGGAATAATAAAAGGAGTATAGTTTGCATCGTTGATGAACCCCCAACCGAGTGCAATGAATAGTAAAACGATGGAAACTTTGACAACTACAATAATCGAATTAACGGTAGCCGACTCCTGCGTGCCCTTGATAAGAAGAAGAGTAAGCAAAAACAAGATTAGGATGGCAGGTAAATTTACAATTCCCGCGACTCCCGTTAACGATGTCTCCCAAGGTGAATGACTCCATTGATAGGGAATTGCATCACCAGTTAAGGTTAAGACCAAACTATTCAAATATTCGCTCCACGCAATAGAAACAGTAGCTGATGCGAGCGCATACTCTAAAACCAAAGCCCAGCCAATTATCCAAGCTATGAATTCACCCATTGTTACATAGGCGTAGGCATACGCGCTTCCCGCAATAGGTATCATTGATGCAAACTCTGCATAGCACAATCCCGCGAACGCGCAACCAACACCTGCAATGATATATGAAATTACTACCGCTGGGCCGGCAGCATCACCAGCAGCAGCAGCCGTTCGAACAAATAGACCTGCTCCGATAATAGCTCCAATACCCAATGCTATCAAATTCATTGGCCCAAGTGTTCTCTTCAATCCCTTACTGGAATCGCCCGCTTGTGACATCAATTGCTCCAATGGCTTCTTAATGAATAAACTCATGCAAAATTGTATTAAGTAAATATTACCCCTAAAAGTAGAAAGAATTATGAATTTTCAATGGATAGTTTATTTGATCTGCAAATTTCTGGTCTCGCAGCCAAAGCTTTTCACAACGTTTACCGCTTCGCTTTCGCAGGATCAAACCGAACCTTTACCAGTACCTCGCTCTCAACAGCTATATCATCTTCGGTAGTGGGTGACCACCTAGGGCCTTCTTTCACAAGTCGAATGACTTCCTCATCGCACCCGTGGCCAATGCTTTTCACTACACTGAATTCATCCAAAGCACCATCCGTGCGTACTGTAAATTTGATCGTCACCTTTCCTTTTATGTTATTAGTCAATGCTTCCACAGGGTAGCGCATACTGTTATCCAAATATTTATCATAAGCCTTTCGGCCTCCAGCAGGTTCAGCTAATTTTATCACTGGCACTCGGTCATCACTGCGAGGCGCAGCCCCTGTTACTACTACTTCGCTTAATTGAGAAACATCTGGGCCGAGTTTTACATCAATCTTATTTTGATCGATCACGGGTACTTCTTGTGTGAGGTAGCCAATGAATGAGAATGTTAATTTCTGATCGGCATTCACCGCGGGTAATTGATAGTTGCCATTTACATCGGTTACAGTTCCTTGAGTAGTACCCTTCACAACGATGTTCACACCCGGGATTGGAGTTCCATCTTCAGCAGAAAGTACTTGTCCTTGAATGAATTGCTCCTGACCACCTACTTTTTTCTTTCTGGATTCTTGAGATCGAGAAGCGTAACCCAAAACATCTTTCTTCACCACAGGAGCAGAGGGCTCTGCCAAAGATATTTTTTCAGGCCTATCCAGTTCAGCTACCTCTTTTGCTTTTTTATCTTCGGGTACTGCTCTTATTTCTTCTTTGCTTTTAGATACATCTAGCAAAGCAGTTTGCTTTTCCTCAGCATCTATAACAGGTGATGCTACTATGCCTGATCCGTTCTGAGAAGCTTCAATTGGTTTGTTGGCAGCCAGTTGCTTAGGCTTTTCTATAATAGATTTTGATTCGCTTGATGTGATTGCCTTTTGCTCTGTTACCGTAGAATCATTCATTGGTTCAGATGCGGGTGTAGTTAGCTGCGGTTTAACCTCTTCTTTCTTTAGCGCAAGATTTTCTTTTCCCGCTTGCGGAATCAATTGTTTACCCACCCAGAAAGTGCCAAAAATAATAACAACCGAAGCAGCTATGCGCAGAGGCCAAGCCCATTTGCTGGTTGCTTTATTTTCATCATTTTTAGGTTTGCCATTCAAAGGAACATCCTTGGCAGCCATCTTCATAGCCATAGGTGCAGCGGCTGCTCGTGCCATTTCAAAGGAAGCAATTTTTCTTTCTTCACTTTGAAAATCGATAGACTTCTGCAACTCGTTTAAGTCTGCCGAAAAATTTTCAGCGGAAATAGATTCTGCGCCTTCCAGTGCATCCGCAAGAAAAGGATCTTGCAGCGCTCTTTTTTCAAGCGCGTGCATCTCAGCCGAAGTCAATTCTCCTCGTCTATATTTTTCAATATCGTCTTTCCAATCAGCCATTTCGCTCCATGCAAATTTTTAAATTGCGCTTTCCGTTTTGGATATAGCTCTTCACTTTGTTCAAATCAAAACCCGTGAGGCCCGTTATGTCTTTGTAGCATCTCTCTTGCAAGTAGAACAATCGCACACATTGTTGTTGATCGTCCACCAACTCGGCAATACACTTCTCCAATTTACTAAGATTTTGCTCCATTTCAGGTTCCTCCTCCAGATGCAGCAAAAACTGGTTTTCCATAAGCTGGGGAGAAAATTCTTCCGTGCGCTTTCCCTTTTGTGCCCGTAGGTGCATTAGGCAATGGTTTCGGGCAGTTACATAAAGCCAGCTTTTAAAGTTTTCCACCTCGTGATTTAAAAGTGTGGTGATTAATTTTTCAAACAACTGCATCACAGCATCCTTTGCTTCGTCCCTGTCCTTGAGGTATTTCAAGCAAACACCATACACCAAAGACGTATAGCGCGAGCACAGTTTGCCCCAATGTGCCAATTCACCCGACTCTTTATAAAGTTGGATCAGTTCTAAATCAGACTGTTGTTGGCTTACCACGCTTCAATATAAAATTTTTTAACGCTTTTGTTAAATCCCATTGGTGTAATTCAAATTGACTCAGCCTCTACCTCACACCGTCTTAGTGTGCTGTGTGGTAGTTCATCATTTCCCCTCTTCGCATGGATAGGGGAGCAGAAATTGCTGCCGCCCAAACAATTTATCGTAAATGTTTTGGCACCCACCATTTTTCTAAAAAGGTAAAAGCAAATTCTACGAGGAGGGCGAGCAGTGCTGCTGGGATGGCGCCACGCAAAATCAATTCGGTGTTGTTGAGGGCGAGACCTGTGACTATGAATTCGCCCAAGCCGCCTGCGCCAATGAAGGCTGCGAGGGTGGCGGTGCCTACGTTGATCACCGCGGCCGTGCGGATGCCCGCCATCACCATGGGCAGTGCAAGTGGAAATTCTACGAGCTTGAGCTTTTGAAATCGATTCATGCCAATTCCATCGGCTACTTTTTTTAGCAGTGGGTCTATGGATTGCAAGCCCGTGAGTGTGTTGCGCAAGATGGGCAGCACGGCATATAAAAATAGTGCGACTATGGCTGGCAATGTGCCAATGCCGAAGAGCGGAATCATGATGGCAAGCAGCGCGATGGATGGAATGGTTTGGAGCAATCCTGTTATGTTTAAAACCGATTTTGAAATGGTGGGGTGCCAATACAACCACACGCCTAGTGGAATTGAAAAGCAAATTGCCAACAGCAATGCGCTAAACGTTAATAGGAGATGTGTGCCTGTCTTCTTTAGAATATCATTAATGGTTGATATGTTCTTTGTTTGCGATTTGATTATCAACGCTTCGCTTATTAAAAACTGTGCGGCTACTTGTGCGAATGTTTTTTTGTCATAAAGCACAGCGGCATTCATGGCTTGCATTTTTGTTTCATCTATTTTTCCATTGAGCCTTGAAAGGATTTGTTTTGTACGATTGTCTATTCCTTTTCGATAGAGCGAAGTGGCTTCATACTGTGGAAAAAAGTGCTGATCGTCTTGTAGCACAATTAAGTTGTATTTGGGAATTTCTCCATCTGTAGAATAGGCATCGGTAATGTCGATTTTATTTTGATCGAGGGCTTGGTAAGCGAGGCCATGCTCTAACCCAATGGGTTTCTGTAGTAATGAATAATTTTTTGCGAGATTCTCCCAACCGTCTTGGCGTTTTAGAAATTCGTAGCTGAGGCCGAGGTTTAGTTCCGTGTGATTTTTTAAATCGGAAATAGTGTGGATGTTTTTGGCTTCGCTCAATTCTTTTTTGATCACGAAGGCGTAAGAGTTATTGAAACCGTATGGCTCAGCAATTTCTAATTGAAATTCTTTTTGCAGGCCAGTATTGATCTCCTGATAGCTGAGTTGGCTTTGTTTTAAAATTTCAGCCGAAAGCGTGCCACTGTACTCGGGGTACACATCAATGGCGTTGTTCTTTAGCGCCTCAAAGCAAACCAAGGTGCCGCCTAAATTATATTTTCGTTCTACGGTGTAACCTTCGCTTTCTGCTAGTTGCGAAATAATCTCGCTGAGGATATACCCTTCATTGAAATGTTTGGCACCAACGCGGATGGTTTGCGCTTGAGTTACAAGCGAAGAGAGTAGGATCGATAGGATGATTAGTATTCTCACAGCAATGATGCTTCGATTAATTTTTCTACTACCGCATTCGCGGGATATTGTAATACTTTTTCTGCGGTGTCATATTGTTGCACCTTACCTTTATCAATTACTAAAATATAGTCGGCCAATTTTTTGGCTTCACGCATATCGTGGGTCACGAGCAAAATGGTTCGGGGCTCTAGTTGCTGCAATTTCAAAATCTCAGTTTGGATTTCTTGTCGCGTGATAGGATCAAGCGCGCCAAGCGGTTCGTCCATCAGCAACAACGGTGGATTTAAAAACAAGGCACGGCAGATGCCCACGCGTTGCTGCTCTCCACCAGAGAGTTCGTAAGGATATTTTCTTTTGAAAGCTTCAGGCAGGCTGACTACGTTCATGAGTTCATTTACTCGCTGAGAGGTATTCGTTGATTTTAGAATTTTGCCAGCGATGGAAATGTTCTCTTCAACTGTAAAGTGCGGAAACAAACCTGTGCCTTGCACCATGTAGCCCGTTCTTAAACGAATTGAATTGATTTGCGAATAATTCAGAACTTCGCCAAAGATATTTACAGAACCAGAAGTGGGGCGAATCAATCCATTAAAGAATTGCAGCAATGTTGACTTACCACTCCCGCTTTTGCCAATGATGGCGGTGGTCTTTTTTTCTGCGAAGCTGAGTGAAATATTGTTAATGGCCGATTGCCCGCTGTAGGAATGACTTACGTTGATGAGTTCGGCAATTTTCATTTGTGGAAAGATAAGGGATTTGAAGTATTTATTGATTCGTAAAATCCATACCTTGGATTTTTAAATCATTCAATAAATGCAAAATCCATTTTCACTTGAAGGCAAAGTAGCACTCGTTACAGGTGCATCCAAAGGAATTGGCGAAGCCATAGCCAACTATTTTGCAGCCGCTGGTGCAAAAGTGATTGTGAGTAGCCGCAAAAAAGAAGCGGTAGAAGCAGTAGCCAACGAAATAAAAAAGAAAGGCTTTGAAGCCACCTCCATCGCTTGCCACATGGGCGATATGGGTGACGTACACTTGCTTGCAGAGGAGGCAAGTGCCCAGTATGGCAGGGTGGATATTCTAGTTAACAATGCTGCGGCCAATCCCGTGTTTGGCCCTGTGGTAGAGACAAGCTCGGAAGCATTCGACAAAATCATTTCAGTGAATGTGAAAGGCCCATTTGAATTGGCCAAGAAAATATATCCATTGATGAAAGAAAAAAAATCAGGCTCCGTCATCAACATCAGTTCTATTGGTGGGCTGCGGCCAGAAGCTGGCTTAGGTATATACAGCATGAGCAAGGCCGCACTGATATCATTGACCAAAGTAATGGCGAAAGAATGGGGTGATGATAATATTCGAGCAAATGTGATTTGCCCAGGCCTGATCAAAACGAAATTTAGTGAGGCACTATGGAGCAATGATAAAATGATGGCTATGATGATGAAAATACTGCCGATTAAGCGTGTGGGTACCCCTGAGGAGATTGCCGCATTGGCACTTTATCTCGCTTCTGATGCCTCGGCCTATTGTACAGGCAGCGTATTTACTGCAGATGGCGGATTTACAATTTAAAATCGTATTCAGAAACTTCCGTATCTTTCTGATTCCTTTAATCCTGTCTGTATGAAAAAGAGAATAGTTGGCTGTTTGTTGATGCTTGTGCTTGGGTATTCAGCCTTTGGTCAAACAACTTATACATGGAATGGAACAACCTCAGATTGGACAGTGTCTACAAACTGGACGCCTACAAGGACACCGGCCACAAATGATATTCTGGTTTTTGATGCGAGTAGTGCAATAAAGAACATAACAAATGTTCCATCTCAAACGCTAGGCGAAATTTTGGTTACAGGTAGTTCAGCGTACACCTTTGTTCCTATTGGTGGCCAAATTTTAACTCTTACCTCAACTGCTGGAACTGCTTTTCAAATTGATAACGGTTCTACCTTGTCCAACGGAGCTGTAGGTAATCCTCTCAATTTCGACCTTCCTATAGGTGGGTCTGCGCTCATCGGTGGGCAACTTAATTTAGTGAACGGAAATTTTGACGCGAGCTCAGCAACCTTGACCCTACATACTAACTCCTCGCCATTGGCAAGGACCTCCGGGCAAGTTTCCCTTGATGCCACTTCCGTGCTGAAGTTAGGTGATGCATCAAATACTACAGGCGCAAATATTGTATTGCCAAATAATATTTTTGTGTCCGCCCCTATTATTTCTTCTTTAATTATGAATAGAACCAACGGAGCAACTTTGGGTGATCAATCAATCACTGTCATAAGCTCTGCGACATTTACGCTTGGAGATTTAACAACGAATGGAGCTGGGAGAATAAAATTCAGTACAACTGCCGCTTCACCCATTGAATCCAGCACAAGTAAAATTATCGGATATGCGGAAATGAATACAAGAACCCTCGGCATAAATGGAATCGATTTTCTTGGATTTGATATGGCAAGCGGAACTGATGATATTGGTTTTTTCAGTATTGTTAGAAGAACTGGTTTGTCTGGCAGAAACACGTTTAATGCAAATGAGAGCATTGATGCAACATGGGACATCAATAGTGGAGCAAATCCTGCAAGTGGACGCAATGTGGTTTTCAAGTGGCTGCCTGAATTTGATAATGGCACAATACCCACCAATACTTTCCAACCTTATATTTTTAATTCTGGACCAGGTTGGTCAGCGTTGGGTACTTTACAACCCTTAACAGCTTCTTCACCACTACGTCAATCAACAGTTGTCTCTGTCATTAAATTAGATGATACCTTTACCCTTACAGATCAAAACTCAACTCTCCCAGTAGAACTCACTTCTTTCTTTGCTCGCGCCTCAGCAAGTAACCTAAAGCTGTCTTGGCAAACCGCTTCCGAAAAAATCAATGATTTTTTTATAGTAGAAAAAATGAAAGCCGATCAAACCTTTGAGGCCATTGGGAAGGTAAAGGGAGCAGGCACAACCGTAACCCAAACCAATTATTCTTTTGTGGATGAAAAGCCAAGACTTGGTGACAATTACTATCGCTTAAAGCAAATAGATGAAGATGGTAAATTCGTTTACTCACATGTGGTTCATGCTTCCTTTGATGGCAAAGCAGCAAACAGTTATTCTATTTATCCAAATCCTTCTGACGGAAAACAGTTATATTTTGATAATGTGACTGAGGACTTTGCTGTTTCTTTTCAAGACGTAGCAGGCAGTGTTATCTTTAACTCTAATGTAAGAGCAGAAGATTCTTCATTGGATATTTCTGCCCTGCAATTGCCAATTGGTTTTTATTTCGTGCGCACTCTCACAAAAGGAAAAAGCCAAATTCATAAGTTGATTGTGAAGTAGTAGCTTCTTGTTGATCTCAGCGCAGATAATTTTTGCACGCAATGGTGCGATGGCGCAATGGTTAGTATTCACAAACTGCTTTGTCAATTTGCCTTTCCCTTTGCGTCATTGTGCCTTTGCATGATATTATTTTGTTCCCTGCTTATTTTTCACGCAATGGCCCAGAGGCGCAATGATGGGTTTCCCCAATCACTGTTTT
>JAYWHU010000147.1:0-24587 GCA_043777495.1 Cyclobacteriaceae bacterium | reverse complement strand
GCCCCCACGACTACAAAATTTCTACCATTCATAAAAAACCAATTTATTATTGTCAATTTAAATCCTATTTTGTGATCTTACCAATGAACAAATTGAGCCACATAGGCAGATAGAAGACATTGCGATTCACATAGTTTTTTCTATGTGGTTATTCTCTATGTGACTATGATTCTATGTGGTTCAAAAAAATCTAAATCCATTTTTTTTTATGAAAAAACTATACCTCCTCCTTTTCTTTATCAGTATTATCCATTGCGTTTCCGCCCAAAAGAAAGAAACCAAACCCACCAAAGCAGGTATTCTTTCCTATGACGAAAAATTATACAACGGATTGGAGTGGCGCAGCATCGGCCCTTACCGTGGTGGTCGATCAGCAGCCGTAACTGGCGTATCGGGCAAACCAAATTTATTTTACATGGGCGCCACAGGTGGTGGCGTTTGGAAAACCAATGACGCAGGCAATACGTGGACAAATATCTCTGACGGTTTTTTCGGAAGCTCCATCGGCTCCGTTGCCGTGAGTGAGTGGGATAACAATGTGATTTACGTTGGCCAAGGTGAAAGCACCGTGCGCGGAAATGTTTCGTACGGCCACGGCCTTTGGAAATCTACCGATGCGGGAAAAACATGGACGTTCAGTGGACTGAAAGATTCCAAACACATCCCGCGCATCCGCATCCATCCAAAAAATCCTGATTTGGTTTACGCTGCCGTGATGGGCGATTTATTCAAATCATCTGAAGAGCGTGGAGTGTATCGCAGTGAAGATGGTGGCAAAAATTGGAAACGAATTTTGTTTGCCAATGCCGATGCGGGCGCGGTTGATCTTTGTATGGATCCCAACAATGCACGGATTTTATATGCCTCCATGTGGCGAATCAGAAGGACTCCGTATAGCATGGAAAGCGGTGGCGAAGGCTCTGCCATTTACAAAAGCACGGATGGTGGAGAAACGTGGAAAAATATTTCTGCCAACGAAGGAATGCCAAAAGGCATTTGGGGAATTTCAGGTGTAGCCGTTTCTCCTGTCAATTCAAACCGCGTGTACGCAATTATAGAAAATGAAAATGGCGGAGTCTATCGTTCGGATGATGCGGGGTTGACATGGAAAAAAATGAATGAAGACCGCAGCCTCCGCCAGCGTGCTTGGTACTACACAAAAATATATGCCGACACCAAAGATGCAGACATGGTATATGTGATGAATGTATCGTATCACAAATCAAAAGATGGGGGCAAAACTTTTCAATCCTTTGATGCGCCCCATGGTGATCATCATGATTTGTGGATCGCGCCCGAAGACAATCAGCGCATGATCATTGCCGATGATGGTGGCGCACAAGTTTCATTTGACGCAGGAGAAAATTGGACTACTTACCACAATCAACCCACGGCACAGTACTATCGTGTCACCACTGATAATCATTTCCCATATCGCATTTATGGTGCGCAGCAAGACAACTCTACGCAGCGCATCGCACATCGCACCGATGGCTTTTCCATTGGCGAGCGCGATTGGGAACCAACTGCAGGTGGCGAGAGTGGGCATATTGCCATTGACCCCACCGACAATGATGTTGTTTTTGGCGGCAGCTACGATGGCTTCTTGACAAGAAAAAATCATCGCACGGGTGAAGAGCGCGGCATCAACGCTTGGCCCGATAACCCAATGGGTCACGGAGCAGAAGGTGCGAAGTATCGCTTTCAATGGAATTTTCCTATTTTCTTTTCGCCACACGATTCAAAAAAATTGTACGCAGCATCTCAGAATCTTCATGTTAGTTACAATGCTGGTGAAAGTTGGGAGTTGGCAAGTCCAGATTTAACGCGCAACGATCCAAGTAAGTTAGGCCCATCGGGCGGCCCGATTACCAAAGACAATACAGCAGTGGAATACTACTGTACCATTTTCGCTATTGCAGAATCTCCTTATGAAAAGGATTTGATCTTGGCAGGATCGGATGATGGCCTGCTTCACATCACACGCGATGGAGGAAAAAAATGGGATAAACTTTCCGTTGCCGGGATGCCCGAGTGGACAATGATTAATAGTGTGGAATTCACTCCACATGAAAAAGGAGCCGCCTATGTAGCCGCTACAAGTTATAAATCTGGCGACAGCAAACCGTACTTGTTTAAAACAAAAGATTACGGAAAAACATGGACGAAGATCAGCGATGGAATCGACCCCTCACATTTCACTCGCGTAGTGCGTGCCGATTTAAAACGAAAAGGTCTATTGTATGCAGGCACCGAATTCGGCATGTACATTTCATTTGACGATGGCGCAAGCTGGAAACCATTTCAGCTTAATCTACCAATCGTACCTATTAACGATCTCACCATCAAAAATGATAACCTCATCGCGGCCACGCAAGGAAGAAGCTTTTGGCTGATCGATGACTTGACACCTCTTCATCAATTGAATGAAACGATCACCACTAGCGATTTGCATTTGTACAAGCCCATGCCAAGTTATCGCATGAATGGCGGCCAAGCTGGAAGAAGAGGGCAACCAAAAACAGAGGGAGTCAATCACCCCAATGGCGTGATGATCCATTATTTTTTGAAAGACACCACAAAGGCCACTGCCTCGCTAGAAATTTTAGAAATGGATGGAAAGCTGATCAAAAAATTTGCCACCAAGCCCGATAAGAAAGCGAAAGAAGAAGAGATGAAAATAAAATCAGGTATGAACCGATTTGTGTGGAACATGCGCTATGCCGATGCCGAAGGTTTTGACGGACTGATTATGTGGGCGGCTTCACTTACTGGCCCGAAGGCCATGCCAGGAATGTACAAAGCAAGACTAACGGTGAACGGAAAATCACAAGAAACCGAATTTGAAATTTTGAAAGACCCGCGCACCAGCGGCACGGTGGCCGACATCAAAGCACAATTTGATTTCTCCATAGCTGTGCGTGACAAACTTAGCGAAACGCACAAGGCGATTAAAAAAATCCGAACGGCCCGTGAACAAATCAATCGCGTGACCGAGCCAATGAAAGGCAAGGAAGATATGAAAGATGTAAACGAAATGGCCAAGTCGATTTTGGATGACATGAAAAAAATCGAAGAGACCTTGTATCAAACCAAAAACAAAAGTGGGCAAGACCCGCTCAACTATCCTGTTCGTTTAAATAATAAGTTAGGTGCATTAGGCTCTGAGGTAGACGGAAGCGATTTCCGCCCAACTGAGCAAGTGAAAGTTGTTAACAAAGAAATCACGGAAAAAATAAATGAGCAATTGAACTTACTCAACAAAGTGATGAGCGACAAAGTGCCAAAGTTCAACGATCTTGTAAAGCAAAAACAAGTGAGCGCGATTTCGGTTGGAGAGGTGATGTGAATTAGGACTTGGGACTTGGGGATTGGGCATTGGGAGTTTGGCGTGAAAATCTTAGTTTTCATCACCGATCAAAAGATTTACATTCATCCATGGATGGAAGTTATAATCAACGGGGACTTGGCAGAACTCTATGGATAAAATTGGAGGTCACAAATTTTGTGACCTCCAATTTTTCGAATACTTTCAAATAATAATTACTGGCAAATGGCAAAAAACATCACACTGCCCGATGAAGTCATCAGCAGCAAAATCTACCTAGTCAGAGGCCTGAAAGTAATGATAGACAGAGACCTTGCAGAGCTTTACGGAGTCAAGGCAATACGGTTAAGGGAGCAGGTAAAACGGAACACAGAGCGATTCCCGAAAAACTTTATGTTCCAGCTCACCGAAAAAGAGGTCGAAGACATGGTATCGCAAAATGCGATACCATCAAAACAGCACTTGGGCGGTTACCTGCCTATGCATTCACCGAACACGGGGTGTTGATGCTTGCCAATGTCTTAAAAAGCGGACAGGCAATAACGATGAGCATCCGCATAATAGAGATTTTTGTGAAACTACGTGAGGCGTTGCTCACCCATAAAGACATGCTGTTGAAGTTTGAGCAATTAGAGAGAGTGATAGTCCAACATGACGGAGAAATAAGAGTGATCTTTGACCACTTGGATAAACTGCTCGACCCGCCCAGCGAACCAAGAACCCAAATCGGATTCAAAACAAAAGGGAAAGGCTGAACTAAAAAGCGCCATAGTCATGTCTCCACTTGGAGTGGTGGCACGACTGATTAAAACCGAATCACCAAGCTTGCCCCCGTTCCATAAAAGTGCAATGAGCTATTTATTTTTATACTGGAAGTTACTCCTTTTGAATTATAAATATCGATGGCGTTTAGTGCATGGCCACGAAACGAAATATTGAAAGGTATCGAAGCTAAAAAGAGAACTGCTCCACCACCTGCATAAATCCATTCGGGTTGCCCGCCTGCCACTGCCGTTACCAACGGAACGGCCACTAGTAAACCGCTGGTAAATCCCAACACACTGCTGATGGTTGATTTCCTTCTTGCCACTTTAAATTCCGCAAAGGCTTCTGGATTTTGTTTCAACACCATCATCACTTGCTTGGAACTCAGCGTGAGCGTATCCATCTCATACACCACCCCACCAAAGTTTTTATACATGGTGATTTTTTTTTGACTGTACGAATTAGCGAAAGCGATTGTAAAGAAAAGTAGCAAGAGAGAAAGGCGCATAGTATCTATTAAAAAACAAGTGACAACAATTTAGGTACGCAATATTAACAAGTTACTCTTTACTTGTTACCAGTTCCACTTACCAGTAAGTATCTAACAAATCAAATCGTAGCCAAAAATGACAAGGTTTTAGATTTGTGCCTGTGCGTAGCTGGGTGGCGTAGGCTAAACAATCAAAAATCAAAAATCATAATTCAAAAATCACAAATCACTGCTTTCTCACCCCACCCCCTCATCGGGCAGCATCTCAATATCCCTGATCAATATTTTTTTTGCAATCGCCTTCCCCGTTTTAGTAGCGGCCAAGCCACCCAGCGCAGTTTCTTTGTAGCGCGTCTCCATGCTCGCACCAATTTCCCCCATCGCCTCGATCACTTCATCCACAGGTATCACACTGCTCACATTCGCCAATGCAATTTGTGCAGAGCTATTGGCAATGGCAGCCGCGCTTGCGTTGCGCACCACACAAGGTATTTCAACCAATCCCGCAACAGGATCGCACACGAGGCCCAACATACATTGCACCGTGATTGCCACCGCATTAAAAATCTGATCCGTATCACCACCGAGGCAAAATACAATCGCGCCCGCGCCCATGGCCGCAGCCGTGCCCGTCTCTGCTTGGCAACCGCCCACTGCCCCAGAGATAGATGCCCGTTGTTCCATGATCAATGCGATGCCCGCAGCCAGCAACATCGCCTCAATAATTTTTTTATCTTCAACGGAGTGGATCTCTTGCAGCGTGACCAACACACCCGGCATAATGCCCGATGCCCCCGCAGTAGGTGCGGCCACTACACGGCCCATGCACGAGTTCACTTCCTTCGCGGCCAACGCGCGTGAAATTAAATTTTGAAATTCTTTTGATAATACTGCTGTTGGATAGCGATACACTTTTTTCGCCCCGTTGTTGATCATGCCCGAGCGCGAAACCATTTCTTCTTCCAGCCCTGTGCGCACCGCATCCTTCATCACATCCCATGCAATGTTCAGCCCATCCAAAATTTGTTTTTCATTTCTTCCATTCTGTTCATTTTCATAATCGATCACAGCTTGTACCAACGAAACTTTGTTTTGGTCGCAATGATTTCTCCACCCTTCAAAAGATTCAAATAAAAATGCCATGACTTGTATAATTTAAGAGCAAGATACTTTTACAAAATTACTTTGGCGGCCTGGCCCCGCGAGGCGCTGTGGGCCACCGGGCTATCCGCTACAAGCTCCCTCGTTTGCCATCGCGCGGAGTTCATCCCGAGCGCAGACGAGGGAGGCTTTTCGCTACTATCCCTGGCCGGGTTGACACCAGCCTAAAGTTCCACCCAACCATTGAGGCTACGAAGTACGATTGTAAATACTTCCTTTTCAAACCTTTGAACAAATAAATTGATTTTAAGGTTGCCGCTTAACACTCTTTGTGTGTGAATCAACTCCAATCTATCCTGATTTTTGGCTTTATAACGTTTGGGGTGGGTAAATTTTTAATGAGCGATCTTATGGGTAGCTTTAACCTTAGTAGAAGAATCGTTTTATGAAATAATGCCCAACCTTATTACCTTATTATTCCGCCAATTAATAGAGTAAAATAAGGTAATAACGTTGGAGATCACAGCTGCAAATAATTTCTACTAAGGTTAAAGCCTCGCACAAATAGTGACTGTCGAATAGAGCTTTCACTACCTACCCACTCTATTCGTCATAGAGCCATTTTTTTGCAATTGTTTAGCCTTCGACTTCTTGAACACACAAATACTAGGTGCATCGGGTTTCACTAGCTTTTAAATTTTTCTATGTGCGCATTTCTATGTACCTATGTTTCTATGTGGTTCAAAATTTAATTCCAGGCGAATCGTAGAAACAAATTCAATATCATTAACCGAACAGAACTGGTATAAAACCCTTAGCTAAATAATTTAACCTATATTGACTTTTTTGATTTTTAAATTTTACAATTTATGCACCGACTGATCGTCCCACTACTTTTTCTATCATCCCTTTTTGCGCAAGCCCAGTCCACCGACCAAGCATCCATCAAAGAAATTTATGATCAGGCATTGGCCAAAGGCAAATCGTATGAGATGCTGCGCGAGTTGTGCGTGAACATTGGCCCGCGCCTTTCTGGGTCACCCGGTGCGGCAGCCGCTGTGGAGTGGAGCCGACACAAAATGGAAGACCTTGGTTTTGATTCTGTTTGGTTGCAACCGGTGATGGTGCCACATTGGGTGCGCGGTGTGCAAGAGATAGGCCGCATTATCAACTCAAAAAAAATAGGGACTAAAGAAGTAGCGATCACTTCATTGGGCGGATCGATTGGAACTGGCCCCTCAGGTATTTCTGCCAACGTGATTGAAGTAAAAAACTTTGATGAACTGAAACAACTTGGCACAAAATCGGTGCAAGGCAAGATTATATTTTTCAATCGCCCGATGGATCCTACTAAGGTTAACACCTTTGCTGCCTACGGAGGAGCTGTTGATCAACGAGGCAATGGAGCAATAGAAGCCGCGAAGTTAGGTGCAGTCGCGGTGATCGTTCGCTCCATGGGTTCAAGTATTGAAGAGTATCCTCATACAGGCGGAATGCGCTATGTCACCAACTTAAAACTCATTCCCGCAGTAGCCATTAGCACCAAACACGCAGAGTTGTTAAGCAAACTATTGAAGGATGAAAGAGATTTGCAATTTTATATAGAAACACATTGCGAAATCTTAGATGATGCACCTTCCTTTAATGTCGTGGGCGAAATCAAAGGCGGTGAATACAAAGATGAAATCATTGTAGTAGGCGGCCATTTAGATTCATGGGATTTAGCACAAGGTGCTCATGATGATGGCGCTGGCTGTGTGCAATCCCTTGAAGTGTTGAGATTGTTCAAGGCGATGGGCTATAAACCAAAGCGAACCATTCGTGCCGTTATGTTTATGAACGAAGAAAACGGATTGCGTGGCGGAACTAAGTATGCAGAGCTGGCTATTCAGAATAAAGAGAATCATTTAGTAGCTATCGAATCTGACCGCGGTGGATTTACCCCACGTGGCTTCACGATGACCACAAGCTCAGCAGTCCGTCAAAAAATTCAAAGTTGGATACCGCTGCTAGAACCTTACGGCCTCACCGATTTTGGCCAAGAAGGCGGAGGTGCTGACATTGGGCCATTGAGCAAACAAGGTGTGCCAGTCCTTGAATTCTTGCCCGATTCACAACGCTACTTCAATTATCACCACACACCTGAAGATACTTTTGATAAAGTTGATAAGCGAGAATTGGAACTAGGCTCTGCTTCTATGGCCGCGCTGGTTTATTTGATTGATAAGTATGGGCTGAAGTGATCATTGCCTGTTAGGGTGCAGGGTTATATATAATTCCAACTGTGGAAAAACAGGAAAGAGGTTCGTGAGAACACGAACCAAGGGTGAGGCGAGACGTATGCCATAACCCCTCGAGGTCAAGCTTTCCAAAAGTTTTGAACTTTTGGAAAGCTGATCTCCTTCTTTGTTTGCTATTCTTCACAAAACAAGAGCCAAATTGGACTAGCTCATAATATGCCTCATCGGTTCAGGGCAGACGCATCTAAATTTTTTCTTGGTAATTCCTTACAAAATCAAGATTTTACATTTATGGTTTCCAACCTTCTAAAGGTTGGAAACCCTTTGCTAGGTTTTGAAAAGTACTATTACAAATTTAGATGCGTCTGCCCTGCTCATCGGTTCCCTCCCCTTGCTTAACCGTATTATAGGGCATATATTTACTAGCTTAAGAATCCCTAAACTCCAAAATTTCTATGGAACGTTTGATTTTACCCTATCTACGGATATTTTTATTTATTTCTTTGATCTCTCTTGTAGGCCATACTTCGGCACAAGTAGCCATTAGTACTCGAAGCGGCAATACGTCCCCAGACCCAACTGCAGTTTTATTATTAGTTGGAGATGGCACGCAAGGTTTGATCATACCAACCATTTTAAATATCGCTACTTCTGCTCCTGGCATCGCAGGAATGATAGCATATAGTGCAGGAAAAGTTTACTATAGTGATGGAAACAATTGGACTGCCGTTGGTGGTGGCAGCGGGTCACAGGGCATTTTAATAAATGGTAATATCGTACAAATAGGATCAGGGGGTTCATTTACTTCTCAGTTCCTTCTATCCAATACTCCACCAGCTTCGGGTGTTCAAAGAGGACAACTTCTTCAATGGGATGGGGCGACTAATCAATGGAGTGTTACCAAAGATATTGGCACAGCTCTTACCGATGGGCAGGTACTCACCTGGAATGCCAGTCAAAACCGATGGGAACCAAGAACTCTTTCAGTTGGAGGTGGGGGAATTTCAACCATCAACAAAGGTGGGGCTGGCAGCTTCATTTCAATTACAAACCCAACGGGCCCAATAACAACCATCAATGCCGATGCCATAGTGGATGGCGACATCTCTGGCTCTGCCAATATATCTGGTACCAAATTGCAAGATGGCACTTTGCCCGTCACCAAATTATCGACAGGGGCAGCTACCAATGGACAATTTCTAAGGTACAACTCAGGGGCTTGGGCACCTTTCACTCTAGCAATATCATCCAGCGTAACTAATGTGACAGCCACAGCACCTCTTGCCTCAACAGGTGGCACTACCCCAAACATATCACTCTCTGGCACATTGCCTGTGGCCAATGGCGGCACTGGCCGCACTACGTGGGATGGTGTTTTGTGGGGAAATGGAGCGGGAAGTATTACCGACATTGGGAATGGTACCAATGGCCAAGTATTTACCATGCAGGGAACAACGCCTGGGTGGAGTCCTGCACCATCGTCCTTCACAACAACCAATGTTATACCTAAAGGCAGCGCGGGTGGGTTGGTGGCTTCTCAAATTTTTGATAATGGAACTAATGTGGGCATTGGTACAACTACACCTGGGGGGAAATTGCAAATAGATGGAGCTGATTGGAATATTTCTCCTGTAGTGATCAATTCTGGTGGAACAAGTGCAGGCTCAACCTTACGATTTATCAATCCCGCAGCGGGAAACCACATTTATGATGTTATTGGTTCAACGGATACTGGTTCTGACCCTGGTGTAGGTTCGTTTGGGATTTGGGATCATACAAGTAGTGCTTATCGCTTTGTCATTAAACCTACTGGAAACATTGGCTTAGGTACTACTACTCCTGTTAATAAATTGGATGTAGCTGGTGGAATGGCTATTGGAACTTCGTATGCAGGGATAAATATAGCTCCAACTAACGGCCTTTTAATAGAAGGCAGTTTGGGCATTGGATTAACCACAGTAACAGGAGGTACTAAATTAGAAATAACTGGCGGTGATTTAAGAATATCAGACTCGTTTCCGTTTATTACCCTCAATGCCTCCTCTAGTACAAATAACTCAGGCTTTAATTTTATAGAGTCTGGTACTAGCAAAGCGTATATCTATTATAGAGGTTCATCAGATGAAATCTGGTTATCTAATTCCTCTGGTGGTGGAAGTCAACATCTAGTTGTTGCAACTACAGGAAATGTAGGAATCAAACGAACCCCACTGGCCAACGATCTTGAGGTTGAAGGAACTGCCTCAAAGGCCGCGGCTGGCAGTTGGATAATCAATTCTGATAGAAGAATTAAAACTGACATCAGAGACATCGACAATAGCTTAGAAATTATCAAAAAAATTAGACCTGTCAGGTACAAATACACAGATGAGTGGTTGAAGCGAAATCCGTCTATCAAAGACCATGATTACTATAGCTTCATTGCGCAAGAGTTTCAGCAGGTTTTTCCTGAAGCGGTGCAGGGCAGTGGTGAATATCTTGAGGGGGATAAAAAAGAAATACTTCAAATCGATCCGCACAATGCCCAAATGGTTACCATTAAGGCCGTGCAAGAGCAACAAAAAATAATCGAGTTACAGCAATCAGAAATCGCCAGTTTAAAAAAAGAACTTAGTGAAATAAAAAACTACTTGGGCCTAGAAGCGAAAGTCGCAAAAAGGAAAAAGAGCAAGAAATAGATTGCTTGAAACTAGAGCTTTTTTCACCGATTCTTTCCCCTTGCTTAACCGTATTATAGAGCATATATTTACTCTCTTAAATCCTGAAAAGGAATAGTCATGGTGCGTTTGTTTTTACCCTGTTTACGACTTTCTCTGTTAATTCTGTTTGCTGGAGCTATCCATGCCTCGGCACAAGTAGTGATAAGCACAAATGGAGGAACTACACCGAACCCAGATGCTGTACTACTTTTAGAGGGCAATGGAAAACAAGGTTTGATTATCCCCGTTGGTGACCGAACTAGTATTCCTTCAGTAAAAGGTATGATCATCTATGATACGAATGCCAATCAAATTTATTACAACGATGGTGCATGGAAACCTCTTGGAGGCGGATCAAACCTAATAAGTATAAGTGGAAATTCGATCACTATAGGATCAGGCTCAACAGCATCATCTGTAAATCTTGCCCAAGGTTTTTCCAATAGTGCCAACGGGTTTCTTTTTTGGAATGGAGCCGGTTGGGAACAAGCACGATTTACTCTCCCAACAACTACGCAAGCCTTGGTTTACAATCCAGCCACTTCTTCATGGGGTTTTCAATCTATCTCTGGTGGCGGAGGCGGAATTTCAACCATCAACAAAGGCGGTGCTGGCAACTTCATTTCAATTACAAACCCAACTGGCCCAATTACAACCATCAATGCCGATGCCATTGTAGATGGCGACATCGCAGGCACTGCTAATATATCTGGAACCAAATTGCAAGATGGCACTTTGGCCGTCAGCAAATTGTCTACAGGCACTGCCATCAACGGTCAATTTTTAAGGTACAACTCAGGATCTTGGGCACCTTTCACTCTATCAATATCATCCAGCGTAACTAATGTGACCGCTACAGCACCGTTGACTTCTTCAGGAGGCACAACCCCAAACATATCACTCTCTGGCACATTGCCTGTGGCCAATGGTGGCACTGGGCGCACCACATGGGACGGCATTTTGTGGGGGAATGGAGCAGGAAGTATTACCGACATTGGCAATGGCATTAATGGCCAAGTGTTCACCATGCAAGGAACTTCACCTGGGTGGAGTCCTGCACCATCGTCCTTCACAACAACCAATGTTTTACCCAAAGGCAGCGCGGGTGGATTGGTCGCCTCTCAGATTTTTGACGATGGAACTAATGTGGGCATTGGTACAACTACACCTTCCAACAAACTTCACGTAGCCGGCATTTTACAAACCGATGGACAAATCCTTTCAGGTGTTACTTCACTTACCAATAGTTGGTACAGGGCGGCTTTATTTCAACCAAATACTGGAGAAGGCTCTGCGATTACACTGCTTACAACTGATGCTGGAGGTACAGCGGGTGATGGTGCCCAGATTTCCCTTTCCCCTGGGGCTAATCCAAACATTGAAATTGCTAATAGAGAGGCAGGAGGTATTAATTTTTACACCAATGAGTATCTTCAAAAGATGACTATTAGTACGGCCGGCAATGTGGGCATTGGTACGACTACACCAACTTATATTCTGGATGTCAATAAAACTCTTGCAAGTGCCACGGATGCCCATATCCGAGTGGTCAATCCAAGTTCTGCCGCATCGGTCAAAAGTGGTATTCGACTGGAAAACGGGGCCGGCTGGGCTGTACATTTGCAAACCTCAAATGGAGACAATTGGCTGGAGCTTACAAACAATGCGGGCCAATCAATTTACAATTGGGATTTTTCTAACTATTATCCAGTCTTTAATGCTACAGCAAGCTTGGGCAGGGCGGCTAATCGTTGGGTAAATATTTTTCTAACCAATAACCCAAATGTTAGCTCTGATATGCGTTTGAAAAAGGATATTTCAAATCTCTCTTATGGCTTAGAAGAAGTTTTGAAAATGCGCCCTGTCAGTTACCGCTTGAAATCTGATAAAGAAGAAAAAATAAAATTAGGCCTGATAGCACAAGAAGTGAAAGCCTTGATCCCAGAAATCGTGACTGAAGACGATTCGAAAGAAAAGTTTTTGGGAATGAGCTATTCAGAGTTGATTCCCGTGCTTATCAAAGCCATCCAAGAGCAACAAAAAACAATTGACGAGTTGAAATCAAAATTGACCGAAGTAAAAAAATCTTCCACAGATGAATTGGAGCAATTGAAGGCCGAGGTGGCACAGATAAAAAAAGTATTGAGTTTAGAAGCCAAAAAAAGCAACTGACATGACCAGAAAAAATCTTTTATTGACAATTATAATTCTTGTCCCTGCATTTAGCTGGGGGCAAATGGTTATTTCGGGAGGAGGAACTACTCCCACCCATTTCGTTGCAAGTAGTGGTACCACAATTGCCATCTCCGGCAGCCTTGACAACCAAAGTACTAATTCAGACTTTAGCAATGTTTCTTTGATGCTTAAAGGCAAAGGCACAACAAACACTACTAGCGGATCACTTAACACAACTACCCCTTTAAATGTAGACCAACTCACTGTAGATGCGGGCAGCAACTACAACTATACTGTAAGTGGCAACACATGGACCATTAACACTGGCCTTACCCTTAATAATGGTAATTTGATCATAGATAAAACTACAAGGGGAGCTAAGCTAGTTTACACGGGTAGTGATGTAATCTCAACGGGATCAAAAGACTCATACGTAGTAGGGCCGATGTTCATCCGTAGTAGTTCCACTTCACACACTTTCCCTATTGGTGATGGTAATGCCTATACCCCTGTAAGGCTTGATAATTTTAATAGTCAAGCTGACCCTAATGCAGAACTAGGTTTTGATATCACCACTAATGATCTTGGGTTTGCGCTATCTGGTTCTATCAAAGAAATTTCAACTAAGTCTTGGCAATTTTCGGTTACAGGAGGCACGTTCCCCGGTTCTTCTATCTCCATAGGTTACGACCAGCAAACTGAATCATTTAAAGACTCACCTTCTATTTTAGAATTGCCTGAAGATACCAAGACCCAAAAAGATTTGGGAGGACAAGACAATAATGGTTTTTTTTCTAGCACTCTTAAAACATCAGGCCTTAGTGGGGCATACGCGCTTGCCAAAAGTGACGTTGTGAGGGTAGCTGTACACAAACTTATCACCCCTGATGATGATGGAAAGAACGATGTGCTGTACATTGATGGCATCGATGCGTTTCCCGAGAATCGGGTGACTATCTTGGATAGATGGGGCGTGCCTTTCAAGAAGTGGGACAAGTCATTCGTCAATTACACTTTACCAGCCAACTCTAGTCAACCGCAAGACGGAATTGATTACCGCAGCCTAGCTGTGGGTAATTATATTGTCATTGTTGAGTACAAGGAGTTGGGTAAGAAAAAAAATATCCAGCAAATGATCTCTGTATTAAAATAAACAAGCAGACATGAAGAGACTTCTACTAGTAGCTTTAATCGGGTTTTCATTTGCGTCTTCCATTGCGCAAGATATCCCATTGTTCAGTCAAAAGCTGACGAACAATTCCATGTATAATCCCGCCATCGCAGGTCACACTGTTGGCTCCGCTACTTTTTCCTATCGCAGTAATTATGCAGGTGTGAATGACGGACCAAAAAATTATTTCCTCAGTTTGCATACACCTTTTGCCAATCACCGCTTCGGGGCAGGTGTGAACGTATATCAAGAAGAGGTTTCTATTTTAAAAAATACCTATTACTCGGCTGCCTTTGCATATCATATCCCATTCAATAAGTTCAGTACGCTTTCTATGGGTGTGGGTGCGGAGTTGAATCAATTTAGGCAGAATTTTAACGCAGCTACAGACTCGTATATAGGTGGAGATGTTACCTACCAACGTTACCTAGCCACCAGCGGCAAACCTGATTTTTCATTTGGTATGCTGTATCAAAATCGCTTTGTGAAAATAGGCGGATCGGCCAACCGCTTAGCTACTGCTTGGCTGGAGCCAACGGATAAAAAATTGCTTTCCAATTATTTCACTGGCTTTGTGCAGGGCATGATACCTATACGCGAAGGACAAGATTTGTTGGAGCCTTACTTTGCTTACCGCAAACTTTCGGAGAGTAATCAGACACTGGATGCGGGTCTTTTTTATACGTATGATAATAAAATTACAGCAGGAGGCGCTTACCGCAATGGCAACATTGCCAATTTCACATTGGCCTATCGGCTTAGCAAATATTTATTGGTGGGCTACTCACGCGAGATGATCTTTGGCTCTGTGGGTGGGTTTGTAGGTTCCTCCAATGAGTTTACGCTCCGCTACGATTTTAATGAGCAAAACTATCAAAAGAAATTCCGTCAAGATTACAAGCAGTCGATCTCATATCGCAGAAAAACACTCAATACATCTTCCATCAAAAGGACTCCAGGCGGCCACTCACCCAAGCAGTTGCAAAAAGCGCAAAAGCGTGTAGCTGCTTTCTCGCCTAATAGCCGCTATCAAAATACCAAAAAACTCTCGATGGGCAAGAAGGTCTCTTCAAGAAAGCCTACCTATTCGAAAAAAAGAAAACCCAGCTATAGCAAGAGCAGAGGAAAGAGTAGCTATAAGAAGAGGAGGAAATAAGGAAAGCAGTTGGTAAAAGTTGATCCTGATAGCTATTGAGAGGCAATTGACAGTTGAAAAAAAGTAGGTAAGTCATCAATTTCTATTTTTGGAAATCCATTGAAGCTGATCTCCAAAAATATCTTGCCCCAACTGTAGGCTGCCTTGAATGCTTGGCGCAGGAATTCCTTTACCAAAAGCGTGAGTCGAAGTAAACACTCTCGCCTCATCCCAAAGTGCGGCATCAATAAATAATTGCAAAGTTTGAGCACCACCTTCAATCATTACTGATTGTATTTTCTGCTTATATAAATCTATCACCACATGTTGAATGAAATCCTTTTCCTCCACACGAATCAACGAGAGGTTCGCATGCTCTTCGTGCTTCAATACATTGTAGCAAATGGTTTTTTGTGTTCCGTCAAATAGATTTAGTTTTTCTGGTAGTCTAAGAAAGCGATCCAACACAATTCGCACAGGGTTTCGGCCACTCCACTCGCGTACATTGAGAGTTGGGTTATCATGCGCGGCCGTGCGTGTGCCAACCAACACGGCATCTTCTTCACTGCGCCATTGGTGTACCAGTTGTCTGGAGTACTCATTACTGATCCATTTCGATTCATAATTGACTTGCGCCACAAATCCATCTGCCGTCTGCGCCCACTTTAAAATAATGTAAGGCCGCTGTTTTTCTACGAAAGTGAAAAATCGTTTGTTCAGCTCGCGGCCTTGCTTTTCTAAAATACCAGTTGCTACTTCAACCCCAGCCTCTTGTAATTTTTTTATTCCTTCCCCGCCTACCAGTGGATTGGTATCTACATTGGCAATGACTACTTTTTTCACTTGATGGTGAATGAGCAGATCCGCACAGGGAGGTGTCTTACCAAAATGTGAGCAGGGCTCTAGGTTTACATACACAGTGCTACTCTTCAACAGCGATTGATCTTGCACAGAACGAACTGCGTTTACCTCGGCATGAGCCTCGCCATATTTTTGATGCCAGCCTTCGCCTATTATTTTTCCATCGTTCACGATCACGCAGCCAACTCGTGGGTTAGGGCTGACCTGACCAACGCCCAAAAGCGCAAGCTCAAGGGCGCGCTGCATGAAAAGTTCGTCTGGTGTCACATGTTTTGGTTTACTTTGCAAATATAGATACGAACCACATAGGTACATAGATACATAGTAAATACACACATAGGCAAGTCAAAACTGCTATGTGATAATCCTATGTGTTTTATGTGTCTATGTGGTTCAAAAATCTCTTCCTTAGATGACCAACTCCAAAACACTCTTCCATCAACTCCAAAAGAAAATCACTCTTGCCGAAGATCAGGAGGAGATTAAAAGCATTTTGTCTTTACTATTTGAAAAAGAATTTGGGTTGAATCGTACGGAAATTCTTGCCGAAAAAGAAATAAAAACCATCGACACCATTGCGTTAGAAAAGCAAATTGAGCGAATCAACAATCACGAACCCATTCAACACATTTTAGGTGAAGCTGATTTTTTAGGGAGGTTGTTCAAAGTCAATTCCTCTGTGCTAATTCCTAGGCCGGAAACAGAGTTGTTAGTTCAATTGGTAAAAGAAGAAAAATTACAATCGCCTACCATTTTAGATATTGGAACAGGAAGTGGCTGCATTGCTATTTCATTGGCTTTGGAAATTCCATCAGCCATCGTCCATGCTTTAGATAGTAGTGAAGAAGCTCTTTCTATTGCAAAAGAGAATGCTACTCAATTGAAGTCCAACGTGAACTTCTTTCAGCTTGATATACTAAATCAATCAGTTCCTTTAAAAAATCTCGATGCGATCGTGAGCAATCCTCCTTACGTGACGGAAAAAGAAAAAGCAACGATGAATAAGAATGTATTGGACTACGAACCACATTTGGCTCTATTTGTTGCTGACAACGATCCTTTAAAGTTTTACAAAGTCATTGCAGAAAAACGGAAACAACTATTAAAACCAAACGGAAAAATTTTTGTTGAGATCAATCAACAATTCGGAAAAGAAGTAGCTGAGCTTTTCGATAATTATGGATACAAGTCTGAAATCATCAAAGACATGGAGGGGAAAGACAGAGTAGTAAAGGCAACACTAGCTTAATTTTTAGATTTTTTTCACCACAGAGAACACAGGGTACACAGAGAAGACACAGAGTTTTAAAATAGCTGGTAAAAATTATCGCTCAACCCCTCTGTGGCTCTCCGTGTCCTCTGTGGTGAAAAATTTAACTTTCTAAGTTCTCTCCTAACCAAAAAGCTACTTCACTTTTAATACTTACAACTCCATCTTGCAAGCATTTTAAATCTTCGTTCAATCCATTTTATATCTACCCAGAGTCGACTATTTTTCCAATCAATCCAATTGGTTGCGTATTCATCGCCACCCATTTTTCAAATTTTGAATTGATGTAGACCCCAACGCTTGCCTTCATAGAAAACTTCCACATTCATTACTGCAAAAGATTGAATGAAATCTAACTGAGACACTTCGTTGATTAAAATGTTTACTGCTTTGTATTTAGCCGCAGCTAAAAAATAGTAGGCGGTAGAAAGGGCTTCGTTTTTATTGTGATAAGAAATGAATCGAATGGGGGATTGATCGACAAGAGATTGTTTGAATTCATTTACATTTTCTTCTGCACAAAGCAGAATATCAATCTTGATTCCCCAACCAGTCACTTCTTCTACCACTTCTTCTGAAATAATAACGGTTGGGCTCCACTCTAAAAGCTCTTGCACTTTTTCAAATGAGATCGCGTTCGCATTTAAAATCAACAGGGCAGGTTCTTGATCTTCTTTTACAAAATGGTGGGAGGACATTTTTTAATTTGAAGGTTTAGAATTAACCGAATCATGGGGTAACTTCATAACCAAGTCTTTGTGCCTGAAATGAAAACATCGGTTACGTGCCAATAAAGGTTCTCTTTGATTGAATTTATCTGTGGCACGTGTTAAGCCTTTCGCTTATGCCAACGGGTTAAAACCCGTGGCTACTAACATTGAAACCCGATGGGGTTCGTCAAAACAGACTCACCTCTCAAAAAAACACACTGTCCCTCCCACCCATGTCTTGTCTTTGTTGTACTTCACGCCTATCATTTCGCCACGGCTTAGTCGGGCGAGGTTGGTGATCAATTCTGGGCGGGGCTTTCCATCTTCCCATAAATAGAGCAACCGTATTTCAGCTTTCACTAATCCATCGGGGGCTTGTACAATTGGCTCATAGTTTACTTTGCGCTGGAGCATGAAATTCTTTCGCTGCTCTTGGGGAATATTTTCGATGTCGCTCCTTTTAACATGGAAGATAACACCGCTCCCTGAAAAAGAGAACAACGGTTTCAATACATAATTTTCTAAGTCGGAGGGTATTGTGGAAACTTCATGCAGGAATTTTGATTCAGGTACAGCACTGCCTTTCAAAAAGGGCATAGTGTACTTGCTAATCTTGAAGAACCAATTGGGGTGGCCCGCCCACTCCACATCTACGTCCTCCGTTAGATGAAATTGAGTTTGTAAATCCTTTTGTTGCACTAATTCATCAAAGATCACGCGATTATAGATTCGATGAATCGGAATTTCTCTACCTTCACTTTTATAAAATAGTTTCCTTCCTCGAACTACCACATCACCAATATGAACCAGAGGAATGGCAAGATGTTTTTGAGTAATGATAAAATCAATGGCGGTATTTTGTTTGAGCGGATCAATTTCCAACAGAACAACATTTTCAGGATTATGTTTGCCTACAATCGCTCTTCGCAATTGCTCCCAATATTCTCCTGAGGTTTTTCCAAAATGAAAATGCCAGTTGTCGTCAATGTGATAATGCTCTCGAAATTTATTTCCTAAAAAATCTTGGTAGCCGAAGAGAGAGGGAAAGCCCTGCATCTCAATCAACTGAGGGATCAATTCACCCTTATCATTTGTGCAGATAGCAAAATCCAATGCAAGAAAAAGAGTGTGGGCTGTTTCATTAGGTACAGACATGGAAGGCGGAAGTGCGCCCTTCATTAAGTTGTTAAAATCTGGGCGGACGATAAAATCAATGATCTCATCCGCACCTTTGAATACTTTCTCCTTAAATTCCTTGCTAATAAATACAGGCGTCTCTGCTACACGAAAAGGAATTTTGTATTGATACGTTGCATTGAGATCATTTACAAATTGCTCGTACTTTGCCACGCTGAATTGTTGATTAAAATGTTCACGGGCAAGGGCAATCATACAGCAACGGAATTCTCACGATAGTGAAACACCGCCATCAAGAAGCTTGGCAGGATGCTTTTGTAAGTAAGTCTGATCTTATCTGGTTCGTTGAGCATCTGCATCATTTCAAAATATTTTTTCTCACCGTGTTTTTCCACCACCATCTTGCGCTTGTCATCGTGCAGAAGGTAGCGGTGCATTCCCTCAGGATCCACCTCTGGGTGAAATTGCGTTCCTATAATTTCATCGTTAAAGCGAATAGCCATTACGGCTCTTTCTAACAGTACAAACGGACGGTGCTTCTCTATGCACAAAATAGTTCCACCACCCGACCAGATTTTACCTTCGTTGGGCTCTACTACTTGAAATTCGCGTGAGTCAACCGCGTAAAAAGGATCAGTCAAACTGCTGAATAGCAATTCATTCTTTCCTTCTTTGGTCTTGTGCATGGGCATCACGCCAAAAGAAGTGCTTTTTCTTTTTGTGACTTTTGCATACCCGTAATAGCGACAAAAGATTTGCATAGAATGGCAAATCAAAAAAACAAATTTCTTTTGAAAGGGCTTCTCGCGGTTATGTTTCAAAATGGAAGCCATCAACCCGAAATATCTTTCTTCCCATTCGCTGCCCGCACTTTCTAGCGGGCTGCCCGGCCCACCCGAAGAAATGAATGCATCGAAATCCAAATCAGCTATTTCGTTTTTGAGTCTCACATCAAAAACTTGATAGGCAACGGGAATTGGCATATCTTTTTTAAATTGTTCGATCAGTTCTTTTATACAGCGCATGCCCTCGTTGGCTTCGCCATTGTAAAGATCGAGAACGGCTATTTTTAGTGATTCCAAAATAGTGGGTTTAAGTAAAGTGCAAATTTAAAAAAATGGATTCATTGTCAATTATTTATTCCACACAGTCAGTCAATTAAGAGGCGTTTGTGCAATTTGTGCAATTATGGTGCAATTCCTGTTAATACAATTTCCCATGAACTTGAGGTAGAAGTGAGTCCTATTGAGTCAATTATGAGTCAAACAAATAGTAACTCGTTCCAGCTCCACCTAACCCTTTCCTTTTAAGAATATTAAATGTATCGGTCAGTTCGACAAGGTCTATAGTTGCAGTTTGTCTGGATACATCGAAAATTTCAACATATTGTGTATTAGTGATGCTGCCATTCTCCACCACATACAACACCGCTCTCACCTGCCGTTCATTCAATCCCATTTTTCTTAATTGCTCTCATACCATTTATGGTGCAATTTCAAAAATTTCATTTTTTTCAAAATTACTCTCAGCTTTTAGAAAAATAATTGTCAATCTAAAATACGCCTCGATTTCTTCAAAGTTGTCTCTAAAATCTTCTACACCTACTTTTACTCTGTAAGTTCCTTGTTCTTTTCAAATCAATTTTGTTACAGCCAGCCATAAATTTTATAGTCACCCTTATTATTGTTACAGATTTGAGTAAATTCTGCGTGGGATAAAATTAATATTTCATCATCTAATTCTAAGTCCAACCATTGTGTAATTATCTTATCAAAATCTCCTGATAATTTTTCGTTGTTCCCTTTTAAATCTATTGTTACATTATCCCCATCAGAAGTGAGGATTGCAATTGCTCTTTTTTCTTTTAATAATTTCTTAAGTCCGTCAGGAAAATCATAATCAAATTCTTTGGCTTTGTATTCACTTTCCAATCTTTTAGCAGAGGATAGGATCAAAACTCCTTCTGTGCAGAAACTTCATAGGTATTTTCAAATAACTAATTATAGACAACCCTAATTGTTATTACCCTCTCGCCAACCCTCAAACCCCTCTCACCGTTTCATCCGTAATATAATCCACTACCTTCTCCAAACTTCCAGTGTGTGCGAACACCGCTAACTGGCGATCAGCTCCTGTGCCTTCATTTAAAATTTTGTACACGTATTGAAGAGCATTCCTGCTTCCCAAATCGTCCACCACATCGTCAATAAATTCAAGCAGTTCAACAATCAATGCACGTGTATCTTTTTCTTGTTGGATGCCAAAGTCGATCATGCGGCCATCTAAGCCATAGCGGGAGGCGCGCCATTTGTTTTCGTTGATGAGTGCGCGACTGTACCGAATGAAGCTCATGTTTTGCATCCGAAGTTTATACAGCTTCACTACGAGTGCTTGAAAAATAGCAGTAATGGCGATGGTCTCCTCCACGCGCATAGGCACATCGCAAATCCGAAACTCGATCGTGTCAAAGAACGGATGCACACGCACATCCCACCAGATTTTTTTTGCGTTGTCGATGCAATTGGTTTTGATGAGCAGGTTGATATAATTTTTGAACGCATCCCAGCTCTCAAATTCATCGGGGATGCCCGTGCGCGGAAACTTATCGAAAACCTTAGTGCGGAAAGATTTGAAACCTGTATTGCGACCTTCCCAAAAAGGTGAGTTAGATGAAAGTGCATACACGTGTGGCAGAAAATAGCGTACGGTGTTCATGATGTGGATGGCCATGTCCTTGTCTTGTATGCCCACATGCACGTGCAAACCAAAAATTAGATTGGAGCGAGCGGCTTCTTGCATCTCGTTCACGATGGCATCGTAGCGTGGATTGGGTGTGATCAACTGTGTGCTCCAATGTGAAAACGGGTGTGTGCCTGCCGCCCCGATTTTCAAATTCAAACTCGCGGCCACTTCGGCCACGTGCCTGCGCAGTTGTTTGATCTCGGTCATCGCATCAGTAACGTTTTTGCAGATGCCCGTGCCGACTTCTACTACGGCTTGGTGCATCTCTGCCTTTACGTTTTCGCTGTAGGCTTTTGCAGCCAGCTCTACAATTTTTTGATCATGCGATTTCAATTCCCGCGTGATGGGATCGATGACCATGTACTCTTCTTCTACGCCTAGTGTGAATTTTTCCATAACCTCACCCCCACCTCACCCCCTGACCCCTCTGCGAAGGAGAGGGGAGGAGTTATAGTAGAGTTTAATTTTCTTAATAAACATTTTTATTTCTCAGCCTACCTTCGCCAGAATTGCACTAATCATTTTTTTGCTTTTGGCTTGGCTTCCGTTTTCTTCGCTTCTGGCTTTGCTTCTTTTGGTTTGGCTTCGACTACTTTTGGTTTAGCTGAACTTTCAAATGCAGCAACGGAGCTTGTGATATACGTGCCCCACGTGAGATTGTCTTTGCCAGGCTTTTGCATTTGTGCTCGCTCGATAGCCATTTTAGAAGCGTGTTCTACCACCCAGTCAAAATTTTCTTGGCCTACTGATTTTACATCGGCATCGGGGGCAGGGTTGCAAAAATCAATCGCGTAGGGGATGCCATTGCGCACAGCCATCTCTACCGTATTGAAGTCATAGCCAAGCGCATTGCACAATTGCAATACATAATCGTGCACTTGCTTTAATAATTTTGCTGATGCAGGTCCATTGTTACTTTGGTAGCGAAGATGGTGCGGATTGCGCGGCTCGTATTGCATGATGCGCACATCCTTTCTGCCCAAACAATAACAACGAAAATAATCTTCAAAAATAATTTCCTCTTGCAGCATCATTACCAACTGGCCTGTTTCGCTATAGGATTTAAAGAAATCGTCCATGTTGTTGAGCTTGTAAACGCTTTTCCATCCGCCACCAGCATGTGGTTTCATGTAGGCAGGGAAACCGATGTGTTCAAATATTTTTTCCCAACTTAAAGGAAACTTTAGGTTGGCAAAAGAAGAGTCACTCGTATCTGTAGGTCGTTCGTGTGAAGGGAGAATCACGGTTTTTGGTACAGGTACTCCTATCTTTAGAGCTAATGCATTATTAAAAAACTTTTCATCGGCACTCCACCAAAAGGGATTATTTAGTACGGCCGTGCCACTGATGGCCGCGTTTTTCAAATAGGCTCTATAAAAAGGTACGTCTTGCGAAATGCGGTCGATGATCACCGCGTAGTCATCGCCCACGCCCTGCTGCACCATGTCAATCAAGACAGGTTCCGCTTTGATGTCTTTCAGTCCGGCTTTGTTGATGCGCTCGACAAACGCCTCTGGGAAAGAGCGTTCCATGCCGTGAAGGATTCCTATCTTTTTCATTTGATGTAAATTTAGGTATGGGTAATTGGCTATCAATTATATCAACATAGATAAGAAAAATTTCTTAACTTTTTTCAAATCCGCACATTTTTCGTTTCATACCATAACTTATAGAAATAGTTTGCCGACATAATATTCGAACCACATAGAAAAGTAGCAACACCTGCCTGCCGGTAGGCAAGTAGAAATTCACACATAGGCTAACTATGTGAAAACCTATGTGTGATATGTGTCTATGTGGTTCAAGATTTAGGCTAGTGGAGGCAATCTTATTTACTAAGTATCGAAACAATATCCTCCTGCAACTTCTTCGGTTCACTAAGATTCAAGTTATGTCCCGAATTTGCAAACCAAAATAGCTCCTTTTTTTCTGCTTTCAATTTATTAAAGTAATCTTCCGTCAATTTAAAATAGGTTTGGTAATCCTGGCCGCCCACAAAAAAATAAACGGGGCAGTTGATCTCAGGGGCGGTAACTGAAAGATCAATGGCTGAGGCTTCGTTAAACAAATCCAACCATTTTGTAGCCCAAGATTGAACATACGATTTTGAAAGTGTTTTATTCCCCGAAAAATAAGCGAGCCAATTTCGGTGATAATAGATTTGTTCGCCATCCCCGAAAGGGGTTTTTATTCTGTTCAACTCAACCAACGCAGTTTTATTTTTAGTTGTAGTGGCTTGTTCTTTCATCCACGCCAACGAAAGTCGCTCGCTCTCCAATTGGTTTACCATTGGGCTGATGGCGAAGCAAGCAGTGATCAACTCAGGATGTTCGATGGCCGTTCGTAAAGTAAGAAACCCGCCCCAAGAGTGGCCCATCAAATAAATTTTATGTTTTGAAAACCGAGTCCGCAAATAATTGATCATCTCCACTACATCTGCTTCCATGAGGGCAAGCGATAACGGCTTATCGGAACGATTTAACTTTAATGTCTTCCCACTTTCTCGCTGATCCCACTGCACCACCAAAAAATGTTTTTGCAATTCGCCTGTAAACTTATCGGCATACGCCATCACAGAATTGCCAGGACCGCCATGTAAAAAGAGAAGAATGGGGGCACCGCTTTTTGTCCCCTTGATTTGTATCCATTGCTGGATGCCGCCAATTTTTATTGACTCTTGAATTTGAAATTGAGAGAAGGCAATTTGAAATTGAAAGAATAAAATTGCCACGAATGATACGGTCGTGGGCGCCCAGGCGGGCG
>JAYWHU010000146.1:0-83334 GCA_043777495.1 Cyclobacteriaceae bacterium | reverse complement strand
GCTACTAACAGTGAACCCCTCTGGGGTTCGTCTTAAAAATACAAAACTGAAGTATACTCGTAATCAGGGCTAGAGAAAAATAAATCAATGCTGAATCATGATCTTGTACCTTTCCTGAATTGATCCAAGTCTAAGAAAATATAATCCCGAAGGTAAGTGACCAATGTAGATGGCCACGTCTTCATTAGTTTGTTCCGCTTGGGTCTCCCATTCTCTCCCCATCATATCTTGCAAAGAAATAATTTCTGTTTCTCTTTTGCCAAGATATACCCAATCAGTAGCAGGATTAGGAAAGGGCTTAGATTGAGTAACATTATCTTCTGTTGCTAGAACAATCGAAAAAGTGGCGGTGTAAGTTAAGTTGCTAACTGGCGTAGCGATTGTTTGATCTGCCAAACCCCCATTTGACCAAGAGGCAAACTCATATTGCTTATTGTCAACAACCTGTGGTGAAATGATACCGATAGCTCGCAATAAACCTTGAACGCTCACTACAGAGATTGGCGAAACAAAGGGCTGACCATCCAATGTTACTTGCAAACCTGAAGGAATAGTGGCAAGTGTAATGGTAGATTTTTTTGGATACACATCCACAGAATCTTTTCCCTCCAGCCCTTGCGCATCTTTTACAGTTAAAATAAATCGATACCAAACATTATCTGATGTCTCTCCTTGATTGGGGATATCCAATGAGGATTGCTTTACACCAGAGATAGGAGGTTGATCATGTTTATGTACATCGTGATGAAAATTAATTTGCCAACTAAAAGCACTGGCTAGCAAATCGCCCTCTTCAGGATCAGTGCCTTGTCCAGAAAAATTAATGGTAGTGCCAGCAATATACAAAGTGCCTTTTGTAGGCGATAAAATGGTGGCCGATGGCTTTTGATTAGGCGCGTTTACCGTGAGCAAAGCCGAAGAGCTAGTAATATTTCCTACTCCATTGCTAACGATCACTCGATAACTTCCTGCGTCTGCAAGTTGAGTTTGCGAAATGGTAAATGTTGACTGAGTGGCCGATTGAACATCCACATTATCTTTCTGCCACTGATAGGCAAATGGTGAAGTACCAGACGCTACTACAGAAAATGATGCTATCTGCCCTACCGAAACAGCAACCGCAGTAGGTTGTTGTACAATGCTAGGTGCTACGGTTGGCGGTGTGTACTTAATCCGATAAAGGCGACTTGAGCCTCTACTTAAATAATACAAATTACCATCCACCCCAGTTGTAATACTTAACGAAGAGCCTCCAACCGCAGAACCAAATAAAGTAGCTGTTGGTGAAGCTACCGCTGGGTCAATCCAATAAATCCAATTACTACAGTAATCTTGAAAAAAATATTTGCCAGTGTACTGAGATGGATAGTTGGTTGCCGTTGGATTAAAGAAAGTACCACCAGTAATAGCACAACTAGTGGGCGTACCTGTGCTATGATTATACGCATATACGGGAGTAGTAAACGAAGGATTGGTAGTTGCTCCTTCTGTGGTTGGCCATCCAAAATTTCTGCCAGCTACAGAGGCATCGTTGATTTCTTCCCAAGTGTTTTGACCGACTTCATTAACAAATATTTTTCCCGTTACAGGTTGAATAGAAAAAGTGTAAGGGTTGCGGAGTCCATACGACCAAATTCTTTTGCGTTGTTGGCTAGCACCAGTAGAATAGAATGGATTATCGGTAGGTGCAGAGCCATCTTTATTGATGCGCAGGATTTTGCCATGATACGTATCTAAATTCTGAGCGTGTGCAGTATTAGCATTTTCACCAATAGCCACATAAAGTTTCCCATCAACACCGAAGGCTAAAGCCCCGCCATTATGATTGGTAGCACCACTTAAATTATCAAGTTCCAAAATAATTTGTTCGCTATTGACTACCGCTACATCACCATTTGCAGTGAAGCGACTAATGCGATTGTGAATGGGGACGGTGTTCACCGTATAATACAAATACAAAAAATTGTTAGTGGCGAAATCTGGATCGAATGCAATTCCTATCAAACCTCTTTCTCCATCAAAGTTTACGGCTAATGTTACAAAAGGGGTGGTAAGAAGCGCATCATTTTTTATTATCCTCAAAGAACCAGTTTGTTCAGCCACAAAAATCCTCCCATCATTGGCGAAGGCCATAACGGTTGGCGCACTGAGCGTACCTCCTACTTGCTCGCGCGTGAAGTTGGCAGGAAATGTTTGGGCACATGCCCAATTACTGTACGTGATAAAAAAGAAGAGAAAAGAAAATGACTTGATCATGGTTGGTAACAGTTTATCGCCCAATTTACTCGAACGTAGGCGTACGTTCGCAAAACGTGCAGACTAGTCAACAAAAAACAAGATAAGCTGACTTCTTTGGAGGCTATATGAAAGAAGTTGAACTTATTCCAATACAAAGATCCTTACATCAGGCAGGTGCATGTTGAAATAACCCAAGCCGTTTTTTATATTACTATTAAAGTTGAGTGGTTCAGAAGCAAAGGCACTAGCATTGTAGCGCCTATCGTTGCGCAGTTTTAAAAAGCCATAGTATTCTTCGCTGATATTGGAAAGAAACACTGCCACTGTATCGCCCTTAGAAAATTTTCGAAACAAAACACGAAACTCTTCCTTTACTATTTTTCCTTCGTTAATGCTATCTCGCACCAAACGAGTGAATACGCGTGGATTGAGGTATGCATTGATATCATTTTTTTGCGAATACTTTTGCACGTTGATCATATACCAATTAGGCCCAATAGGATCTTGCAGGCTATAATTGACCAAAGCGGCCGAATCATAAATAGAAGTATATAGCTTCGCATCAATAGTTTGGAAAGGCACTTGTGATTTTAGTTGCGCTACTGCTGAGACTTCTCCCAACTCTTTAGTTCTAATATTAAGTGTATAATCTCGATTGGCTTGAAGATTTAAATTAATATTTCCATACAACCCATTACCCAAATCTGGAAGCGAGTCAATTCTACCTTCGTGGGTTAACCAAACTTTTGCGCTGTCTAATGCAATTTGAGAGATCAAGGCTTGTGGATCACTCCCTCTGCCAGCATCTAGTGCTCCAATGCTCTTAGTAACTAATACCACTAATGCACCGCCTGGCACAATTTGAGTAGAGACTACAATCTTTGGCTTTAGCTGCGCAATATCATCAACTGCCAATGGATCGGGGATACAGCTACTGGCAAGTATCATCAATAGGCTGCAAGCTACAAGCCTCATACTACAAGCTGAGCGAGCAGTGCAACAAGTTTTGTGTTTCAAACAATTGATCTTGTCAATACTAGTTTTAAGAATTTGAAATTTCATACTCTCTAAAATTTAAATCCGTAACTCACAAATGGCAACAATCCAAAAAGCCCTGGCTGTTCATAACGGAATGAGCCATCGCCATTGGACATAATGAAAACTCCTATTGGTGCTGCTCTGTTGTATACATTATAAACTCCCGCAAACCATTCACCTTGAAATTTTTTATCCGGCTTGGGACGAAATTTGATTCCCACATCCAACCGATGAGTATCTGCTAATTTTACAGAGTTCATGGGTGCATACACGGGAATTAAATCAACGCCCACCAACGTAGGCGATGGCACTACGTATTGCCCAATAATGGGAGTGAATCGCGAGCCTGAAATAAATTCAAAAACGGTAGACACCGACCAACGCTTCGACAACTGATAGTTCATAACCAACGCAGCATTGTGCCTGCGATCATATCGCGCCAAAAACCATTGGCCTCCATTCACTTCATCGTATTGACGCTCGGCCTTTGCCCACGTGTAACTGATCCATCCTGTCAATTTTCCAATTTCTTTTTTGATCAATACTTCTAATCCGTACGCACGCCCTTGCCCCTGTACCAATTGTTTTTCAAAATTTACATTCAGTAAAAGACTTGCGCCTTCGCGGTAGCCAATTAATTGATGCATCCACTTGTAGTAGCCCTCTACACTTATATATAAATTGTGTTTGGGCATTGTGCGCTGAATGCCCAGTGCAATCTGATCAGCCTTTTGTGGTTTTACATTTCGTGTTACGGGATACCAAATGTCAGTAGGGAAAGCAACTGCCGCACTTGATACACGGTGCAGGTATTGCGACATGCGCGAATAACTAAACTTGATAGCTGTCAGCGAGTCAATGGCAAAACGGAAAGAGGCTCGCGGCTCAGGATTATAATAAAATGTATTGTCCACATAAGCAGAAGAAACGCGCGCTCCAAAACTATAATTCAATCTCGGCATTAACTTACCATCTACTTGAAAAAATGCGCTAGTCTCCCATGAAGTTTGTGGAATGGTAGAGCCTGTTTTTAATATGTCAGAAATTTCACCTGTGGTATTGATTCGGTTCGGTGCTACTTGATGGTTGATCAATTCAACACCTGCTTTGAAGGAAATGCTTTTTCGAATTGAATCGGATGAGAGCGTCCATTTGCCACCAATATCTTCTATACTTGAATTCACTGACAAGCGATTCTCCTGAAATGTATTTTTGATTGCATATTTAAAAGCTGTATGATAAAGTGAGACAGTGGAACTAACGTTTCTGTAGGAGCGATCCCATCGTAGGGTCTGAGAGGAATTTCCTAATTCAAACTCATTGGTGATGTTTCGGTTTCGCAGTGAAGCGCGCGATAAGTTGGAGAAACTAAGCACATCATTGCCTTCGTAAAAAGTAATTTCCAATCGGCTGTTGGCACGAGGGCGATATAAAATCTTTCCATTGAAATCATAAAAATAGTAGGGGAGCTCTTGACCTACGGCTTTCACTACTTGATCTACATACGTTCTTCGCCCAGCTACCCACACCGAAAGTTTATCTTTCATCAATGGTTGTTCAATCATCAAGCGTGTGGCGAGTAGGCCAACATTCCCTTTCACTTTCGTTTTGGTGGGGAATATAGATTTAGAACTCACATCAAGTATGGAGGAAAGCCTTCCACCATACTCTGCGGGGAATGCACCATTGATGGATTCTACTTTATCCAACATATCAGGATTGAATACAGAAAGAAACCCAAACAAGTGTCCTGTATTATAAACAGGTGCGCCATCTAGCAAAACCAAATTTTGATCAGCCGCCCCACCGCGCACGAATAAATCTGTGGTGCCGTCTGCGCCTTTGGTAACGCCTGGCATGAGTTGAAGCGTTTTGATTACATCAGCCTCACCGCCTAGCACGGGGATGGCACTAATTTCTTTTGCACTCAATGAGTTGGTACTCATGCGGGTGGTTTGAAATTGGTCTAATTGCAACGTGCGCTCTGCGGTAACTACAACTTCATTCAATTCTTCATCTTTGGTTTCCAATTGAAAGGCAATGATGGTATCACTTTTAATTGTGATGGGTTGAATTAGTTTTCTAAAACCTGTGTGTGAAATCTCGATACGTGATTCTCCACTTTGAACGGTGAGTACAAATTTGCCGTCAGCGTCTGTAATAGTAGTTTTTTTCTTTTGAGACCAGACTTGAATATGGGCAGAAAATATTTTTGCACTGGTGGAATCGCTCACCGATCCGATCAGTCGGTGAGTTTGCGCTTTTGCCCGAAAGGAAACTAGAGATAGAATAATCAACAGCCTCCACAACATGACCTAAGAAAAAGTGACGGGTATTAATGATTTCGCTTTATGCTGTGAAAGGTATTCCTTCACGATTCCTTTTACTTCATCTTTTGAAGCTGAGGACTTTCCAAGGCTTCCTACTTTTGGATAAACATGACAGAAAGTTACTGTTTGAGTTTTCTTGTTTGCAATAAAGATTACCCTAAACCCGCCACTTGACCCACGTCTATTAAAAGCGTCTTTGATTCGATGTTTTATAGTTCTAACCTCATTTGAGGGAATGATGCAAGTGGGTAAGTCAAAGAATTCTTGAAACGAGTTTATTTTGTCCTTGAAATCCCTAATGTCCTCACGAACACTATTGTACCCAGATTTTACTAAATCTTGGATGTCACTATTGAATCGATTGGTACAATCAAACTTCAAAGATTGTCTAGTTGAGTGCCCAACTCTATGATTTGCGGATCAATTTTAAGTTTGATGTCTTCACATAACTCACGCGAAAAATCAATGTTCTCTTCCAATAAATCAATTTGAGTCTTGATGCCGATGTAATGTTGCCGGTTGATTTTTATTTTGTGTAACAGAGACTCAGCCCTACTTATCAAACCTTCAATACTGCTTAAAATGAACGTAAAATCATCGATGCTTGAAAACTTAGAAATAAATGATTCCGTCTTTTCATTCAAATTTTCCCAATGTTTATTCAGATGATGATAATGAGAATTTGCTTCATTTAAATGATCTAGAAATTGGTCTATATGCTCTTCAGCAGACAACGTCTCGCGGTATGTTTCGACAACTGCTGACTTAATGGTAGAAGTGTCGGTGATCATATTCATGGTTAATCTTTAAAGGGAATACAAATATACAATGAAATTTTTTAACGTTTTTTCTTACTGTTTTTCTGGGTGCATCTCAAAAATACAAAATATTATTTTGAACCACATAGGCATATAGAAACAAGAAAACAATATAGAAAGATTTTGCAACTATGTGAAGGTCTATGTGCCTATGTTATGTGGTTCAAAAACCACGAAGGATATTTACCTTGCATTTTTGAAATCCACCTGTTTTTGTTGAAATCTGATTTATCAAACTACCACAACTCCCCAAGGCGATTTGTATTTGAAGAAAAAGATGT
This sequence comes from Cyclobacteriaceae bacterium, assembly GCA_043777495.1. Lineage (GTDB taxonomy): Bacteria > Bacteroidota > Bacteroidia > Cytophagales > Cyclobacteriaceae > ELB16-189. Next base: position 76,629 of record JAYWHU010000146.1, on the reverse strand, counting down.
ACTGTCCACGGATTTTCAGATCTGAATAATGTGGGCTGTACTGGGTTCGAACCAGTGACCCCTACCTTGTCGAGGTAGTGCTCTAAACCAGCTGAGCTAACAGCCCCTATTGGGACTGTAAATCTACTATTCAAAATCCAAGATTACTACTGCGATTTCTATCTTGAATTCAAGTTTCTGTTATCCCTGAAAATCAATTTTCTTGTGGCTTCCATCGCAAAATGGTTTGTTGGCAGATGCCCCACATCTACAAAACGCTGTCACATTGTTCTTTTTGGTAATCACTCCATCGTTGTTTTTGATTGAAACATTTCCATATACCATCAGTGGCCCATTGGGCACAGTTTCAACAATCGTCTCTGCATCTATTTTCACTTCTCCTTTTTCTTCCTCTGCATTCATATAATAACTCAACGCACCAGAAGGGCACTTTTTTATCTGGTCAATGATATTTTTTGTGGTCGATTTTTCGGGCGTAATCCAAGGCAATTCTTGCGGATGGAATACATCGCCCAGTCCATTAAAACAAATTGCTGAATGAATGCACATCGCTGGCTTCCATACGATGGTCACTTCTCCGTTGGTGTATTTTTTGGTGATGTCTTTCATAAGTTAGGGATTAGGACTTAGGCATTTGGCTTGGGCGTTAAAAATCACAAATCAATAATCATAAATCTCAAATCAACTTCGTTTCAATTTCAATTGGGTTTGTTAATGTTTTATGCACGGGGCAAGCGTTGGCAATTTGCAGCAGTCTTTTTCTCTGTTCCTCGTCCAATGCGCCCTCCAATGAAATCTCTCGCTTAAAAATAGTTTTGTTTTCTACTTTCTCAAAGTTAACCTCCACACAAATTTTATCCACAGGCCATTGCTTTCTATCCGCATACATGCGCAGTGTGATGGCCGTGCAAGAAGCGAGAGCGATCATCAAAAATTCCCCAGGCGCAGGCCCCAAGTCAGTGCCACCCAATTCTTCAGGTTCATCTGCAACAATTGTTTTCCCTCCCGCTACTATCTCGGTGCGAAAGCGATCTTTGCCAATCGTTGCCTTTACCATTTCAAAAAGATTTATTCATCACAAACTCGCGTTGCAAGTGGCGCTGGCGCGGAGCCAATTCACGTTGCTTTAAATTTTCAGGTAACATTTCGGCATCACCTAAGTAACCAATCGCCATGATCACCCCCAACTCATAGCTATCAGGGATGTTCAAGTTGGCAATCGCTTTCTCGTGATCATAGCCACCCATCTGGTGGATGTTCAAATCCAACTCAGTGGCTTGAAGTGTAAGAAAAGCATTTGCACTTCCCAAATCATATTTAGCCGATCCATTCGGCCTTCCGTTTTGTGCAAAATGTTTGCGTGCCATGCTTAAGACTAACAACGGAGCTTCCTTTGCCCACACTTGGTTGCTCTCGTTGAGTGCGTCAAAAAGTTTGTTCCACAATTCGGATTGATCTTTGGTGGCATAGATGTACGTCCACGGTTGGTCATTCATGCTAGAGGGTGCCCATCGTGCCGCTTCAAAAAGTGATTTGATCACCTGCGGCTCTATTTGCCTATTCGAATAAGCCCTTCTGCTTTTTCTGTTTTTGATAATGTCCAATACGGCTGATTCAAATTCGGTAGATGCTTCCATAAAAATAATTTACTTGACTATTTAATGTCAGACTGAGTTTGTCGAAGTCGGTTTAATAATAATAGGTTTCGACAGGCTCAACCTGACAGAGTTTTAGTGATATCTTTTATTTACTCAATGAATAACACCAACCAGACCAAGAAGTTCATTTTGAAAATTTCGGTATCGCCCACGCAGCCAAGAAACCAGAGATCGCATGCATCGGCCCTACCAGCAACGGGAAAGTGCTATCCAGTGAAGTTCCGTCAGGCAACTGTGGCGTGTTGAACACAGGGAAGAAACTCACCAATGTGAACCCGATAGAAAGCACCAGCCAAATCACTTTGCCTTTGGCCGAGTATCTCATCAATGTAAAATAAATCATCGCGCCAATTAACAAAGGAAAAATGGATGACACCGTTACTGGCAATGCAAATGCTGGAGGGATGGTCGCGCCCATCGCGCCAGCAATCAAACTCCAGATGTTGTTGAGGCCCGCGGCAATCAAGCCCGCGATGGCACCACCTTTCAAGGCTTGAGCGAAAGTTACGTTTTGGGCTGTCATGTTAGTTTAGGGTAAGTTAAAGTTTTATTTTTTGTTACTGTTATTTTTTGGCGGCCTGGCCAAGCGAGGCGCAAGGCCACCGGGCTATCCGTTACAAGTCCAGCCTACACACAAATCCATGACACTTCGGGCTTTCCACTACTATCCCTGGCCGAAGCACCTACAAAATTTGTATCCAACACTTCGTTCATCACTCTTAACTAATAGCTTCCTCAATTTCATTAAACAACAACCCACTCCCTCCACCATAGTGGCGGATTATTTTTATCCGTGGGTTTATTTTTTCAAATACTCCTTTCAAATTCCGTTCCGATATTGCCTCTACTCCTCCGCCAATCAACACCAAATCAAAATTACTTGCTTTAAATTTCATTTCCGCTTCGGCATCCGTCAGCGCACCATCAGCTTTCCATTCTGGCTGGCTGTTGATCAACCGCAAAACAGTCTCCATGATCTGCGCATGACGACCGAGTACGAGGATGTTTAATTGTTTCATGCAAAAAGATTTGAGTACTGAGATTTGAGACTTGAGAAATTCGCATGTCCCAAGTCCCACATCTCAAGACTAGTTCATCGGTACTTCCATCAGCAAAATCTCCGCATCACTATCCGCAGCTATTGAAATGCTATCCACATCCCACACACCAAAGCCATCGCGCTTATTCAGCTTTTGGTTGTTGATTGTTACATTGCCTTCCAATACAAAAGCATATACGCCATTGCCTTTTTGTTTGATGTTGTAATCTGTTTTGAAATCCTTTTTCAAATTGCCAAGGTGAAACCAAGCGTCTTGATTAATCCACACACCTTCATCTGTTTTAGATGGGCTCAACACTTGCTGCAATTTATTCACCCGATCTTCTGGTTTAAAAGTAATCTGGTCGTAACGGGGTGTAACGTCTCTCTCTTTCGGGAAAACCCAGATCTGTAAAAAATTTACTTTCTTTTCTTTGTTCTTGTTGTACTCACTGTGGTAGATGCCAGTGCCAGCACTCATGATCTGCACATCATTTTGTTTGATCACCGCCACATTGCCCATGCTGTCCTTGTGTTCCAAATCTCCCGATAAGGGAATGGAAATGATTTCCATGTTATCGTGCGGGTGCGTGCCAAAGCCCATACCTCCATCTACGAAATCGTCATTCAATACGCGCAGCACACCAAAGTGCGTGCGAGTGGGGTCATAATAATGGGCAAAACTAAAGGTGTGATTGGTGTCGAGCCAACCGTGGTTGGCGTGGCCGCGCGTAGTGGCCTTGTGCAATACAGTATTCATAGTTTTTGTGTTTACGGGTGGTAAATGATTAAAACCTACTTGGTCAAAAGTCTTGGCTGGGGAAGCTTCCGCCCTATCCAAGCCAGCCAAACCAGTAGCCGTGGCAGCAACCAGTGCGTTTTTAATGAATTGTGATCGATTCATGCCCATTCAACCATAAAGGTATTAAAATAGTTTCAACAATTGTTGTATATACAATTAAAATACTGACCTTCTATTCTGAAGAGAAATTAGGTGTTTCCGAGGTTAGATTCTAAGTTGCTCCAAAACATATTGTCTTAATTGCGCATAACCCATTCCACTAACCAGCATTTTAATGTTAATACTCAACAGCTCATTAAAAGATTTAACGATTATCTTCAGGCTGTATGACTTGGCTACAGCGTATCAAAAAAGTAAATCCAACAATCATTGGCAGCCGTTTAGCCCTCAGTTAATTGAAACCGAAATCAAAGAGCAAAGGCATTGGAAAATTGTAAAAGATGAGACGATTGTTTGTATTTTTTCAACATCAACCGATGACTCGCTAATATGGGGAGAGAAAGATAACGCAAGCTCTTTGTACCTTCATCGAATAGCAACAGACCCAAATCATAGAGGCTCTAATTATGTTCCACTAATTCTAGAGTGGGTGAAAGCAAATGCTAGAAGAACAGGTATAAAATTTATACGATTAGATACTTTTTCAAAAAATCAAAAACTAGTTGACTATTACCTAAAATGTGGGTTCACTCTTTTAAGAGTGGTAACACTAAAGAAATCAAAGTACCTACCTAAACACTACCACAATGCCATGCTAGGTCTATTTATAATTAGGATTAATGAATAGTTTACATTCGCAGTTCTACCTCATATCTTAAAATCAATAAAATACGAAATAGTGTTTAAATGGGCTCATTACTTTGCCCTACAATCTTCTCCGCAGCTGCTTGCCCCACTACTTCTTTTAATTCTTCCAAGCTCGCCTCTTTTATTTTCTTGAAAGATTTAAAATGAGCCAAAAGTTTATCGGCTGTTTTTTTACCAATACCTGGGATGTTTTCTAATTCGGTCACAAAAGTAGAGTTGCTTCTTTTCAATCTGTGAAATGTGATGCCAAAGCGATGAGCTTCATCGCGGATACGTTGTATCAATAAAAGAGCGGGAGATTTTTTGCTGATGAGCAGTGGCACTGAATCATCTGGGTAATAAATTTCTTCCAATCTTTTGGCTATGCCCACGATGGGGATTTTTCCGTACAAACCTAACTCTTGCAATGCCTCGCACGCGCTGCTGAGTTGGCCTTTGCCTCCATCAACAATAATCAATTGGGGATATTCGCCTTGCTCTTCCATGATGCGCTTGTAGCGTCTGCCTACAATTTCTTTCATCGAGGCAAAGTCATCGGGGCCCACAACTGTTTTAATATTGAAATGTCGATAGCCTTTTTTATCTGGCTTGCCATCAACGAAGCGCACCATAGCAGCCACGGGGTTCGTGCCTTGAAAGTTGGAGTTGTCAAAGCACTCAATGATTTTTGGATATTGATTGAGGCGCAGGTTCTCTTGCATAATGTGCAGCACTTCGTTTTTCTTGGTCTTGCGTTCTTCTTTGCTTATCTCGCGGTCGCGCTTTAAATACAGCGCATTGCGCAATGAGAGATCAACCAATTTTTTCTTGTCGCCAATCTGCGGCACTACGTTTTCAAATTCATCCGACTTCACTGATAGTTCTTTATTGGTAAAGACTTCTGAGTTGTTGCTGTGATACTCGCTGCGCAACTCTTGCACGGCCATGCTCAATATTTCTTCGTCAGGTTCATCCAGCTTCTTTTTTATTTCCAGATTTTTGGAGAAGATGATTGCGCCCTCTTTGATTTGCATATAATTGATGAACGCATCTGTTTCGCTGCTAGCAATCGTTACTACGTCAATATCTGTGAGCTTGCGGTTGACCACCAACGATTTACTCTGAAAATTCTCCAGCTTCTCTAATTTGAATTTATAAAAACCTGCCTTCTCAAATTCCATTTTTTCAGATGCCTCCTTCATTCTATCCATAAAGTAATCCTCCACAATGCTCAAATTGCCTTTTAAGATGTAGCGGGCTTGGGCAATCTCTTCATTGTATAAATTTTCTTCTTGCAATCCTTCGCACGGGCCTTTGCAATTGCCGATGTGAAACTCTAAACAAACTTTGAATTTTTTCTCTTCGATATTTTCTTTCGAGAGCAGGAGAGAGCAAGTGCGGATAGAATACAGTTGCCTTATCAATTCAAGGATGCTATTCATGGCACCCACACTAGAGTATGGCCCAAAATATTCGCCCTGCTTGGGAATGTATTTGCGGGTAGAGATAATGCGCGGAAAGCGTTCTTTTAAAATGCAGAGGTAAGGAAACGTTTTATCGTCTTTTAGCAGGATGTTATACTTCGGCTGGTTTTGTTTGATCAGATTGTTTTCTAGCAATAGCGCATCAAACTCCGTATTGGCCAGCGTGTATTCCAACCGCTCGATTTCCGAAACTAATTTTTCTGTTTTGCGATTGTATTGCGATTGCTTGGTGAAGTAACTGCCCACACGCTTTTTCAAGCTCTTGGCCTTGCCCACATAAATCAAAACATCTTCCTTGTTGTAGTAGCGATATACACCGGGAGAATCAGGAAGGGAAGCTATTTGATCTTTTAACATTTGAAGTTCAAAGTTAATCATGAACACTGAACTTTTAATTCTAAACTTTTGAACGAGTGCATCTTAAATTGCCTTGGTAGCAGGACTATGATTGTTCACTGAGTTAAGTATTATTACGATTTTGAAAGGAGGGGTACGAACTTCTATGCCAAAAGGAAAAATCCCGTTAGAGAGTCACCCTTTCCTCTGGAGAGGGCCGGGGTAAGGTGGATACAGGATACTTAAATTCTAGGTTCTAATTTTTAATATCCCATGGCTCTTCATCCACCTTGCGCACAGAATCAGGCAACTCGGTGTATTTGTTACAATCAAACGAAACATCTACACCGCTATTGGGTCGTTTGAAGAAACCTTTTGCAATTCCTGTCTTAGGATCATTATATGTCTTCACCATAAACTTATCCCAGATGGGCCGTGCTGTTTTGCCACCTTGTCCAAAATCCCATGATGGAAAATGAATGGCACGCTCATCGCCACCTACCCAAACGCCTGTGACTAAATTATGAGTTACACCCATGTACCAACCATCGGAAGCATCATTGGTGGTCCCAGTCTTTCCCCCGATCTCATTATCAATTCTCAGTTCGCGACTTAGTCCTTGTGAAGTACCGCCTTGTTCTTCTACACCACCTTCTAACATATAAATCATTTTGAAAGCCGTTTGTTCATTGATGGCTTGCTTTGTTTTAGGCACAAAATTCTCGATCACGTTTCCGTTTTTGTCTTCTATGCGTGTGAGGAAAATAGGTTGTGTGGCAAACCCGCCATTCACGAATGTGCTGTAGGCGCCAACCATTTCAAAAAGAGAAACATCACTGACGCCTAAGCATAGTGCTGGTACAGCATCAAGTTGACTTTCTATGCCAACCCGATGGGCGAACTCAACCACATTCTCTGCGCCAAGAGTCTGCATCATCTGTGCGGTGATCGAATTCACAGAGCGAGCCATCGCCTGGCGAATGGTCATTTCTCCACCTTTCCCTTTGTCACCCTCTGCATTGTATGGATACCAAGGTGGTTGACCTGGAATATTAAATTGTGGCGCAATGTCTTTCAATTTATAACAAGGTGAATAGTCAGACTCCATCGCCAAGCCATACACAAATGGCTTGAAGGTAGACCCAGGTTGTCGTTTGCTTTGCTTTACGTGATCGAACTTAAAATATTTATGATTGATTCCACCTACCCAAGCTTTGATGTGACCCGAATACGGATCCATCGACATCATTCCCGTTTGTAAAAAGCGTTTGTAATAGTTGAGCGAATCCATGCTGCTAAAAAGTGTATCACGCTCGCCACCCCAAGTAAAAATGGTCATTGGCTTTTTTAGCTTGAGCATGATCTTGAGCGAATCAGAGCCTTCACCATATTTTTCAGCATAAATTCTATACGCATCGGTTTGCTTGATGCGCTTTTGCAAAAAATCTTTCATTTCTCTTCGGTCTTCATCTACCCACGGGCTGATGCTTCGCTTTTTCCATTCATTATAAAACTGACCTTGCAATACTTTCATGTGCTCAGTCACAGCTTCTTCAGCATACTTTTGCATTCGGCTATCAATAGTAGTGTAAATTTTTAGTCCCGAGTTGTACAAGTCTATACCCTTGTCATTACAATATTTTTGTAGGTAATTTCCCAGCACCGTGCGGAAGTAAGTGGCTAATCCTTCGTTTTGATTTTGGATGCTGAACTTTAATTCGATGGGTAATTCCTTAATGGAATCAAATTTTTCTTTCGTGTCAATTTTATAGCCGTGCTTATATACTTTGTAAAGCACTTCGTTTCGCTTGCGCAAAGAATTTTCGGGTCGTAGTTTTGGATTAAAGGCAGAAGGTGCCTGCAGCATGCCAACCAATACGGCCGACTCTTGAATGTTAAGGCTATCGGGGCTTTTGTTGAAATACGTTTCGGAGGCCACTTTTATACCAAACGAGTTACTACTGAACCCGCTCGTGTTTAAGTACATGGCAATAATTTCCTTTTTGGTAAAATTTTCTTCGAGGTTAATGGCAATAATCCACTCTTTCGTTTTTTGGATAAACCTGCGCGGGTACTTCCCCAACTTCGCTAAATATCCATCCAGTCCCTTATCTGGATTCATAGTGTACAAGTTTTTTGCAAGCTGTTGTGTAAGTGTACTTCCTCCACCGGCAGGGTTGAAGGTGAGGATGCCTTTTAGCACGCGGAGGTAAGCAGGAAAATCCAATCCTGAGTGATTGTAAAACCGATGGTCTTCTGAAATCAACAGCGTGTTTACCAAATCCTCTGACAACTCTTCATAGCGCACCTGACTTCTATTGTAGCGAAAGTAACGCCCAAGCGAAACACCATCTGCCGATAAGATTTCTGATGAGAGATCATTATCGGGGTTTTCAATTTCAACAAGGCTGGGCATTCCACCATAAAGACCAAACAGATCGACCTTCACTGTAAAAATGTAAAGCGGAAAACCAATGAAGAAACACAACATGGCTATCCACGTATACTTAATCGCTTTTGGCACCCAAGCTTTTTTTGCTTGAAGGAAGGCGTTGATTTTATTTTTGAATGTAGAAGCCATTTAAATGTTGATGTTAATTAGTGGATTCTAGTTTCTAGTTTCCAGTTTCCAGTTCCTAGTTTCCTGTATCGTTTGCCAACCTCTTTTTTATCAAAAAGACTTCTGATAGTTCCTGTCGAAGAAAGTAAGGTATTCATCCAGCGCTTTGGTTCTATAAAAAGTTTGAAAGTTATCTTTCGTGATTACAAAATTATGGAATTTATAATTGGAAAATGGCTTTGCATTGTTCACTTGGGCGAGAAATTTATCAAAATAGCTCAAGGCGGTTTCCCTATCTGGTAAGCCTTCCACTATAGTCAATGTCTTTTCATCATTCAATATGATGTTGCTAACGGTAAGCTTCAAGTTTTTCCAAGAGGTACTATTATATTTTTCAAGCGCATCATCCACAGGGTTCGTAATTTTACCAGCCGTGTTATAGATGGTTACAAAAACATGTGGGGCATTCAATGAAGTGCTATATTGAATACCTTTTGCCTTCTCTATTTTATCTAGTAATGCTTTGGACGAGGCCAGCAGTTGCTCTGCATAGGGTTTGGTTGGCTCTTTCGGATATTTTTTAATGAAGCTTTCCAATTCAAATTGGTAGCGAGTCACATCTTCCGTTTTTCCTACAATTAAAATTTTCAATAATTCAATCTGTGGTGTAAAACCTGTTTCACCTACTTGTATTGCTTGACTAATTTTTTCTTGTGCGGCACGCAAATTATTTTGTTGATAAAAAGCATACGCCTCTTTATAAATCAATTTTTGTTTTTCGGCTGCCACGCTGGTCTCTTTCAGGTAATTGGGGTTGTTTAGGATTTTTGTAAACGTAGAATTGGGATATCCATCTTTCAACAATTGCGCGTAGCGCGAAGCCCTTACAGCATCGTCTTCTCTATAAATTAAATATAACTTGTATAATGCCTCTGGTTTCAATTCAGATTCAGGGAAACGACTCAATAATTTCTCATACGATTCCGATGCGTTTGTTTTTTCATTCAAACTGAAATAGAAGAGATCACCTAGTTTAAAATAAGCCTTTTCAATTTTTGCTAGCGCTTCCGCCTTTTGTTGTTCCGTTCTGGGCAGTTGTGCCATTAATTTTCCAGCCTCATCCAATTTTTCCTCAGGTTTTGTATCGGTTCCTTTGGAAGGAGCATTCGCGTTGGGCAATTCTTCGGTTGGCTTTTGTGCCACCGTGGTTTTGTCGGTAATCACTGCCGATTTATTAGACCTCCGCCAGTTATCTTCTAGCGGAATGGATCCCCATATTCGCTGAAACTCCGTTTGGCCTGCGGCCACCAAATCGGGATTGCCAAAATACCAATCGCTGGTGGAAGTTGATTCGTTGTTGTTAAAGAATGAATTGTTTTGTGTGTTGCCGCCCGAACTTCCACTATCGCTCTTTTTCTTTTTCTTTTTTGCAAGCGCAGCTAATTTTTTATCGCGTGCAGCAAAAGTAGAGTCTAATTGCTTGCGTAGAACAGCCGTATCTAGTGTGGCGAGATGTAACAAGCTATCGTTCAGCGTAATTGTTTCGGTGTAGGTGGCAAACTCCCCTAAAATTTGTTGACGTTTTTTGATCGCTTCATAGTTTTCAAAATCTTTTGGTAAGGCACTCACCGCACTATCATAATACAATTTAGCCAAGCTGTATTTCTTCAATGAATCAAAATTCAATTGACCTACGCGCAAATAGGCTTGACCTTGTATACGTTTGCTTTTGCCCGCATGCGCAGCCGATTTATAATTGGAGATGGCTTCTGGCAGGTTGCCCAGCTTGCGCTCAAACTCACCCCACTCAAAATAAATTTTGTCTTTGAATTCAACATTCTTACCATCGGCCAGCATTTTGGTGAATTGCTTTCGCAGCACACGCACATCACCCTTGTCGGCTATCTGCGCCACTTGCGCCATATTCAACCTTGCATAAAAATCAATTTCATAATCAGGATTGGTGCCAAGGCACTTGCGATAATAATTGTACGCCTCTGAATTGAAACCCAATTTTTGATACACCTGCCCAATTATAAAATAGATCCGCCCCTTCCTATCTTGGCGAGTCAATAGCGAATCGGCCTTGGAAAGATTTTGCACCATGTTGTTGTAATCATTTTTGATTTGATAGTAATAGGCTTTTTCTAGGTATAACTTTTTTGCGTTTTGTTTGCTGAGTAATTTTTCTTTTTCAAGAAAACGAAAAACTTCTTCTGCCCTTTCCAAGTCGCCCTGTTCAATAAAAGTCCGTAGTAGATACACGAGTGCAGTATGTCTTGTTTCATATGATGGACTTTTCGTGTTCACAAATTTAAATGTGAGAATGGCATTTTGAAAATCGCACGCATACAAACGCGCCAAGCCTACCATTACATAATTATTATCTACCCACTTACTATTGGGGTGCCGCTGAATGGAGATAGAAGCCATCTTGATAATTTCCTCTGTGTCCTTCACATACGCCTTTGCTTTGGTGGCATCTAATGCTGGAAAGAGGCGAAGCACTTGCGTAGGATCATCGTCCAGCGTTTTCAAAATCATTTTCTCTACTTCAATCGCTTTTTCGCGCGCATAGTAGTAGCCGTTGTAGTGCGCGGTTAGATTATGAAAAGCATTGCTCGTAACCGTAGTCTGTTCAATACCGCAGCCAGAGAGAAATGTGATGGCTAATAGAAAAAATAAACTCAATAGCTTGAAAACCAAATTCTCTGACTTGGAACTTAGGGCTTGGGACTTGGGGCTTGGGGCTTGAAGCCTGAAGCCTTTCAGTACAAAGAGTAAAACTGACCTAAAGAGCAATCTCATTAACTACTTTTAACGGGCAATACCGCCCCATATTGTAAAGGTAAAAAAACTACCAGTATGGCAATTTTATAACTTGATGTTCCAAGCGAAACTATTTGTATTTTTTTCATCTTGAGGCCATCCTAAGATTGAATGAACTGCACTTTTGTAAAGCTGGATTATCTGAGTGCAGGATAGCCCTGTGGCCACCCACGTCCGCCAGTTGCCTGATCCTTGCCGCATTCAAATTATTGGGCGACTGACCCCTGAGGGTCTTGAGGCACTATTAAAAGAAAACCCCACCCCGATCTATCGGGGCAGGGTCTTTGATTTTCATGTTTAAAATTTTACGCTACTACAAAACATCGGTTGAGGATGGCCCGATGCTCACTCCCATAGTTGGTATAGCACCAATTTCTGAGCTCCTGAATCTCCTCGGCTATCAATACTTTGATGGCCTTTCTCAGCTCTTTTTCGAAGAGCCGTGCGTCAAAACTTACTCTGGTGAGTATGTTTTTAACATAATTGAGCATTTTCATTCGTTCTGTTAAAGTACAACTTGTTATTTTTCAGAATTACAACGATGGAAAGAGCACAGAGTTACAATCGCTAAAGGGATTATATTTCAGGCTGCTAATCTGCCCGTCTGGCAGATGACCTATTAAATTAACAACATGAAAGTACAAAACAGGTTTAATAGTAGAAAGAAGATTTTACTTTTGTGTACCCAATAAATTGCGGTAAGGCTTGCAATGTTGAAAATTATGGTCAAAAGCGGTTTTTTAGTTTGTTTTTTATTTTTCTTCGGCTTGGCCAAAAGTCAAAATGTACAGATTGACCTAGGCCCAGGCGAAATTGGCGAGAACCAAGGATGGACGATTACCGTCACGGTGAACAACGATCGCCTGAAAAGTTACGACAACTTCCCCGACATTGAGGGATTTCAAAAACGAGGCACTTCTTCCTCGTCTCAAACGAGTATTGTCAACGGCCAGATGAGTTCTTCACAGAGCATTATCATGACGTATGCTCCTATGAAGCAAGGGGTTGTAAACGTGCCTTCTTTTAAAATGAAAGTGAACGACCAAGTTTATTCTGTAATAGGAAAAAAAGTAAAGGTGGGGCCGCCCATACAAGCACAACAGACTGATCCATTCCGCAGTTTTTTTGACCGCGACCCGCGCGAAGATTTTTTTAGCCGTAGTGCCCCTGAGTTTGTGGATGTAAAGGAAGAAGCGTTGCTCGCGCTCACTACCAGTAAAAATGAAGTGTATGTAGGCGAAGGCTTTACTGCTACGCTTTCTTTTTTGGTGGCAGATAACAACCGCGCGCCTATGCAGTTTCACGAGTTGGGCAAACAGTTGGCCGACATCTTGAAAAAAATCAGGCCCGCTAACTGTTGGGAAGAAAATTTCAATATCGAAAGTATTGAGGGTGAACCAGTAGAGATCAATGGAAAAAACTATACACAATACAAGATCTACCAAGGCACATTTTATCCACTCAATAATCAGCCTGTGATTTTCCCCAGCGTTGGTCTAGAGATGATCAAATTCAAAGTTGCCAAGAATCCGTCCTTCTTTGGGCAAAATCGCCAAGAGGATTTCAAAACATTTTATTCAAAAGCGAAGACGATCAAAGTGAAAGAGTTACCACCGCACCCAATGCGCGATGCAGTGGCTGTTGGTGATTACAAACTGGAAGAGCGGCTTGGCAAAAATGATTTAGAGGCAGGACAAAGCGTGGGGTACGATTTCAATATTTTTGGGGAAGGGAACATTTCATCCATAGAAAAACCCAAGATTGCTAATGACAACAGCTTTGATTTTTATGAACCGAACATAAAGCAAAACATTACCCGTGATGGTGGGCGTGTGGCAGGCACGAAATCGTTCAGTTATTTTATAATCCCAAAGGAGCCAGGCAAATATGATTTGGGAAATTACTTTCAATGGGTATTCTTCAATCCCAATACAAAAAAATACGATACGCTTAAATCCAAACAAACCGTAACCGTCATTGGCGAAAGCCAAAAGAACGAGGCGATTGAAAGCAATGATGCGGGGTCTTTTTATGATCGGATTGATGCTACTGATAATACCCTTAAAACCATTTCATCATCCAACGGGATAAAAATTGCGGTGAATGTTTTTATCTTGCTGATCTTAGCGGCATCGGTCTATCTGATCTTTAAAAAATAATCTGTAAATTTCACCTTCAAAGCGATCCTTATGGAAAAGGAAAATTGGTTAGAGGCTCTAAATGATGACGCAAGAGACCTGCCGGCATTGATAATTGCTGTAAGGGAAGAGACAAAGGTTATTAGGGAAGAGGTAAAAGAAACGAAACGGAAAGCCGATGCCGCTTGGGAATTGGCAATTATGACCCGTGAGCAAATAAAAGAAGAACTCGCCTACCTTAAAAAGCCAATCTGGAAAAAATGGTTTGGCACAAATTAATTTCAGATTTTTGATTTGAGATTTAAGATTGCTTTACTCTTCCCTAAACTCGAATCCTAAATCTAAAATCCTAAATCTAAAATCTTGAATTCCTACGGTACCCTTTTTAAAATAAGCACTTTTGGTGAAAGCCATGGCCCAGCCATTGGCGCAGTGATTGATGGTTGCCCTGCGGGATTGGAAATTGATGAAGCCTTCATCCAGTCTGAATTGACACGAAGAAAACCTGGCCAATCTAAAATTACCACACAACGCAAAGAAGACGATACGTTCAAAATCCTTTCGGGAGTGTTTGAAGGGAAATCAACCGGCACGCCCGTTGCCATTGTGATTGAAAATCAAGACCAGCGAAGCAAAGATTACGGTCATATCGAAAACACCTTTCGTCCCTCCCATGCTGATTTTACCTATCAAGAAAAATATGGCATCCGTGATCACCGAGGAGGCGGAAGAAGTTCTGCACGCGAGACGGCCGCGCGAGTGGCTGCTGGTGCGATTGCCAAATTATTGTTACGAAAATATTCTGTTGAAATAAATGCCTTCGTCTCTCAAGTAGGTGAATTAAAAGCCCCTCATTATACTTCGCTCGATTTATCTAAAACCGAAGACAATATTGTTCGCTGCCCCGATCCCGCGACTGCGGAAAAAATGATAGCGTTGATTGATCAAGTGCGATTGGATCGCGACACCATTGGCGGCATCGTTACGTGTGTGATAAAAAATACACCTGTTGGTTTGGGCGAGCCTGTGTTTGACAAACTTCATGCGGAGTTGGGCAAAGCCATGTTGAGCATCAATGCTGTGAAAGGTTTTGAATACGGTAGTGGTTTTGAGGGAGTAACCCTTCGTGGCTCGCAGCACAACGATGAGTTTGTGAACGAAGGCGGAAAAATCCGCACCAAGACAAATCATTCGGGCGGTGTGCAGGGTGGCATCAGCAATGGCGAAGATATTTATTTCAATGTGGCCTTTAAGCCCGTAGCCACCATTATGCAAGATCAACAAAGTGTGGATAAAGATGGTAATGAAGCTGTTGTTTCTGGCAAAGGAAGACACGATCCGTGTGTAGTGCCTCGCGCGGTGCCGATAGTAGAGGCGATGGCTGCGCTGGTGTTAGCTGACTTTGTATTGAGAGCAAAAACTGCCCGCGTTTAATTACGCTTGAATAACCCTTTCTTTTCGCTCCAATTTTTCGATATTGCGGTAGCTCATGATCCAGGACTACCTTAAAAAAATAGCCGATACAACCGCCCAAGGCGATGTACGCGAAGAAAGCTATTATGCCCACCTCGCTTCTTTTATTGAATCGTTTGCCGAAAGTATTGGTCGTAAAAAAATCCAGATCACCATATTACCAAAGAAAACTGAAGCGGGTAACCCCGACTTCCGTATTTGGGATGGACAACAAAGTATAGTAGGCTACATAGAAGCAAAGAAACCTGGCGACAACCTAGATGTTGTTGAAAATGGTGATCAACTCAAACGCTACCGCGGAGTATTCCCAAATCTTATTTTAACTGACTTCTACGAATTTAGACTTTACAGAAATGGTCAGTTGATTGATAAGACTTTTATTGGTCGTCCGTTCATTGCGAAAAAGTTAAAGACAGTTACGCCCGTTGAAAACGAAGAGAAATTCCTAGCACTGCTCAACAAGTATTTCTCATTCACCTTACCAAAAATCTTTACAGCAGAGTCACTTGCTTCTGAGTTAGCCAAGCGCACGCGTTTCTTGCGCGATGAGATTATTAAAGCAGAGATGAACCTTGTACCTGGCGCACCCCTCTCCTCTGGAGAGGGGCAGGGGGTGAGGTCGCCCGTGCATGGATTTTATATAGCCTTCAAACGATATTTGATTGCTGATCTTAAAGAAGATGGTTTTGCCGACATTTATTCACAAACGATCACGTACGGATTATTTGCAGCACGTACTCGCTTTGATAGTCGTGCCACTACTTTGAGTGGTGGCACGACTGGCTTTAACCGAAAGCTGGCCTTTGATTTAATCCCTCAAACCATCGGCATTTTGCGCGATGTGTTTCAGTTCATTTCCTTGGGCAAAAAATTGCCCGACAGCATGGCGGTTTTTATTGATGACATTGCCGAGGTACTTAATGCGGCTGATGTGAGCAATATCTTGCATGAGTATTACCGCAAAGGAAAAGGTGAAGACCCCATCGTTCACTTCTATGAAACCTTTCTAAACATTTACGACCCCGCCACGCGCGAGAAACGCGGAGTCTATTACACACCTGAGCCAGTGGTAAAGTACATTGTGCGCGCCATCCATGATCTCCTCAAAACACATTTTAATTTACAAGATGGCCTTGCGAGCAAAGAAGTAACGCTGCTCGACCCAGCAGGTGGTACGCTCACCTTTCCTGCCGAAGCCATTAAACTGGCTGTGAAAGAATTTATCGACAAGTATGGTGATGGAGGACTCAACCAGTTTTTTCAAAACCATATACTCAAACACTACTTTGCTTTTGAGCTAATGATGGCACCTTATGCTATTGGCCACATCAAGATTGCTTTTTTGCTGGAAGAGTTGGGTTACAAAATGAAGGAAGACGACCGCTTCAATCTCTTTCTTACCAACACGTTGGACATGGAAGATTTGGCGCAGACGGAAATACCCGGCTTGGAAAGCTTGAGTGACGAAAGCCACAGAGCGGGCAAAGTAAAAAGGAACGACCCAATCTTAGTAATCATAGGCAATCCACCTTATAGTGGCCACTCTGCCACAAAAAATGATTGGACAGAAAAATTATTAAAAGAAGATGTTGACGGGGCGCAGAGCTATTATAAAGTAGATGGCGAACCATTGGGAGAAAAGAATCCCAAATGGCTGCAAGATGATTACGTGAAATTTTTACGCTTTTCGCAATGGAAAATCCATAAAGCAGGGCATGGCATTGTAGGAATGATTACCAATCATAGTTATTTAGATAATCCTACTTTCCGTGGCATGCGCCAAAGCCTGATGAATACCTTCAATGAAATTTACATCATTGACTTGCATGGTAACGGACTGAAAAAAGAAACTACTCCCGATGGTGGCAAAGATGAGAATGTATTTGACATCCGTCAAGGGGTATCTATTTTTATTGGAATAAAAGAGAAAGGCAAAAAGGGGTGCAAAGTATTTGCGGATGATTTATTCGGAGTGCGCAAAGAAAAATATGATTGGCTTGATAAGACGAAGTTCTCAAAAAAGACTTATAAATCAGCCAAACCATCCAAGCCATTTTATTTTTTAAAGAAGGATAATATAGCTGGTATCAAGGAGTTTTTGGATTGGATACCTGTGCAAGAAATATTTCCTGTTAATAGTGTGGGCATTGTTACGGCTAGAGACAAATTTGCGATTGACTTTGATAGAAACACTCTTGAACAAAGAATCAGACAATTTAGAAATGAAAAATTTGACCAAGCCATCTTAGCACAAACCTATGAGCTAAAAGACACAGGTTCATGGAGCTTGAGCAAAGCTCGACAAGAGATTGCCCAAGATAAAAATTGGGAAGACCATTTTACCCAGATACTTTACAGACCTTTCGATGTTCAAGAAATATTTTATCATCCATCAATAATTGAAAGGGATAGAAGCGAAGTAATGCAACATATGCTAAAAGGCAATTTAGCTCTTGCAATTGGAAGGCAAGGTCAAGTTGTGGGAGATGAGCATTTATGGAATCTTTCATTGGTGACTGATAGTTTGATAGATTTTAATTTGTTTTATCGAGGTGGTGAGTTGCTCTTTCCTCTCTATGTTTACAAGCCAACCGAACAAAAGAGGAAAGGTCACAGCATGATGCTGTTTGAACCAGAAGCGGAGTATGGCAATAAAGGCCGCACGCCAAACATTAGCAAAGAAGTTTTAGAAAAATTAGAGAAAGCATACAAAAAGAAATTTACCCCAGAGAATCTACTTAGTTATGTATATGCCATTCTCTATAGCAACACATACCGAGAAAAGTATGCTGAATTTTTAAAAATAGATTTTCCGCGCATCCCGTTTACATCAGATTTCAAACTTTTCTTGCAACTAGCAGAATTGGGTGAGCAACTCACAGAACTGCATTTGTTAAAATATAAATCCCTTAATAAGCCTATTACCAAATACAAAGGCAAAGGAGATGATCGTATTGAAAAAATTGAATACGATGAAGAAAAACAGACGCTATTCATCAATGAGAAAAATTATTTTGATGGGATCACACCAGAAGTATGGAACTATTACATTGGTGGATATAAAGTGATGGATAAATATCTAAAGCCACGCAAAGGCAAGTTGATGGAAGACCCCAGCCATTATTGTAAAATGGCCACGGCTATTTCAGAAACCATTTTGCTTCAATCTAAAATTGATAAGTTGTTTGATAAAGTAGAAAAAAACGTTCTATCTTAATTTTTTATGGAAAATACCAAACCTACTAAGAAAAGCAAACTCACCCTCTACATTATCATTGCCTTGGTTATTGGCATTGGTCTCGGCTTTGCCCTCAATAAAAGTTATGTGTCGGAGGAAAACAAAAAACTCGAAACGCTAGAGCTTCATTTACAAAAAGTTCAAAAATTATTGAAGAGCCCTTCTGATAGCGTACCCATCAGCACACTAGAGGAGGATAAGAAAGCCATCATTGCAGAACGAAGTGCCATCATCTCTGCCCGCGATAAAAAAGTAGAGCCCTTTTCCATTCTTGCTGATATTTTTCTACGACTCATCAAAATGATTGTTGCGCCATTGGTGTTCACTACATTGGTTGTGGGTGTAGCTAAGTTGGGCGATATTAATTCAGTTGGGCGGATTGGGGGCAAAACATTATTGTGGTTTGTTGGCGCATCGCTTACTAGTTTGTTGTTAGGGATGATCTTGGTGAATGTTTTTAAGCCAGGCATTGCTATGAACTTGCCTTTGCCCGATGCAGGCACCGACATTGGCTTAGCACACAACAGCCTTTCGCTCAAAGATTTTTTGTATCACGTTTTTCCAGCCAGCGTAATTGATGCCATGGCAAAAAATGAAATTTTACAGATTGTAGTTTTCTCTCTTTTCTTTGGAGTGGCCACAGCTGCCATTGGCGAGCAAGGAAAAATTGTGATCAAAGCAATGGATGCCATTGCCCACGTGATTTTAAAAGTGACAGGTTATGTGATGTACTTCGCGCCCGTGGCCGTGTTCGGTGCCATGACGGCCATCATTGCCAAGCAAGGATTAGGCATTTTAAAAACCTATTCCATTTTTATTACTGAATTTTATTCGGGGCTGCTGATTTTATGGATCGTGCTTGCTGTAGCTGGGTCACTGATTGTTGGCAAGCGTGTAATCGAACTATTGCGAAAAATGAGAGAGCCAATTCTATTGGCCTTTAGCACCAGCAGCAGCGAAGCCGCTTTTCCAAAAACCATGGAACTACTTCAAAAATTTGGGTGCAAGGATAAGATTGTAAGTTTTGTGTTGCCGCTTGGTTATTCTTTCAATCTTGATGGAAGCATGATGTACATGACATTTGCTTCTTTGTTCATCGCACAGTCATACGGAATTGATTTACCCATTGCTACACAAATAAGTATGCTGCTAGTATTGATGCTCACGAGCAAAGGAATTGCTGGAGTGCCACGCGCATCACTCGTGGTGATCGCTGGTACATTGGCAACTTTCAATATCCCAGAGGCGGGCCTTGCGTTGTTGCTCGGCATCGATCCACTTCTTGATATGGGCCGCAGTGCAACCAATGTAGTGGGGAATAGTATTGCTACGGCTGTGGTGAGCAAGTGGGAGAATTCGTTGGAAAAAGGAGAATCAGTACCACCCATAGCATAAAATGAAATTGGCGATCAATCATGAGACGAAGAGAGATTATGTTGAATTTTCATTTCACCTGCCTATCCTTGATTTGTTTTATGAGAGATGGGATGAAGACCCATTGAAACCAGATGGTAAAGAGATCAATTCCATTTGTGATTTGCTTCACATCAAAATCGAAAAAGGGGAAATCGAAAAAAAATTCTACGATGAAGAAAACAGCGTAGAAGTATTCCACGGAATATCCAATAATGAAACATTTATATATTTTGATTTGGCCAGAGATCCGCTAGATCAATGTATGATGATCCATCTGGGTGTAAGGTGCTCTCGTGAGTTAGATGAAAAAGTAAGAGATATGCTACTGGAGCTCTACAAAAAACTTGCCCCACGGTCTAATTTTGAGATTGACTATTTCAATCAATCTCTTTACGCCCAAGTATTTGACAGCGACTTTCATTTTTATGGATTAGAGAAAAATAGGCGAAGGAAGCTAAATCATCACAATTTTAGTGTTTATTTTCCTTTGAATGATTAAGGTCAATAACGAACTTAATTTCCCTAACTTTGTTGTCGAATCAAAGAGAAAACCCATGCTACAAGCCGTACCTAAATCCATCCATATTTATCTAGAATCAAACCCCAACCCCAATTCGCTCAAGTTTGTGCTGAACGAAATGATGGTGCCCGAAGGGATGAGTTTTGATTTCCCTAGCCCAGCAGAGGCGGAAAACGCACCATTGGCACAAGAGCTTTTTATGTACCCGTTTGTGGATCGCGTGTTTTACATGAGCAACTTCATTACCGTTACTAAAAAAGAAGATGTAGAGTGGATTGAAGTGCAAGAAACACTAAAGAAACACATTCAAAACTTTTTAGAATCGGGCAAATTGATCTTAGATGTGAAAGCACCCGAAGGCGAGCAGCAAGAAGAAACTGAGGTCATCAAAAAAATAAAAACCATTTTGGACGAATACATCCGCCCCGCGGTAGAGCAAGATGGTGGAGCGATTACCTTCCACTCACTTCACAACAAGAAAGTAACGGTGAACCTGCAAGGCTCTTGCAGTGGTTGCCCATCTTCAACCATTACACTGAAAGCTGGTATCGAAAATCTCTTCAAGAAAATGATGCCAGAAGAGGTGGAGGAAGTGGAGGCACTTGGGTAATTTTTAAAATCAAATACTAGAAGGCGAGAAAACATTTTCCTTCTTCAATAATAATTGGATCATCGTTAAGGTGATCTTTTTTATTTCTGAGCTATTCATACCGCGCTGAGAACACCAATCGGTCGTGGCAGTGTTGATGACAATCCCAGACTTTCTACTTCGTTGAAATACGATCCATGTCGCCAATCCATCTGTTGTACGAAAAGCGGTATCGTATCCAACAATTTCTATTTTTTCAAAACCTAATAATTTATTGTCTACGGTGGGTGTATGCTTACCAGCAAATCCTGTGACGGGAGTTCCATCATATTCATCGCTAGACAATGAAATGATATCACCCTTCTTAAGTTTCAGCCCTTTTAACAATGGCGATTGTGGATTTACAATTTTGTATCCATCCCAGCCCTTGTCTGTTTTTTGCCCAAAACCACCTCGTGGAAAATCTGCACCGATTGAATTAATGATTGGGTAGCTCAGTGTGGGACTGTCCCAATTTATTGTTTTCAAACAAGCAGATGGTTCTGGATCGGGAAGTGATTTATAGCAAATTAACTGATCGCTTTTTTGATTGTATCGCACCTGCCACCACATGGTATTGCCCGAGAGGATCAATGCGTTGTTACCTTCATTTACATAGCGGTCAAAATTCGTTCGGCCTTCCAATGTCCAGTATTCGCTATGCCCCACAATCAGCAGCAGCTTCGCATTTTTGAATTCGGAATAGTTGTCAAGATCGGCATCTGTAATGTACCCTACATCTTGAAATGCTTGCTTACAAAACCATTTCAAAAAAGCTTCCGAATGTTTGGGCAATGGAATCGGTCTTTGAAAGGAAACGGTAGCGGCTGATATTTTATCGGATGAATTGTAAGCATACAAACTCTTTCCACCTGCATTGCAGTATGCATTTTCTGTATTTGATGAATAGACGATTACTATTTTTGGCTTGCGGGCTCGTACTACAAATGGTATTTGATCGTCCCACAGATAGACACCGCTTTTTAAATCAGGGACTTTGATTTTCAATGTAGGCTTGTATCCAAATCCATTTTTCCAGGGCTCCTCTTTGGTTCGCTCTTGCGGGAAAATAGTGGTTAGAAATTTGGTGACTACATCACCTTTCAAATTGTATAGTTTGAGAGTGTATGTTTCTTTGCGCTCAAATGAATTTATATATACGGTGAGGGAGTCGCCAGGCTTAACCGATAAATGATTGACGTAACCATCTGAGATTAAATTCTCTCTTTTTGGCGCAGACCAAAAACTGATCAGTAAAAAGAGTAGATTGAAGTTCATGAATCCCAAAGGTACACATCTAGCAAAAAACCCCTGACAATCTTGCCAAGGGTTTTCAAGATTATTTCCAAATCAAATTACGCAGACTTCAATGCCTCAGCACCAGCCACGATCTCCAATATCTCTTTGGTGATGGCTGCTTGGCGTGTGCGGTTGTAAGTGAGCTTCAATTCTTTTAAAAGCTCGCCTGCGTTATCAGTTGCTTTGTCCATCGCAGTCATTCTGGCTCCATTCTCGGCTGCATTGGAATCCAATACGGCTTTGTACAATTGGACTTTCAATGATTTTGGGATCAATCCCGTAAGGATTTCTTCCTGATTGGGTTGATAGATATAGTCGGTTGATGTAACCGCCTTTGCATTTTTCTCAACTTGAATAGGAAGGATTGGTAAAAATTGCTCTACTCTTAAAATTTGGGTAGCTACGTTTTTGAATTCGTTGTAAACAATTTCAATTTTATCAAACTCTCCTTTTTTGAAGACCTCCATTATATGTTCGCTCACCTTCGACACATTATCAAAAGATAAGTTTTGAAATAATGTTGAATAGCTACTGAAAGTGGGCAGGTTTCTTTTTTCAGCAAACTCCAATGATTTTTTACCTATGGGAAGGAAGGTAATGTTACTTTGACCAGCTTGGCGAGAATATTTTTCTTGCATCAATCTCAACACCGCTTTGAATACAGAACTGTTGAACGAACCGCAAAGTCCGCGATCTGAACTGACCACCACAATCAAAACTTTTTTCTCTTCACGCACATGGCTATACCAAGCTTGGCCGTCTGTCCCTGCAGATGATAAGTTTTGCAAAAGTGAATTCATCTTCATCGCAAAGGGTCGCATCTGCATGATCTTGTCTTGCGATTTGCGCAACTTGGCAGCCGCCACCATTTTCATGGCTTTGGTGATCTGCTGCGTAGACATCACCGATGTGATTCTGCTCTTAACTTCTTTTAAACTGGCCATGTCTCTTTCTAACTAGATTACTTTTTTGTATTAGAAAAAAGCAATTGGCAAAGGGCAGTTGACAAAGTTTAGCAAACTATTGCAAAGCATTTTGTCAATTGCCCTTTATCAATTGCCTATTAGTATTTCGAGGCTAAATCCAACGCCACCTTCTTCACTGTATCTGCATCAGCATCTTCAAACTTACCTGCGCGGAAATTTTCCAACACGGTTCTGTATTGTGCCTTCAACAGTCCGATAAATTCTATTTCAAATTCTTTCACTTTGTTCACAGGCACTTTGTCGATGTAGCCTTTAGTAGAAGCAAGGATCATTGCTACTTGCTCTTCCACGGGCACTGGTTGATATTGTGGTTGCTTCAATACCTCCACATTTCTGCGACCACGTTCAATAGTCAATTTCGTAGCTGCATCTAGGTCAGAACCGAATTTGGCAAATGCTTCCAACTCGCGGAACTGTGCTTGATCCAACTTTAACGTACCTGCTACTTTCTTCATCGGCTTGATCTGAGCCGAACCACCCACGCGAGATACTGAAATACCTACGTTGATGGCAGGGCGAATACCCGAGTTGAATAAGTTGGTCTCCAAGAATATCTGTCCGTCAGTAATTGAAATTACGTTTGTCGGGATGTAAGCAGATACGTCATTGGCTTGCGTTTCAATGATCGGTAACGCAGTCAAAGAACCTCCACCCTTTACCAAATGCTTGATAGAAGCGGGAAGGTCGTTCATCTGGCTCGCGATCTGATCATTGTTAATCACTTTCGCGGCACGCTCTAGCAAGCGTGAGTGCAAATAAAATACATCACCAGGATATGCTTCACGACCAGGAGGTCTTCTCAACAACAATGAAACTTCGCGGTAAGCAACAGCTTGCTTAGAAAGGTCATCATAAATAACCAATGCAGGGCGACCCGTATCGCGGAAAAATTCTCCAATCGATGCACCTGTGAAAGGAGCAAAAAATTGCATAGGCGCAGGATCAGAAGCGGAAGCCAACACGATAACTGTGTAAGGCATGGCACCTGCTTTCTCTAATGTGGCAACTACACCTGCAACAGTAGATGCTTTTTGTCCGATGGCTACATAGATACAATAAACAGGTTTACCTGCTTCGTAAAATTCTTTTTGATTGATGATGGTATCGATCGCCACAGCAGTCTTACCTGTTTGACGGTCGCCAATGATCAACTCGCGCTGGCCACGACCAATTGGGATCATCGCATCAATTGCTTTGATACCAGTTTGAAGTGGCTCATTCACAGGCTGACGGAAGATTACGCCAGGTGCTTTGCGCTCCAATGGCATATCGTACAAATCTCCTTTGATAGGGCCTTTGCCATCAATAGGCATAGCAAGCGTATCGACCACACGGCCAAGCAAGCCATCGCCCACATTTACAGAGGCAATTTTACCTGTACGCTTTACAGTATCTCCTTCTTTTATTTCTTTGGATTCGCCCAACAACACAGCTCCTACGTTGTCCTCTTCCAAGTTCAACACCATGGCTTTTAATCCGCCTTCAAATTGGATCAACTCACCGGCTTGCGCTTTTGTCAATCCATAAATGCGGGCTACACCGTCACCCACGGTAAGCACGGTGCCTACTTCTTCTAATTCAGCATCGGTGCGCGATTGCGAAAGTTGCTCGCGTAGTATTGAAGAAATTTCTTCTGGTCTGATCTCTGCCATAACTTGATTTAAGATTTGTGATTTAAGATTTTTTGATTTCTGTATTAGTACTCATAATCTGTTTCAATATCGAAGCCTCTACCTCTCCTCCGGAGAGGGTCGGGGTGAGGTTTTAAAATTCTTTTATATAAGGGTTCTCGCTAAACTTCGTTTTCAATGATTTCAATTTGCTCTTGATAGAGGCATCAATTTGTTGGTCGCCTACTTTTAAAATAAACCCACCAATCAAGCTCTTGTCTACTTTTTGTTCTAGCTCTACTTCTTTTTTGCCACTGAGTTTTTTTACCAAGGTTTCCATTTCCATTTTCATCTTTTCATCAATGACAAAGGCAGTAGATACGCTGGCTTTTTCTATTCCTTTATAATGATTGTACGCGTTATGAAATTCAATAGCAATGGCGGGCAACAAAGGCTCACGATTTTTCTTCGTCAGCATATCAATGATGGCCATTGTTAGCTTGTGTACTTTGGTTTTGAAGATGGCCTCTAAAATATCGCGCTTCTTTTCGTGCTTGATGATGGGGCTTTTCAGCATATTAGTAAACTCATGGCTGGAAGCGCATACGCTGGCAAACAATTGCATATCAGCATGCACCTGTTCCAAAGCCTTTTGCTCTTCGGCCAAGCCCAACAAAGATTTTACGTATCGCGATGCTACCCTCGAATCGGCCATGGCTTAGTTCAACTTTAAATCTTTCATGTAGGTGTCAACTAACTCTTTCTGCTGCTTGTCTTCAGTCAAATTCTTTTTGATCAGTTTTTCAGAAATTTCCAAAGAGAACATGGCCACTTGCGCCTTTACATCGCGCATGGCAGCTTGTTTTTCTATTTGGATGATGGCCTTAGCATCTTCAATGATTTTATCCGCATTTTTCTTGGCGTTTACTTGCGCCTCGTCATGCAAGCGGTTGGCCGCATCACGTGCTTCGCGCAAAATACGGTCGCGTTCCTCACGGCTGTCTTTCAACAATTTTTCGTTGTCAGATTTCAAAGAAGCCATTTCCATTTTGGCTTTCTCCGCTGCATCCAATGCTTGCTGGATGGAATCCTCACGCTCTTTCAAAGAGGCAAGGATAGGTTTCCAAGCGAAGGCTTTTAGTAAAAAGAATAAGCCAACGAAGATGATGATTTGCCAAAATAAGAGGCCAGTGCCAGGGGTTAAGAATTCCATATTGAGCGTGTTTCTAAGTCAGTATTCAAATCCAATGTTTTATCTCACTAAAACTTTAAAAAGAAGGATCGCTAGGCCCATTGCCAAAGCAAATCCTTCTAATTTTTTTAAGCTACTCTGTTTGATACAAGGAAGCAGATAACTAGCGCGAAAAGCGCAGCCACCTCTACAAGTGCAGCAATGATCAACATAGCGCCTTGGATTTTACCAGAAGCCTCAGGTTGACGGGCAATTGCCTCCATAGCAGAACCACCGATACGGCCTACACCGATACCCGCGCCAATTGCAGCGAGACCTGCGCCAATGCCAGCACCCATGATTGCGTAGCTGATGTCAAGAATTAATGAAAACAACATAGAATTTATTGGTTAAAGTGAAACAAAAAATACAAATCAATGATGGTCATCGGCTGTGGCCATTCCAATATATAGCGATGTGAACAACGTAAACACATACGCCTGAATGCCCGCTACCAACAATTCAATTAAATTAATAAACAAAACCACTAATGAGGCCCCTACGCCAACTATGTAGCTGCTGAAGAGAAAAGTCAAGCAAATCAAGCTAAGTAGCACAATGTGACCTGCGGTAATGGCCACAAACAAACGGATGGTCAATGAGAATGGCTTGGTAAATATCCCTATTACTTCTACAGGAAGAATGATAAGTCTCAAAGGAAGAGGAACACCAGGAGTCCAAAAGATGTGTTTCCAATAAGCGGCATTTCCGCTTAGGTTAGTAATCAGAAAGGTGAGTACCGCTAAGACAAAAGTCACCGCAATGTTTCCAGTCAAATTGCCAGCTCCAGGTAACAATCCCAAAAGGTTTCCAAATAAAATGAAGAAAAATAGTGTTAATAGATAAGGTAAGTATTTCTGATAGTTATGCCCAAGATTTGGCTTTACAATTTCATCGCGAACAAAGATGACAATAGGCTCAATAAAAGACTGCAACCCTTTCGGAGCTTTTCCGGCATTGTTTTTATAAGCTTTAGCTACGGATAAGAATACAAACAACAATAGACCTGCGTTGATAAAAAGCATTGCCACATTTTTAGTAACAGATAAGTCTAAGACTGCTTTGCCAGATTCTGCCAGCAAGATATGATTGTGCTCTAATTTATAGCCGTTGTAATCAACAGGATTATGGTGTTCGTCATAAAAGCGAGAGGACAAGAAAATGTCCAACCCCTTCTCAGATGAATAAACAATGATTGGGAGAGGGAGAACCAAGTGATCAGTAAAATGCCACTGGTGGTCGTCCATCACGTGGTGCATGATCACCTCATTGGCATCAAACTTTTTCGGTTCTTCGCTAGGTTCGCCATCAGAGGCAAGTACAGAACCCAAAAGCCCAGAGAAAGCAACGAAAAAGAGGGTTAAAAAGACGGTTTTAAGTACTAAAAAGGACTTTTTCATCGCAGTTAGAATGCAGGCTTTTAATTGGACTGCAAAACTATCAATTAAAGTTTCTGAAAAAAACCTTTTGCTTAAATTTTGAATGTAAACAATTTTGACCCCCGATTAGGGCTTATTCGATTTTAAATTCAGGGTTGTAGAACAGCCTGACAATTCCACAAAGGTCTTTTAGCTCACCTTATCCAACGCCCGCAATTTCTCCGCCTTCCATCCTGTAATCCCAACTACACCGAGCGTCATCAATCCACCAAAAATTACAGATGGAACGACTCCCAATAATTTAGCAGCCACACCTGATTCAAAAGAACCGATCTCATTAGATGAGCCTATGAAAATACTATTCACTGCGGATACTCGCCCTTTCATATTTTCTGGAGTGAGGGTATGGATCAATGTGCTGCGCACGATCACGCTCACGCAATCGAACATGCCGCTTAGTATTAGTAAGCCCATGGAGAGCCAAAAAAGTTTGGAGAGCCCAAAGCCAATCATGCACACACCAAAGCCGGCCACACACCACAATAATATTTTGCCCATTCTTTTTTTGATGGGATTGCGCGTGATATAGACTGCCATCAGTACTGCGCCAATGCCTTGAGCCGAGCGCAAAAATCCAAGACCTTCTTTTCCTACATGAAGGATTTCATCTGCAAAGATTGGGAGCAATGCCACTGCACCGCCAAACAAAACAGCAAACAGATCGAGTGAAATAGCACTAAGTATGATTTGATTTTTGAAAACGAATTTTATCCCCGCTTTTATTTTTTCAAAAATACCTTGCTCTTCGCTGATTGGAGGAAGCGCGCGATTAGGAATTGCTACATAGCAGATCAATCCTGCAACTACCAACGCCACATCTACAGAGTATGCGGCTGTGATTCCATAAAATCCATAGACCAACCCGCCAATGATGGGGCCACCTACGGCTGCGCCTTCCCATAACGTACTGTTCCATACTATTGCATTTTGGTACAAGTCACGATCGATCAATTGCGGCATGAAAGAAAAATTTGCGGGAGATAAAAATCCGCGGGCAATGCCGCTAACAAAAATCACAGCATAAATTGGCAATGCGCCATTCGCTAAAATGAAAGCGCCCGCATCCATTGTAAAATAAAGTAAGGCTATCGAGCAAAGGACGAGTGTGAAGACACACATCAAAATAATTTTCTTGCGCTCCACCACATCGGCCAAGTGGCCTGCGTAGAGAGAAACTGTAATAGCAGGTATTGCCTCCGCTAATCCAATCAGACCCAATGAAAGCGGATCCTTAGTGATCTCATAGACTTGCCAACCCACCACCACGGCTTGTATCATAATGGCAAGCGTAACAAACAGTCGAGAGAGAACGAAGAAACGAAAGTCGCGGACGTAAAGAGCAGCGTAAGAACTATGGGTAGTGTTATTCATTCAAAAGCTGAAAGTGTAAAGGTAAAAGCAAAAAGTATATCAGACTAAAATTGAATTAACAGCCTCAATCGCTTTTTTTCTGCGTGCCTCGCGATCCCCAGAGATTTCCACAAATGGAACTTTTGATTGTTCTACTTCTTTTCTATAGATGTTCCAAAAATGTTCACGCTTATCGGGATGCTCGCGCTGAGGATCATCTTGCCAAGGAATGTCTATGTAGGTAAGCAAATACAAATCATATTTTCGCTCGGCCATCTTCTCTAAAATTTCTCTATCACAATTTCCGTACTTGTGCTCACTCCACACTTTGATCACAATCAGGTTGGTATCACAGATCATTATTTTGTTCGATTCGTTGAGCCACTCGTCTTCCATGCGCAATTGGCCGTGGGCGATTTTAGTAAGATCGGCTTGGTTGTAGGTCTTGCCTAGTTTATTGAGGTAGGCTCTTGCATACTCATCTACGCACGAAGTTTTAAAATGAGCTGCCAAAAACTTTGATAGCTCTGTCTTGCCCGTACACTCGGGGCCGATGACGCACACTTTTTTTACTAGATGCTCAGTTGCTTGTGAAAAAGCCATAGCGATTTTTGTTTCTAAAGTAGGTAATAACAGGGGCAAGACAAAATTCTTAAAATGGTAATGTGCTTAGTTCGGTTCTTCTCCTATAAATTTTACTGGAATGGTTTAGTTTGTCCACGATTGAGTGATGATACTTCGAGGGCGAGGTGAATGTATAAGTACCTTCGGCCAGGGATAGCAGCGGAAAGCCTCCCGATAAAAATCGGGAAAACTCCGTGAGATGGATTGCGTGTGGCCGGACTTGGAGCGGATAGCCAGGTGGTCCGACTAGGCGGACGCCTCGCACGGCCAGGCCGCACCTTCATTAAAGTTTCGCTAGCAAGCCAGCCAATTAATTTTACAAAACCATCTCTTCACATTTCTCTCTCATCAAAATCGCCACTACTTTTAGTACTTTTGTAAGAACTATGACAGACGAAAAGAGTTTGAATTTTTTGGAAGAGATTGTGGAGAACGACCTGAGGGAAGGGAAGCATACGAGCATTGCTACGCGATTTCCGCCTGAGCCGAATGGATATTTGCATTTGGGCCATGCAAAAAGTATATGCCTCAACTTTGGCCTCGCACTGAAGTATGGCGGCTTTACCAATCTGCGCTTTGATGACACCAACCCAGTGACAGAGGAAACAGAGTATGTGGAGAGCATCAAAGGAGATGTGAAGTGGCTCGGTTTCAACTGGGCGAATGAATTGTATGCATCGGATTATTTTGCGCAGTTGTATGAGTTTGCCGTGACGCTGATCAAAAAAGGGTTAGCGTATGTAGATGATAGTACAAGTGAAGAAATGGCTACCCAAAAAGGGACGCCTACACGGCCAGGTGTGAGTAATGCTTATCGCAATCGCTCGGTGGAAGAAAATTCGAAATTATTTGAGGCGATGAAGGCGGGGCAATACAAAGACGGAGAGAAGGTGCTGCGAGCAAAAATTGATATGGCACACGTGAACATGCTGATGCGCGACCCAGTCATTTATCGTATCAAGCACGCGCATCATCACCGCACGGGCGATGCGTGGTGTATTTACCCAATGTATGATTTTGCACATGGCCAAAGTGACTCGATAGAAAAAATCACACATAGTATTTGCACGCTAGAGTTTGTGCCGCACCGAGAGTTGTATGATTGGTGTATAAAAAACTTAGGTATCTACCCATCGCATCAATACGAATTTGCACGCTTGAACATGACGTACACCATGATGAGCAAGCGGAAGCTTTTGCAATTGGTGAATGACAAGCATGTGCATGGTTGGGACGATCCAAGGATGCCAACATTAACGGGGGTGCGCAGAAGAGGCTACACGCCCGAGAGCATTCGCGAATTTTGTGATAAGATAGGTGTGGCGAAGCGAGAGAACTTAATTGATATTGGGTTATTGGAGTTTTGTGTGCGTGAGCATTTGAATAAAATCGCGTTGCGCAGAATGGCCGTGCTTGATCCTATAAAAGTAGTGATCACCAATTACCCAGAAGGCAAAGAAGAAATATTGACGAGTGAGAATAATCCAGAAAATCCTTCAACTGGCTCGCGCGAATTGCCTTTTGCCAGGGAACTTTATATTGAGGCGGAAGATTTTATGGAAGTGCCGCCAAAAAAATATTTCCGCTTGGCACCTGGGCAGATGGTGCGATTGAAAAGTGCTTACATCATCAAGTGTGAAGAGGTAATTAAAGATGCCAATGGAAAAGTGGCCAAGTTGCATTGCACCTATGTGCCTGAGAGCAAGAGCGGGCATGACGTATCTGGCATTCAAGTGAAGGGTGTGATACATTGGGTGAGTGTGCAACATGCGTTGGAAGTAGAAGTAAAACTATACGACCGACTTTTTGTAGCCGAAGACATGAACAGAATTGAAGATGATTTTAAGAATTATCTCAATCCAGATTCGTTGAAGGTGCTTACCAAAGTGTATGTGGAGCCATCTCTAAAAAATGCCACTGCCACTGATCGTTTTCAATTTATGAGAACGGGCTACTTCTGCCTTGATGCCGATTCGGCCAAAGGCAAATTGATTTTCAACAGGACGGTGACACTGAAGGATATGTGGGCAAAGGAGGTTGGGAAGGGTAAGCAGTAGTGTGGTATAAGCCAGAAATTGACAATTGACAAAAGGCAGTTGACAAAGTGTGAGTTGCGAAGTAACCATTGTTTAGATTGCACCCTAAACGTTGTCAACTGTCAATTGCTTGTTTGTCAATTGTAGCTCCCAATCTTCTCTCTCATACTTTTAAAAGTCTCATACGGTGCTTTGTGCGCAAGTGAGTTAACAACCCATGCGGGGATCACGCCTCCGAAATCAATTTGGATCACGTATTCAACTGCGAGTTGACCTTTCTTCTCTTCTTTTATTTTCCAAACAGCTTTTGACATAGGGATGCGCACTACTTTTTCTTTTCTAGGAATATAGTCGGGTAGACTGGTGGCAGTGATTGTCAATTCATGATTGGTAGGAGCTTCATCAATCTTTAGGTTGATGACAAAATCCCTGTTGTCAATAACGGGGCCATCTACTTCGGTGTGGTAGATGATTTCTCGGTCACTAATTTTTTTCAACAACTGAGCGCTGACGGTTCGGTATTGCCAATCGCCCAAGTGATCAATATCTAATAGCATGGCAATCAACTGAGAGCGGTTGGCCGTAAGAGTGAAGTTTACTTTGATGGTTTTATACTTGGAGCTTTCGTTGCCGCAGGTGTAAATACGAATGCTGTCTTTGTTTAGTTTAAGCGTGCAATTAGTTTGGGCGATCGCACCCAGTGAGGCAAGCAAAAATAGTACAGCCAAAGATTTCATTTGCCAATAACAAAAAAGACGAGAGAAATAGTTTCCTATCATTTTGATTCATTGGATATGTTAATGGAATAGCCCGCTTCAAAACCTGAAAAATCATTTTTCAAAAAATGTGAAACAAGCTGCAAGCTTTTGCCACTTCTTGTCATGGTCAAGTAGTGAAACATGGGTTTGTATTGCGAAGCTAAATCGCTAAAAGTAGCATTTGAGGCTTTCAGTGGTTGGTGAATTCCTCCGCCTCCGCCAATCACCAAGAAGTCCTTGCCTTCCCTTTTAAAGTATTCGAAGGCATGGGAGTGGCCTGTGATAAATAGTTTGCTTTTAGGTGACTGATAAAAAAGTGGAACAAAATACTTTTGTGATTCCTCAGCCGAACCTACTATCTTACTATTGGAGTAGGGCGCATGATGACACGAAACTACAATAACTTGAATGGCTGGATCATTGTCTAACTTTTGTAAACTTGATTTTAACCATGATTGCTGAGTGGCAATATCTTCTCTAGATAGTTTTTTGAAATTGGAATTGAGCAGCACCACGGCTACTGAGTCGGTTATTTTTACAAAGCCAGTTCGTGCATGACTTGGAAATCGTTTTTGGAATACCTTCTCTCCTTTTTTCGCATTGCTCATCACATCATGGTTGCCCAATAGCGCAGAGGTTTCGATCCCTGCATCGCGACAACTTTGAATGTAAGTATCCATCTTCTTCCACTTTTTTTCTTTGTAACCTAATGTCACTACGTCACCTAAAATAAACAAGTCAGAGGGTTTTTGATTCACAATCTCAGAGAACAGTAGGGCGGTTGCTTTTTCGTTGTTATTGGATTTCAAAAACACATCTTCGATCCACATAGGAGCTTGAGTATCGCTCACAAACGCAATTTTAGTTTGCCCGAAAGTATACAAAGTGGGGATGACCAATAAAAAGATTAACTTAAGAGTGTGTGACCATCTTGCAGGAGATGGGCTATGCGCGCGTAAGCGGGCAAGGGATTGAAGTGGAAAGCCCGAAGTGTGCTGGGCTTGTGTATGGGCCGGACTTGTAACGGAAAGCCCGGTGGCCTTGCCTGCCTGTCCGGTAAGCAGGCGTTTAGCTTGGCCATGCCCCAAAATCACTGAATTGTTGTGCTCCCTTAACCTAAAAATAGTTCGCATCATCGAAAAAAAAGACATACATTTAAATTGTAATCGACACTAAAGTACCTTGAAATGGCTCTTAACAATCTGTACAAACAAAGGATTGATAATTCCGGCACTCCATCTGACCTTAAAAATAAATATTAACAGATGAAATTAAGGTTACGAGCAACAAGTTTATTCATCCTTCTCTTATTTCTTGTCTTACCCACTTTTCTTTTCGCGCAGAAGAAAAGGTATAATAGCCTTCAATCTCGGTTTGATATTTCCTCTAACAGCATATTCTACCCTCATTCGTTTAAACGCGGTGATCTTAAAATGGAAGTGGCTCTATCGCAAGTCAAGCTACCTTTTGATTGGTTAGAAACGGCTGCACAGGTCCCTTTGTTCCATTTTCATGCCAACTATGCACTTACTAAGAGCATTACTTTGGATGGTCGGCTTTCTACATTAGTGGTGGCCAACCAAATCACTTTGGGGCCAAGATGGCATCGCCAAATAAATAACTTCTCTTTCAATGTTGGGTATGATATTGCCTATGCTTTTGGCTCCTTGAATGTAGAAGGATTTGACAGTAGTGTAAGTACTTGGATTAATTACCCAAATGCATCTTTTGGATTTAAGATCAATGATATTGCTTTTACGCTCAAGGGTGAATTGAATATTGTTACTTCTAATGAATCCCGCCAAGGAGATATTGTCATCTCGCAGGACAAGAATTTTTATAATGGATTTACCATTGGAATCTATATGGAGCAACGCTTGTGGAAAGACCATGTCTTTATTATCGGGTTCAAAAATTCATCAGCGAGATATCATTTTATGGCGTGGCCCGCCTTTTCAACTTTCAACCGCTTATATAATATTCCCGAGGTTTATCTGGGCTTAATTTTATGAACAAAGGCATCAACCTATTTTATATTTTGAGTTGGTTAGCACTTTGTGTTTTTAGTTGCACAACAGATAACCCGGTGATTGTTCCTAACCTACCTAAGCCACTATCGGGGGCAACTATCATCCCTGAAGCATCAACCCGAATCATGGAAGGTGTATACGAAGTAGTAAAGGGGCAGCAAAGGTTTGGCGAAACGGTTGTTGTGAAATGGTATGGCCAAAAGTTATCTTTATTGAGTAAGAGTTGCTACACAGTATTGCTGAATACAGGCTACAAAGATTCCACTATCTTAATGCAGGGTTTTTGGCGGATACCTACTTCGGATGGTACGGGCATTGCTAATTTTTCTATCGCAAAATTGGAAGGAGCCAGGAACATTCTGAAGGCCGCCCCCACAACTTCAATTACTATTAAAGGTGAATTTGGAACAGGAAACTCTTCGCCAAGTTCTAATGCTGAGTTTAAATATTTGAGACCCTTTTCTACTTCCGTGAAGGCAAAGGACTTTTTTATAATTGCTCATCGTGGGGGTGGGCGCACATCAGATCGTCTCCCAGTTTCAGAAAATAGTATACCTATGATTGGCTATACTGAGTACCTTGGCTCGAATGGTGTTGAAATTGATATTCGGCTAACGAAAGACAAAGTTCCCATTTTATATCATGATGAGGATATTAACATTCGACTCACCATTAAAGGTCCTTTGAATGGCCCTATTAATAATTTTACTTTGGATCAGCTCTCCGCGTTTGTCAGATTAATACGTGGCGAAAAAATCCCAAAACTAGAAGATGCACTCAATTATGTGGTTGACAGTACACGTTTGGAATTTGTTTGGTTGGATATGAAAGAAAGCACCGAAGCATTGAACCTAGTTATCCCTATTCAAGATCGAATTATAAAAAAAGCACTATCAAAGGGACGGAAGCTGAGCCTATTCGTTGGTATACCGACCGAAGATGTATTGAACGGTTTTAAGAGTATTTCGAATCATCAAAGTGTACCCTCATTATGCGAGATTAGCCCTGAAACTGCACGTGAGTTAAATTCAAAAGCATGGGCACCCCGATGGACCTTGGGCACTCAAAACGATTTGGTTGCTCAGGTGCAATCAGAAGGGCGCAAAGTATTTTGCTGGACAATTGATTCCCCTGATTATATCAAAACATTTAGCGAAGAAGGAATATTTGACGGATTGCTTAGTAATTATCCCTCCACGGTTGCGTACTACCATTATATCAAGGAATGAAGAAGATATTGATTGTCAGTTGCCTGTGTTTTTCTTCAGTGATCTTATTTTCACAAACCGGACAGATAAGTAGGGCAAGATTTTCTGTCAATGGCGGTGTAGGGTGGAGTCATTACATTAATACACTCAAGATTGGAAGTAGCAACGCTACTGAAGATCACATTGGATTTTCTTTTCGCCTACTATGGGAACCAGAGCATCGTCTTTCGCTTGGGTTGGAATCTGGTTATTATACTTTTTATAGTCTTTCAAAAACAGCTTCTAGTAGTAGCCCCGGCTCAGGAGAATCGAGTTTCACCGTGATCCCAATACTCCTTCATTTACGAATGAGAGTGATCAATAACTTTTATCTGACGGCTGGTACGGGGGCCTCTATTCTAAGTTCAAACACTACTGTATTGAAAAATACTTCCGAGAGCAGCCAAGTATCATTAGCAGATTTTCAATTATCAGCTATTTATCTCTACCCCATCACTAAAAAAATAAGCCTTGGGGGCGAAATAAAATTTCTAAACATCGCTAAAACGGAGGATTTCGCTCTTTCCTTGCAAGGCGTTATTTCCTACAAGTTCTAAATAACCAATCTACTTTTTAGATTCCTCGGGCTTGTAAAACTTAACAGCGAAAATAAATATCATCACGTAGCAAACGATGGGAAGCAGATAGGCTTGTGCCACATTTGTTTTGTCTGCCATGTATCCCATGATGGGGGGCAGAACCGCTCCGCCCACTACACCCATTACAATGACAGAAGCCGCCTTCTCACGCAAGTCATTCAAGTTCTTCATTCCTAACCCAAAGATAGTAGGGAACATAATAGAGAAAGTGAACTGCAACCCGATGAGGCAAGCAAACGAAAGCCAACCGATGTGTTGCGATATAATCAAGCACATGGTGATACTTCCTAAGCAAAAAATGGCTAACAGTTTATTGGGTGCAATGAATGTCATCAAGTAGGTACCAATGATTCTGCCCACTAACATCATGCCCATGCTTAGCGAAAAATAGAAGGCAGCTTGTTGATCGGTCATGCCTGGCATGTACGTGATAGCGTAGTTGATGAAGAATGCCCACGTGCCGCCTTGTGCTGCCACATTAAAAAATTGCGCAATAGCAGCCCACCTAAAGTGTCTGAACTTAAAAAGCTCTCCATATGATCTTTGAGTGGTAACATCATTTCTAGCTTCTTGCAAGGCCGGGACTTTCACAAACCAAAAAGCCAAGGCAACGGTAAATACACTTGCGCCAATAGCGGCATACAACATCTTCACAGAAAACAAATCGGACTGTGTATTGCCAGTAAGCACATCTCCCAAGATGAAAAAGCCACCGAGAATAGGGCCTATGATAGTGCCCACTGCGTTAAATGTTTGAGAGAAATTCAATCGTTGTTCAGAATTGCTCTCATGGCCAAGTGCTGCCGTAAATGGATGAGCAACGGCTTCCAGCGTGGCCATTCCACAAGCCAAAATGAAAAGTGCCAGTCTGAAAAAACTAAATGATTCGGCATTGGCGGCCGGTATAAAAAGGAATGAGCCAAATGAAAATAAACAAAGCCCTAAAAGCACTCCATACTTGTATCCATATTTTTTCATGAACAATCCCGCAGGGATGCCCATTACCGCATATGCACCAAAAATGGAAAATTGTACTAACCCCGATTGCGCCAGCGATACACTCAGTACTTTTTGAAAATGACGGTTGAGTACATCACCCATTGACATGGCGATGCCCCAGATCAGGAACAAACTAGTTACGAAAATAAATGTAGGTACATACTTGCGTTCCGTCAGTGGTATTTTCTGCATGAGGCTTTTGGTCTAGGTTAACAAATGTGCCTCACCTTTCCGAAGCATCCAAATTTTTATTCAATTCCTTTTAAGGAAAATGAAAATCAAAGTTGAGATACCGAGCAAGAATGGATAGTATAAATTGGAGATAATTTGAAAAGGAGTGACCTGCTGCTGGGCAATGGCCACGGCTGCCAGTAACTGTGCGCCATACGGTATTACGCCCTGCACGAAACACGAAACAGTATCGAGGATGCTGGCACTTCGCTTTCCATCAATGCCGTTTTTATCAGCAATGGTTTTTGCCAATGGCCCAACAATTAAAATCGTAATGGTATTATTAGCAATGGCCGCATTCACCATGGCAGTAAGCCCCGCAATGCCCAACTCTCCACCGCGTCTGGTTTTAATGAGCCGCGAAACGTGGTACAAAATATAATCGATGCCGCCTTGATAGCGAATGAGCCCCACAATTCCCCCAATCAAAATACACGTGATGCTCAGTTCAAACATAGAAGCCAAGCCCGTGTTCACCGCACTCACTGCTTGCCATCCATCCATATACCCACCAGCAAACCCGATGATGGCCGTGAGTACAATGCCACTCAGCAATACCCATATCACATTCAATCCCGTCAAGGCGGCAACAAGCACAAACAAGTATGGAATAATCTTGATGACAGAATATTCGTGAACCGTTTCTGTAAGCGGAGCGGTAGAGACATTCGCGGCAAAAGCATAAATCAAAAACGTAATGATCGATGGAGGTAGCGCAATCCAAAAATTCACTTTGAACTTATCGCGCATCTCTACATTCTGTGTGCGTGTAGCTGCAATAGTCGTGTCAGAGATCATAGATAGATTATCGCCAAACATAGCACCGCCCACTACCGCTGCCAACGCCACGGCCAATACGCCTGGGATAGATTCGTTGAACCCAACCGCTATCGGTGCGAGGGCCACCACCGTGCCTACCGATGTACCCAACGAAAGTGAAATAAAACAAGCGATCAAGAACAACCCCGCAATAATTAAGCTGGGAGATAAATAAGTCAGCGCAAAATTGACGGTGGATTCTACCGCGCCAATACTTTTGCTGATGGCAGCAAACGCACCCGCCAACAAAAAAATAAAACACATGAGCATGATATTCGCATCACCCATGTGGTGACTAAACTCATCTACTTTTTTCGTAAAAGGCATTTTCGGGTATTGAATAAACCCCACTACAGCGGCAATCAAAAACGCCACCAGCACAGGCATCTTATAAAAATCGTTCAGCCACAGCGAAGTGGCGAGGTACACACCTAAAAAAATAATCAGCGGCAGCAGGGCACCCAGCCTACCTTTCTCATTTTCCATGAAACAATCAGATAATGTAGCCTCAATAATCGCAAATATATTTCACATTGCTAGCGAATGATTTTGAAAGAGCACTACACCTTATGAAAATAATTGGGGGCATGGCCACGTGGGGCACCGTGGCCAACGGGCTATTTACAAGATTGTGCGAACTTGATAATGGCGAATTATTTTAACTAGCTATTCCGAGTAGCTGCTAAAGCTCATATTGCTCACAGCATCATTGGTAAAAAATATCGACAGGTAGATATTTTGAGGTTCGTTCGTAATAATCAAGGTGCTGCCTATTGCCCTTTTTCCAATTAGCCTTTCTACTTCTTTACGGCTCATTCCTACCTTTATACCGATCACATCCACCACATCACGATTGATCTTTGCATTCATCAAACCAGGCAAGGATGCCCCTGCAGATTTATTAATGATGTAATATACAAACCGATCACTTTGCCTGCCACCACTGACGATAGCGATAGTGTCAATCTGTTTTTCATCGTACGTATTTTTTATTTTCCACTTAGTTACCGTGTAGTCACTGTTTACTTTTTTATACACCGCTTGGTAATTGAGCGACTTGACTATTTTTTCAACCAAAGTCTCGTCAACAATCTTAGGTGCACTGTCAGCTACTACACCATCATCTGCATACGCTTCTGGCGCACAAAATTCATTTTTCACAATCACTTCAGGGCCTTTACCTTTAGCTGGCTTTTGTGCAAAAGCGAAATGGACAGATAGCAAGGTAATTGCAAGCAAAAGTACGCGCACTGATCTCATGATTTTTATAATTTAAATCTGGTGACTGATTTAATTTTTAGCACTCACCTCCAATTGCTGCACCCTCGGCTTAGTCTCGGGTGTTAGCGTAAAGAAAACTTCTAGCTCGCCCTTCTCGCCAGTGATTGTAAATGTACCGCGCAATAAATTTTCTGGCTCCATCGCAGAAATATTTTTGATTTGACCAATCTTCGCAAAGAGGGCAGTCGTTTCTTTCTTCCATCGGTCTTTTGATTTATCGGGGAAGAAATTTTCGGCAAACAAATTATCGTATTGATCTTCCCAAGTGGGCAAGGTTCTCATCAAATTCTCCTGCATGGTTTTTAAAATGGGCGAAACAGGGAACACACGCTTTTTTAAATCTGCTAAAAAAATCAACGTGTCCACCACATTTGAAACAGGCGCGCCCATGTTGGCATAGGTAAGATTGCTAAATGCCACCACGCCAATGCCTAGCTCGGGCAATAGTTGATGCACGCTGCCGAAACCCGGTAAGCCTCCGCTGTGAGACACCGTAACAACATCATGGCAATCTATTCGCCAGCCAAGGCCAAAACCATAACTCCCTGTTGCTGGGCAAAGCTCACCACCATGCGTTACACGCTTGGGGGCTAGTCCTCGAAACTTCCAAGGCTGCTGCATTTCACGGGCTGTGTTGCGTTTCACAGGGCCCACTTCGGCTTCATTTTTTGCAGGTGTGGCCGAAAGAAGAAAACTCATGTATTTGGCAAAATCGTTGATGGTGCAAATCATCCCGCCCATGGAGGCATACGATCCATCTTTCAAAAGCTCTTCGGGCTTCCATTGTTCATCTTCCCATCGATAGCCGACAGCTACTTTCTCTTGAGGCATCGCAGTGTATTCATAGCCGCAATCATTCATGCCCAAGGGCTTCAAAATATTTTCCGTTACATATTGCTGATAACTTTTGCCCGATACATTGGCGATGATTTTTCCCAACAAAGCATAGCCTAAATTACTGTACTCAAACTCCGCTCCAGGATTGTTAGAAAATGAAGTGCCCTCTTTCATCAAATTCAACAAGTCTTCATCAGTATCAGACAGTTGGCGATCTCCCCACGGATTATCTTCGGGAAACCCTGCGGACATGGTAAGCAAATTAAAAATAGTGATGGGCATGGCATCCGGTGTTGGATACTTGAGGTTCTTCATTTCAGGAATGTAGATTGCCGCAGCATCTGTTAATTGCAGCTTACCTTCATCGCGCAATTTTAAAATGGCCATGGCTGTAAAACTCTTGGTCATAGAAGCAATACGAAACCGTGAATCGCTGGAAGCCAAAATTTTCTTTTCAAGATTAGAATATCCAACACTATTGGAATAGATCAATTGATTGTCAATCACAATTCCATAAGCAATAGCTGGGTTGTGATTGGCTTTGGCGTATCGTGCAAAAATAGTATCGACTACTGACGTTACTTTTTTTATTTTACTAATACGAGCTGTGTCAGCAAAGTAGGGAGTCTGATACTCTTGGCTGATGGATTCGATCTTACTGATTGGGGCCTTCTTGGATTCGCAAGAAAACAGCAAGGCAAAAAAGCTAAGTATCGATAGAAAGGAAAGAGTTTTTTTCATGCCGATTTTATTTAAAGGATTAACACTTTAAATTTATCTGAAAACAAAAAAAGTTTAGTGAAATAGTTCACTAAACTTTTTAAGATCAAGCTGCGTCATGAAGGCAAGCTAAATAAATTTACTAAGCGGTGGCCGTTGCTGTATTCTCTAACTTAGTTTGCTGACGCAAAACTACCGTCTTCTTAGCTTTATATCCACAATAACCGCAGAGGTAATGCTTTACTATTTCGCCTTCTTGATCGAAAGAAGGTGTTTTTGTAATCTCTTCTTTCACCACTTTAAAGGTTTGGTAATTACACTCAGGACATTGAATGGCGTGCAAGTGACCCGCATATTTTTCAATTTGAATGTGGCCAGATTCCTCGTCTTTCCATACATCATAGTCAACAGAGAATACATTCTCCTCTGCTTGCATACCTTCATCCAAGTAAGCATCTTCTTCTTCTTCACTCAATAGCTTCATTGGCTTACCCGTTTTAGGGGAAATCCGTGGCTTATAGCGAAGTACTTTCAAACGTTTTTCGATGAAGAAAGGATAATAAAACTTGAGCAAGTTCTGGATGATCAAGGCTACGATCAAGCCAAAGGCAATGGTCATGAACCCTCTTACAAAAAATAAGACAGCATTGAATTT
This sequence comes from Cyclobacteriaceae bacterium, assembly GCA_043777495.1. GTDB lineage: Bacteria > Bacteroidota > Bacteroidia > Cytophagales > Cyclobacteriaceae > ELB16-189. Next base: position 34,971 of record JAYWHU010000146.1, on the reverse strand, counting down.
ATCAATGCTTGAGTTGCCAAAGAAGCACAAGCCGATAACAAATACAATGGTGGCTATCCACAGGAATTTAATCTCATGTTTGTTGATGAAATCGTACTTCTCCTTGTTGCCATTAGTGGTAGCTAACTTGATAAAATACCCTAAGGCTATAAGCACCGCAATTGCCCAAAACACATAGGACAGGTTAGCCGCCATACCATTCCAGGCATCATACTTGTGAGGATCTTCTACTGAGTCTAATTCATTCATATTGATTAATAGTTTGGCTGTGAGTCAAAGGTAATTAATGCTCTAAATTAACAAATTCTACGAACTCAAATATAAGCATTACGGTTAATTTTAAAGTAAAAATAACCCTAAAACAAAAAAAATTACACTTTCAGCCCTTTCTCGCACCGAGAAGCAAAAGCAATAAAGCTATTAAATGAATCAGTTGGGCTCTCAAACATGCCCATGTGCCCTGTATTTTTTAGTGGGCAGAACATGGTGTTGGGCGCCAATGCACTTACTTGTTGTGACATGGAAAATGGAATGATCGAATCATGGGTGCCTGCGGCCACCAAAACATTTCCTTGAAAACTTATTAGAAATTCCTCACGGGAAGGCCTGTCTCTCATGGCTTTAGAGTAATTGATCAACGTCTTTAGCGGAGTAGTCAATGCCATGTCTCTAACAAAATCCATGTATGGATTATCCTTTTGGTAGAACAATCCAGGGACAAATGTTTCCACAAATGGAGGCACTCCAAACTTCTCCACAAAGTCTATCGTCTTGTCTCGGTTAAGTTTTTTCTCTTCGCTATCTGCGAAAGCGGTGGAATGAAAAAGACCTAGACCTGAAAGCGAGCCAGCGTCCTTTTGCGCCATAGCGAGTGCCACATACCCACCTAATGAGTGGCCAATGATCACTGGGTTGTTGATCTTTAGCTTTGAAAGCCAGGCGATTAGTTGATCTCCAATATCATCAATGGTAAATGGTTGGGGGGGCAATTGGCTTTGACCGAAGCCTGGCAAATCGGGTGTGATCACCCTAAAATCTTTTGCCAATTCTTCCGCAAAGCCATCCCAAATTTGATGGGCCTCACAAAAGCCGTGGAGCAAAACGATTGGAAATCCTTTTCCTTGATCTTTAAAAAAAATAGGATCCATTAGGCAAGAGAGCGAGAACTCTCTAGCATGAGTAGAACGGCCTTTTCAATTCCGTCTGGATCAAAACCACATTCATGGTGAAGTTCTAATTGCTCTCCATGCTCAACAATTCGATCGGGTATGCCCAAGCGTTTCACATCGCAATCATAGTGATGATCGGCCATAAATTCCAGCACTGCACTTCCAATGCCTCCTTGCACACAACCATCCTCAACGGTTACTATCTTCTTGAATTTACCGAAGACTTCATGCAATAATTTTTCATCTAGCGGCTTGGCAAATCGAAGGTCATAGTGAGCAACTTCTATTCCTTGCTTTTCTAATTTCTCGCAAACCTCCACCGCATAATTGCCGATGTGGCCAATAGTAAGAATCGCTAACTCCTCCCCCTCTTTGATTTTTCTTCCTGTTCCGATTTCAATTTCCTCAAAAGGTGTTTTCCAATTGGGCATCACCCCTTGCCCGCGCGGGTAACGAATAGAGAATGCTTGTTCCTTGCGGGGCAGTTGTGCCGTGTACATTAAATTACGAAGCTCTTCTTCATTCATCGGAGCAGCAACAATCATATTAGGCAAGCAGCGGAAATAGGCAATGTCATAAGCACCGTGATGCGTAGGGCCATCGGCACCGGCAAAGCCAGCACGATCCAAACAAAAATTGACGGGCAGGTTTTGAATACACACATCATGCACTACTTGGTCGTAGGCACGCTGCATGAATGAACTATAAATATTGCAGAATGGAATCAGTCCTTGTGTGGCTAACCCAGCCGAAAACGTAACGGCATGTTGCTCGGCAATACCCACATCAAAAGCGCGGGTGGGCATTTCCTTCATCATGATATTTAAAGATGAACCCGAAGGCATGGCCGGAGTGATGCCAATGATTTTATCGTTCGCCCTTGCTAGCTCTACCAAGGTATGCCCAAATACATCTTGGTATTTTGGGGCCTGAGGTTTGTCGTAAACTTTCTTGTGGATTTCTCCAGTGATCTTATCAAAAACGCCAGGTGCATGCCAAGTAGTGGCGTTCCCTTTTTCTGCGGGGCCGTAGCCTTTGCCTTTGGTGGTAATACAGTGAAGTATCTTGGGGCCTTTGATATCTTTTAAATCCTTTAAGATCGCCACCATGTGATCTACATCATGGCCATCTACTGGGCCGAAGTAGCGCAGGTTTAGCGATTCAAATAAATTACTTTGACTTAATAAGGTAGCCTTAATGCCCGTTTCGATTTTGGAAGCAATCTCTTGCGCACTCTTTCCAATAGAAGAAAGCTTGCCAAGTAAATTCCACACATCTTCTTTTAACCGATTATATGTTTTAGAAGTAGTGATGTCTGTAAGATAATCCTTCAACGCGCCCACGTTGGGGTCTATAGACATACAATTATCATTGAGGATAATCAAGAGATTAGTGTCTGAAACGCCTGCATGGTTCAACGCTTCAAAAGCCATTCCGCCCGTCAGCGCGCCATCGCCAATAATGGCCACATGCTGCTTGTCTTCAATTCCTAAATATTTTGAAGCCATGGCCATGCCCAACGCAGCAGAAACGGATGTGGACGAGTGGCCAACACCAAATGTATCGTACTGGCTTTCTTTCCTTTTCGGGAAACCAGATAAGCCTTTGTAAACTCTATTTGTATAGAAATCGTCCCTACGGCCCGTCAAGATTTTGTGCCCGTACGCTTGGTGACCCACATCCCAAACTAACTGATCATAGGGGGCATTGAAGACATAGTGTAAGGCAACCGTCAACTCAACCACCCCCAAACTAGCACCAAAATGGCCTCCGTAAACAGAGACATTATCTATTATGAATTGTCTTAATTCCTCGCAAAGCTGAACCAATTGGGCTTGATCCAATTTTTTCAAATCGTCAGGGCCATTGATGTCAGATAGTAGTTTTCCGGGGGTAATGAGCATTGCAGACCTTATTTTTAAAGCGGGTTCTTAATAAACACCGACTCAAGGTAAGTGTTTTTGAATGTTTTAAGAGCCTTCAGCGACAAATTTACTGATTTGTTGATTACATCAGATTTTATCGTTGGATTTAGATAATTTTGCCGTCCTGAATTTTTATGGAACAACCTTTTGAAATACACCTGCCTTTGTTTGAAGGCCCTTTTGACCTGCTCTTGTTTTTCATTGAGCGAGATGAATTGGATATCAACGATATTCCGATCTCTAAAATCACCAACGACTTTTTGGAGTACCTGCGGCATTTAGAAAAAATGAACATTGAAGTGGCCAGCGAGTTTATACTAGTGGCGGCCACCCTCATGCGCATCAAATCAAAAATGTTGCTGCCCCGGCCACAGTTGGATGAGCAAGGCAACGAGATTGACCCGCGCGAAGATTTGATCAAGCACTTGATGGAGTACAAGAAGTACAAATCGGTGATTGAGGAATTCCACAAGATGGAAGATGTGGAGTTGATGAAGGAGAAGCGCGGCAACCTGATGAAGGAATTGAAATCGTTGGCCGAAATCACCAACGTAGAAGCGGAGTTGCAAGATGTGGATCTCTTCAAACTATTGATGGTGTTTGAACGAGTGCTAAAGCGCCAAGAGGAGGACAAAAACAAACCTGTGCATCAGGTCATTCAATACCCATATACAATTGAAGGGCAAAAAGAATTTATCCTAAACCAAATCACTGCCAAGCCGCGAGTGGCCTTTATCGAATTGTTTGAGAGCGCACCTACTCGCATCGCTTTGATTTTTAATTTCCTTGCCATTCTTGAAATGTTGGCCAACGGTTTTATCAACATTCAACAAGGCGAAGGGTTCAATAATTTTTGGGTGATGAGGACGGATGCGGTGACAGAAGAGGTTCAGGAAAACCAATAGATCATACAAGTCAGAAAAAAAAGACCCTTGGATTGTCCAAGGGTCTTTTTGTTTTAAATGTTTTTAGACGTCTGACACCTAAAAGGTGTCTTGACGCCTAAAGACCGCGTAAGTTCAGTTATTACTTAATCTTAAAAGATTTTTTCAAAGCCTCTACATAATCCAATTTCTCCCAAGGGAATAATTCTACCTTCACTTTCTTCTCTGTCTTCTTTCCTTTGTTGAAAATCTTTTCTACAATTTTCGATTCGCGACCCATGTGGCCATAAGCGGCTGTCTCAGAATAGATAGGAGTGCGGAGTTTGAAACGCTCTTCAATAAAGTAAGGACGCATATCAAATACCTTTTCTATTTTTTTAGAGATTTCGCCATCACTCATTTTTACTTTGGCAGTGCCATAGGTGTTTACATACAAACCAACAGGTTTGGCAACACCAATTGCATAAGCCACCTGCACTAATACTTCATCGCACACACCCGCAGCCACTAAATTTTTGGCAATGTGGCGAGTGGCATACGCAGCCGAGCGATCTACTTTAGAAGGATCTTTTCCTGAGAAGGCACCACCACCGTGTGCGCCTTTGCCTCCGTAGGTATCTACAATAATTTTTCTTCCTGTTAAACCAGTATCGCCATGTGGCCCACCAATTACAAACTTGCCAGTAGGGTTAATAAAATATTTAATTTCAGTTTTGAATAGCTTTTGCACACGCTTAGGCAACTTTTTCATAATGCGTGGCACTAAGATGTTGATCATGTCATCTTTGATCTTTTTCAACATCACGGCATCTTTTGCGAAGTCGTCATGCTGAGTAGAGATTACGATGGCATCGATGCGTTGTGGTTTATTGTCATCGCTATACTCAATTGTTACTTGTGATTTTGCATCAGGGCGCAAGTAAGTCATTACCTTGCCTTCTCTGCGGATAACCGACAACTCTCTCAACAAAAGATGAGCAAGTTCCAATGGCAACGGCATGTAGTTGTCCGTTTCGTTGGTAGCGTACCCAAACATCATACCTTGATCGCCTGCACCTTGATCTTCTTTCTTTTTACGCTCTACGCCTTGGTTGATATCAGCAGATTGCTCATGGATGGCTGAGAATATTCCACAGCTATTGGCCTCAAACATGTATTCGCTTTTGGTATAACCTATTTTGCGGATCACCTCGCGTGCAATGTCTTGCACATCTAAGTAAGCTTCTGATTTCACTTCTCCTGCCAATACCACTTGACCAGTTGTAACCAACGTTTCGCAGGCAACTTTAGAATTTGCATCATACGCCAAGAAATAATCGATGAGGGCATCAGAAATTTGATCGGCAACCTTATCGGGGTGGCCTTCAGAAACTGACTCAGAAGTGAATAAATACGCCATTGTGTTATGTTTTAAGATTTTGTGAGCCGCAAAAATAGGGGAATAATTTGGTTTGGCAATTCATCGACTTATCTATTGAGAAAAGGTGACACTTTAGGTTCAAGGCCATGTCAAAAAAACATCCGTTAGCCTTGAAAAAAATGAAGGAGCAGGCTTCTGCAACCATTGTTGCTGTCGATTCAGAAAAGAAACTAAATTTGAACGCAAAACAAGATTAGCTAATCTCCCATGAAACCTCATACTCTCGTCATTCAAAACCAGCCAGCGCAAAAGTTAAGTGCCCCACAACAGGCATTCAACCGCAATATCAAAAAGGTAGAAAACCTGCAACGTGATATAGTGCGTTTCGGTCAGCGGTTGGATAACACATTGGCCTATTACGCCAAGGAGGTATTGCCAGTGATAGAAACAAAAAGAGCCATGGAGAAAAGTCTATTGAGTCTATTTTTTAGCTTTCTGCAAAAGCCAAAGTTTCTTCGACCTGCGCAAAAGCGAACGATGAAGACCCTGATGCAAAACATCATGAACGATTTCTTGAATTACCACAACAATGAGCCTGATGCGGAGACGAAGAAGATATTTAAAGTGATTTTTGGTAGTAGTTATGAAGCGGCAAAAGAAGAAGCATTTGAAGAGGTGAAGATGGAAATGAATGATATGTTTGATCAAATGGGCGTGGATATGAACATGGACTTTCTCAAGAGCAATATGACAGAGGAGGAAATGGCCCGACACACACATCGAATGAGAGAAGAGATGTTTGCCAAGGCGGAAGAAGCGAGACAACGCGCCACTAGCAACAAAGGCGAGACCAAGCGTGAAATAAAAGAGCGATTGGCCAAAGAAGCCCAAGATAAAAGCATCAGCACCATTTACAAAAGCCTAGCCAAAACACTACACCCTGACCTTGAACAAGACGAAAGCAAGAAAGGCGAAAAAGAGGAGTTGATGAAGCGTGTCACTGCCGCCTACCAAAAAAAAGATCTCCATACGCTACTTAAAATCGAGTTGGAAGTATTGTACAGCGAGGAGCGGAATATTGATAAACTCAGCAACGAAAAAATCAAAATTTATAACGAACTGCTTAGAGAACAAATTGAAGAGCTTCAAATGCAAATAGATATGTTGCCTCAGCACCCTAGGTATGTTCCCCTGCTTCAATTCGTTTATACCCCCGATGAATTATTCCATCTAGAGCTTCGTGATAAGGTGAAGGAAATAAAACGCAACGCAGAGGGCATGAAAAGAAGTCTAAGCGTTTTGCAGGGCGATGAAAAAGAGGCGGAAATCGAATTGATGACGATTCTCAAGGAGTCACAGCAGGCAGAAAGAATATCCAAGAAAAGGGAAAGTATGATGATAACACCTCTGGACTTCGATGATTACGATTTTTGAAAGCTTCATCCTATCTTTTTAAGTTATCATTAGGCCAATAAGATTATTTAGCCACACAAAAAGAAAATATAGCTGGCTCCTTTGGCAACGATGGCTTGCGCACTTTCCATTCCTTCACCGTTTTTGTTTGGATGGATTCATTCATACCTGTAATCTCTAGCGCAATACTAAGGAGCGTATCTGGCTTCAAAGAATTAAGGAGATGGCCGAGCACCTGATTGTTGCGATAAGGTGTTTCAATGAAAAGCTGTGTTTGGTTTTTCTGTTCCGATTCGCGTTCCAACTCTTTGATCATTTTCATTGCCTCTTTTCCATCTACAGGAAGGTAGCCATGAAAAGCAAATTTTTGCCCGTTGAGCCCAGAAGCCATCAGTGCCAATAAAATAGAAGAAGGCCCTACCAACGGAACTACCTGAATGTTTTTTTGATGTGCGTATGCCACCGCCATTGCTCCGGGGTCGGCCACACCTGGGCAACCTGATTCGGAAATGATTCCCAAATGATTTCCAGTTTGAAGCGGCTTCATCAACTCCGCTAGTTCATTTTCTTTTGTGTCTTTGTTCAACACTTCAAAGTGGAGGCTTTCAACAGATTCATAAATTTTCAAACCACTCAAATACCTTCTGGCCGTGCGAATGTCTTCGGCCAAAAAATACTGAATGGATTTGAGAGCCAAAATCACGTGAGATGGAATTACTTTTTGTTGAGTGCCCTCAGCAATCACGTTTGGTACCAAGTACAATTTGCCAATATAGTAGGGAATGGTACTAATGGCTCAAGAAATTTAAAACGGTTTGAACAAACTCTTGCGGTTTCTCTGCCTGCACCCAATGACCCGTATCTAATGTCATGATTTTTGCAGCGGGGAATAATTTCAAAATCAATTCGTCATCGCCTTGCTTAAAGTAATTGGACTTTGCCCCTTTTATAAAAAGTGTAGGCTTCTCAAATGTTCCTTCATATTGCATCCCTTGCCCAATCTCTTCAATATGGTTTTCAATGGCGCTTACATTAAGTTTCCATTCAAATTTTCCTTCGCCATTGCGAGAAAGGTTTTTCAGTAAAAATTGTCGCACGTCTAGTTCAGGCACAAACTCAGCAAGTATTTTGTCAGCTTCGTTGCGTGAGGAAAGTGTAGCGAGGGGAATAGCAGTAAGTCCATCTAAAATTTGATCGTGATGAACAGGATATGATTTTGGTGCAATGTCCACCACAATCAGTTTTTCTATTGATGCTGGATTTTTGATGGCCAAATTCATAGCCGTTTTCCCTCCCATCGAATGGCCGATGACAATTGGATTGATAATGGAATGCTCTTTTAAAAATTGCTCCAAGTCATCGGTCAACAATTTGTAATTAAACTCATCGCTGTGCGGAGATTGCCCGTGGTTGCGCTGATCGATGGTGTAAACGGTGAACGATTCAGAAAAAACCTTGGAAAGGGAATACCAATTATCAGAAGAGCCAAAGAGGCCATGCAGTATAATCAGTGGTTGCCCCTGGCCAGCTTGACGAAAAAATAATTTCATGTGGCAAGATAAGGAGGGGGCAGGGAACAGGCAATAGGTATTAGGCTTTAAGCAAGCTAAACACTCGGCTCTTGCTGACTCAAGCAATGAAAAGACCCCAGCCCCCAAATAATATCTGTAGAATTTAAGCCAATTACTTTTCTATCTGTAAAATATTTTTGAAGAATGCTCAGCGCCTTGTCGTCATTTTTATCTCGGAATGTTGGCACGACCACATATTTATTAGCGATGTAAAAATTAGCATACGAAGCAGGCAATCGCTGGCCATCATACTCCACAGCAGATGGCATGGGTAATTCTACAATCTTCACTGATTTACCATTTTCTAATTTCATTTTTTCAAGAAGCTCTACATTCTCTTTTAACAAATGATAATTTTCGTCTGCCTTACTGTCTTCCACCACTGTCACCACCGTATCTTCATTAACAAAGCGAGTGATGTCATCAATGTGTCCATCGGTATCATCACCCACAATGCCATCACCCAGCCAAAGAATATTACTTACGCCATAATAATTAATCAAGTATTCTTCAATCTGCTTTTGATTGAGATGGGGATTTCTATTTTTGTTTAGCAAACAAGCAGTGGTTGTGAGCAACGTTCCTTTTCCATTGAACTCAACGGAGCCACCTTCCATCACAATGCCTGGATGCACAACGGGAATCGAAAATTGCTTTCCGATCAATGTAGGAATCACATCATCTAAATCGAATGGTGGATATTTTCCGCCCCATGCGTTGTAGCCCCAATCCACTATCATTTTTTTCTTTTCGGTAGGATTGATTAAAAAAGCGGGGCCATGATCTCGGCACCATGCATCGTTGGTAGGATGAAAAAAGAATTTTACTTTGTCTAAATAAGCTCCCACTTTTTGTAAATGAGAAACCGCAAACTGTTTCATCTTCTCATCAGCCACATTGATATTTACTATCTCTCCTTCTGCTACACACTTGATGAACTCCGCGTAAATCGAAAAAATAGTTTCGATCTTTCCTGGCCAGCTTGCCTCTTTGTGAGGCCAGCTAAGCCAAGTGGCAGTGTGAGGAGCAAATTCTGCAGGAAAGTGGTAGCCGAGTTGTTGGGGGGTTTTCATATCAATTGGCAGTAGGCAGTGGGCAAAGTTTGCCTAGTGCAATTGCCTACTTTTTAAATTAGTCTTCGTCAATAAATCTTTTTGTAATAGGTTGATAAGAATCTATTCTTCTATCGCGCAAGAATGGCCAATGCGTGCGGTAACTATCGGTTTTGTTCAAATCAATTTCTGTTACGTTCACTTCTTCGTTTTCATGCGAGGCCTTGTAAAGAATGCTGCCAAAAGGATTGGTGATGAAAGAACCTCCCCAAAACTTCATCGCTCCGTTTTGTTCAAAACCCACGCGGTTCACGCTCACTACATGCAATCCATTGGCTACCGAATGGCTGCGCTGAATAGTTTGCCAGGCGTTGTACTGTTCAGTATTTGTGGCCTCATCTTGTGAAGTAGCCCAGCCAATGGCAGTTGGATAAAATAAAATTTCAGCGCCCATTAATGCAGTGATGCGCGATGCTTCAGGATACCACTGATCCCAGCAAATCAATACACCAAGTGTTGCAAATTTTGTTTTAAAAACTTTGTAACCTAAGTCGCCAGGGGTGAAATAAAATTTTTCGTAATACGATGGATCATCGGGGATGTGCATCTTGCGATATTTTCCTAAATAAGCTCCATCGGCATCTAGCACGGCTGTGGTATTGTGATAAATTCCTTGAGTGCGCTTTTCAAAAAGGGAAGCGATGATAACTACCCCTAATTCCTTTGCCAAAGCACTCAACGAATCTGTGGAAGGTCCAGGGATTGCTTCAGCTAATTTGAAATTTTCATAGTCCTCTACATCACAGAAATAAAGTGAAGTAAATAGCTCTTGAAGGCAAACTATTTGTGCTCCTTTCGCAGCCACTTCTCTTATTTTCTGAATCGCCTTTTGAAGGTTCTCTTCTGGCTTCTGGGTGCAGCTCATCTGCACGGTCCCTATTTTTACTAGTTTACTTGCCACAGCTAATATTTTTTATCGCTACAAAAGTAGGATTTCTTTTGTCATAAATTAATGAAAAAATCAAGAGCTTTTATTAGTTCGCAACTTAATGTAGTTTGCCATCTTGATAAAGGCCACCGCATGTCACCATTCTTAGTTCTCGCTATTCTCATCGTCTATTTTTTAGCACTCATCACCATTTCCTATTTTACTTCCAAGGATGCAGATAGTAACACGTTTTTCACGGGCAATAGACAATCGCCATGGTACCTGGTAGCGTTTGGGATGATCGGCTCTTCGCTGTCGGGCGTTACGTTTGTTTCAGTGCCGGGTAATGTGGGCAAGATCGGGTTCGCTTACTTTCAAGTTGTGCTGGGATATTTGCTTGGGTATTGGGTGATCATCGGCATCCTCATGCCTTTATACTATCGATTAAATGTAATTTCTATTTACACCTATTTGGAGCAACGCTTTGATGTGTGGGCATATAAAACGGGTGCGTTTTTCTTTTTAGTCTCCAGAACGATTGGTTCTTCTCTACGACTTTTCCTAGCCGCCACTGTGCTGCAACTTTTTTTATTCGATGCCTGGGGAGTTCCATTTTTTGTAACAGTCGCAACGACTATTGCTTTGATTTGGGTCTATACTTTTAAGGGCGGCATCAAAACGATTGTGTGGACAGATTCCTTTCAAACTCTTTTTTTAGTGACTGCTGTAGCTGTTACCGTTTGGCAAATTGCAGATAAATTAGATTTCAATTTTACCACGATGGTGTCGGCCATTCAAGACAATGGTTTTGCTAGAATTTTTCATTTCGATGATGTGAACTCGACCTTGTTTTTTCCTAAGCAGTTTTTTGGTGGAGCATTTATTGCCATTGCCATGACGGGGCTTGACCAAGAGATCATGCAAAAAAACCTGACGTGCAAAACATTGGGCGATGCGCAGAAGAATATGTTTTGGTTCAGCTTGACGTTGGTAATTGTGAATTTACTTTTCTTAACGCTCGGTGCCCTGCTCTACATTTACAGTACACAAAAAGGACTGGCTATCCCTGCACTATCCGATGAACTTTATCCACGACTTGCTTTCAATGAGCTAGGGCCGTTAGTAGGGATTTTATTTTTATTGGGGATTACCGCTTCTTCTTATGCCAGTGCAGATTCTGCTTTGGCAGGATTGACCACTTCATTTTGCATTGACTTTCTTCAATTCAAAAACAAAACAGAAGCAGTGAAGCAAAAGCAAAAATTTATTGTTCACTTAGGTTTCTCTGCACTGTTCCTCTTGATCATTATTATTTTCAAAGAGTTGAATGAAAAATCGGTGATTGATGCCGTGCTGAATATAGCAGGCTATACCTACGGACCCCTGCTCGGTCTTTTTTCTTTTGGCGTGTTTACCAAATTAAAGGTGAAAGGAATATTGGTTCCGTTGATCTGTGTTATTTCTCCTTTGCTTTCTTACGTGCTTAGTTCAAATTCCGTAAGCTGGTTCCACGGTTATAAAATTGGGATTGAGATTTTGATCATCAATGGGATGATCACTTTCCTGGGCTTGCTCTTGATCTCAGATTTTGGCAAATCGAAACAATTAAAGGCGGGTGAATAGATACAAATAAACGAGCTGCAAAAAAGTGGCTTTGATGGCTTTCATGTGTTACTATTTATTTTTTAATGAATTGAAACTCCTCTTTGTTAGAACCTTTTTTTACTTGAATGCGGTAAACGCCAGCACTCACATTTTTAAAATCGATCACCAGTTTTCTTTTGTTTAATTTTTTAGACGTTACTAGATAGCCAGATGATGAGAGCACTTCTACCTGCGCACCTTTAAATTTTCTTGACGCCTTTAGAACAAATAGGTTCTCCTTTTTTTGAGTGATAACCCCCACAGATCTTTCTTTAGGTGTTGCCACCGTGACACTTCCTGCTACCAAAAGCATCCAAATAGAAATGGCGATGAATATTTTCATTGGGCAAACAATTTTGGAAACTAGGTTTCCAACTAATGTGCCATCACAAGTCACCTTCTGATCAAATCTCTATCATCATTTGAAAATATATCTAACTATCAGTTCATCAACTATTTAAAAAGGATGAATCGTTGAGGTTGAGATAGCTAATTCTTCAACATTTTTCCATTATTGGGAACTCAATCTCTCTGGGTGACGAATATCCCATTTTAGCGCGATTTGTTTATTAAGCCCAATGGTTCTACTTTTGCAATTCAAATCGCGGGGTGGAGCAGTTGGTAGCTCGTTGGGCTCATAACCCAAAGGTCACAGGTTCGAGTCCTGTCCCCGCTACGAAAAATGAGAAAAGCGACCTGTAGGCCGCTTTTTCTATTTTGTACTTACCAAGTACCGCAATATTCGATTTTTCTAAAACTGACAAAGGCATCTCATGCCCTCGTATAATAAACGAGGGCAAAAGTTGGCTGAATTTGCCCTCGTCCAAAAAACGTACACTAGAGATGCTCCCTCAATATATTCAACCCTGCAATCAATATCAACACAGCCGTAATGCGCTTGATGTAAATCGGATTGAATTTTTTGGCACCAAGCCGTGAGCCGATTTGCCCACCAACAAAAACAGCAAGCAAAAGAGGAAGCAGAAACTGCCAACTTAATTCAGGTATCCCGCGCTTAAACTGCCCCGCCAATCCGCCAATTGAATTCACCAGAATAAAAACACTGGCCAGTGCCGAAATTCTCCTTGCCTCTGACCAGCGCAGCATGTGAAGGATGGGGGAAAGAAAAATGCCGCCACCAATCCCAACTAAACCAGAGAGCAAACCGATCGCTCCACCCAATACTATTTTAATAAAATTCGTTTCCGGCACTCTTGGCTCATTTCCTTTTTTAAAATTCTCTGGTTGAAACCATAAGAGAAAGGGAACTGCCAACAATGTGAAGCCCAGCAACACAAAAAATGTATCTTGTTTGATTGGCCAAAAGCCGCCAATGAAAGCCATCGGCACACTGCCAATAAAGTATGGCCAAATTTCCTTGAAAGAAAGTTTACCTTCTTTATAAAAAATAATCGCACCGCCTGTTACTACAATGATATTGCAGAACAAAGCGGTGGAGCGAATGACAGGGAAAGCAATAGCAAAAATGGGCAGTGCCAACAACGCCAAATAACTTGATCCTCCGCCAAAGCCAACGGATGAGTAAGTCAACGCAATTATAAAAAACGAAATGAGGAGGAGATAAAATTCCATACTACAATTATCCTCCAATGGTGGACATCGACTCAGAAACGGAATGTTCTTTTCTTTTCGCTTCTGCTTCAAAGCCATCTTTCGCGCGACTGGCAAAAGCTTTTAATAAATAAATTTTCACTTCGGCATCGCTTAAGCCATTTCGCATCAAGTCTTTGATGTTCAAAACTCCATCATCGTACAAACAAGTTTTGAGTACACCTTGTGCCGTTATGCGAATGCGATTGCAAGTGCCACAAAATGTTCTGCTAAACGCAGCAATGATTCCAATGCTCCCTTTAAATCCAGGAATCTGATAATGATAGGCCGTAGAGTTTTCTGGGTCATGTACTTTTTGAATGTTGGGGAACTCTTGCTTTATGTGCTCTAATATTTTTTTATATGTCCACGCAAGTAAAGCATAGTGACTGCCCTCTCCGTTGAATGGCATTTCTTCTATAAACCGCACCGAAACATTTTGGTCTTTCGTCAATTCTATCAGCGATAAAATATCTTCAATATTTTTTCCTTCCATCACCACCGTGTTGATCTTCACAGGTATTTCGTGATCTAGTAAAGATTGCAACGTCTCACGCGTTTTACCAAATTCATCTCTGCGTGTGATCATTTTAAATCGCTCGCGATCCAATGTATCCATGCTCAGGTTAACCGAAGCAATACCGAGCTCCTTCAATTCAGGAATGTGTTGCGCGGTAAGAATTCCATTGGTAGTCAAGTGCACATCTTTGATGCCGTCAATCTCCACAATCTTACGAATCAATTGCATCAAATCATTTCGCACGAAAGGCTCGCCACCCGTCAGTCTGATTTTTGAAATGCCCATTTGCGCGAGCATCGTTACCAATCTTTCAATTTCCTCGAAGGTCAGCAACGCTTTCTTAGGCAAATACTTAATCCCCTCCTCAGGCATGCAATAAAAGCACCGTAGATTGCACCGATCCGTCACCGCCAACCGTAAATAGTTGATCGGCCTGCCGTGATTATCAAAAAGTTGAGTAGCCATTCATCAGCAAGTTCAACAAAAAAATTCAATTTCTTTTGGGTGTGTCCCCTTTGCCCTCACACAGGCACCAGCACGGGGTCGCGCTATTCGTTCCAAGCTCCCTCGGCTTGCCAACGCGCTGAGTTCATCCTGAGCGCAGCCGAGGGAGGCTTTCCACTTCTATCGCTCACACGCTTACGCACGCCTAGCTGACGCACAAAAATAATCTCACCTTATTCACATTTATGTTTTCTTTTTTATCGCTGCAACCGAAAAACAGTTATTCTTGTTCCCTAGAAAGTTATCTTTAACGCTTAAAGGTTTTTTAATGGCATTGCCGCTACAATCTATCAAATCCCATTTTCCGATCTTCACCCATCGGCCAGAGTTGGTTTATTTGGATAGTGCCGCCACCTCACAGAAGCCCCAATCTGTCATTCAAACTATCACTGATTTTTACGAAAAAGAAAACGCCAACGTCCATCGCGGGCTTTATGAATTATCTTCCAAAGCAACACATCGCTATGAAGATGTTAGAAAAAAAGTTTGTGGCCTGATTGGCTCACCTCATCCCAATTCGATTGCCTTTACCAAAGGCGCTACAGAAGCAATCAACATTGTCGCTCAATGTTTTTTGAAAAAGGATCTGCGCAAAGGTGATAATGTAGTGATCTCTGCCATGGAGCACCACGCCAACTTGATACCCTGGCAACAAATCTGTTTGCAAACTCAAGCCACACTTAAGATTATTCCTGTTAACAATAATGGCGAATTGGCCTTAGAAAAATTGGATGATTTGTTAGATGCACAGACAAAGATGTTGGCGGTGACTCATATTTCAAATGTCCTTGGTGCCATCAACCCAATCGAAGAAATCATTGCTGCGGCACATAAAAAAAATATTCCTGTCTTGATTGATGGCGCACAAAGCGTAGGCCATTACCCCCTTGATGTAAAAAAATTGGATGCTGACTTTCTCGTTTTCTCTGCGCACAAAATGTTTGGTCCTCTCGGCACGGGTGTTTTGTATTGCAAGGAAGAGTACTCCAAACAAATTGATCCACTTAACTATGGCGGTGGCAGTATAAAAAATGTAGAATTTGAGCACACCGAATTTTTGGATTACCCTCATAGCTTAGAAGCAGGCACTGCTAACATTGCTGGTGTAATTGGATTGGGCGCAGCCATTGATTTTATCAAAGAATTGGATTTGAATGAAACTTCGAACCAGACTAAAAAATTAAGTATCTATTTCAAAGAAAAGTTGAAATCATTAGGAGGAATTAAAATTGTGGGGAATCCTAAAAACTTCAGCGGGATTGTGTCTTTCTTTTTAGAAAATATCCATGCACATGATGTGGCTGGTTTTTTAGCCAACGAAAACATTGCAGTGCGCGCTGGTCATCATTGTGCCCAGCCATTGCTAGAGTCGATGGGAGTTCCAGCAACGGTGAGAGCTTCTTTTTCAATTTACAATACAAAGGAAGACGTTGACAAAATAATCGAAGCCTTAGTTGCACTAAAAAAATTCTGGGCATGAGCAGTGATTTAAAAAAGCTATATCCAGAAATCATCAAGGCGCACAATGAAACTCCTTTTCATTTTGAGAAAAGACTTGATGCTAATGAAGTGATCAAGGCCTACAATCCTATTTGTGGTGATCGTTTTGAAATTTTTATGACAAGCGATTCAATAAAAATCAACACTGTTCACTTTCATGGTTTCGGTTGTGCTATCTCAAAAGCCTCCACTTCTATTTTAACGAAATCAATAGAAGGCAAAACGCTAACAGAGGCACTGATGATCTGTACTACTTTTCTCGGTTTCATCGACAAGGAAACTCAAGACGAAAAGATAACTTTGCCCGATGAGTTCCTTGCTTTCTCAGGCGTACACGATTTTCCTGAACGGTATGATTGCGCTACTCTCTCTTGGAAGGAGATGAAAAAGAAATTAGAAATGAATCAAATTGCTCAATGAAAATAAAACTGATAGCATACGGAATCGCCAAAGACATCCTTCAATCCAAGCAACTGGAATATGAACTGAAGCTAGGCGATACAATTTCTGCGCTCAAACAAAACCTGTTTCAACAGTACCCTGAATTTTCAAAATTAAAATCTCTCGCCTTTGCGGTGGGTGAAGACTATCAAGAAGATTCTTACCGTCTCAAAGAAAACGATGAAGTGGTAATTATTCCTCCGGTGAGTGGTGGGTAAGTTTAGGACCCATCACTATAAATAGGTATTCTTTACTTTGATGATAGAACTCATAATACTAAGGGCGATTTCTTTCGCTCCTTGCGCATTGATATCGATTCCCACGGGTGCTTCTATTCTATTGATTTCATCATCTGTAAAGCCCTCTTGCTTCAATCTGTAGATTCTTTTTTCATTAGTTCTCCTACTTCCCAATGCACCAATGTATGCAATCTTAGACCTCAATAAAATGCGAAGAGCATCATCATCAATCTTAGGGTCGTGCGATAAAACAACGGCATAGGTATAGGCATCTAGCTTAAAATCTCTCAGCGCTTCCGAAGGGTAACTTTCTAAAATCTGGTCTGGCTTTTGAGTAAATAAAGTCTGCCGAGCAAATGCAATTCGTGGGTCAATCAAGATCGTTTCAAAATCAAATTGATGAGCAAACTGTATTAGATCGGCTGCGATATGAGCTGCACCTATAATTAGCAATTGACTTTTTCTAGGAAATGAATGAATGAAGTATTGCTTGTCGGCCACGGTCGTTACTTCATGTATTCGCTTTGTATAGCAATCCTTTGCTTTGATCAATATTTCATTTGGCAATTCTTGCCCAATTACCTTACCCTCAGAAGTGATCAACGCGTTTTTTGTTTCGCCATCAACTAATGTGGTGATAAAAGTACACCCCTGATTATTGCTCAATGATTCTTGGAGAGTTACCCACATCTCCCTCTCACTAAGTTTCGCTACGGTATACGTTTGCACATAAACTTGAATTTTCCCTCCGCACATAAGCCCTACCGTCCAGGCATCGTCATCACTCACGCCATAAGACAAGAGCTTACTATTTCCGCTTTCTAAAATTTTTTTTGCTTCTTTTACAACTGCCCCTTCTACACAACCCCCACTAACAGAGCCTGCCATTTCCATATCTTCAGAAATAATCATAGAGGAGCCAACAGGGCGAGGCGATGATCCCCACGTTTGGATTACGCGTGCCAACGCAAAAGGCTTTTTCTCACTAGTCCATTTGGCAATTTGCAGAAGTAAGTCTTTCATATATTCTTTTCGTGTAAGTCCGCCCTTTAAAAATTTTAAATAACCACGCCAGGATCAACCTCTTTTTTCCATTGAAGCAATCCACCCGAAAGATTCATAACATTTGAATAGCCCAGTTGCTGCAACTTTGTAACAGCTTGACTGCTTCGCCCACCACTTTTACAAAGCACAATTATTTGCTTGTCTTTAGAAATCATTTTCAGATTTTGATTGAGTGTACTTAATGGGATATTCACACCTCCGATATTTCCAAGTTCAAATTCAAAAGGCTCGCGAACATCAACAATTTGAATGTCACTTTTTAAGGCAATCAATTCTCTTGCTCGCGTTGGTGAAATCTCATTACTTGCTTTTTGATGCTTTGGATTGCAAAATTGTTCATAGTCTATCAATCCAGTGATTGCTTCACGGTTTGCATCTGTTTTAATTTTCAAATACCGTGTAGAAAAATCCAGTGCATCAAAAAGTAAAAGCCGTCCGCTCAATGTAGTGCCGATGCCTGCCAAAACTTTGATGGCTTCGTTGGCCTGCATAGAGCCAATGATACCTGGCAGCACACCCATCACACCACCTTCGCTGCAAGACGGAACCATTTCGGGTGGAGGTGGCTGAGGAAAAAGATCGCGGTAGTTGGGGCCTCGGCTTCCATCTAAAAGCAGTTCGTTGAAAACACTTACTTGCCCTTCAAATTGAAATATCGCGCCATAGATCAATGTCTTATTCAATAACACGCAGGCATCGTTCACCAAATACCGTGTGGGCAAATTGTCAGAGCCATCGATCACCACATCGTAATTGGAAATAATCTCCATCGCGTTTTCAGTATTCAAAAAGCATTGATGAGTTGCAATTTTCACAAATGGGTTTAAACTAGAGAGTCGCTCGGCAGCTTTGATGGCCTTTGGGCTTCCCACATCTTCTGATGAATACAAAATCTGCCGTTGTAGATTGCTGACATCCACCACATCAAAATCTAAAATTCCGATCCTCCCTACTCCTGCGGCAGTCAGATAGTACAAAGCAGGAGAACCCAATCCGCCCGCACCGATCACGAGTACACTGCCCGATTTCAATTTTTCCTGACCTTCTAATTTCAGGTCGGGCAGTAAAATCTGTCTGCTGTAGCGTAGTGATTCTTGTTGTGAAAGTATGGATGACATTATCCATAAAGTTACTTTATGAAATCGGTAGTAACAAAAATGCTACCTTTGTGAAAATGAAAGTCCGAGAACTTTTAAAGCTGCTTAGGAAAGATGGCTGGATCGAGCAGACTCAAAAGGGAAGTCACCTTCAGCTAGAACATCCCGTAAAAAGGGAAAAGTTACTGTTCCGGTTCATGGAGGCGATATTCCTAAAGGGACATTGAATCTATTTTAAAACAATCAGGGCTTAAGTAAAAGTTAATCATTATGGCTAAAGTAAATCTAATTATTGAAAAAGGCAGCGATGGCAAACTTTGGGGGCGAGTATCCTTTAAGGACAATTTGATTACAGATTTTGCCAATAGCGTAGAGATATTAGAGAAAAAAATAAAAAAAGTTATAAAAGATTTTCACGAGGCGGAAGTTGAGTTTGAATCATCATATGATGTCTCTGCGTTTTTTGAAAACTTTGATTTCTTAAACCAATCTAAGATTGCAGAGCTTTCTGGGATAAATCCAGGCTTATTAAGGCAATACGCATCTGGCATAAAGCATCCTTCATCGGCACAAGCAAAAAAAATTGAATCGGCTATCCATCGATTAGCCAAAGAACTTAAATCCGTTACTCTGCACGCTGCGTAGAGTTCATTCATGTCCCACAAATCAGGTTTCGTAAGTATTGTAGGCAAGCCCAACGTGGGCAAGTCGAGTTTGATGAACAAACTGGTGGGCGAAAACCTATCGATCATAACCCCGAAAGCCCAGACTACGCGCCATCGCATCATGGGTATTTTGAATGGCGAAGATTTTCAAATCGTCTATTCTGATACGCCAGGCATACTAGAACCTAAGTATCAACTGCACGATGCCATGATGGGCTATGTGAAAGTTTCGTTAGAAGATGCTGATTTAATTTTACTGATTGTAGAATTGGGAGAGAAATATGACGAACAACTTTTTGCTACCTTCAAAACGTTGACCACTCCTATTTTACTGGTCATCAATAAAGTTGACTTGGCCGTGGGCTCTCAAGTGGTAGATAAAATCGCCTATTGGAAAGAACACGTGAAGGCAGAAGAGATCATTGCCGTTTCGGCATTGAAAGAGATGAACATAGATCAGCTTCTCCCCACCATCAAAAAATATTTGCCCGAGCACCCTGGCTACTACCCCAAAGATGATTTAACAAACAGAAGCGAGCGTTTTTTTGCAGCGGAGATGGTGCGTGAAAAAATATTTACGAATTACGATCAAGAAATCCCATACAGTTCGGCTGTGAGCATTGAAACCTTTAAAGAAGAGGAGAAGATAATACGGATACGCGCAACCATTTATGTAGAGCGTGATTCGCAAAAAGGAATATTGATTGGTAAAGGCGGCAGTTCATTAAAAAAAGTGGGTATAGAAGCGCGGGCGAGTATGGAAGCCTTTTTTGGCAAGCAAGTGTTTTTGGAAACCCACGTGAAGGTGTCAGACAATTGGCGGAAGGAGACATTGAAGTTGAAGCATTTTGGTTACTTGGAATGAACCCAATTTGAGGCGAAGGTATTTCCGGCAAGGGATAGAAGCGAAAAGCCCACAGCGAGGAACGAGCGAGGACTTGTAGCGGATAGCCCGGCCCGAGGAACGAGGGTGACGCCAAAAAAATGTTTAATAAACTTTCTCAATTAGTAATTTGAAATCATAGACGTATAAATTTATCACTGAACATTAACTAATGGCAAACATCATAGCAATAGTAGGCAGACCCAACGTAGGTAAATCAACTTTCTTCAACCGATTGGTGGAGCAGCGGCAAGCGATCATGGATGATATGCCAGGCGTAACGCGCGATCGCCACTATGGCTACGCGCAATGGACTGATAAATTTTTTACGGTCATCGATACAGGTGGATATGTTACTGGCTCATCCGATAAATTCGAATCACAAATTCGCAGGCAAGTAGAGATGGCACTGGAAGAATGCACTGCGGTGATCTTCATGGTCGATTGCAAAGATGGACTTACAGGCTACGATAAAGAGTTTGCGCAAATCATTCGCAAGTCAAAGAAGCCTGTTTTCATTGCTGCTAACAAAGTAGATACGCCTTCTAAAACAATGGAGGCAAATGAATTTTATGAATTGAATTTGGGCGAAGTGTACCCCGTCTCTGCTGAGAATGGTTCAGGAACAGGAGAATTATTGGATGATTTAGTAAAGATTTTCCCTTCTGAAGGTGTAGAGGATCCAGATGCGGGCATTCCGAAAATTGCCATCGTTGGTAGACCCAATTCTGGTAAGTCTTCTTTGCTGAATGTACTGTTAGGCAACGAGCGCAGCATTGTTACCGATGAAGCTGGCACCACGCGCGATGCTATCCACTCGCGCTACAAAATGTATGGCAATGATTTTATTCTTATTGACACCGCGGGTATTCGTAAGAAAAGCAAAGTGACTGAAGACGTTGAGTTTTATTCTGTGCTTCGTTCACTCCGGGCATTGGAGGAGAGCGATGTGTGCATTGTGGTAATTGATGCCGAGCGCGGGTTGGAGTCGCAAGATGTGAACATTATCGTGCTGGCACAGAAGCAAACCAAGGGCATAGTAGTGATGATCAACAAGTGGGACTTAATAGAAAAAGATACCAAGACAGCCGAGAAGTTTAAGAAGGACATTCAAGAAAAGCTCATGCCCATCGACTATCTTCCTATCCTATTTGCCTCCGCACTCACCAAGCAGCGCATTTTTCAGGTGATGGAAAAAGCGGTGGAAGTATATAAAAACAAAACGAAGCGCATACCTACTTCAGAACTCAACGATGCCATGCTGCCCGAGATCGTGCATTACCCGCCACCAGCACTTAAAGGCAAGCACATACAGATTAAGTATATCACCCAAGTAACGGCCCGCTCGCCATCATTCGCTTTTTTCTGCAATCTGCCGCAATACATCCAAGAGTCTTACCAACGGTTTCTAGAAAATAAATTGAGGGATAAGTTTGGCTTTGAAGGTGTGCCCATCCGCTTGTTCTTCAGGAAGAAATAATTATGCAAACGATTGATTTTGCCTAATGATTGGTAGGAAAGCTAAAATAAAGGCTATTTTTTAATCAAAAAGTAATATTTTCTTACTTGACGCTTCAAATTCGATCCATTCTGTTACCTTTGCGCAAATTTTAATAACCTGTAAACTATGAAAAAATTTATCGCATCTGTTATCGTATGTGGCTTTGCAGTAGCAATGGTTGCTTGCGGTGGCGCAGAAAAAGCTAAAGCTGCTGCTGAGGCAGCTCAAGCAAAAGCTGATTCAATTGCTGCTGCTACAGCAGCAGCGGCTTCACAAGCTGACTCTACTGTGAATGCAGTGGTTGACTCTGTGAAAGCAGTAGTAAAGTAATCAATCTCACAAAGATTGTTTTCCCGGGAAGGCTTTAGAGATAAAGCCTTTTTTTTGTGCCCAAATTTTTAGGACAAGTTTGTCTTGGCGGCTTGCCCACCAGGTTTAGTGAAGGCAGCATTGGATATGCTCCTTATTCAAAAACGACCTATAGGAAAATATGAATGGGTATATTTACATGCGGTAAGCATTTTTTTAATTAGACATTGGTAATGGAATAAGATCATCAACTTTCAATAGAAAATGCTTTATAGTACTGACTATCGTAAGACAATTGTTACCATCACTATGTTTCTGTTAACAATGGTCTCTCAAGCACAAGTAGAGATTGTTTCAGATGCACTTTCAATTGATTGTATAGATGTTTTAAATTCAAAAAAGAAAAGCATATCTTCACTTCGCTAGCCGAATTTGAGGAATCAGAATTCTTTACATATACAGATGCATTATGCCTACCCTTTAGTGAAATAGATTTTGGCAAAAATGTACTTATAGGTTATAAATACATCGGAAGTAACTGCGAAAGCGCCATTAAATGGTCCACTATAGTAGAGAATCAGGATAACTATTTAATACAGTTCAGTACGTGGCCCAATCATGTTTGTAGAGACTTGAGTACTAGAATTGCCTGGTTTATTGTAGCCAAACCAATTAGAAAAGTAGATATAATATTTGAACGCGTACCCTATGCCACTACCATTAAGAACTAAAAAAAAGATTGACGATCTTAAAATTGATAAAAGCAAAAACAACCATTTTGTCAATTGCCTATTTGTGAACTGTCAATTATCAATCCTCATTGCTTTTATGACCGCCTGTCAACCCTCAGAAAAAAAAGAATCAACCTACTATAAAGAACCCTTCCGCCCCCAATTTCATTTCTCTCCTGAAAAAAATTGGACGAACGACCCCAATGGATTAGTGTACATAGATGGCGAGTATCATCTCTTCTATCAATACAATCCGTATGGCGACCAATGGGGCCACATGAGTTGGGGCCATACAGTGAGTGAAGATTTATTGCATTGGAAACATTTGCCAGTTGCCTTGGAAGAATATACCGACCCTAGCACAGGCGATAGCACCATGATTTTTTCAGGGACAGTAGTCATTGACAAAGCAAACACGGCTGGCTTTGGTGCCAACTCTATGGTTGCCATTTACACTTCGCATGTTCATAAAGATGGACATGCCGTTGTTCAACATCAAAGCTTGGCGTACAGCAATGATAGAGGGAGAACGTGGAAACGGTACGATAAAAACCCTGTGTTAGACATCAACCGAAAAGATTTTCGCGACCCGAAAGTGTTTTGGCACGAACCAAAACAAAAATGGGTGATGGCATTGGTTGTGCCAGATCTTTACACCGTACAATTTTATGAATCCAAAAATCTATTGAATTGGAAATTAACGGGTGAGTTCACAGGCATTGGCGACACCACACGCATTTGGGAATGCCCCGATCTTTACGAATTAAAAATTGAAGGTCAGCCTAGCAAAACAAAATGGGTCTTATCTCTGTCGGGCGGACATCCACAAGGGCCAAAGTTTGTGGGCATGCAATATTTTATTGGCGACTTTGATGGAAACACTTTCCATGCTGACTCATTACACTATCCTCAATACGTTGACTACGGAAAAGATTTTTACGCGGGCATCGTTTACAACAACTTGCCCGACCAGCGCACCATCATGATCGGCTGGCTCAATAATTGGACGTACGGGAATAAATTGCCTACTTTCCCTTGGCGCGGAGCCATGTCGCTGCCAAGAGAATTAAGCTTAATCAACACACCTTCAGGGCTGACGTTAAGACAACAACCTATTGTAGCACTTGAAAAGCTTCGCACCAAAAAGATAGAAGCAATTGAAAACCAAGAACTGTTTGGCTCCTTTGAGTTTAGTGCCGAGCTAACGGAAGAAACGAGTATTGAAATAGCCAGCGATGGAGGCGATAGATTAGTCTTATACTACATCAACGGAAATTTCTCGATTGATCGAACCAAAACTCTTTCCGATTTCAATCGTGATTTTGCAAGCATCGATTCTGTTTCTATTCCTCACTATCCAACTTCTATTTCTGTGAGGGTAATCGTAGATCAATCCGTGGCAGAAATTTTTATCAATAATGGAGAACAAGTTTTGACCGAGCTGTTTTTCTTAAGAGGTGGAAAGGTAAAGATCAAATCGAATGGTGAAGTTAAGATTGCTGAAGGATATGAAATTAAAGATGTTTGGAGGGAATAGAATTTTTATCATTCACTGTTAAAAATGGAATAAGATGAAGAAACAGTTCCCCTATTCTTCCCCAATTTTTCCCTGCGCTTGCAACCTTTCAATTATATGAACAAGGGCAGTCATGCTTATCGCCACTTTTTCCTGACTTGAAGCAAACCTATCAACAACATCAACAAGAGCGGCCACATTCACCGTCATCTTTTCTTGACCTATCACCATCTGTTCAACAACATCAACAAGCGCAGCTACATTTTTTTCCATCCTCTCTTGGCCAGACGCCAATCGGTCAACTGCTGGCACAAGGTCTGCCATCAATTCAGTTAATTGCCCTATTTGATCTTCGAGTTTCATTTCATGAATATTAAACTTTCACTGGCTCCCTATGCCCCACCCATGTAAACCGCTTGGTCACATATTCAGGATTGGTGAACGATGCATTGCCCGATGGATTACCACCCGTCACATGAAAATCAGAAAACGCTGCATTTTGGTTCATATAAATTCCACCTACTAAATTGAAAGAGACCGGTGTGGCCGCTAAGGCCATCTCATCTGCAATTTTTTCTTTCACGGTGGCATCAGTAGTGTAAGCGCCACAAGAGATCGCTCCGTGTTGCATGGCCATCTCTTGCGCTAGAGCGATTGACTGATCTGTGTTTTTTGTTTTGATAAGCAATGCAATGGGACCAAAAAGTTCTTTGCTGAAAATTTCTTTTTGCGAAGCATTCACTTCAATCACAATCGGTGTGGCTACACGTGCATTTTTAAATTGAGGGTTATCGAAGGTGCGTGACTTTAACCAAACTTTTCCTGCTATCTTTTCTGAATCAATCACACGCTCGCTGGTTTTTTTATTTTGCACCGCACCCAATACAAATGGCCCCGCTTTTGGGTTGTCAACTAGACCATTGATGTTGCCAACAAACTTTTCAGCAAACTCATCGAAGCCAATAGAGCCTGTGGCCGTTTTTATTCCGCTTTCTGGAATATAAAAATTTTGTGGGGCCGTACACATTTGTCCGCTGTAGAGATTGACAGAGAAAGCAAGATTGGCCGCTACCTTATCGGCATCATCAACAGAATCTAAGATTACCGAGTTCACGCCAGTCTTTTCAGTGAATACAGTTTTTCCTTGCAATGCCTCCAAGTAAGAACCAAAAATCGAGTTGCCGGTGAAGTCGATCAGCTTTACATCAGGATGCTCGGCTAATTCCTTCGTGATCATTTTATCAAACGTATCCACCGCCAATTGACAGATATTCGGATCGAGATTGTTTTCGGCTAAAACTTTTTGGATTTCCGAAACAAAAATAGCAATCGGCAAGATGGCGCCTGGGTGAGGTTTTACAATTACAGAGTTACCTGTGATCAAACTTCCATAGATTCCCGTTACTGAATTCCATGTAGGAAAAGTAGAGCAACCGATCACTACCGAAATTCCTTTTGGCACTGCCCTCCACTCTTTATTAAGTTGAAGATTGAATTTTCCCATCGGCTTGTCCCACAATACTTTTTCGGGGAAGCGATTTAATTCTTCGTAGCCAGCAGCAATGGCTTCCAGCGCACGGTCTGCTGCGTGCGGCCCCGATGCTTGAAAGGCCATCATGTAACCTTGACCCGTGGTGTGCATGGTAGCGTAGGCCACTTCAAAGAATCTTGCTTTCACGCGATCCAACGATTCCATTAAAATACCAGCACGATCTTGCGCAGATACTTTTCTCCACTGATGAAAAGAAGTTTTGGCACGATCTATAAATGTGCTTGTTGAGAAAATGGGGTACGAGACTTTTAATGGCTCTTGCAAATAGGGAGACTCTTCTTGTCCCGCCCAGCTATCAGGATTAACTTGTTTCAATTCTTGAAACTTATTTCCTAGCAGCGACTTGAATTTAGCTTGTCCATCCGCATCTGCTGTTTCGCCATACACGGCTGGTGCAGGATGCTCTGGAAAGGCCGCATAAAAAATTCGCTCGTGCAAAGCCTTGATGGCTTTGGTGATGGTGGGTTGATGTTTTTCGAATAAGCTCATTGCAATTATTTTGTTTGTGAACTAAAAACTCTCTTCAATAATTCCGTAGTTCTTGCCAACGGGTCTTGACGAATATTTTTTTCTTCCTTCGCGATCATGGTAAACAATCCCTGAATGGCCATGTCAGTGGCGTAATCATTTAAGTCGGGATTCACTTTATCTATGAATGGAATCTTGTTGTAGTTGTTGACAATGTCTCCGTAATATTTGGTGGCACTTACTTTATCCAACGAAGTTTGAACGACTGGCTTAAACTTTTCTTTGAGCTGTGCAGTGGTGGTTCGTTTTAAAAATTGAGTCGCAGCATCGGGCTGGCCTTTCAATAGAGCAAATGCATCTTCAATGGTCATTTGTTTGATGGCTGCAATGAAAATAGGCTTGGCCTCTTTCGCTGCATCTTCTGCACCACGATTCAATGTCATCACAAACTTGTCCACTTCTCCACCCAAACCAATCTGCCTCAATTTGTCTTCTACTTTTTTTACATCGGGAGGGAAAGGAATTTTTATTTCAGGGTTTTTGAAATAGCCATCGAGCTGCGAAGTAATATCTGCACCTTTGCTGATGCCGTTGATGAGGGCTTCTTTCAAGCCGCTACCCACTTCCCCAGATGTTAGGGGTTGTTCCGTTCCCAATACTTGATTGGCCTCGGAAAGTGTTTGACTGAGTTGGGCTGCTGTGCAGGATAATAGGAGAAATGATGCGAATACAATTGTTTTCTTCATAGATAAGTTGAATTTGAAAGCAAGGTAGGAAAAAAGAGGAGTCAATTTTCTGGTTCTTTTGTTGGGCGCAAGAAAATTTGTAGGCCTAAGAGTAAGCCGCCTTGCAGAACGTTGCCACGGAGGCACGGAAAATATAATTCATCGAATCTTCCCTGAAATATTTCTGTGCTAGAAAACATATACTTTTTGTAAAACACTTAAAAGAACCTACCGTGTTTTCCAGTCAAATTTTTAGAATTTGTATTTTGTAGTACACCAAGAGCAGGCAGGAATTTTAGATTTGAGAAGTAGGAGCTACCTTTATCACTTGATTGACATATGAGAACCCCCATTTTTCTACTCCTACTACTATCTTTATCAACCCAAGTCAAGGGGCAAGATTCTCCTTTGTTTGTTATTGTTAGTTGTAGTGAGGGGGTAAAATTAGATGGCCAAGATGTAAGTCTTGGACAACAAGTAATTAGAAACTCAGGTGAGCTTACTGTCCCAAGGCGAGGCTATGTAGGAGTTATTAACAATGAAGGATTAGCATTTGAATTAACAAATTCTATTTCAGTGAAATCGGTAGTCGACAAGGTTCATGCGGAAAATAATAGAATACTTTTTGGGGCTAGATATCGAGAGTCCGAAATTGAAATAATTGGAAGGACGAATAATCTATATTCACAAGTTGTCGGTGATTCAATTCTCTTGGCTCTTTTATGGATCGATCGACAGAGACAGTCAAATATTTCTTGTACTGTAAAATTCCTGAATATGACCGATCAATCATTAAGAGAGGAGATGACCGTGCACAATTGGAAAACGATAGAGATAAAAAGTCTTCTTGAATCTGATGATGTACTTTTTGAAATAAAGTCTATAGGCGTAATGCAAAGAGAGCATTTTTCAGTGAAATCTCCAGAGGAAGATTCAAAAAACAAATTAAAATTTGACCTCTCAAGAATCCCTCAAGATATCTCAAACGAAAAGGAATTCCAATTGGCCATTTACCATCTCAATCACTTTTACTACGATCACCTATTTTTACTCTATCAATTAGAACGCTCCTACCAACCTCAAAATAAAATCTTCTCCAATTACATCGCTCAACAAAAAAAGAAATACCAATTTGAACTATTCGATTTTCATAAGTAACTAAACACACCATGGACAAACAAAGCAAAAAATTCCTCTACGAGTACCTCAACAATGCATCGCCCACAGGCTTTGAATCTTCTGGCCAGCAGATTTGGTTGGATTACCTCAAGCCGTATATAAATGACTACATGATTGACGTCTATGGCACGGCAGTAGGCATCATCAACCCCAAGGCTGCTTACAAAGTAGTAATTGAGGCACATGCCGATGAGATCAGTTGGTTTGTCAACTATATTACAGATGAGGGCTACATCTATGTGCGTAGAAACGGTGGCTCTGATCATCAGATCGCACCCAGCATGCGAGTAAACATCCACACCGAAAAAGGAATTGTGAAAGGCATATTCGGCTGGCCAGCCATCCACGTGCGCGATGCAGGTAAGGAAGAAGCCCCTTCATTGAAAAATATTTTTATCGATTGCGGGGCAGCTAATAAAAAGGAAGTAGAGTCGATGGGCATCCATGTGGGCACAGTCATCACCTTTGAGGCGGACTTGATGGAGATGAACAAAAATTATTTGGTAGGCCGCGCATTGGACAACCGCATGGGGGGCTTTATGATTGCCGAAGTAACACGCAGACTAAAAGAGAACAAAAAGAAACTTCCCTTCGGGCTTTATATAGTCAATGCCGTGCAAGAAGAAATAGGTTTGCGTGGCGCAGAGATGATTTCCAGAAAAATAAAGCCTGATTTAGCTATCTGTACAGACGTAACGCACGACACACAATCTCCTATGTATAATAAAAAGGAGAGCGGCAATTTGAAATGCGGCTCGGGCCCTGTGGTGTGCATTGGCCCTGCCGTGCAAAACAACGTGCTGAAAATGATCACCCAAACAGCCGATAAAAAGAAGATCGCTTTTCAACGACAAGCGGTGTCAAGATCTACCGGAACGGATACGGATTCTTTTGCCTATTCGGCAGAAGGAGTTGCTTCTGCGCTCATCTCTTTGCCATTGAAATATATGCACACCACTGTGGAAACCGTGCACAAAGACGATGTGGAAAGCGTAATCAACCTGATTTATGAAGTTCTTTTGCAAATTAAACCAGGCCACGACTATCGGTACATCAAGTAAAACCGCCAAATAAATTGATTTTGAGCTTTTGAAGCTGTCCCGAAAACGATTCTTGTAATAAAGAGATACAAAATCTTACATCTGATAGGATTGAACAAACAGCGACCCTTCCAGCAAATAGGAAGGGTCTACTTTTGTATCACTAAACAAAAATCACCACCCAAAATGAAAACACTTAAAGCCTTCTTTTTAGCAGCCACCCTGTTCATTGGAGCTTCTGCTTTTTCGCAAGATCGTCCCCTGCACGAAATCCACACTATGATGGTATTTAACTTTACTAAATATGTACAATGGCCAGATCAAGATAAGGCTGGCGAATTTGTCATTGCCGTAATTGGCAATGATGAGGTGTACAAAACCTTGACTACTTGGTATAGCGGTAAGGCAAAAGGTGCGAAGACCTACGTGATTAAGAAATTCAATAATGCTTCTGAGGTTACTGATTGTGCAGTAGTTTATCTTGATAAAACCAAGAGCGGTGAATTTGATGCCATTAATAACAAATTAAAAGGCAAAGGAACCTTAATAGTTACTGACCGCAATGGATTAGGAGCTAAGGGAAGTTGCATCAATTTTAAAACTGTTGAAGATAAACTAAGAATAGAGTTGAACCAAAAAGCAATTGAAACTGCTAACTTAAAAGTGTCAAGTTCATTGACTTCCATGGCTATTCTGATCTAGTCAAAATAGAAATCTGAGAACCTAAGATTTGGAGGTCTTAGGTTTTCTCGTTTACAGAATGGTAAATATTAAAAGTTTGATTAATTTTGATCGAATTTCTTTAAACAATTGAGTATGAAAAAAGTGGTTTTGCTAAGTATGATTTTGGTATCAGGATCATTTTTGTTTGCACAAACAGAAAAGCCCATGTCAGAGATTCATGCACAGATGATCTACAATTTCATAAAGTATATCCAGTGGCCCAATGATACCGAGCCTGGCGAATTTATAGTTGGCATTTTAGGTGAAGATGATGTATTTGGCACATTAAAGAGCTACTATGATGGCAAACCGAAAGGAGCGAAAAAGTACTCTATCAGAAAATTATCTGGAGCAGATGAAGCGGGGCTTTGCAATGTGGTATACATTGGCAAAAACAAAAGCGGCCAATTTGAGAGTGTGAAGAATGCAGTGACAGGTAAACCAGTATTAACCATCACAGACAGTTCTAACCTTGGCAAAAAAGGTAGCTGTATAAACTTTAAAGTATTGGATGGCAAATTGAAATTTGAATTGAATCAGGCTTCGGTTACAGCTTCCACTTTAAAAGTGGCAGGACAATTAAGCAGTATGGCCATCTTGCTTTAATGTGCTAAAAACTTTCACAGACCAACTAGGCAGGAAAATTGAAATTCCATATCCGCCCAAAAGAATTATATCACTAGTTCCGTCCCAGACGGAACTTTTGTTTTATCTGGGGTTATCCGACCAAGTTATTGGTGTTACTAAATTCTGTACTTATCCTGCCGAGTGGGTGAAATCCAAAACAAAAGTAGGCGGCACAAAAAACTTTCGGTTCGATGTCATCGATCAATTAAAACCTGATCTGATCATTGGGAACAAAGAAGAAAATTATGTGGAGGGCATCTCTGAACTGGAGAAAAAATATCCAATATGGATGAGCGATATTTCTTCTTTTGAAGATGCACTGGATATGATGGAAAGCATCGGCCAGTTGATTGAGAGAGAAACAGAGGCAGCAACATTGATCGCGGAAATCAAAGCTTCTTTTCTTAGATTGAGGCCACGCCCCTCTTCAAAAGTTCTTTACCTCATTTGGAAATCGCCTTGGATGGCCGTTGGAAGAAACACGTTTATCGACAATATGCTGTCTAAAATTGGATTGGAAAATATTTTGACCGAAAGCCGCTACCCGACTCTTTCAGAAAGCCAGTTTCAACAACTTCAACCAGATGTGGTCATGCTTTCTTCAGAACCTTTCCCTTTCAAGAAAGCACATATCCAAGAACTGCAATCTGTTTTACCAAACTCAAATGTAATTTTAGTAGATGGTGAACTTTTTTCTTGGTATGGAAGTAGGATGCTGAAAGCTCCTGATTATTTTAATTCGTTGGATATATAAAAAATCCTCTTGCCCAACTACAATTGTCAGATTGATTATATTTACATACAAATCGCAATTTTATGGACATCCAATTAGAGAAGCTGCACCTTATTGAGAAATTGACTCACATAGAAGATATTGATATTATTCAGCAAGTAAAGGAATTGCTCAATCAAAAGGGTAATTAGGTAGTGGGTTATAGAATGGATGGTGCGCCTGTCACAAAAAAGCAGTTGATCAAACGAATTGAAGAGGCAGATACTAGAATAGACAGTGGAGAATACATAACCCAAGAGGAGTTGGAAAAAGAGGCACAAAATTGGTGATGAAATCATATCGCGTAATCTGGGATACCGCAGCCAAAGAATCTCTCATAGAAATTGTCAAGTACATTAAGAAGGATTCGCCTTCCGCGGCTAAGAAAGTGAGAGAGGAGCTTGACGGCCAGTCTAAAAAGTATGCCTGAAAGATTTTCAGTAGAGCCGTATCTCGCTCATAAGGGGAATGAATTTCGTTCCGTTACAAAATGGAGTTACAAGATTGTTTATCGAATTAAAGAACATGAAGTAAGAATTCTAGAGATTATCCATACAGGTAGGAATACCTCTGCTATTGAGGGGATCCAGTAAGACTGGTAACCTCAAATCCTACCGATCTCATATCATTCCAAAAACCTGGGTACGATTTATTGACTACTTCAGGCGATTCGATTTTTAAATCCATGAGTGTTGCCAACGGTGCAAGCCCCATAGCCATGCGATGATCGTGGTAGGTTTGGATGGTAATTGGTTGTTGATTGTTGGTAATTGGTTGTTGGCTGTTGGTTTCTAGTTGCCAGTTGCCAGTTGTTGGTTCGATCAATGTTGAGCCTATTTTACTCAACTCATTTTGCAAGGCGGCAATCCGGTCTGTTTCTTTTATGCGCAGGCTTTCTAATCCAATGAATGTTCCTGCGATTCTCTTTGCAGCACACACTGGCAAAACGGTTTGGGCCAGGTCGGGGCAATCTTTAAAATCCCATTGCAAGGTTTTGCTGCACTCTTTTTTGGTGAGGTGCAGGTTTCCATTTTCAAAAACAGATTGCACCCCCAGTTTGTCCATGATCTCCACAATCACTCGGTCTCCCTGCAATGATTTTTCAGAAACATTGAGGAGGATCACATCCGCCTCTTTTGCCAGAGCGGTAAACCCAAACCAATAACTGGCCGATGACCAATCTGCTTCTACTATAATTTTAGCAACTTGAAACTTGGAACTTGGAACCCTTATAACACCTCTGTCAAAATCCAAAACCACCTCTACCCCAAACTCTTTCATCAACGCTGCCGTCATGCGGATGTACGGTACGCTTCCCACTTCGCCTTTCAAGTGAATGGTCAATCCGTTGGGCAAAGTTGGGGCAACCATCATCAAAGCAGAAATGTATTGGCTGCTCACGTTGCCGGGTATTTCCAGTTGATCGGTCAGTTGTTTTTCAAAGCCCTTGGTCTCCATAGGTGGATAGCCTTCTTTATCAAGATAGCTAATGGTGGCCCCCAATTTGCGTAGGGCATCTACCAATAAACCAATCGGGCGCTCTTTCATTCTATCCGTGCCAGTGAGTATTTTCTTTTTCCCCGTAAGGGCAAAGTAGGCGGTGAGGAAGCGCATGGTAGTGCCGGCATCCATCACATCAATTATTTTTTCAGTGCTGCCAACAAGATTCTTCATCAGTTGGGTGTCCCTTGCAACCGATAGATTGCTAACGGTTGATTGGTTGCCACTCATGGCTTGCAGCAGCAGGGCGCGGTTACTTATGCTTTTCGATGAGGATAACTCATGGGGCGTACCGCGAACGATGGGGTTAGCTTTGATAGAGATATACGATGTCAAGGTGGTGGATCGTTTAAATAATAGCGTGACCTTTGAAATAATTTTTAAAGTAAGTTTTTTTATTTCAAGTGAAACAAATTAATTTTAAAATCAGTTAAGATCAATATGAACACATCAAAGAAAGTAGCAATTGGGTTGGGCGTAGCAGGTGGAGCACTGCTGGCAGCTTGGCTGTTGACGGGCGACCGCAAAAAGAAAACAAAAGATTTCGTTTCTAAAGCGACCAACGACATCAAAAAAGCTTTTACTACCAAAGAAGACAGGGTGCAAGACGACTCAGACATTAATTACGTCTAAATCGATCGGTAATAATTCATTGCCTCACGTAGTTCCATGCTGTCAGCCTCCACATCCCAAACTGCTTGCCCTATCGTTTTAGGTACAGCCAACAATACCTTCTCGCCTTTATTTTTCTTGTCTTGCAAAGCTAGGGTTAAGATTTTATCCTGATCGAATGCTTCTGTTATCTTTCCGTAAATTAAAATCAGATAGCTGCTAACTGCTTTTAACTCTTCCTTGGTTATCAACCCCTTTTTATTTGCAATGAAGGATTCCATGATCATGCCGATGGCAATGGCCTCTCCATGAAAAATCCGTTTGCCGATAGATAAATAATATGTCTCTAGCGCATGGCCGAGCGTGTGGCCAAAGTTTAAAATCTTTCTCAGTCCTTTTTCGCGCGGGTCTTTTTCCACAACCGCCTGTTTGATTTTTACCGAATGGGTGATCAATGTTTCCCAATCTTGTTGGTGAAGTGTTTTTTCACAGATCGTTTCCCACATTGCCTGATCGGCAATCAAGCAGTGCTTGATCACCTCGGCAAAACCTGAGCGCAGTTCCCGCTCGGGCAATGTTTGTAAAAACTGCGGACTGATCAATGTAGTGGTAGGCTCACAAAATACCCCGATGTGGTTTTTAAAATTCATGAAATCGATGCCCAACTTGCCGCCCACGCTGGCATCTACTTGAGCCAACAGTGTGGTCGGCACGAGTGCAAAGTTGATCCCCCGCTTATAAGTAGCAGCGCAGAATCCACCCATATCACCCAATACCCCTCCACCCAATATTATTAATAAAGAGTGGCGGTCGAAGTTAAGGTCGGTCATCTGTTTCCAAATCTGTTGACAAGTCTCTAGGTTTTTATGTTCCTCCCCAGGTTGCACCTCTATTAAGAGATGTGGCGGCAAACTGTTTTTTATAAGAGGATAGCAATGTGTTTTGGTATTAGTGTCCACCAAAATGCCAATTTGCGTGAAGGACTGGGCTTTTAAGAAATCGCCTACTAGTTGGGAGGCATGAGTGTTTATTTGTACAGAGGTTGTGTGCATGGGTTGTTGAACTCTTAGCAGACCACAAAGGTCTGCGGCCACAAAGGAATGAAAATAGACTTTTATTATACGTTTTACCGTACTTTTATATTGATTTTCATTGTTGTCCGACTAAATAATTAAAGGATGGGATTCCTCCCACCCTTTTTTTAATGTCATTTTTGTAGTGCAAACAAACATCAATGACATGGAT
>JAYWHU010000145.1:0-1993 GCA_043777495.1 Cyclobacteriaceae bacterium | reverse complement strand
GCAAACACCATGAGTAGCGATTTACCAGACCCTTGAAAATGCCAGATTAAGCCCTTTTTAATGCGGCCATCAATCACACGCTCCACAATTTTGTTAGCACCTTCGTATTGCTGAAAGCGCGGAATTACCTTCATGCGTTGCTTTTTCTTGTTGGTGGTAAACAAAGAAAAGTTTTGCATAATATCCAGCAAACGCGCTGGCTTTAATAAGTCAGAAAGCTCTTTGCCAATTTCCGCCAGCCCCAAGGTTTTGGCCAAGGCACTTTCTTCGTCAGACAAACGCCAAGGTGCCCAAAATTCTAATGGGCAACGAATCGCACCATAAAACAACTCTTTGCCCTCAGTCGCAAAACTCAGCACATTCGGCACAAACAATTGCGGAACGGCGTTTTCATAAATATTGTGAATTTCATTGGCACCATCCAACCAACTAATGGATGGGCGAATTGGCGTTTTGGCCTCACCCACCACAACAGGGATGCCATTAATCAAAAATACAATGTCGGGGATTTTGGTTTCGCGGTGATGAATGCGAAATTGGTTGGTGACGATATAACTGTTTTGGCTCAAATCATCAAAATCAATCAGCCTCACACGGACATGGCGATTATTCTCGCCAAATGGCATGGTTTTATCGCCCACCATCCACTTAAAAAACTCTTCATTGGCTTTTACCAAACCTACTTGGTTCACCGAGATTAAAATCGCCCGTAGCTTATAAATCACCTCATCGGCTAATTCTGGCTTGGCGGCTATTTCTGGGTTAAGTTTAATCAGGGATGCTTTAAGCTCAGATTCAAGCAATACCTCATTCACACCACGATTCAATTGCTCGGGTGATTGATACACCCACTCAGCGCCATAGGCTTGTCTGGACTGCTCAACATACGCAGATTGATTTAAGTTCACACCGCTCATTTGGTGAATGATGTAGTGTTCTACGCTGTTGAGTTCAGTGAAGGCCATAGTTAAAAAATTTGATTTACTAATCTATTTGAAAGTCTTTTTAAATTACTAATAGATGTATTTAAATACTCTATAGAAGAGGCTAGTTGATCCAATTTTTTAACATAAATTTTTTGTTGTTCTATTGGAGGCAAAGCAATTTTTAATTTATCCATTCCTGCTTTTGTAATATGAGGCATAGTAGAACCACTTACTTGCTTCATCATTCTTCTCGTGATCTCTTCTAAATTGTAATACATAAACTTCTTTAAAATTTTTCTCTCATCACATATGATTTTCCAAATATGGTAATGAAATACGGCTTTTTCCCCATGCCAAATTTTGGCCCCAAAGGTAGCTGACCACATGTATAAAAGATCACCTTCTATGCAGTAATTTTTTTCCGGCAAATCCAGGTTAGAGTAATAATATTTATCTCCACTACCCGTTAAATTTTGAAGTCTTATTACGGGAGCTCCAGTTTTTTCCCATTCGCTTATGTGAAATGCCCGACCATTAACAAATTCAACAACTTTACCTTGCTCAACCACTTCCCATGACTCAGGAACAAACCCAATATCTGTAGGAATGTAACCCTCCAACTCATTATGTTTTTTATATGTAAATATACTGTTTAGGATTACGGCGTTCTGCTGGAGAAGTTTTTCTTTTAAATAAATATTTTCTTGTATTGCACAATCCGCTGCGCGAAGTAAATCTTTTATCTTTATTTGATCCTCTAGTGTTGGCAAACCTAAACTAAAATTAGCAATATCTTTGAATTTAACTCTAGGGGATAAGCCTCCAGCCGAATGAGTTACAGCATAATCAAAGAACCTATCGTTGTTAATAATAAAAGGTAGAAGTTCAGGCAAAAGCTCACTTTGTACACGCATTATAGTTATGTCGCCTGAACAAATTCCATCAAAATCAGCTACTGCCGCTTTCTTTAAATATGCACGTCGACGACCAAATAAAACGTCACCTTTTTTAAATTTTTTTGTAAAAGTAGTGCTTTCATCAATGCTGGCTGAGCGTCGAAGGTGAAT
>JAYWHU010000144.1:0-83553 GCA_043777495.1 Cyclobacteriaceae bacterium | reverse complement strand
GGTGTGCCAATTTCAGCCGCTCCTTCTCTATCTTGGTTTGGGCAGATACGCATCCATTAATCAATATGATCAAAAATGTTAGTACTGCTACATTATTCAGTTTCATCGTAATTGTTTTTAAGTTAATTTGTTCAATAAGGACATGTGCCGGTATTTTCAGGGGCATTTCCTGGCTGTGCTGGTGGGCTAATGGTGAGTGGCCTATCGGGCAGGGTAAAATTGCGCATGTCTTCGCCAAACTGCCCAGGGCTTAACCCACCTCCATTTTTCCAAACAATAGGATTTCCAGGCAAGTTCATACCCATGCTTGCGCAGGCCGATATCACCCAATTGGTACAGTTGAAGGTATTAAGATCATATAGATAAGGAGTTTTATCTTTAATATAAGTCAACAACGAGTCCATTTCCGTAGCGCTTATGTTAAACGAAACGGAAACATCATACCCTTTGCCCGCATTGTCTTTGAACTGCATAGGGTCTTCAGGATTGTACGGGCCAGCTGTTTCTTTTGGATAGAATCCCACCGTTCTTATGTACCCACCTTGCTCAATGCTCAAAAATGAATGACCTACAATACCGCCATTGTCATTTAATGCATAGACGTGATAATTAGTCCCTGGTAGAGGTTGATCAACATATATGGTAAACTTCGCTGGTTTTGCGGGGTCAAGGCATTTCAGGTGATCATAAATGTTCTCTATAACTTTGGCATAAGGATCATCTCCACCGACTACAAATTCGGGCTCTGGCTCAGGTGCTGGCTCATAATAAGTTTCACTTGACGGATTAGTATCATAGTTTTGGCAGGAAGAGGTGACCTCGCAGCCATATTGAGCATCTAGGTACTGGTTGTAATAACTGTTGTATTGATCGATGTTATACATCATCCAAAAGTAGGACATGTCATAGCAAGGCTCTTCCACCCACACAATCACTAGCTCACCATTTTCAACATAGCTGTATTGGTAACCACCACCACAGTTGGTTCGGGTACTTGTTATGTTTTTGGGCTTCCATGTTTTTGCATCTTTTACCGAGTATTCAGTAAGATAGCCTACCCTCTTACCGTTTTCATAGCGGACACCTCCTTTGAACCCTTTCTTCCAATCGTGGAAGGTGATGATGCCAGTGAAATCGTTCATGTCTATTTTGCCTTTCTGCTTAAAGTAATCCCTCGAGGCCAATATTTCGACCATGTCGGCTTTGATTGCACCATCTTTGTTTTTGTAGATCATGAGCTCACGCAGGGCTTGCTTTCCAAACCGCATATTGTTTTCATACCACACTGGTATACGCAGGCCATTTGGCAGCTTCCCTCCCTTTAATTTTTTGGCTTTCCCCCAAAAAAGCTGCCGTTTGAACGAGTGGGAATTTCTGGTGTCATCTTTTCTGCCAGTTGCAATCAACGTTTCATCTATTGCGGGTTCTTGGGTGTACTTCTCAAACCAATCTTTGGCTGTCTCCACTGATAACTCCGGCTGAACAATAGGTTCCTGTGACTGACAGGACACTAATAGAATAACGAAGACCGTTAAATAATTGCAGAGTTTGCTTTGTGGGATTCTGCAAATCCATTTTTTCTTGAGGTAAAATTTCGTTTTCATAATTTTTTTCTTTGGTGAGCTAAAATTAACACGAAACGAATCAAAGGCACTTGACGCCCGTCAAGATTTTAAATTTCTTGATATAAATCAATAACAATAAGTTAACGTTCAGCCCGTAGCCTACTTAGTGTCTCAGGAGTCATCCGTAGAAATGAAGCCATTTGCTTCGATGATATCCTCCTCACAAGGTCAGGATAATGGCTAGTAAAGAAATTGTACCGGTGCTTAGAGGATGATTGGCGCATGGCAAATAGCCGTTCTTCGCTCAATGAATAATAATGTTCTGTTAACACACGGCTAATAATGTTGAACTCCAAATGCTTCTGATATAATCCTTGAAGCTGATGGTAGTTAATGGAGGCCATGACGGAATCTTCCAATACCTCAACGTATTCTTGACTGGGCACTTGCTTGTAGAAACTATTAACGGATATGATAAAATCACCTTCTTTCATGAACCAAGAAGTATGTTCTTTTCCTTCATCAAAGTAAAACGCCCGTGCCATGCCCTTTTCAATGAAATACATTTTTTGAAATACTTCGCCTTCTTTAAGCAAGTATGTTTTTTTAGGGATAGATTCAATGGTGAGCGCTTGAATCAAATCCTTTTGCAATGTTTCAGAAACGGGATGAATCTGGGAAATGATTTTTAACAGACTTAACTTTTCTAAAGGTATCATTGGCGAGATATTCTTTGAAAAATAGATATTCCCATAGAGTAAGTAAAATGAAATCGCACTATTTCGAAAAACTCTTTTGCCGAATAGTTTCATAAATCGCTATGCCTGCGGCTACCGATACATTGAGTGACGCAATATTTCCTTTCATGGGAATTTTGGCGAGGCGATCTGCGCCTTGGAGCATTTGGGGCGAGATGCCGTCTTCCTCTGAGCCCAACACAATGGCGATAGGTGTATTCAAATCAACTTGATATAAAGTATCGGTTGCTTTTTCGGTGCAGGCCACTATTTGGATCCCATTTTCTTTCAGCAACTGAAATGTCTCCTTCATGTTCTTCACTCGGCAAACAGGTAGGTGGTTCAATGCTCCTGCAGAAGTTTTCATGGCATCACCTGTGATGGGCGCATTACCTTTGTCGGCAATGATGATGGCATCTAACTTCGCACACTCTGCAGTGCGCGCCATCGCACCAAAGTTGCGCACATCTGTCACGCGATCGAGGATGAGGAAGAAAGGCTCGCGGCCTTCGCTGTAGCATTTATCAATAATGTTTTCCAACGTGGCATACTGCACTGCCGATAGCACGCAAATAACACCTTGGTGATTTTTGGTAGAAAGGCGATCGAGCTTTTGTTGGGGGATGAACGAATAGGGAACTTTGTGTTCAGCCGCTGTGTGAATCAGTTCTTTGATCAAATCATTATTCAGTCCTGACTGGACGTACACTTTTTCGATCTCGCGGCCCGCCTTGATCGCCTCCATCACGGCACGTGTGCCGAAAATCATTTCTGTTTTTTCCATTCAAAAAAAAATATAGAATTTAGAAGTCAGAATATCGAACAGCAGTGAAGAGTGGTGTATCACCACTAATTACCGATTACCAACTGCCACTTACTTTACTACCACAGCTTCGAAGGATACACTCCTTGATTTACCAAATCCCTAATCTTGCCTGTTACCAGTTCTTTGTCTTCTTTGTACGTGACGCCAAACCAAGTCTTGCCGCCATCTAAGATGTGCACCTTGCCTAAATTTTGTTTGATGATTTCATTTGTCAACAAAGCGATGTAAAATTCTGCGGATGGATTTTGTTTGTTCTTCATCGCAAACTCATGGAACATTTTTTCGGCCACGGCAAATGCACCTGGCTGAAAGCCCCAGCAATTCATAGACACCGGAAGCAATGGATGTAATTCGCGGTCGCCCGTTTCTTCTTTAGAGATAATCTTTCCGTTCTCAGTTACTATTTTGGTCAGCTCACTCAAGCTTTTTAAATAGCCTTGTGCATCACGCTCTTCGGCAACACCGCGAGATACGCTTCCGTGATCGGATAATACATTTTTTAATGTGTAGCCCACCATAGCGTGATGATCGGGTGCGGCCGTTTGAAAAAATTTGGCCAATGAT
Source organism: Cyclobacteriaceae bacterium (assembly GCA_043777495.1). Classification (GTDB taxonomy): domain Bacteria; phylum Bacteroidota; class Bacteroidia; order Cytophagales; family Cyclobacteriaceae; genus ELB16-189. The sequence goes on along the minus strand of JAYWHU010000144.1, from coordinate 79,861 downwards.
TCAAATGCATCTTTTCCATAAAAATCATCGGCATTGATGACGGCAAAAGGTTCGTGGATCACATCTTTGCCACAGAGCATGGCATGAGTGGTGCCCCACGGCTTTTTGCGCTCTACGTTTCCATAATTAGAAGGGACAAATCGCTCTAGTGATTGTACCTCAAAGTGTACCTCGGCCTTGCCTTTTAACTTAGGCAAGAAAATTTCTTGTACTGTTTCCTTGATCTCATCGCGCACAATGAACACTACTTTATCGAACCCTGCACGAAGGGCATCGAACAATGAATAGTCCATGATCGTCTCGCCATTGGGGCCAAAGCCATCGATTTGCTTGATGCCTCCGTAACGGCTGCCCATGCCCGCGGCCATCACTAATAGGCTCATTCTTTTATTACTTGCCATAAAAATTCTGTTATTTAGATTTAAACTTAGAAATAATTGCCAACTTACTACCTGATGTACTTAAAACAACTTATTCGAAATGTCAGATTGAGTTTATCGAAATGTCAGATTGAGTTTATCGAAATCACTTTAAAATCTAAAGGAGTAGTTTTCGACAAGCTCAAACTGACAGCAGGCAAAGCTCAAACTGACAGCATACAAGCTCAAACTGACAGCAGACAAAGCTCAAACTGACAGCAAACAAGCTCAAACTGACAACTTTGATTACTTTCATTAAAATCCAAAAATAAAGCTTTACCTCCATATTAAAGACTATGCAGACTAATAAGAATTACATTTTATCAATCTCCATCATAGGGGGGCTGTTTTTTATTTTCGGTTTCGTTACGTGGATGAACGGAACGTTGATCCCTTTCTTAAAATTAGCCTGTGACCTAAAGACCGATGCCGAAGCTTTATTGGTAACATTTGCTTTCTATATGGCGTATTTCTTTTTGGCGATACCGTCCTCATTCATCCTCAACAAAACTGGTTTTAAAAAGGGGATGTCGTTAGGCTTGGCGGTCATGGGCTTGGGTGCGTTGCTTTTTATACCGGCAGCCATGCAAAGAACCTTTCCTCTTTTCCTCACGGGATTATTCGTGCAAGGCATGGGGCTGGCATTGTTGCAAACCGCTTCCAACCCATACATCTCCGTCATCGGGCCAATTGAAAGTGCCGCCAAGCGCATCAGCATCATGGGCATTTGCAACAAAGTAGCTGGTGCACTTAGTCCACTCGTGTTGGGGGCTATTGTGCTAAAAGGTGCGAGCGAGATTGAAACACAAATAAACTCCACGAGCGATTTAGCTTCACGAGAAAACTTATTGCAAGAACTTTCACATCGTGTGATCATGCCTTACGGGATTATGACCGTAGTGCTTTTTCTTTTATCGATCATGATCTTCTTTTCACCTTTGCCAGAAATTGAAACCGATGGCTCATCAGCAACAGAAAAAAAATCAACTCGCGATAGTATTTTTCAATTTCCGTATTTGATGTTGGGTATCCTTTGTCTTTTTCTTTATGTAGGCGTGGAGGTGATGGCAGGTGATGTGATTGGTACGTATGGCAAAGCCATTGGCATCAGCTTAGATGAAACTAAAGTATTTACTTCCTACACGCTATGGTCAATGGTAGTGGGGTACATCATAGGCATTCTCACCATCCCCAAATACATCAAGCAACAAAATGCACTAGCACTTTCTGCGATTACAGGAATTATATTTAGTGCGGGAGTGTATTTCACAACAGGTTACACATCGATTGTATTTATTGCGTTGCTTGGTTTTGCCAATGCGCTGATGTGGCCAGCTATTTTTCCGTTGGCGATTGAAGGATTAGGTAAATTCACGAAACTCGGCTCTGCCTTTTTGGTGATGGGCATTGCAGGTGGTGCAGTGTTGCCACAAATCTATGCACGCATTGTCCCTACACTCGGGCCAGCATCTGCCTTCTTTTGGATTGTAGCACCTTGCTATGCGTACATTTTATTTTATGCGAGAAGGGGACATGCTATTGGTAAAGGGTAACTTATTTGCTTTGCTGGGTATATAGGTACAAAGTTTATTGAATGAAGTACCTATTACTCTCTCTTTCGTTTATTACTGTTGAGGTTTTCTCTCAAAACTACTTAGCCAGCGACTTCACTAAAGAAAATCTTTTTTCAGAAAATATTGAGGGCCCTAATTTTCGCAATGGGATTTTGTATTTGGTCAACTATAAAGATGACGGAACGATTGGCGCGGTGAAGCCCGATGGCTCGGTAGAATTATTTGTAACACTCCCCAATGGAAGCATCGCCAACGCCATTCAGTTTGATAAAAAGGGTAATATGCTATTGGCTGATTTCAAAGGCCACAACATTCTTCAAGTGAGTGCGAATTCACCAACTTTCAACTCCAAATCGATTGCTCACTCTTTTTCAATTTCTGTTTTCGCGCACCATGATTTGTTCAATCAACCCAACGATTTTTGTATCAATAAAAAAGGCCAGCTATTTGTTACCGACCCCAGTTGGGCAGCAGGCAATGGCAACCTTTGGCGCATAGAACCTGATGGCCATGTTGTTTTGCTCAAAGAAAATATGGGAACTACCAATGGCATTGCGCTAAGCCCTAATGAAAAAATACTATATGTGAATGAAAGTGTGCAACGAAAAATATGGGCATTTACTGTGGATCGCATTGGTCATATCAAACATCAACGCCTCTTTGCTTCGTTTGACGATTATGGGTTGGATGGAATGAAGTGCGACCGCAAGGGAAATTTATATGTCACTCGCTATGGCAAAGGCACAATAGAAATTTTTTCCCCGCAAGGGAAATTATTGCATGAAGTAAAAATGAAAGGATTGAAGGTGAGCAACATAAACTTTGGAGGCAAAGATGGGAAGACTTGCTTTGTTACTTTGCAGGATAGAAAATGTGTGGAGATTTTTAGGAGCGAGGTGGCGGGGAAAAAATAGTTACATCATCAAGTCCTTCAGTTTTGCTTTGATGATTGCTTCTCTTTCACCCCAATTACCCGCTACCAACTGATATGGAATAGCTCGCTTATCCAACTCTGATTTAAAAATCTCAAACATTTCTCTTCTTCGCTCTCCCAAATCGCGCATCTGGTCGGCCACCCATGGCACATCAATATCAAAAAGGAAGTATTGATCATAAGTGATTTCCTTTTCCAACTTTAACAAGATAGGTGGAGCTGATTTCAAATAATGTCGACAGTAAATTTGAGTGGTAATTAAATCCGTATCGCAAAATAAAAGTTTATTGGCTGCTTTTGACTTTTCAATAACGCGTTCGTTTTGGGCTTTGGCTATTCTGATAATGTCATCAAAAGTAAACTCATTGGATGAAACTATTTCACGTGCCACCTCTGGAACAAATTCAGTTTGATAGTATGCGGCCATATTTCTTGCCATCACCGATTTGCCTGTGCTTTCGGGCCCATAGAAACAAATCTTTTTCACAAAATAAGGTTTCACAACTTCTGGAATGTATTGCCAGTACAGAAATGGTTGTGCGCGAATTTTAGTTGCTGAAATGGAGATTTGATTTCGCAACTGATCGAACGAGACTGAAGTTGCGCCAAGGTGGAGGGCAAATGGAACTCCGTACTCTTCTGAACTGATCACTACATCAATTTTAGGGAAACGTTTTTCGATAAAATGTGCCCAGATTTTAGTTCGTTCGTTTAACGGAAGATTTTCATTATCGAAATTATCTAGCGATTCTTCCATTTTTATTTTTGATTCATGCTCAAATATTTTCTTGAGCCAATCAAATCGAAGAGTGTGAGGGATAGGATCAGAAGGCGTGAAACTCATTGAAACGATTAACTCATCGCAATGCTGTAAAGCAAAATTGATCAGCGCAATATGCCCCTGATGAACAGGCATGAACTTACCGATTACTAATCCGCGTTTCATTTAAGATTGCACTTGTTGTAATTGAAAATCAAAACCTTTAAGGTCTGTTTGCTTTAGCGTACAGACCTTTAAGGTTTATCCAACTGGTTCTCTTTATATTCTTGAAGCCAATGCCAAAAGCCAAAGGCCGCAATAAAACAAAATACCAAATACTCAATGCCTACAAATTTAATTTCTTTGGAAAAATATAAGTAACAGGCAACAACATCTACTAAAATCCATACCAACCAGCACTCTACTTTCTTTTGAACCATGAGGTACGTGGCCACCATGCTCATTACCGTAACAAAAGAATCAGCATACGGAAAAGCACTAGGCTTGCTAAATAAGACTGGGAAAAAAGAACTGAGGTTTTTTGCCAATGCACCGAACGCGATCGTTCCAATCAAACCAATTGCTAAAAAAAACAACCAAGTGTTTATTGGCATTCTACTTACTTTCAGTTCATGCTTTTTGTCCTCCTCCTCATACGAAGGGTTTTTCCATCGCCACCAGCCCATCAAATTGGTGATGAAAAAGAACACTTGAAGAAACATATCGGGATATAACTGCACTTGATAAAACAAAAAGAAAAACAACACCACATTGATGATGCCGAGCGGCCAACTCCATACGTTCGCTTTCGCGGAAAGAAAAACGGCCACTCCCCCCGCCACTGTGCCGAAGAATTCCAAATAACTCATTGAATAGCCAAGGACGGTGAAGAATATAGATTGGTGGCTGAAGAAATTCATTTTAGAATACCAAAATCGAATGTAATTTTGATGATTCAAAACTAAGCATTTAATGAGGGTATTAGTAAGCGTTTTATTGATCATTAGTACTTCCCTTGCAAAAGGGCAAGGCAAAGGGGCTGTTGGCACGCTGCAAAGAGCAGGTTCGGAATGGGGCGATGGTACTTTATTTTTAAAAGATGCTGAGATTTTAAAAGGCGAAGTTCAATACAATGATAAAAATGGAACATTAGCATTAAAGACTGACGAAGGTTCTGAAAGTTATTCGCCCAATACTGTCATTAAGTTCAATTTTTTTGATAAAAATCAAAATAAACATCGGGGCTTTATCTCGTTAGATTACCCAATGGAAAATCTTAAGAAGGGTATTATAGATTATTATTCGCTGACCGATTTCGATAGTAGAAAAAGCAAGGGTGCAATCGTGCCGACCTTTTTTGAAGTATTGCGAGAGACGAATCAGTTCGCTGTTCTTTCTAAAATGAAACCAATCATCTACAAAGAAAAAGCTACGGGTGGGGCTATTAACTCGGCTAGTGGTGCTATATTTAGTGGGCCAGTAACCGTCTATGACGAAATAAAGCAAAACGAAATTATCTTTTTTTTGGATACAAAGGGTGACATTACTCCTTACATTGAATTTGTTAATAAAGAAACTTATAACGTAACTTTTAAGGATACTAAAGGAAGAAAATCAACCAAAAAGCGAAAGATAGACTCTGATCTTTTAGAAGATGTTACAGGAGAATTGTATCCTAAATTGATGGACTATGCCAAAGCAAATAGCCTGAAGACAACCCGAAGAAAAGACTTGTTGATAATTATTGATCATTACATTTTTTTACAAGCTGAAAACAAAAAGTGATATTATATAAGGTCACAGCTTAATCGTCTCCAGGCCACTTACAGAAGATGGATTCGTGCTGTAGGATTAATAATTTTTAACAGAAATATTCATTACAATATCTCATCTGTTTCTGGGGATCGAAACAATCAGTTCTGCGAATTTATAATGAATTGATTTAATAAAGCAATAAAAAAGCCTTCCATTTCTGAAAGGCATATTTTTAAGGGTGAATGACGGGGCTCGAACCCGCGACCTCCAGAATCACAATCTAGCATTCTAACCAACTGAACTACATCCACCATTTGAGGACTGCAAATGTAGGCACGTAATTTCAAATCGCAAAGTTAGCCTCGAAGGAAATCCAGCCTTTCCCCCATTTTGCGCTCATTAAACTGACCATTTGAGTAGGCATGATGCCCAGAAATCCACGTATTGGTAATTTTTGACTGAAAGGTTTGACCTTCAAAAGGCGACCAGCCGCATTTGGCCAAAATGTTTTCTTTGCCCACCGTCCACGGTTTATTCAGGTCGATCAGTGTCAAATCTGCAAAATACCCTTCGCGCAGAAATCCGCGTTTATCGATTTGAAAAAGAATGGCGGGATTATGACACATTTTCTCCACTACTTTTTCCAAACTTATTTTTCCTTGCTTAAAAAACTCCAGCATGGCCACTACGCTGTGCTGCACCAGCGGCCCACCCGCGGGTGCACTGAAATAGTTGTTTTGTTTTTCTTCAATGGTATGAGGTGCGTGGTCAGTGGCAATCACATCAATGCGATTATCCAATACGGCTTTAAAAATTTCTTGTTGATCACGTGCTGTCTTGATCGCAGGGTTCCATTTGATGTTCATCCCCAATCTTTCATAATCAGTATCATTAAACCAAAGATGATGGATGCAAGCCTCTGCCGTAATTTTCTTTTTCTCTAACGGAATAGAATTATCAAAGAGTGAAGTTTCTTTGGCAGTAGAGATGTGCAGGATGTGCAAGCGCGTTCCATGTTTTTTGGCAAGGCCAACAGCAAAGGAAGATGATTTATAACACGCTTCTTCACTTCGTATCAATGGATGATAAGTCACGGGGCAATCTTCTCCATATTTTTCTTTAAAGTCGATAAGATTTTTTCTAATGGTAGGTTCGTCTTCGCAGTGCGTGGCGATCAATGAAGGAAATTTTGAAAAAACATTCTCCAATGTCTTAGGATCATCCACGAGTAGATTTCCTGTGGAGGAGCCCATGAAGATTTTTAATCCGCAAACTTTTTTGATATCTGTCTTTAAAACTTCTTCCAAGTTATCGTTAGAAGTGCCCATGAAGAAAGAGTAGTTGGCCAGGGAAGTGCGCGCTGCGATTTGATATTTATCCTCCAACAGTGCTTGCGTAAAAGCAGGAGGATTGGTGTTGGGCATCTCCATAAAACTGGTGACACCACCTGCCACTGCCGCACGCGACTCTGTAAAGATGTTTCCTTTGTGAGTAAGCCCCGGCTCACGAAAGTGAACTTGGTCGTCAATCGCGCCAGGCATCAACAGGCGGCCATTTGCATCTATTACCGTAGCTTGCGGCTCTGTTAAATCTTTTCCGATCTTTTCAATGAAAGCACCTTTAATTAATACATCGCCTTCGAAGACCTTGCCTTCGTTTACTATTTTTGCGTTCGTTATTAGCGTAGAGTTCATTACCTTGTAAAGATACGGCTGCACCCTATTCATCATTACTTTATCCCCAGAAAAATTTATCATGCAATGGCTTGACTTTAAATTGAACAAGCAACTACTAGATGCGGTAGTAGATGCTGGATTTGAAAATCCAACGGAAGTGCAAGAAAAATGCATTCCGCTTGTATTAGGCGGGCAACAAGTGATTGGCATTGCGCAAACAGGCACTGGAAAAACGGCTGCCTATCTCTTACCTATTTTGATGAAGGCAAAATTTGCACAAGGAACAGACCCGCGTGTGTTGATTCTCGTGCCTACCAAAGAACTGGTGGTGCAAGTGGCTGCGCAAGTGGCTGCGCTTTCTAAGTACACTGATCTGCGCACGGTTCATTTATATGGAGGTGTTGGTCCCAAAACTCAAATCGACAATATAAAAAATGGAGCAGATATAATAGTGGCTACGCCTGGTAGGCTTTTAGAATTATACCAGCGCAATGAGTTGGTGGTGAAGTATGTAAAAACATTGGTGCTGGATGAAGCCGACAGAATGTTGGACATGGGCTTTATGCCGCAGCTCAGAAAAATATTTGAGGTGATTCCCAGCAAAAGGCAAAACCTTCTTTTCTCCGCCACTTTCCCACATCGAGTAGAAAGACTTTCGCAAGAGTTTTTAGAGTTTCCTGTGCGAATAGAAATCACGCCACCTGCCACCGTGCCAACTAAAGTAGAACAAGAACTTTATTGGGTACCCAACTTCATTACAAAAATAAATTTTTTAGGATACCTGCTTGGCGATAGAGAAGAATTCAATCGGGTGATGATCTTTGCGAGGACCAAAGAAGCCGCGAACAATATTTTTAAATTCCTTGAGCGAAAGGGCTATGGCCCCGCCAAAGTGGTTCACTCGAACAAAGGACAGAACAGCCGCATCAATGCCGTGAACGAATTTAAAGAAGGGAAACTGCGTATATTGGTTTCTACCGATGTTGCTTCGCGCGGGATTGACGTGACCAACGTATCACACGTGATCAATTTTGATGTGCCTATTGTGTATGAAGATTATGTGCACCGCATTGGCCGCACAGGCCGGGCGTTTCAAAGTGGCAAGGCCATTACGCTGGTCACCGATTCAGAAAAATACCACATCGATAAAATTCAAAAGATAATTCGCGAGCAGATACCCGTGAAAAAACTTCCCGATGAAATTACACTAGCCGATACTCCTAGAGAAGAAGCACAAGATATGGCGCGTGAAATTGACAGGCAAAAGCGCTACGAAGACCCCGAGTTCAAGGGTGCGTTTCATGAAAGGAAAAAGTAATGGGATCACTTCACCATTGCCCGTATCATCTCTCTCTTTCCAAGTGGCCCTGGTATTTTCTCTACTGATAAACCCAATGAAACTAAATCTCTTTTCAATTGGCCTTTTGCTGAGTAAGTGACAAAAATGCCTTGAGGCTTCATGGCTTCCGTCACTTTTTGCAAAATGCTCCGCTCCCACATCTCTGGCTGTTTGCTTGGCGCGAAAGCATCAAAATAAATCAAATCGAATTTTTCCTTTTCAAATTCTGCCTCTTGGATTTTTACATTGCGCTTACGCAAATGAAAATCAGGAGTGATCACTTGAGTTTGGTTCCAATCGGTTTGGTGAAGTGAATTAAAAACAATTTTTGATTCTTCTGATTTTAATAAATTTGGATAATTAAGTTGAGCAATTGTTTCCATCGGTAAGGGAAAAGCCTCAATGCCCTCGTAATAGACTTTGATGTTTAAATCTTTTGCGGCCAGCAAAGTAAGAAACGCATTTAGCCCTGTGCCAAAACCAATTTCTAAAATAGAGATTTCTTTTTCTTGCGAATGTTGGAGCAGATGGTTCAATCCACTTTCAATAAAAACATGCTGCGATTCTTGAATAGCTCCGTGAATGGAGTGGTAGGTTTCGTTGAGATCAAGATTAATCAGTGAACTTGATCCATCTTCTGTCGAGATAATTTCTACGCGATTCACACTTTGGCAATCAACGCAACCGCCATCGCATTCACTCCCTCTTCTCTGCCCACGTACCCAAGAGTTTCATTTGTAGTGGCTTTGATGGAAACATCTTCTTCTAAAATATTCATCAACGGAGCTAAAATTTTTTTCATCTCATGAATGTGCGGATTGATCTTTGGATTTTCCAAGCAAACAGTACAATCCACATTCTCAATCTTCCATCCCTTCTCAGTCAACATTCTTGTTACGTCTTGCAAAAAGAATTTAGAATCCTTGCCTGCCCACCGAGGGTCTTTGTTGGAATAGTGAAATCCGATATCGCGTAAATTGGCTGCACCAAGCAGCGCATCACAAATAGCGTGGATCAAGACATCGGCATCTGAGTGACCGACCGCCCCCTTTGCAGCAGGAAGTTTTATTCCACCCAACCAAAAGTCTCGACCTTCTTGCAGTTGGTGTACATCAAAACCTAAGCCTACGCGGAGTTTCATTTTTTTAATAAATATTTTAGATGCTTATAATGTGGGCTACTTATAATCTTTTGAAACTGATCTTTATCAAAATCTACCTCAGCCAACATTTCGATTAAGACGCTTTTTAAAACAGGGAGATATTTTTTTATAATATCAAATAAGATAGAGGGATCCGTTCCTCGATATTCATGCACCAAGTAATTTCTTAGTGCAGCAATTTTACTCCAAGGAATTAGCGGGAATAATTTTCGTAACTCACTTTCTATTTTTTTTGATTCTTCTCCTACTACAATCAATAAATTATAGGTGGCATTGAAATTCAATTGATCATTTGCTTCATAAAACACTTCTGGGTCATTAAAATCCTTCGTATAGAGATTGATCTTCTCGATGGCTTCGAGCGTAGTGAGAATATAAGCGAGATTCTTATCGCTAAACATATACAATATCAGGTTCTGCTTTCACCCGAATAGCTGGATTCATGTATTTCAAACTTACCAAATCAATTTTTTTCTTTAGTCTTGATTTTAAATGTTTTTCTAAACTTGATTTTTCGTCAAACCCAAGATAGTGCCCGTGCTGCATCTCATAAACAATATCTATATCACTTTTAATATTGTTTCTGTTAGTGGCATAGCTTCCAAACAATCCAACCTGCTCAATAAAATATTTTTCTTGGAGCTTTGGCTTCTCTTCCTTTAGTATGCGCAAAATCATATTCTTGTCCATCTCACAAAGTTACTTAATTGCATTATAATACATTACACTCGCACTCTCTTCTCTCAAAATCTCACTCGCCACTCGCTTCATATCATCCAACGAAATGTTTTCCATGATGTCCGCTTCTCGGTTTATCAAATTCGCATCGCCCGATAAAGAAGCAAACGCCAAGTTCATTGCACGATTCATCACTTCTACCTCGCCAAATTTCAAACTAGCTTCGGCTTGGTTTTTTACCTTCTCCAATTCTTCTTGGCTCACGCCATCTCGCACTAATTTTTGCAACACCATCTCCAACTCACCTTCCGCATCTTTCAAATCAATTCCCTCCTTCACGCGTCCATTCACTACCATCAGCCCCGGGTCAACGGTGCCCATCACAAATGAAGAGAGCGAAGTAAAAATTTCTTTCTCCTTCACCAATGCCTGATACAACCTACTCGATTGCCCACGACTCAAAATATCGCTCAAGAAATCCGAGGCGTAATAATCAATGTCAAATCGCCCTGCCATGTGCCATGTTTTGTAAAGCGCATTCGCGGGCACTTTCGCTTCCACTTCCAATACACGCTTTGCATTTTGCCTTGGCTCTGGCACCAGCTTTCGCACTGGTTTTTTTCCTGAAGGAATTGGCCCAAACCATTTCTCTGATAGTTTTTTTACTTGATCTACCGTCACCTTTCCCGCCACTACAAGCACTGCATTGCTTGGCAAATAATGGCTAAAGAAAAAATTCTTCACATCATCAAGAGTAGCATTTTCAATGTGACTGATCTCTTTGCCAATTGTAGCCCATTGATACGAATGCGCTTGGTATGCCAACGGTCGAAGCTTCAACCACACATCACCATACGGTTGATTCAAATAGCGCTGCTTAAATTCTTCAATCACCACCTTACGTTGCACTTCCAAAACATTTGGGTCAAACGATAAACTCATCATCCTATCGCTCTCCAACCAAAATCCTGTTTCTATGTTGGCAGCAGGCACTGTCAAATAATAATTTGTAATGTCTGTGCTAGTGAATGCGTTATTCTCGCCACCTACCAATTGCAGCGGTTCATCATAGCTTGGTATATTGGCCGAGCCACCAAACATCAAGTGCTCAAACAAATGTGCAAAACCTGTCTTGTTGGGGTCCTCATCGCGTGAGCCTACGTCATACAAAATATTCATCACGGCCAACTGCACCGTAGGGTCTTCATGCACAATCACACGCAGGCCGTTACTCAAAGTAAACTGCTCAAACTTTATCATTGCACCAAAAATAACTTTAGTTTTTGGATTTTTATCCTTTTGTTTGGCTGGATGTATTTCAAAATATTGCGGCCTAAAGACCCCCAAAGTTTATAAACCTTGGGGATGGTACTGAAATGGTGCTATATTTTGAAATACGCCAACTTGACTCCCTTATAGTCAAGAAATGATGCAGTTAATGACTCTAGGCTAAAAAAATCAGGTAATGATTAAACCTAAGGCACCAGCACCAGTCCAAGCGGCACAAAACAAACAAATCAACCTATGAAAACGAATTGGATCAATCTTTCTTTGAGAAAGATAGCAGTAGTAGCCATTGTAATGACCATGAGCATGGTTAGCTGCAAAGACAAATCAGAAGATTTTTCTGATGAAGAAGCCATCACCGAAAACTCGGCAGTGGGAGACAACGAAGCCGATGACGCTTCACAAATTTCTTATTCAGCAGAGTTTGATGCAAAGGGTGGAAGAAGTGAAAAGTCCTTGCCCACTTGCGCAGTAGTCACCAATGATAAAATCAGCAAAACCGTTACCATCGATTTTGGTACTGGTTGCGTAGGCGCATACGGTCGCACTCGTAGTGGGAAAATCATTATTCTTTATAGCTCTACATTGGGCGATAGCCTCGCGAACCGCACCATCACTTTTGACAATTATAAAGTGAACAACAAGAGCGTGACAGGTATGATAGAACTTCGCGATATTTCAAAAAATCCTGCCGGCAACTTGCAATCTACACGCAGGGTGACTGATTTGAAGATCACTTTCCCCAATGGAAAATATGTGACCTTCAATGGCTCACGCACACGCGAATGGACAGATGGCGCAGGTGACAGCAATCCTGACAACAACAAATATAGAATCACAGGTACATTAACTGGGCTATCGTCCACTGGCCGCACGTTCACTCATGAAATCATCTCCCCTATTATTGTTGACTTTGCTTGTGCCAAACAAGGTAACTTTGCCCGAGTGGCTGGTGTGGTTGAAACAACTAAGTTAGGCGGTTTTGGTGAACGCAAAAGAACGGTTGACTATGGAGATGGAACGTGTGATAAGGTGATCACTGTAACTACCTTCCGCAGAACGTACACCATTACTGCCGACTAAGCGAGAAATAAAGCAAAAAATAAATGTGATTTGAAAACCCTTGAATGCTCAAGGGTTTTCTTTTTTGTAACTTTCCTAAAATTTTCAATTTCATGGAAGAACATTTCCAAAGCTCTGAAAAAGTACGCGACTTTGTCATTGGCATGAGCGATGGACTTACTGTACCTTTCGCATTGGCAGCAGGATTGAGCGGTGCGGTGAATTCAACAGACATTGTGATCACAGCTGGTTTGGCAGAGATTGCCGCTGGCTCCATTGCCATGGGATTGGGCGGCTACCTAGCGGGTCGCACTGAGATTGAACACTATGATGCCGAAGAGCAAAGAGAGTACGATGAGATCGTGCACAAGCACGAGATTGAAATAGCCGAGACAAAAGAAATTTTTGCCGAATACGGTGTCAGCGAAGAACTACAAGAGAAGATTGCCCGCGAGATGGCGAAGCGACCAAAGCAGTGGGTTGATTTTATGATGCGCTTTGAACTAGGGCTGGAACGACCTGATAAAAATCGCGCACAACAAAGTGCGTTTATCATTGCAGTGAGCTACATCATTGGTGGTCTCATTCCATTAAGTGCTTATTTCTTTACAGCCACTGCGCAGGATGGATTGATTTATTCCAGCATCATCACGTTAATTTGCTTGATTGTATTTGGATTGGTGAAGAGCAAACTCACAGGTCAACCGTTGTTGAAAGGAGCATTGCGTGTGACATTGATTGGTGCGGCAGCGGCAGCGGCAGCTTTTGGGATTGCAAAGGCGATAGCGTAAAAGTTTTTTTACATTACTCACTGAAATGAGCAAAGAGCGCGTAAAAAAATTAGTTCAGCAAAAGGAGAATATCCGCTTGGAGTTCAAGGAATCTCGGCATGAGTTGCCTGCCAATCTTTTTGAAACGATTTGCGCCATGCTGAACCGCGAAGGGGGAGATATTTTATTGGGTGTGGCCGATGATGGGAGAATAACAGGTGTGGAAGAAGAAAGGATCGAAGCACTGAAAACAAACTTGGTCAATCTTTCCAACAACCCTCAGAAACTTGACCCTCCATTTATTTTATTTCCTCAAACTCATTCGATCAATAATCAAACGGTTATCCATATTCAAGTGCCGAGCAGTTCGCAAGTGCATAAAAGCAGTGGCGTTGTTTATGATCGCAGCAATGATGGAGATTTTAGGGTAACACAGCCGCAGCAAATTGCTCAACTCTATAATCGCAAGCGCTCCTATTATACAGAGGAATTAATTTATCCTGCTCTTCGCTTTGAGGATTTTAAGCCCGAACTATTTTCAATTGTTCGAAACTTAATAAGGAGCAATAACTCTACTCATCCTTGGCTTACTCTTACTAATGTGAGTCTGCTTCAAGTAGCTAGTCTATGGAAAAGAGATCAACAAACTGGACAAGAAGGATACACATTGGCAGCAGCTCTTTTATTTGGCAAAGATTGGGTGATCCAACAGATTTTGCCTCACTATAAAATTGATGCGTTGCTGCGCAAAGTAAATACTGATCGGTATGATGATCGGGAATATATACAGACTAATTTAATAGAAGCTTATGATCAGGTCATGGCCTTCGTTGCCAAACACCTGCCCGATAAGTTTTTTATGGAAGGCGATCAGCGAGTAAGTCTTCGCACAAAAATTTTTCGCGAAATCGTAGCGAACTTGATCGTGCATCGCGAGTATATCAATGCACATCCCACTACTTTTATCATCTATAAAGACCGGGTAGAAACAGAGAACGCCAATAATCCGCATGGCGAAGGTTTTATTGACCCTGATAATTTTGCCCCCTTCCCCAAAAATCCGACCATTGCTAAGTTCTTTATTCAGCTTGGCCATGTGGACGAACTGGGGTCAGGCGTTCTCAATGTCACCAAATACTTAAAACATTATTCACCTGGCAAAAAGCCAGTGTTCCGTGAGGGTAGCACGTTCAAAACAATCATTCCTTTGGACGAGCTTGAGCTAGATGTCTCCAAGAAAATCAATGAGGCTGTAAGTGAGGCTGTAAGTGAGGCTGTAAATAATTTAGTGAGCAAAACGGTCACCGAAAACATCAAAGAGAGGCTCAAAAGTGAGATTATACTGTTATATTTTCAGAAAGGGCTATCGCTGGAAGGGCTCAAAAAACACTTTAAAATAGAGCGCACCACCGCCCAACGCGACATGAAATACCTTAAAGATGCTAACTTGGTGATCTTTAAAGGGGCCGCCAAAACCGGTAAATATGTGCTGACGAAAAAAGGGGAAAGGCTTTTTAAAAATAAAGAGACGAATAGATGAATGACAGAATTGATTTTCTATAAACTCACTTCTTACTCGCATTAAAAAGTTTCTCCTTCTCTTCTTTAGACAAACTCTCATACCCACGATCCGAAATCTTATCCAAGATAGTATCAATCTCCTCTTGAGATGCTTTGCTCACACCCGTTGTGGCTTTTTTTACTTTAAGCTCTTCTTTTCTATACGTTACTTTTACTTTGGGTCGCGATTGAAACAAGCCTTTCACCCAATCTATAATTGAGGTAATCCATCCTCCCCAATTCACACCCACTTGCATTTGTTTGATGTAAACGAAACCCATCAACGCTCCGCCCAAGTGTGCAAGGTTTCCGCCTGCATTAGAACCAATCGTTCCTAAAAAGGAAAGGAAAACAATAATGGCCGCAATGTATTTGATCCGCACCGCGCCAAAGAACAATAAGAAGAAAGTATAATCTGGTAACAACGTAGCCGCAGCAACCACAATCGCGTTGATGCTGGCCGAAGCCCCCACCATCACAATGTTGTGTGCAACAGATTGATTTACAAAATACGGAATGAGATTATATGACAATAAATAAAACACCGCACCAGCAATCGCGCCCAATACATACAAGGCAATCAGTTTATCTCCACCCAAGTATTCTACAAATAATTTTCCAAACCAATATAGCGTAAGCATATTGAAGAGGATGTGTAAAATACCTGTGAGGTCATGCGCAAATGCATAAGTAAGCAATGTCCAAGGTCGAGTAACAAACTCACCCATCTTTGCAGGGATTTGAAACTGTCCATGAATAGCGCTGAAGAAAGAAGTAAATCCTGCTATCTCTGAAATCACCATGATCACACCCAACACGATAAACACCACCACGTTGATGATGATCAACTGTGCATGTGCATTGTTGGGCCGCTGAAAGGCGTTTTTGAATTCTTCTAGCATCTACTTTCTGTTAGTTAATGAGTAAACAGAATCTCACCCTGTAAAGTTACAGCGTTTTTACTTACCCCGCGTCTTCCAATAACTTATTATCAAGAACGCCACGAACGCACCACCAAAGTGCGCCAAGTGTGCAACAGTGCCAGATCGATCCATGGCATACGTAATAAAGCCCATCAAAAAAACCATGTACTTAGCTTTGATGGGTATGGGCGGAAACAAAAGCATCAACTCCAAATCGGGGAACAACATTCCAAAGGCCATCAATATTCCATACAACGCGCCCGATGCGCCTAACATATATCCACCGCTTCCAGGAAAGAAAAAGTTAACACCTGCATAAATTACTCCTGCGCCAATGCCTGTGGCAATGTAAAAAAGTAAAAACTTCTTCTCTCCCCAATGGCTTTCTAGCACAGGGGCAAAAGAGGCGAAGGCCAACATATTGAAAAAGATATGACCGAACCCACCATGTGCAAACATGTAAGTAAAAAATTGATACGGGCGGAACAACCCAGAATGAATATCCCACAAAGACATATACTCTGTAATATGAAGATTGGCCAATAAGCTTTGCAATAAAAAAATGCCGACATTGATAATGATTAATGTGCGGACAAGTGGTGTAATATTAAACATGATCTTTCTTAACGATTAAAATAACTTTCCATCTTAGACGAGTCAAAAGTAAAAAATGTTGGCTTCCCTTCCGGGGAATAATTGGGATTGCTACACGCAAAGAGACGTTCCACCAAGCCATTTATTTCTTCTGCTCCCAACCTTTGGCCTACTTTAATACCCGTTCTCTTGGCCATAGCCCTCGCCAAGTTCTCTTGCACGGGCAATTGCAGCTCCTGCTGGTTCTTTTTAAACTGCTCCAGTAGCCCTTCCAACAATTCCTTCTCGCTCCCCTTCGCATCGGCCGGAGTGCCAGAGATCAGCAACGCGCTCTTTCCAAATACTTCAAATCTAAAACCAAGTGCCACAATTTCCTTCTCCATTTCCATCAATAGCGCAAAATCGGGGGTGGTGAATGTAACAGTTTGCGGAAACAGACTTTGCTGGCTATTACCAGAATTACTTTTTAGCTGGCTCAAATATCTTTCAAACAACACCCGCTCATGTGCTGCCTGCTGGTCAATAATCATCAGCCCCTGCCGCACCGCCCGCACAATATATTTTTGCTGAAATTGAAAAATGCCCGTCTCGTTTTCTATGGCCAGAGGTGCAACGGGTTTGTTCATCGCGCTCTCAAACCGAAGCTCCATCGTAGGCCGTGGCTCTACTTTATCAAACAACCGTGAGTTGCTTTCTTGCTCAAAAACTTTTTCCCAGTTCTGTAAGTTAGAGCGATTCAACGAAGAAGAAAACTGCTCATCAAAATATTGTTCTTTGGTAATCGATTGGTTGTTCAACTTGCTCGTCAGGTTCACATCGTCATGAAAGTCGAGGGCAGGTGCCAAGTGATGAACACCTAATGCCTGCTTCACAGCCGACCACACCACACCATACACCGCGCGCTCATCATCAAATTTTATTTCCGTTTTGGTCGGGTGCACGTTCACGTCAATGTGCTTGGGGTCAATCTCAATAAAAAGAACGTAAAACGGAAAACTGTTATCGGGCAACAAACCTTCGTAGGCACTCGTCACTGCATGGCCAAGGTAGTTGTTGCGAATGAATCGTTGATTGACAAAAATAAATTGCTCGCCCCGCGTCTTTCTAGCCGACTCAGGCCTGCCCACATAGCCCGTTACTTTCACCAGCGAAGTCTCCTCACTAGCAGGTGCCAATTGTTGTTGATAATTTTTTCCAAAAATTGAAACGATGCGCTGACTCAATTTACTGGATGCCAACTCATAAATCACTTCATCGCCTTGCACCAGTGTAAATGCAATTTCAGGGTTTGCCAATGCCAATCGATGAAACTCATCAATGATATTGCGCATCTCCACCGAATTGGATTTTAAAAAATTTCTCCTCGCAGGAATATTATAAAAAAGATTTTTGATGCTGA
Source organism: Cyclobacteriaceae bacterium (assembly GCA_043777495.1). Taxonomy (GTDB): domain Bacteria; phylum Bacteroidota; class Bacteroidia; order Cytophagales; family Cyclobacteriaceae; genus ELB16-189. Next base: position 61,969 of record JAYWHU010000144.1, on the reverse strand, counting down.
TGCTCGTTCCCTTATCGCACGCCACCGCCTCTTGCTTTTTCACTTCACTTCCTTCCACCAGTAGTAACGTACCGAGGTCTTGGTGCGCCATGCGCGTCTTCATTTCAAATTGCGCCACCGCAGCAATAGAGGCCAATGCTTCCCCACGAAAGCCCATCGTGCGCAACGTAAACAAATCATCGGCCTTGCGAATTTTAGAAGTCGCGTGCCGCTCTAAACTCATGCGCGCATCCGTCTCGCTCATGCCTTGCCCATTGTCGATCACCTGAATCAACACCTTGCCCCCCTCCTTAACAATCAATGTAATTTGCGTAGCACCCGCGTCAATAGAATTTTCCATCAACTCCTTCACAGCCGATGCTGGCCGCTGCACCACCTCGCCAGCCGCTATCTGGTTGGCGATGGAATCAGGAAGAAGTTGGATGATATCGGGCATTTTTTTTATGTGAACACTTTATACAAAAGAATGAATTGACAATTGACAAATGGGCAATTGACAAAGCACGAATATTGTCAATTGCCCATTTGTTAATTGTCAACTTTTTTAATGCCCTTAAACTTTATGTAAAGATAAATCGGAATAAACACAACCGCCCCATACAGCGCAGGCTTGCCCCATTGCAAAAACGCAAACAACAATAGCACCATGAATAATATTACCCCGAAGCGCATCAACACCGCACTCTTCTCAGCCGTAGGCTTCGATCGCTTTCGTGCCGCCTGAAACGACCCCGCAATCCTAGTCCTATGTCCCACATCGTCTTGCAACTCACCCCGCTCACGCGCTATTTCTTTTCTTATCCGCTCCTCGCGCTCCGCCATCTCATCTTTGGTCGGGTCGTAGTAGCGCGGCCTGTAGTTGAACTTCTGGTGCTGGGGCGCTTTGGTGAATAACGATATAATTTTCATAGCCTTTCCTTTTAACCTAAATGACTGGTAGCTTCGCGGCAGCAAAGTTACAAAAACCAAACGGCCTAATGGCGAAAAAAGTTTTGTCCAAAGAAAAATCGCTGCAAGCTACACGCCACACGCCACAGGCTTGTTTGCAATGGCTTATCAACGGTCTCCAAGCCCAAGCCGCACGATTTTCATTCCCCTCTCCTCTGGAGAGGGGCAGCGATACACTACAAAGCAGCACGCCCTCAAATGGGGTGAGGTATTTGGCGGCCTGCCTCGCGAGGCGCAGCGGCACCGGGCTATCCGTTCCAAGCCTGCCACTCGCTTCGAGTGGTCCGGTCAGAACCAACATACTTTGCGCTTCGACCATCCCTCACCGATTGGCAGTCTTTCCACTTCTATCCCTGGCCGATGCCCGCACGAAGATACTGCTCATTTATTCGTTCATCTCACGTGGTCTGTGTGTTCTCCGTGGTCTGTGTCTCCACAGATCACTGCGCTTAATAAATTTCGGTTTGTGCGGACACAGACCGAGGATTAAGCATTTGCAAATTTCATTAATATGCTTTTTCATTATTTGTCAATTCACCTCCCTCGCCCAAACCAAAACCCAATGGGTCGATAGCGTTTTCCAAACCCTTAACGTGCAAGAAAAAATCGGCCAACTGTTCATGCTCCCCGCTTCTTCCACTGCAAGCCAACAAGAAAAAGAACTGCTGCTCGACCAAATAAAAAAATACAAACCAGGTAGCTTATTGATAACGCGCGGAGGGGCGGTTAGTCACGCCCACTTTTTAAATAAACTCCAAGCCCAATCCAAAGTGCCCATGCTCGCGGCCATCGATGCCGAGTGGGGCTTAGGACAATCGCTGGACAGCACCATCAGTTTTCCAAAACCATTGGCACTAGGTGCAATAAAAAACGACAGTCTGATTTTTCAATTAGGGCAAGAGATCGGCAACCAAATGAAAACGCTCGGCCTCTACATCAACTTCGCACCCAATGCTGACATTCATATCAGTGATGATCTCTACCCCGGCACACTGCGCTACTTTGGAGCCAATAAAAAACGAGTGACCAATAAATCAAGCTGGCTGATGAAAGGCCTAAAGCAAAGTGGTGTATTGGCTTTCGCGAAACACTTGGCCAATCCTAAAAAAGAAAGGCACATCGTTATTCAAGATAGCTCAATCGTTTTCGATGCCAATCAAATCGATACCATTGGGTTTTATCCTTATCAAAAATTAATGGCCGAAAATATCGATGGCCTACTCACCTCTCACCTCGATTTTGTTTTGCAAGGAAAGCGGAAGCCCATCCCCGCGCCTATCTCAGAGCTTTTTGTGACCGAAGTGATAAAGAACAAATTAAAATTCAACGGCCTCACCCTCGCAGAAATACCCTATTTAAAAAAGATCACCGACAAGAACCAATCAGGCGATGCTGAACTTCTGGGCTTCACCGTGGGCAATGATATTTTGGTTCAGCCTGAAAACTTGGCTGCCGCTGTTAAAAAAGTTATAAAAGCAGTAAAGAAAGACAAGAAGCTACAAGCGCAGCTGAATGCTTCGGTAAAAAAAATATTGTCTGCCAAGTTTGATGCTGGCTTATTAAAAAAATCTACCATCAATACCGACAATGTGTTATCAAAATTAAATTCGCCAGAAGCTAAATTACTTCAACATCGTTTAGTGCAAGCTTCCATCACCTTGCTAAAAAATTCGGCAGATGTTATTCCAATAAAGTTATTAGAGAACAAAAAATTTGCTTCCATTACTTTTGGAAAAGAAGAAGTCAACGAATTCAATCATTATTTACAAAAGTATGCGCCCTTCGAAAAGTTTTCTGTCACCACACTCAAAGACACACTTGATCTGGAAAAAAAGCTATTGAAGGCAAACGTAATCGTAGTTAGCCTCTTCCCTTCCTCAAAAGGTTTTCTACTTCAAATCGCACCGATTATAAAAAAACTTTCTATTCATCATGAAGTCATCGTTTGCTCTTTTGGCGACCCCGAAGATTTAAAATTTCTTGATCAACAACCCACTTTACTGGCAGCCTACTCAGATGAAGATTTAGTTTTAAAGACTACTGCACAAATTATTTTCGGTGGCCTCCACAGCCAAGGCGAATTGCCTTTAACCATTACCGACTCGCTGAAAGAAGGCCAAGGAATCACTTCCGAAACCAATGATCGTTTCTCCTATTCGCTACCAGAAGAAGCGGGCATGGACAGCAAAACATTAGAGAAAATAAAAACCATCATGCAAGAAGCCATCGACATTGGCTCTACACCTGGCTGCCAAGTGCTGATTGCCAAAGACGGAAAAATAATTTACGAGCAATCGCTAGGCCATTTTACTTACGACAAGAAAAATCCAGTAACAGACGAAACGATTTACGACCTCGCTTCAGTGACAAAGGTGTCGGCCACCCTTCAAACCGTCATGTTCATGCACGAAAAAGGACTCATCGACATCAACAAAAAAATCTCCTTCTATTTGCCCGAACTGAAAGAATCCAACAAAAAAGATTTTATCATCAAAGACATTCTCACACACCAAGCGGGGCTGTGGCCGTTCTTGCCTTTTTGGGCACAAACGGTAAAAGACTCTACGCTGCTGCCCGAATACTACAGCAAAGAAAAAAGCGAAGCCTTTCCCTTTCCCGTAGCCGATGATTTGTTCGCCTCCAAGGTTATGAAAGACAGCTTGTGGCAATGGATCATCAAAGCCAAAGTGCGCGAGAAACCACCTCGCACTGTATTTGATTATCGCTACAGCGACATGGGTTTTTACATGCTCCAGCATTTAGCCGAAAAAATATTGAACCAACCCATGGAAGATTTTTTAGAGCAAAACATCTATGAACCATTGGGCGCATACACCGTTGGCTATTTGCCACGACAAAAATTTCCCGCTACACAAATTGCCCCTACCGAAAATGATAAACTCTTTCGCAGAAAATTATTGATCGGCTATGTGCATGACCAAGGTGCAGCCATGCACGGAGGCATTGCAGGCCACGCAGGGCTTTTCAGCACCGCCAATGACCTCGCCAAACTCGCGCAGATGTGGTTGCAAAAAGGAACATACGGAGGCCTTCATTATTTTAAACCAGAAACCTTCGACCTCTTCACCACCAAACAATACGAAGGGAGCCGCAGAGGTTTGGGTTGGGATAAATCAATGCCCAGCGAACCCGCAGGTCCCACATCCATTTATGCTTCCGCAAAAACATTTGGTCACACGGGTTTCACAGGCACCTGCGTATGGATCGATCCCGAGTTTAATTTAGTCTACATCTTTTTGGCCAACCGCGTGTATCCAGAAATGACCAACAATAAAATATTAAACGCCAATATCCGTCCACGCATACAAGATGTGATCTATCAAGCTATTTTTAATTATTGCCAAAAATAAAAGTAACTTTGGATTAGGCTGTGCCTGACCACGAAAAATTGGGGCGAATTTTGCCATGAAGGCACAGTGGCACAATGAAAAACCTAAAACAAACAAGTAGCGTCTCTGCGCCTTCGTAGTAAAAAAATAAAGTCGAATATTTAAAAATGAAAAAGGCTCTACTCATTCCCATCGAAGAAAAAAAGGAAGCTCAGATACAACAAGACATTGAATTAGGGCCAACGGGTAGGTTTTATAAAATGTTTGACTTGATTTCTTTGAGTATTCTATTTTCTCCCGAGAGCAAATTAAAAAAGCCAAAGCCTCCCAATGCTATCGAACTAAAGAGAAAAGCATGAAGTATGATAAGTATTACGTTGAAGCTTCTCGTTCATTTTTGAAATTTGAATTTTATAGTGAAGGTCCAAAAGGGAAAATAAAAAAGCAGGTTGTCTTTAAACCATTTGAGGACAATCCAACTGTTTTCAATCTGGGTTTTGGTGATGTCGATGCTACTGGAGAAATCAATGATACCGCTATAACCAATAATCAAGACAGTCAAAAAGTACTGGCTACTGTTGCGTTAACTGTTTACAAGTTCTATGAAAAACATTCGAATTGTTACGTCTTCGCAACCGGCAGTACTAAAACCCGTACAAGGCTTTACCGTATGGGTGTAGCAAACAATTTAGAAGAAATCAGGAACGATTTTGAAGTCTTTGGATTTATACGAAAATCGTGGGAGCCTTTTGAAAAAGACCGCGATTACGAAGCGTTTTTAATAAAAAAGAAAAGATAGTATCTTTGTTGTGTTATGAAAAAAATAGGGAAAACGACACTGTCACAGTTAGCTAGACAAGCTTCAAAAATCAAGATCAGCAAAAAGCTCGATAGCATTGAAGATACTCCTTTTTTTAAAAAGAAAATGGAAAAGGGAGCTAAAATGCTTTCCCTTGCAGGATTGCCCAAATAATAAATATAGACTGCACTCTTTTCTTTACTTCCAATTCCTTCGGCCTAATTCTTAAATTTTATTTCTTACACAGAATTAAGTTGCCTAGATCAGGTCAACTACTCTAATTCACGAAACTTTATACCCTATTACGGGGTTTAAGTCAAAAGCTCAGAACCTGAACAATATGAAAATAGGCATTGTATGTTATCCCACCTTTGGGGGAAGTGGCGTGGTAGCCACCGAGTTAGGCAAAGCCTTGGCCAAAGAAGGGCATAAAGTCCATTTCATTACCTATAGCCAGCCTAGTAGGTTAGATTTTTTAAACGAGAATCTTTTCTATCATGAAGTGGATTTCCACTCGTACCCACTTTTTGAATATGCTCCTTACGAACTGGCCTTGGCCAGCAAAATGGTGAGTGTAGTAAAAAGTGAAAAGCTAGATCTGTTGCACGTTCATTACGCCATCCCACACGCATCGGCTGCCTACATGGCCAAGCAGATTTTAAAAACAGAAGGTATTTATATTCCCGTAGTCACCACGTTGCACGGAACTGATATTACATTGGTTGGAAAAGATCCTTCTTATGAACCCGTTGTTACCTTCAGTATCAATCAATCGGATGGCGTAACCTCCGTTTCGGAAGATTTAAAAAAAGAAACCTATCAATTTTTTAAAATTACCCGTGATATTGAAGTGATCCCCAACTTCATTGACCTAGAAAAATTTAAAAAACAAAAGAAAGATCATTTCAAAAAGGCCATTTGCCCCAATGGCGAATCGTTGATTGTGCATACATCCAATTTTCGTAAGGTGAAACGTATCAAAGATGTAGTTGACATTTTTTACAACATCCAAAAAGAAATCCCAGCCAAACTATTGATGATTGGCGATGGCCCTGAACGCTCGAAGGCAGAAAAGCAAGCACTTGATCTGGGCATCAATAACGATGTGCGTTTTCTAGGAAAACAAGAAGCGGTTGAAGAAGTATTGTCGGTGGCCGATTTATTTTTAATGCCATCCGAAAAAGAAAGCTTTGGTCTGGCTGCATTAGAAGCAATGGCTTGTGAAGTGCCCGTGATCTCCTCCAACACAGGTGGCTTGCCTGAATTGAATATTCAAGGTGTTACTGGCTTTATGAGCAACGTGGGCGATGTAGAAGACATGACGCGCAATTCTCTTTTCATCCTGGACAAAAACAACTTGCCAAAGTTTAAAGAGAACGCCCTCAAGCGCGCCAAAGAATTTGACATATCAAACATCCTTCCGCTTTATGAAAACTATTATGAGCGGATATTGGAGAAGGCCGCGCAGGAAAGCACTAAGGCAACAGCCTAAAACTAAAAAGCCACTTGAAACTCAAGTGGCGATGGTATTTTCAAAAATGCAGGACTTTTAAATCCTAGACCCTTTCTCTGCTGTTTTCTGTGGAGCTTTGGAATAGGTAGGGCAAGTGTAAGAGCTACATGCCGAAACCAATACCGTGGTCACCAAGATTAAAAGCGCAACTGATTTTTTCATAATTAACTGATTAAAGCTTATACAAAGTTAGACGAATCTATTGCTATAATATTGTTCTGAACGAGAAAATCCTTACATGAGTTCCATAAATAGACAAATTTGCCAGTTGGATCACCTATGCCAAACAAAGTTTAGTACAATTGGAAACAGATTGCCCAATTATTTGGTTATTTAGCTGCAAAAGGATCAAAAAGTTAAAGATTTAAGATGATTACGCTTTAAATCTTAAGTCAAAAATCCTAAATCTTAAATGTTTTTTACATGCTCGGTCATCGCTTTACAAAATATACACCTCCACCTGAAAGCGAAAAAAGCGATTTCGAACGGTTGCTAAAGGTTTTCATGCAATTGATTTTGATTACAGCTGGCAACGTGGGCGAAGCATTGCAATGGCTCACCGAGGTGGATAAACAACATGGACTTACCAATGATCAATACGGTATCGGAGATTTTATAGAAGATCTTAAGAAGAACGGATACATTTCAGATGCTGGCCCTGATGGAGAATTTAAACTTAAACCCAAGGGCGAACAGAACCTCCGCCAATCCGCGTTGGAAGAAATTTTCGGGAAGTTAAAAAAATCTAAAGGCGGAGATCACAAAACACACCACAGTGGCAGAGGTGATGAAGCCACCACCGATAGACGCGATTACGAATTTGGAGATTCGATAGAACAAATTTCCATGACCGATTCATTGCGCAATGCACAGATCAACCACGGCTTGGAGGAATTCATGATGACCGAAGAAGACCTAGAGGTGATGGAAAGCGAATACAAAACGCAAACCTCCACGGTGTTGATGATCGATATTTCGCACTCCATGATTTTGTATGGCGAAGACCGTATCACGCCAGCCAAAAAAGTGGCGATGGCTTTATCCGAACTCATCACCAAAAAATATCCCAAAGACACGTTAGACATTTTGGTGTTTGGCGATGACGCTTGGCAGATCGAAATCAAAGACCTTCCCTACTTGCAAGTCGGACCTTTTCACACCAACACCGTAGCAGGATTGGAACTGGCAATGGATATATTGAGGCGCAGGAAAAATAGCAACAAACAAATCTTCATGATCACCGATGGCAAGCCCACGTGCATCAAGCAAGGGATCAAGTATTACAAAAACAGTTTTGGACTCGATCAAAAAATATTGAACCAAACCTTGAGCTTGGCCACTCAACTCAGAAAAATAAAAGTACCCGTCACCACGTTTATGATTGCCACCGATCCATACCTCAAAGCCTTCGTGCGCGAGTTCACCAAAGCCAATAATGGCAACGCCTATTACAGTAGCTTGCAGGGATTAGGCAATTTGGTGTTTGAAGATTTTAAAAAGAACCGTACCAAAAATTTGTAGTGCTAAGGGCAAGGCCAATTCTGACTTCTAAATTCCAACTTCTAACTTCTTATCACAGAAATGAACAACACACCACAAAATATCAAAACACTGAGTGATTTAAAAAAAGCTGGCTACCAATTTAAGACAATCAAAGACGAGCTCCGCTTCAACCTGATCCAAAAATTAAAAAACAAAGAAAATGTTTTTGAAGGAATCTGGGGTTATGAGGAAACCGTGATACCAGATTTGGAGCGGGCTATTTTAGCTGGTCATGATATAAACTTGCTAGGCTTGCGCGGTCAAGCAAAGACTCGCTTGGCGCGATTGATGGTGAATTTGTTGGATGAATACATTCCTGTCATAGAAGGCTCTGAATTAAATGACGACCCGCTCCATCCTATCTCACGCTTTGGGCGCGATAAGATAAATGAGCTGGGAGATAGCACGCCCATCACGTGGCTGCACCGCGATGATCGCTACACAGAAAAACTCGCCACGCCAGATGTTTCCATTGCCGATTTGATTGGCGATGTGGATCCGATCAAGGCCGCATCATTAAAACTTCCTTATTCCGATGAGCGTGTGATCCATTTTGGATTGATACCTCGCTCGCACCGAAGTATTTTTGTGATCAATGAATTGCCCGATTTGCAAGCGCGGATTCAAGTAGCGTTGTTCAATATTTTGCAAGAAGGCGATATTCAAATCCGTGGATTCAAATTGCGATTGCCATTGGATATTCAATTTGTATTCACCGCCAACCCAGAGGACTATACCAATCGAGGCAGCATTGTTACGCCATTGAAGGATCGGATCGATAGTCAAATTATTACCCACTATCCCAAGACGATGGATATTGGAAAGAAGATAACACAACAAGAAGCCAACATCCGCGATGAGCAAAAGAAAATTATTTCTGGAGCGGAAGTAACAAAAGACTTAGTAGAGCAAATCGCCATCGAGGCGCGCAAGAGCGAATTTGTTGATGCCAAGAGTGGTGTGTCTGCACGCTTGACTATTTCTGCCTATGAAAGTTTAGTGGCCGCAGCCGAGCGAAGAAGCATTATTAACCAAGAAAAAAATACGGTCATCCGAATTTCCGATTTCGTTGGCGTCATTCCATCCATCACAGGAAAGGTAGAGTTGGTGTATGAAGGCCAGCAAGAAGGCCCTGGCATCGTGGCGCAGAATTTAGTGGGCAAAGCCATCCGCACCCAATTTTTGAATTACTTTCCCGATCCAGATAAATTTCGCAAGCAAAAAGAAAAAAGCCCTTACAAAAAAATCACGAACTGGTTTGGCGATGGCAACATGGTGGACTTACTTCACGACTTGAGCAATGCCGATTATGAAAAGGCTCTGCGTGCCGTGCCAGGCTTGCTCGATCTCATCAACGAATTCCATAAAGGTCAAGAAGCATACATGAAACTATTCTTGATGGAGTTTGCCCTGCATGGCTTAGCCGAATACAGTTTGATCAGCAAACACAACTTAACTGCGGGCCATCAGTTTAAAGATTTACTCAGCAGCATGTTTAGTATGCCTAAACCAGGTGAAGAAGAAGATGAATTGGGGAACGAAAATCTAAATTAGACTCACAAAAAGCCTTTTCAAATCAAGCTCAAAACCGGGAAGCACGTTTTCTCCGCTTAGTTTTTTATCAAACCCAATCACTTCCAATACAGGAGTAGTTGGCTTGTAGATGTACGCCTTTTTTTTCATCGGGTCAATGAGCCATGCCAACAAACAACCATTGGAAATCCATTTTTCCATTTTCCTTTTTAGCTCATTCAAAGAATCAGACTTTGATCTGAGTTCGATAATAAAGTCGGGGCAGATAGGGGCAAACTTTTCTTGTGCCGTTAGTGTCAAGGTTTCCCAACGTTCTTTTTTAATCCAAGCGGCATCTGGCGAGCGCATGGATCTATCTGGCAAAATAAACCCGCCTGATGAATCAAAACCCACCCCTAAATGGGGATGTGATTCTACCCATATTCCAAATAAGCTATTTAGAATAAAATTTTTATTGCTTGAAAGACTTCCTGCAAGTGGCATAATGATGAGTTGGCCAAGTTCATCGCGTTCAATTCGCAACTCTTTATTTGCTGAGCAAATGCGGAACAATTCATCATCTGTTAAGATATCTTCATCGGGTATTGTCAATATAATGGCGTCCATTACTCAGATTTAAAAAATTATAACTTTATTTCTGAATTAATAGCTAAGATAAGATAAAGTATGTTCCGAAAGAATTCTGAGGCCGTTAAAATAGATGATGAACAACTCTTTGAGCTTCGTCTGTTGGTCGCCCAAGGGGAAGGCACTCAATTAGAGTTCAAGCGAAGGGCTACTCACCCAGAAAAAGTGGTGCGAGAGATGATCGCTTTCGCGAATACACATGGCGGTACTTTGTTAGTTGGTGTGGATGATGACGGTAGTGTGTTGGGTGTAAAGTATCCCGAAGAAGAATCAATGGGTATTTGGGAAGCCATTCAAAAATCTTGCAGGCCTCAATTGGTTTATCACGAATCTGTCATCGCTCTTTCAGAAAATAAATTCATTGTTCGCTACGATATTCCACAGAGCGAAAAGAGGCCACATTTTTTTGTCATAGATAAAGATCATTCGGAAAGCTACGTGCGTGTGAACGACATGAGCATCAAGGCAAGCACCGAAATGGAAGAAATTATCCGCAGAACGCGGAAGAAAAAAGATATTCAGTTTACGTATGGCGAAGAGGAGAACACTTTGATGAAATATCTAGAGCTTAACAAAACGATAACATTGCCGCAATTCCGTGAGCTAACAGGGTTGAATCGATTTAAGGCTTCACGCAAATTGATTTTGCTAGTGCTCGCTGATGTTCTAAAAATCGAAGCTACTAAGAAAGGGGATCTGTATTCTATAGCATTATAAGTCACCAATTACTGTTATGTAAAACTGGCTTGAATGTCATGAAAATGGGGTATGTGGAATTCCCTCAATCTAAAAATCGTTGTCGCACTTTCTTTGGTTCGCTGAAAACACATAAAAGATAAAATAAAATTCTTAGCACTAAAAAAAAGCATGCGATATCTTTTGTAATCTTTTTAGAACTACTTTTATGAAGCAGTTGATTCAAATTGCTGCTGATTAGCAAAAAAATAGAATAAGCAAAACTTATTTAAGAGCTATAAAAACTAAACCACTATCGACTGGAAGTCGATAGGTTGCGAAAAAGAATGAAATTCTTTAAAGTCATGAACATAATTTTATTTGTAGTGAATGCCTTCTACAATGGATGGTTAAAATTTGTAGAAACTGAAAGTCTTGCACTGAAAGCGCATAGTTTCAACTAACGACTGAGACCAATGAAAAAAATAGTCTTGTTTTTATTCATAACAAATTTTTCAACTCTCTATGCCCAACAACATCTTATTGGGATAAAGGGAGGGATAAACTGGGCTAATATAAATTTGCCTACTACTCTTTCAGATTTAGTCTTGCATGAAAGTAAAACGGGTTTTATTGGCGGATTAACCTATGAATATTTATTTAAAAAATATTTCTCTTTAAGTGCCGATGTACTTTATGCCCAATATGGATTTCTTGGAGATCGTGGAGGAATATACTCTAGATCACTCAGTGGAACCGAAAGATCAAGATATGAATACAACTATTTGTCTATGCCCATCAAAGCAGGATATCGGATAGGAGACAAAATTTATGGATTTGTAAATCTGGGTTTGACTCCATCCATTTTGCGGGAGTCTAGCATAAAAATAGATATCTATTCTTACATAGTTGACCCAGCTTTTACTCGATATATAGGAAGCCAGCCGGCACAGTTTGACATTGCTGGCATAATTGAACTTGGTGGTGGCTGTAAAATAAAAAGTAGAGCTTTCTTATTTACCTCACTTGCCTATCAGCAAAGTTTTACTACTTTTTCCAACGACAACTATTTAGCAGGGATAAGACCACGGCACTATGGAATTTCACTTTCGGTGGGATTAAAGTATGCTATAACCAAATAGGTATGATTACAATTGGAAATTATACGAAATTAAACATCTCAAATAAACTCTTAGGCATTGTATGTCTAGGTTTCATAGCTCTGCTTTCTTCTTGCAAAGACGACCCCAAGCCTGATATTTTCTTTGAAGGTGATCCCATCCCAGGCCTTAAGTTCTATTATCCACCAAAGGCGTATGCTTATAATGATCGTTCGGCAAAGTTGAGTCCTGATGGCACTAAACTCGCCTTTGTTAATACTAATGTTGCTTCAACTGACGCGCCTAAACCATTTGGCCTTTATTTGTTCTACCTAAAGACTAAAAAATTTAAACTAGTAAAAGAACTTTGCTTTAGTCCTGACTGGTCGCCCGATGGTGCGCGCCTTGTTTTCAACTATGCGCGGTCGCTCATGTCTCTTGGCAACATTTACGAGGCTGATAGCAGTGGAAATAATGTTAAGCAAGTTTCGGCCAGCATAGGTGGTGGGCCTGTGGCCTATAGCCCAGATGGCAAAAAAATTGGGTTTCTGAATGCGAATGCTACACTTGATAATCAGAATACTTTTGGCGTGTATGAAAATGGAAATGTAAATTTTTATGACATGCAGGCGGGCTTTTATGATTGGAACCCTGCGAGGGATGAGGTAATAGGTATCGTGAGAAATGATAAGCCGTTTTTTAGAACTTTTAAGTCAATAGGCGGAACACCTTTGGAAGATATAATACCCCCTCAGGATTCTAATCCCAATGATCTACAGTATAGCCCAGACGGCACTCGCTTGGTATATAGCAACTTTCAGGGGGTTTGGGTCATGAATAGTGATGGCACAAATGCAAAGCGTATTTTGCCAAGCTACCTGTTTAGCAATAACAGAAAACCATTCAGGCTGCACTGTGCATCGCCCTCTTGGCACCCCGATGGCAAACACATTGTGTATGAGCACTTCACCATCATCAACCCTCACCTAGAGCCGATCAGCAATATCAATGTAACTGAAGGCTACCTGGAATACTACATTGTTGATGTTGAAAAAGCCCTTTCCGTTTCCAATTTATAAACCTAAATTCGTAACCTATTAAATAAGAGGTTTACGGATGGGCGCATGTTGTTAGATAGCAACTTACAGAAATGATTTTACTGCCTTCGGGCGTCAGACAATGTAGGGTTATTGAGTACTAAAGATTGATATGAGATTTTGCATAATCATAGTATTTGTAAATTTTTGCATTTCAATTAATGTAAAGGCACAGAATTTGGTGCCCAACCAAAGTTTTGAAAACTACAAGAAGCTGCCCTGCAAAGTGAATGAGTTTTTTATACAAGATATCCTGGAGAACTGGATTCAGCCAATACCAACAACTTCAGATTATTGGCGCACCGATATAGATATAAGTTGTGACATAAACCCAAACAGGATTAATAAACAAACCCGAATTGGTAGTGCGATGACAGGGATAATTACCGCATCAATCTTTAAAGACTTCAAAAATGAATATAAAGAATACTTAGAGGTTCAATTAAATCGACCGTTGGTTCAAAGCAAACTTTATTGCGGGGAGTTTTATGCTTTTAATAGGAATACAACTATGGCGCTTGGTCCATCTGACATACTAGAGAGCAATAATTTATCAATGGCATTCTCAGACACGCTTGTTTTTTATCCGGTAAGCACCAATCCACCTGATAACCTGACGTACCCATCGTGGGTTAGAATAACCGAGCCAAAGGTAATCCGCACAGATAACCAATGGCATCGCATAGAAGGCTGTTTTGTTGCCGATAAAAACTATCAGTACTTGCTCATCGGCAATTTCAATAGCATAAACGCAACTCAAGTTATCAGGAAAACTTTTGGCAATGACTTTGCCTCTGCATATTACTTTATTGATGACGTTTCGTTGATGGAACTGCCTTATGATCCACCGAACCTATCAAATGATGTTACATTTTGCCATAACGAAAATTCCATTACCCTCAATGCCACCTCAGAGGGGGCCACGGGCTACACCTGGCAAGATGGCTCCACAGGATCAAAATTTGTGGTGGCCAAAAAACGGACTGGTTCTTATAGTGTTGCCATTTCGTATGGCAACTTTACTTATAAACATACCTATCGGGTAGAATACGTTCCAGGCATAGATATCGGTGCCGACACGCTTTTGTGCAGGGGGGAAACCATCACCCTAAAAGTAAACCACCCCATCAAGGAATATCTTTGGTCTGACCAATCCACCGATTCCATCAAAGTCATTTCATCGGAAGGGGTCTATTGGGTGGAAGTGATATCACCATGCGTGGTGCGCGATACCGTTGAAATAAAGTATATCGACTGCCCGGGGTTTGTGCCCAACGTGTTCACCCCGAACGGTGACGAACACAACCAGACATTTGTAATTGAGAATATTGAAAATCGCGACTGGGGGCTCCAGGTTTTTAACCGGTGGGGCACGAAGGTCTATGAGGACAAGCGATATGAAAATAATTGGGATGGCTCAAATCTTTCCTCAGGGGTTTATTATTATCTGCTCCATTCAGCTTCATTGAATAAGAAGGTTAACGGATGGGTGCAGATTATCAGATAATGTCTTTCATTTATGTTTCACTTTAAACCTTTTATTATGTTACAAAAATTACCAACTTCTCTCAAAGTGATTTTATTTTCACTTTGCCTAACATCATCCTTTGCGGCTGACATTAGTTTTTCTGGTGAAACTCAGGTTTGTCCGGGCCAAGACTATAGTTACACCGCATCTGCAAGCAATATTTTTGGTTCGAGGGCTGGTCAGTGGGAATGGACATTCTGGCGCAACAACCAAATAATCGGATCGTTTGGATATGTATCCGATTGCCCGCCAAGTCCAGGTAGTTCTTCCAGTTCGGTTACATTTAATTGGGGTAACACATTAGGACCTGTAAAAATACGCATAAGGTTTAAAGGGGTAAACGATCCTTTGTGTCAATTTACATCTGCTGATGAGAAATGGGTTGATGTTACTGTACGGGTAATTTCGCCTGGCCCCATCTCAGGCTTATTGTTTTGCTCATCGAACGAAACAAGGACGGTTTCTATTCCAGGGATTTTACCGTTTAACAGCGCGCAGTCTTGCTACTATCATTATCAATTTGATTGGATCATACCAAGTGGATGGAGCGTAGTCCCTGCAACAACGGATACTTATATAATTATCCCAGGCGGCATCCGCACCTTTGCCACGTCTGTATTGGTCACCTCACCATCCACACCACTTGCACCAAAAAATGACGGGAATTACAATGTGATAGTAAGAACAGAACCGGTATGGCCTTGGCCAATGGAGAGTACCGGAAAGATTTGGGTGGGCAAGCCGCCAGCAGATAACAGCACGCTGATTTGGACAGGCACACGAGGTGTAAATCCTGTGTCGGTAAGTATGGGCAGTACTAATAGGTATTATGCTGATGTAATACCCTATACAAATTCTTATACTTGGTCGATTCCATCAAGTTTCTCTGCAATAGGACCTACCACTACTTCAAGCCCCAGTATCTCCATCACCACTGGCAGCCAAGCTGGCACATTTAGAATTTACTGCCAAGCCAATAATACATGTGGCTACATCTATTTAAACAGTTTAAGAGTAACCGTTGCCAGTAGTGGAGGAGGAGGTGGTGGTGGTGGTGGTGGAATACAGCGCGCTGCTTATCCTAATCCAGCGAGTAGCTCAATTACTATTGATCTAAAAGAAATAGATACTGAAGATGTATCCGAAGTAAGTCTAATCAATCAATCGTTGGTGAAGGTTTTTTATCTACAAACAAAAGAGAAAGAAATTTCTGTTCCAACAGAGAATTTGCCAGATGGCATCTATTATCTTTCTATTTCACTGAAGGGTGAAACAACAAAGAAGCAACTTATTATAAAACACTAATGATAAATCACAAAATAAGCCCGATCAAAATTTGATCGGGCTTATTACACTATTTATAGAAAATCACAACAAATTAAATCCATGAGCAAACTAAAAAAAGACAAAGAGAAAAAGATTTTCGTTCTCGACACCTCCGTCATCATTTTTGAACACAACAGTATTCTCAATTTCGATGAGCACGACATCGGCATACCTATCACCGTTTTAGAAGAACTAGATAACTTCAAAAAAGGCAACGATACTAAGAATTTTGAAGCGCGTGAGTTCATACGCCTCATTGATAAACTGGCCAAGGATCAGATGCTGCACCATTGGAACCCTATCAATGGCAAAGGCAAGGGTAATTTTAAAGTGGTGATGGATACGGGCGGCACCAGTACGTTGGATGCTAATAAAGTTTTCAATGAAGACAAGCCTGATCATCGAATCTTAAACGCTGCATTGACGCTTCAAAAAGAAGAGAAGGGACGCAAAGTAATTTTAGTCTCCAAGGACATCAACCTTCGCCTTAAGGCAAAAGCACTTGGCCTAACTGCTGAAGATTATACAACAGGAAAAATTCAGAATATTAGCTCTCTGCACACTGGCCGCACCACATTGGACAATGCTACTTCCGAGGCGATTGATCTGATCTACGAAAAAGGTTATTGTCCACCTGCAGATGTGTTGGGCAAGCAGAAGCCGATGAAAAACCATTACTACATTTTGCGCAATGGAAAGAAATCGGTATTGGCGTTTTATAATTCCGCCAATGGCATGGTAGAGCAAGTAGAGAAAAGAAATGCGTATGGCATCAAACCAAGAAATGCAGAGCAAGCTTTTGCTATTCATGCCGTTTTAAAACCTGAGATCAAATTGGTTTCCATACAAGGTGTTGCAGGCACAGGAAAAACTTTGATTGCATTGGCCGCTGCCCTTGAGCAAAAGCGTGAGTACAAACAAATTTATTTGGCCCGCCCAATTGTTCCTTTGAGCAATAAAGACATTGGCTACTTGCCTGGCGATATCAAATCAAAATTGAACCCCTACATGGAGCCGCTGTGGGACAATCTAAAATTCATTCAAAATCAGTACAGCGAGAGCGACAAAGAATATGCGCGCATTACCGAGATGGTGCAAAATGAAAAGCTCATGATCACTCCACTGGCTTACATACGTGGCCGCAGCTTATCCAATATTATTTTTATTGTGGATGAAGCTCAAAACTTGACACCTCACGAAGTGAAAACCATCATCACCCGTGCAGGAGAAAACACGAAAATTATTTTTACAGGAGACATTCATCAAATCGATACACCTTACCTAGATTCTCAAAGCAATGGCTTGTCATACATCATCGATCGGTTGAAAGACCATGAGTTGTATGCCCACATTACATTGGAAAAAGGTGAGCGAAGTGAGTTGGCCAATTTGGCGAATGAACTTCTTTAACCTAGGGCTTTGGACTTAGGGGCTGGGACTTGGTAACTTGCGTTGAGCAACTTTTAAGTCTTAAGCCCCGATGCCTAAAGTTCTAACCCCCCAAGTATCAACTTACCTGACCCTGCAATGTTTTGCTGCAATTCGAATAAAAGAAGGGCAAAAACCAGCTTTAGAGAGAATGAAGTGCTTTTCTGATCAATTCGATTAAGTAAGTTTTTGAGAGGATTGGTCGTTTACAAGCCCTTGTTCACCATTCGTGCACATAACTAATCCGTCTCTAAAACCACGCATTATAACTATCGCTTACTTCCTCTGTTCTTTGCAGTATTGAATGAAAAAGTAAATAGAATTTTATGCTGTTCAAACTGTTTTTTAAGTACCTGTCTGAGTCAAAGAAGTTGAATTATTTACGCAAGAATGGAATCATGTTGGGTACACGCATGCGCAACAATCGCAAAGTGTTCTTATACATGGTCAAAGATTTTTTTGTAGAAGTGATCTACAAAAACGACAGCAGTGACGAATCTGCTGAAAGCCTCGGCACATTCACTAGCTTAGATGGATTGAATTCTTATTTGGAAAAAGAATTTAAAGCGGCTTTTTAACTTTCAATTATTATAAATAAAAAAAACCTTGCGTCTGACAGATGCGAGGGTTTTTGCGTTTAAGTATTAAAAAAACGTTAACTATTTTCCTAGCGCCTTCAACATCGTATCACCAATCAACGCGGGCGACTCTACTACAAAAATGCCACACTCGCGCATGATTTTCATTTTGGCATCTGCGGTATCTTCGGCACCGCCAATGATGGCACCGGCATGACCCATCCTTCTACCTGGAGGTGCAGTCTGGCCTGCAATAAAACCTACCACTGGTTTTTTATTTCCGTTTTCTTTGATCCATCGGGCTGCTACTGGCTCATAGCTTCCGCCAATTTCACCAATCATTACAATGGCTTCTGTATCAGGATCGTTCATCAATAATTCAACCGCTTCTTTGGTAGGTGTGCCAATGATCGGGTCTCCTCCAATTCCAATGGCTGTGCTAATCCCCAAACCAGCTTTTACAATTTGATCAGCTGCTTCATACGTAAGCGTTCCTGATTTAGAAACAATTCCAATTTTACCTTTTTTGAAAACGAAGCCAGGCATGATGCCAACCTTTGCTTCACCAGGTGTGATCACACCGGGGCAATTGGGACCGATCAATGTCACCTTTTTGTCTTTCACATATTGTTTGGCGATCATCATATCTTTTACAGGGATGCCTTCGGTGATGGCCACAATCACTTTGATGCCACCCTCGGCCGCTTCCATGATAGAGTCGGCAGCGAAAGCAGGAGGAACAAAGATGATGGAAACATCGGCACCTGTTTTTTCAACCGCTTCTTTGACGGTGTTGAACACGGGGCGACCCAAATGAACTTGTCCGCCTTTGCCTGGAGTCACTCCGCCCACTACGTTGGTACCATATTCAATCATTTGGCCAGCATGGAACGATCCTTCTGTGCCAGTGAATCCTTGAACAATCACGCGGGAATCTTTATTGACGAGTACACTCATAATAGTAGGGTTAGCTCACAAAATTAGGATATTAAAGTTGTTGGGCAAATGTTAATAAAGTTGACAGTTGACAAAAAACAATTGACAATACCGAGAGCTTTGTCAATTGCCAATTTGCCAATTGTCAACTTTCTCGGCTACTTAATGAAGTTAGGCAACACCGCTTTGCCAAACGCATAGATGGCGAAGGTGAATAGCGTGGCCCAAACTGTGGCACTGATAAACATGAAGAGCAGGATTTTTTCTTTGGGCTTGCCCGTCCCCACAGCCAACAGCGTGCCGCCAATGGGTGTGAGGATGAGTGGCGTGAAAAACGCGATGCCCCCTAATCCGTATTTCCGTAGCAACACCGTAAACTTTCTTCTCGAAATGGAAGGGTTAGATGGCGTGTTGAAAAAGTTTTTGAACACCCTCCTCTTCAGCCAATCGCCAAAATAGGTAAAGGCCGTTACGCTGATCATCATACCCAAAATAGTGGAGAGCGCAGTGGTGACAGGATGTAACTTTAGTGCATAGCCCTGCAAGGGGCCGAGTATGAATTTAATCGCACTTTCCAATACTACGGGAATGGCTTTTAATATTTCTTCCAACATACAGTTTACTCTTTACTATTTGGCTACACGCATCAGGCTTCATGCTTCAAGCCTGTAGCGTGAAGCTTGTGGCTTGAAGCCCTCAACAATTGCTAGTTGAGTTTCTCCCCAAAACTCAAATCGCCAGCATCGCCCAAGCCTGGTACAATATAAAAATCCTTGTTCAAGTTTTCATCAATAGATACGGTAAACAATGAGCCAGGGACTTTCAAGTTATCAATTATATTTTTTATTCCTTCTGGGGCAGCTACTAAGGCAGCTAAATAAATGTGCGAAGGCTTTCCATGTTTTAGTAACGCAGCAATGGAACGTATGAACGAATTTCCAGTAGCCAGCATGGGGTCAATCAAGATCACTTCTCTATTTTGAAGCGAAGGCGTAGCCAAATAATCCAATTGCACGGTGATCTCTGCTTCGCCTTCTTTGCGGTAAGCACCAATAAATCCCGAATCAGATTTGTCAAAATAATTCAAGAAACCTTGAAAGTATGGCAGCCCAGCTCGCAGCACAGTAACCAATACTGGTGATTGACTCAATAATGAAGTAGCCGTTTCTTTCAAAGGCGTTTGCACCGAAACAAAGTGATAAACCATCTTCTTGGAAATTTCGTACGCCATAATTTCTCCCAGCCGTGTCATATTCTTGCGAAATCGCAGTCGATCCTGCTGGGTTTTCACATCCCGCAGTTCTGCCAAAAAATGATTGGCAATTGAATTATGCTGGTTAAGGACAAAGACTTCCATGATTTAATTTTATCTTTCAGGTGAAATAAACTATTGTAAGCTAAGCAAGCAAAACCTTAGTAGAAATTATTTATAATCGTGAATCCTGCACCTTATTACCTTATAATTGCAACTAGAATAAGGTAATAAGGTTGCTAAATTCTGGAAATATATTTTCACTACTAAGGTTAAAGCCTACGCAATTGATACTATCCAAAATGTAAGACCAAGATGCCGAATATGATAAAGAAAAAAATAAAGAGTGAACAAGATTGGAAACTTTTAAAACAACTCTGCGAAGTCCAAGCACCATCTGGTCATGAAAAACCCATGAAAGACTTCTTGCTGGAATTGGTAAAAAAAGAAAGCAAAAAGTGGAAGGTAAAACCGACCGTTGTTCACGGAGAAGAATTTCAAGACTGTCTGATATTGAAATTTGGAAAGCCGCGTACCGCTATTTTTGCACACATGGATAGCATCGGGTTTACCGTTCGCTATTTCAACCAACTCCTTAGCATTGGCAGCCCAGATGCAGAAATGGGTACAAAGCTAGTGGGGCAAGATGGCCTCGGGCCAATTGAATGCGAATTAGAGTTTGATAAAGAAAATCACGCCTTTTATAAATTTGGGAGGCAAATTGAGCGCGGCACACCGCTCACTTATAAAATTGATTTTCGCGAGTCCAAAGATTTTATTCAAACCCCTTATCTCGATAATCGACTTGGAATTTATAATGCATTGAAAGTAGCGGAGACCTTGAAAGATGGTCTGATCATTTTCAGTTGTTGGGAAGAGCATGGCGGGGGCTCGGTGGGCTATTTGGCTGATTACATTTACAAAAAATGGAAAGTAAGGCAAGCGCTAATTTCTGACATTACTTGGATAACTGAAGGTGTGGAGCATGGCAAGGGAGCAGCCATCTCCATTCGAGATAAAAATATCCCGCGTAGAAGTTTCATAGACAAACTTATTGCGATAGCGGAAGAAAATAAAATCGATTATCAACTAGAGGTGGAAGGAATGGGTTCTAGCGATGGTGGTGAATTACAACGAAGCCCTTATCCATTCGATTGGTGTTTTGTGGGTGCGCCTGAGTTAAATCCCCATACGCCCAATGAAAAAGTGCACAAGAAAGATATTGATAGTATGATTACATTGTATAAAACTTTAATGAAAGCACTATGATAACCACTCGCAGAGAATTCATCAAAACAACTGCTACCGTTACAGTGGGTGCCAGTATTTTACCCCATCTCGGGTTTTCAAAAGAAGGTGATCCCAAAGTCCGCCTTGGTTTCATTGGCGTAGGCCTTCGAGGGCAAAATCATTTGGAGTTAGCGCTTTCGCGGAATGATGTGGAAGTAGTAGCCATCTGTGATATTCAGCAACGAATGATTGATATGAGTATTGGCTTGGTGGCACAAGCGGGCAAACCTAAACCACAAATCATTTTAGATGGTCCGCAAGGCTACAAAAAGTTATTGGAGAAAAAAGAAATCGATGCCGTCATTATTTCTACACCCTGGGAATGGCATACCGTAATGTGTCTTGATGCCATGAACGCAAAAAAATATGTGGGCTGCGAAGTGATCACGGGTATGACAGTAGATGAGTGTTGGCAATTGGTGGATACTTCAGAAAAAACGGGGATGCCATTGATGATGTTAGAGAATGTTTGCTATAGGCGCGATGTGATGGCCGTGATGAATATGGTGCGCCAAAATATTTTTGGAGAGTTAGTTCATTTGCAAGGTGGCTATCAGCATGACCTGCGCGAAGTAAAATTCAACGATGGTAAAAGTGCGTATGGTGGCGGAGTGGAGTTTGGTGACAAAGGATTTTCAGAAGCGCAGTGGAGAACGCAACATTCGGTAGACCGCAATGGCGACCTCTACCCTACCCACGGCATCGGGCCCATTGCCATGATGACAAATATCAATCGCGGAAACAGGTTCACACAATTAGTTTCCTACTCTACCAAAGCACGTGGTCTTCATGACCACATTGTAAAAGTGGGCGGAGAAAATCATCCGAATGCAAAAACAAAATTCAAATTGGGCGATGTGGTGAGTACCCTAATTCATACGGCTAATGAAGAATCGATTTTGCTTCTGCACGATACCAACCTACCAAGACCATACTCACTTGGCTTCCGTGTGCAAGGCACCAAGGGTATTTGGATGGACGTGAACAAGTCTATTTATATTGAAGGCCAAAGCAAAGAGCCACATCATTGGGAAGAAGCCAAAACTTGGCTGGATAAATACGATCATCCTCTTTGGAGAAAATATGGAAATGATGCAGCAGGTGCTGGCCATGGAGGCATGGATTGGTTCGTGCTGAATGCTTTTGTTGAGTCGGTGAAAAGAAAAACAGCCCCGCCCCAAGATGTATATGATGCGGTAACGTGGAGTGCCATCACACTTTTATCAGAAATTTCAATAAAACAAAAAGGCGCCAGTGTAGATTTCCCTGATTTTACTAGAGGAAAATGGCAAACCAGAAAAAATCTATTTGCCCTAGATGATACGTATTAAGTATTAAGTAGGTTCTACCACGAATATTGCGGGTAATCTTTTAGTGCTTGGCTACAGGCTTCACGCTGCTCGGAGCTTGTAGCCAATCAGATACACAACATTCTTGGTAGAACCATTAAGCTATAAGAATAACTCTAAACATGATCTCTGGCATCCAACAAATAGGAATTGGCGTGGCCGATGCAGCCGAAGCCTTCACATGGTATCGCCAGTATTTTGGAATGGATATTTTACTATTTGATGATATTGCTGAGGCAAGCTTGATGAAACACTATACAGGCGGTCAAGCACATCAAAGGCGCGCCATCCTTGCACTGAATTTAAAAGGTGGTGCAGGACTAGAGATTTGGCAATTCAAAGACCGAATGCCACAAGCAGCTCCTTCTATTATATTAGGCGATACAGGTATCTCCAGTGCGAAGATCAAATCGGCAGACGTCCATACTTCTTTTCAATCTTTAAAAAGCAAAAAAATAGAATTGCTGACTGAGATCACTAAAACGCCTGATGGCAAAGAGCATTTCTTTGTGCGCGATCCCTATCAAAATATTTTTGAGATCATAGAAGACGATGATTGGTTCTCCAGTAATCATTTTCACTTGGGTGGCTCAGTCGGATGCACAATAGGTGTTACAGATATTAATAGATCAAAAAAATTCTACCAAGATGTACTGGGCTACGATCAAATAGTCTACGATGAAGAGAATTATTTCGATGATTTAGCAAACCTGCCCGGTGGCAAAAATAAAGTGAGAAGGGTTTTACTAAAGCATAGCAGTAAACGAGAAGGAACGTTTTCGCAATTGCTAGGCAATAGTCAGATTGAATTGATTCAAGTAATGGATCGAATGCCAAAAAAAATATTTGCAGATCGCTATTGGGGCGACCTTGGCTTCATACATCTCTGTTTTGATGTTCATAATATGAGTAAGTTGAAAGAGAAATGCGATCTTCACGGTCATCCATTTACTACCGACAGCTCATCCAGTTTTAGCATGAGCGAAGCAGCAGGGCATTTTAGCTACATCGAAGATCCAGATGGCACATTAATTGAATTTATAGAAACACACCGCATACCCGTTATAAAAAAAATTGGTTGGTACCTTAATTTGAAAAAGAGAAACCTCAAAAAACCATTGCCGATATGGATGCTAAAGTCTTTGCGTTTCAATCGCGTGAAATAATTTTATTGACATGAGCTTTATTTGCGTGCAATAGAGCTACTTTTGTTGCCTTATTGCCGTTATGAAAACAATTTCTAACCCAAAAATTAAAAAGACTTTACAATCCGAAGCTATAATTGAGAAAAAAACAATTGTATCTCAAAAAATTAGAAAATTTGCTGGCATCCTAAAAGGCAAAAAACTCAGTGAGGCTTTACTTGATTCTCGTAGAAAAGATTAAAGTGTAAGCGAAAAAGTAAAAACTCTTCATGAAAATCAAAGACCTCGAATTCAAAAAATTTATTGCCTCTTCAACAATTGAAGAGAAGGTGACAGAATTGGCGCAAAAACTCAATGCCGATTACAAAGATAGATCACCCATTCTGTTGCCGATCCTCAACGGCTCATTCATGTTCGCGGCTGATTTAATGAAGGAAATAAAAATACCGTGTCGCGTTTCTTTTGTAAAAATATCTTCTTACTCAGGCACAACTAGCACAGGTCAATTAAAAACATTGATCGGCCATGAAGAAAGTTTATTCAATCAAGATATTCTTATCATTGAAGATATTGTGGATACAGGATTAACGCTACAAAAAATTATGGAAGAGTTGCGCGCCTTGGGTACTAAGTCCGTAGAGGCCATCGCACTCTTGCGCAAGCAACCTGCCCGTGAAAAGAATGTGGATGTCAAGTATGTTGGGTTTGACCTAGAGGATGAATTTGTTCTTGGCTACGGAATGGACTATGATGGATTTGGTAGAAATCATAAGGACATTTATAAATCAGTAAGCGGTGAGAAGTAATTAGTATTCAGTGGTCGGTATTCGGTAGCAATAGTTACCGCTTGCTAACTACCGCTTACCTTTTACCAATACAATATAGTCGTTAACCACAAGCTACACCACCATTGGCTATTGATCAATTCATTACTATCTTGCCTAACTTTTCCCAACCCAAACCGAGAAGAAAATGAAGAACCTAGTACTCTTTGGCCCGCCCGGTGCAGGCAAAGGCACACAAAGCGAAAAGCTAATTCAAAAATATGGTTTTGTCCATATCTCAACGGGAGACTTATTCCGTTGGCATACTAAAAATGACACGCCCCTTGGCAAACGAGTGAAGGAGATTATGAACAGCGGAGCATTGGTACCTGATGAAATTACCATTGCTATGCTCAAAGAAGAACTGGACAAGAACCCACAAGCCAAAGGTTTTTTGTTTGATGGATTTCCCCGCACCGTGCTGCAAGCAGAGGTGCTAGATAAATTTATGGAAGACAATAATTCTGCTATTCATTTTATCGTAGCGTTGGACGTAACAGAAGTTGAGGTGCGCACACGTATTGCCAAACGCAGAACTACTGAAAATCGGGTAGACGATGAAGAAGAAAAACTGAACAAACGTATCACCGAATATTTTACCAAGACCATTCACGTACTTCCATTTTATGAAAAGCAGGGAAGGCTTAACACTGTGCAAGGGATTGGAGAAGTGGATGTTATTTTTGGAAACATCTGTAAAGTGTTAGATAAATAATTTTAAAATTGTGATTTTAGATTTGTGATTTTCCCGTATTACATAACTCTGAAGTGATTCTAAACCCTATTCTCAATTCTCAAATCTTACATCTCAAATCTTAATTTAAGAGAATGTCTTCCGTCAATTTCATCGACTATGTAAAATTCAATTCGCGCTCTGGCCACGGAGGCGCTGGCTCTAGGCATTTTCATCAAGAAAAGTTTATTGACAAGGGTGGCCCCGATGGTGGTGATGGTGGGCGTGGTGGTCACGTGATTCTTCGTGGCAACTCGCAAATGTGGACGTTGCTCCACTTAAAATATCGCAAACACGTTTTTGCTGAAAACGGAGAAGGCGGGCAAGGACAAAACATGACGGGCGCATTTGGCAAAGATCAGATTTTGGATGTGCCCCTGGGTACCACTGCCAAGCGATTTGAAACGGGTGAATTGGTTTGCGAAATCACCGAGCACGGACAAGAAATAATTCTCTCGCCTGGCGGACGCGGAGGCAAAGGCAATTCGCATTTTGCAACGCCTACTAACCAAGCACCTCAGCATGCGCAGACGGGCGAGCCTGGCAGAGATGAATGGATTGTTTTAGAATTGCGTTTGTTGGCCGATGTAGGCTTGGTCGGGTTCCCCAATGCAGGCAAGTCTACACTTTTATCAGTGGTGTCTGCTGCCAAACCAAAAATTGCCGATTACGCTTTCACTACGCTCACGCCCAACTTGGGTGTAGTTGCTTATCGCGATGGTTTGTCTTTTGTAATGGCCGATATTCCTGGGATCATTGAAGGTGCTGCGGAAGGAAAAGGATTGGGTATTCGTTTCTTAAAACACATCGAGAGAAATTCGTTACTATTATTCATGGTACCTGCCGATGCGAAGGACATCAAAGAAGAATTTGAAATTTTATTGAACGAGCTGAAAAAATACAATCCAGAGTTACTGGACAAGAAGCGGCTGCTCGCCATCACCAAATCTGATTTGCTGGATGAGGAGTTGAAGCTGGCCATCCAAAAAGAATTGCCCAAGAAAATCCCTACGGTCTTTATTTCATCGCTTGCCAACCAAGGTATTACTGAATTGAAGGACTTGATTTGGAGGAGTTTGCATTAAGCCATTAAGATTTCATAAGGAATACCTAACTCCTGATGCAAAGCTTTGATTATTTTTTTTGATAGTTCTCGCTTTCCGCTCAAAAAAGAGGAGACCAATCCCTTGCTGCCATTAAAGTGTTTTACTAGGTCTTTTTGAGTAAGTCCTTTCTCTTCCATGATATAACGAATGGCACTCACGGGATCTGGGGCTTCGATTTGATAATGAATATTTTCATACGACTCAACAAGTGTTGAGATCAAATCCAATTCATCAAAAGCTTCTGTGCCTTCTTTTGGGTCTTTTGCAATTAATTCATCAATCCGCCTGAGGGCAGCTCGGTAATCCTTTTCACTACGAATGGGTTTAATGCTCATAATTAAATAGTTTTTACATCTATGCGATCGTACTGTTGATTCGTGCCCACAAAACGGATAAACATTTTTCGGAACTTGAAAATTACATACACAACCAATCGGTATTTATTTCCTTTTATGTTAAACACTAACCGATTAGTTCCGATCACGCTCACATCTGAATACACTTCCTTCACTTCATGAGAATCCTTCCAGTTTGCCTTCTCTGCTATTTTATACCACGTTTTCAATGGAACTTCTGCATCCGCATGTTTCCCCCAAAATGCTCTTAGTGTACTTTTTGCGATTACCCTCATATATTTAACAACAAATATAATACAAAGTTTACAAAATGTAAACCATCATTATCCAAAAAGAATTGCCCAAGAAAATCCCTACGGTTTTTATTTCATCGCTTGCCAACCAAGGTATTACTGAATTGAAGGACTTGATTTGGAAGAGTTTGCATTAGCAGTAAGCGAATTGAAGCACGTAGGCAAATAGAAACATTGCAACGCATCAATCAAAAAAACGTAAATCTAAATTTTTTTACGTGGCCCACGCCTTGCCTACTTCACTCAAGGGTATACATCCTTTAAAGGCCCCGGCACTTGATTGTATTGCAAGGTTTGCGTAGCACCTGCCTCACTGGTGAAGAAGCCAAGCAGTGTTAGTTCTTTTACCTTTAAGATAAAAGGTTTATCTCCTCCCTTTGCTGACCACCAACCCCATGAAGAGTTTTTGTCAGACCCACCGAGGGCAGCATCGTGATACTTTTTGAAATGAGCTATTTGCTCTTCGGGTTTGCACGAAACAAAATTATCGCCATACGTTTCATTGGCATCGTCATCAAACTCGGTTAGGCTTTTCAAAAATTTACCTTGGTATTCCTTGGAGTAAACCTCGAAGAGCATCCCATCAATAAATGCCGGAATACCCGCTTCCGTAGTGCCGCTTGTTCTTCGGTAAAAAACCGCTTTACATCACGGCCACGCTCCAGCACCAATGTTTTCAATCCGCTTTCGGTAAGTTGCTTGGCAGCCCACCCACCGCTGATGCCCGTGCCTAGCACAATGGCATCAAACGTATTTTCTTTTTCTGCTTTGATGTTCAAGTTCATGGGGTTCTAATTTTGATTTGAATGTAAGAAATTATTTCTTCAAAACAGGAAGAAGAGTGTATGAATTGCACGAGGGGTTTTAGATTTTCTTTTGCGAGCCCACCGACTTGTTCGTCCGTAACGAAGTGTAGGCGTAAGCTTTACCGAATGAGGGCGGCCTGCCGCGCGAAACGCATCGGCACCGAGCTATCCGCTACAAGTCCTCGCTCGCTCCTCGCTGAGGGCTTGGACATCTCTGCCGTTTTTGTCAACACTAGTTCATGGCCGTAACTGGTAAAGAGATTTCTAATTTCTCCCAGTAAACTACCATCTCTGCGTTGCTGCTCCCCTCTGATTCAATTACGTAACGAAGGCGCTCTTGATTGGATTCCTCTATTTCTGGTTTCACTTTTACGCGCACCACATCATCTTTAGTATTATAATTATCGGTAAGGTGTTGGTCCCAATTTTTATTGATGATGATCGTCCACTCTGTTTTAGAAGGGATGGTAAATAAGGCATACTTGCCCGCAAGTATTTTAACGCCCTCTATTTGAACAGGACCTTCAAATTCTATTGAGGTTGCTCGATGTGCGCCTGTTACCCACACTTGCTCAAATGGCACAAGCCCTCCCCAAATCACGCGACCGCGGACAGCAGGTGAATAATAGTTGATAGTAACAACGGTGTTTCCAATTTTGCCAATCGCCACGGCTTTCAAACTACCTTTGAGTGTATCGAGTTCTGATTGCGGCTTGATAATAACGGACTCAACTGCCTTCTTTTCAGGAACGGGTTGGGCTGTCTCGGTTTTTGCTTCTCTCTTTTGACTGCAATTAAAAAGCGCAATCAGAAAAAAGATGCCGGCTATGAGTTGTATTTTTTTCATAAGAATGTTTAATGATTTAGTTACTAAATAAATTATTAATTACTTTTGCCAATTTGCCTTTTACCAATTTGCCTCTTATTAAACAAAGAAGATGAAACGAAAAACAATAAAAATCCAGAGCAAACGGTAATCAAGCCAAAGATAGAGAATATCCGGAGAGCAAGGTTTCCAAAATCATCGCGGCCTTCATAATCCATGGTGTGGAGCATGTATAGAAAATCAAATATCCTCCATTGATTGTGGCGGATGGTTTGGTACGTTCCTGTTTCTGCGGCCACATATATAGTGCAAGCGGGTTCATCAAAAGTGATAGCATAAGCAGGAAGTGGCCGTTCGCGATACTCGCTATGCTTATCTACTCGTTCTAAGTATTCAACAGCTTTGATCTTTGCTTTATCCATAATTTGTTCTTGTGCAATGGCTACCGCTTCCTCTTCAGTCAGGGGAGAACGTAGCTCGCCTGAGGTTGCGTTAGCCAAAGCGTAGTGAACATGCTGATGAACACCTTCGCCACTGTGCCCTTTAAAATAGTGGATTTGATAAACAGGTTTATCCAACACGCGAATGAGATGTATAGAGTGAACGGAATCTACTTGTGTTTGCTTGTTTAACTCTTGAAGCGCAGTACTAGGTGAAACTACTTGCACGTTTGCTTTTAGAAATGGTACTGATTTGCGCAAATGGTCGCCATGCACATTATCAATATTATTCCAACTAAAATAAAGGCCTCCGAGTGTCCAGAATAAAAATTGTATGCCAATGCTCACGCCTAAGTAGCGGTGGGTTTTGCGGATGTAATAGTTTCGGTTCTTGTTCATTCATCAGGTATTTGTGTGGGACAATTTTTGAAAGCTACAGAAGACAAAGTTTTGTACGGTATTGAAAGGTGTGGTGTGGTTTTCTTCTATGCACTTTATTCTTTCAAAATCTTTTTCAAACAACTTGGACATGGATGCCTCACTGTATTGTTTGATTTCAAGACCACTGCATTTCTTGGGGCCGTTTTCTGAGAACGTACCCAATACGAGGAACCCTTCTGGCTTAATGGCCAAACTCACTATTGATAGATAGGTAATAATCTGAGCTTCGGTGGTGAGAAAATGAAATGCAGCACGGTCGTGCCAAAAGTCAAAAACAACATCTGGTTGATAATCAATAATGTCAGAAACAATCCACTTTACCAATGCTGCTTTACTGCCCAATCTTACCTTTGCTCGTTCGATGGCTTTTGCCGAAATATCCAGTACGTAAATATTCGTATAGCCTAATTCAATCAGTGCATCTACCAAGTGGCTATCGCCTCCGCCTATGTCAATTATTTTTGCGTCCTGTGGCAGATTGAAGAGGTTGATAAATTCAATGGATGTTTTAGGATATTGCTGAAACCAACTGAAGTCTGATTCTTCTTTGAGTTCATAGATCTTCTCCCAATGATTTTTGTTTTCATTCATAGTATCAAAGCTTCATTCGCTGAATTCTCACCGCATTCAATATTGCCAAAAGCGCAACGCCCACATCGGCAATCACGGCTTCCCATAAGGTAGCCACTCCACCCGCTCCTAAAATTAATACAACCACCTTCACCATCATAGCCATAGAAATGTTTTGCCATACAATTCTCTTTGTAATCTTACCAATTTTAATAGCGGATACTATTTTTGAGGGCTGGTCATTTTGAATCACTATATCGGCTGTTTCTATTGTTGCATCGCTGCCCAATCCGCCCATGGCTATACCTGCATCTGCCAACGCTATCACAGGCGCATCGTTCACGCCATCGCCCACAAAGGCAATGATTCTTTTTTCATTTTTTAATGCTTGAACTTTTTCTACTTTGCCTTCGGGCAATAAATCACCGTAGGCAGTATCCATACCCAATGCTTTTGCCACTTTATCAACCACTGCTTGCTTATCGCCAGAGAGCATGACCGTTTTAATATTCAGTTTGTGCATGTCGGCAATAGCTTGCGAGGCGTCTTCTTTTATTTCGTCTGCAATGGTAATGTACCCGGCATATTTTTCGTTGATGGCCACTACCACGATGGTATCAATCAATTTTTCAATCTCCACTGGAAAAGTGATATTGAATTTTTTAAGGAGTTTTATATTTCCTGCTAGCAACGTTTTTCCTTCCACCACTCCCTTCAATCCATGCCCTGCTATCTCTTCAATGTTATCTGCTTTACTAGTTGATTTATCACTTGCATACGCTACTACTGCTTTGGCCACGGGGTGGGTAGAGTTTTTTTCAAGGATGGCAGTGAGCCTCACTAATTCTTTTTCATCAATACCATTGGCAACTACTTGTTGCACTTTGAATACGCCCTTGGTGAGTGTTCCCGTTTTGTCCATCACCACAGTATTCACTTTTGTAACTACGTCTAAATAATTCGAGCCTTTGAACAATATTCCGTTGCGTGAGGCCAACCCGATACCACCGAAATATCCCAACGGAATGGAAACCACCAAGGCGCACGGGCAACTGATTACGAGAAATACCAATGCTCGATAGAACCAATCATTGAAAACATAGCTCTCAACAAAAAAGTAAGGCAACAAACAAACCGCTATGGCCAACGCAAAAACAATGGGTGTATATATTTTGGCAAACGAGCTTATAAATAATTGAGTTTGTGATTTGCGCGCGGTGGCATCCTGCACCATTTCCAATATCTTACTCAGCTTGCTGTCTTTAAATAGCGCAGTTACCTGTATCTCAGCTACTGTGTTTAGGTTTATCATTCCAGCAAAAATCTTTTCGCCTTTTGATTTTGTGTCCGGTTTGCTTTCGCCTGTCAATGCTGCGGTATTAAAAGAGGCATTTTCAGAAATCAATTTTCCATCCAGCGCTACTTTTTCACCCGGTTTTATTTGAATGGTTTCTTCCAATACAATTTCGTTAGGATGAATAACTTGTACGTTTCCATTACGGATAACCGTTACTTCATCGGGGCGAATGTCGAGCAATGCTTTGATGCTTCGCTTCGCTTTGTTCACCGCAGAATCTTGAAACCATTCTCCAATGGAATAGAATATCATAACCGCCACACCTTCGCTGTAAGAGCCAATGGCAAAAGCCCCAATAGTTGCTGCACTCATCAGAAAAAATTCATTGAAGAAATCGAAATGCTTTGCCTTGGTGAAAGCCATGAACAAGACATTGTAACCTCCCAATAAATAAGCGACTAAGTAAATAATCAAATCAAAGGGAAACGTTGGTTTGAAGGCAAAACCAAATTCCAGCACCAGCATAATTACAAGTATTGAAATGGACACAAGCAATTGCCAATGGCTTTTCAATAATGAAATTTCTTTCTCTTTGTTATCCATAGATTGTAATTAGCCCTTCGCTCAAAGCGTTGGTTAAGCTTGTTTGAGGCTTAGTAGTTCTTATTTTTCTCCAATGCCATTCAGCACTTGCCGCATTATGCCTCTTCTATTCTGTGGCTTTTGTAATCTAGCTCTTGTGCTTGCGAGATTTGAACCGCTAAGAGTATTGCGATAACTGCCATCGAAATTTGTTTTATCGTTTTCATTTGTTTGGCGTTTTAATTTAAAGTTTATTTTAGTGTGTATTTGATTATAACTTTATTATCAGAGATCATCAAAAAGAGTAATTGCCTGATTATTGGATTCTACTATATATTAATTGGCTAGTTACTCTTTGTATCGTTACTGCTATTTTGTTGTGCGCTTCTATTCTGTACTTTAGGTTAACTCTTGGGTCTTCGCATTTTTAAAATAAGTGGCCAAAGCCTTTTCTCCGAATTTGTAAAAGATAACGGGTGTTACAATCATGTCAAGTAAAGTACTGCTGACTAATCCACCTAAAATTACCGTTGCCACGGGATAAAGAATTTCTTTACCCGATGCTTGCGGGTCTAACGTGAGCGGCACTAATGCCAATGCTGCCGTTAAGGCTGTCATCAATACAGGTACTAATCTTTCTAAAGAGCCACGGATAATCATTTCTTTACTGAACTTTTCTCCTTCGTGTTCTACCAAATGAATGTAGTGAGAAATCATCATGATGCCATTGCGCGAAGCAATCCCCGTAAGGGTAATGAAGCCCACCAATGTGGCGATGGAGAATGTTCCACCTGTGAGCATGACTGCCACCACGCTGCCAATCAGTGCCAACGGCACGTTGAGCATAATTTGCAACACCATGCGCGATGATTTGAAATGACTGTAAAGCACCAAGAAAATTCCACCAATGGAAAAGATACTTAGTATCAATATCAACTTTGAGGCGGATTGCTGGCTTTCAAACTGGCCACCGTATTTTAAAAAATATCCTTCTGGCAAAGTTAGTTCATTGGCAATTGTTCGTTGAATTTCTTTTACGGTAGTACCTAAGTCGCGGCCTTGCACGTTGCATGAAATGACAATCCTTCGCTGTGTGTTCTCATGCCAAACAGAATTGATAGCCGTGGTTGTTTCGATGCTTGCAATTTGCGTGAGCGGAATGAGATTGCCCTCGGGTGTATCAATCATGGTATTGCGAATGTTCTCAATGTTGCTACGCTCGGCATCGGTCGTGCGCAATAAGATATCAAATGTCTTTTGCCCGTCCAGTATTTGGCCTACTACTTTTCCATTGTAAAATACTTCTAGATCTTGTGCCACCTTCCCCGCTTGGATGCCATACCGTTGCAAGGCTTCGCGATTTATTTTGATTAATAATTGCGGCACCATCACTTGCCTTTCCACTTGTGCATCCACCACACCGGGAATATTGCCAATAATGTTCTTTATTTTTCCTGCATTGGTACGAAGGTCTGTGAGGTCTTGACCGAAAAGTTTAATAGCTACTTGTGCGCGCACGCCCGAAAGCAAATGGTCGAGCCGATGAGAGATAGGTTGCCCCACATTTACATTCACACCTTTTAGAATATCCAACTTACTTCTGATGTCGGCAAGTATTTCATCGCGAGAGCGGGAAATTTTAGCTTTTAGTTCAACTTCAATTTCAGAATTACTAACGGGCTCTACGTGTTCATCTAATTCTGCACGGCCTGTCCTTCGGCTCACATATTCTACTTCGGGTACTTTCATCATCAGCTTTTCGGCCATAGTGCCAATCTTGTTGCTCTCTTCCAATGACGTGCCGGGCGGTGCAGAAAGATTGATTGTAAAAGAACCTTCGTTAAATGGTGGCAAAAATTCTGTACCAAAAAAAGGAACTATGGCAATGGACGCAACAATAACAATAACCGCTACTGTCATGACAGGCCGCGTGTGCGTCAATCCCCAATGAAGCACTTTTGTGTCTTGAATTTTCAACCACTTCACCAATCTTGAATCTTCTGAATGCATAATGCGAAACCAAGATGCAAGAGGCAATCTCCAAAAGGCAAGAGTCAATTTGGCAAAAGGCAATTGCCTCTTGCCCTTTGCCTCTTGCAGCTTACCCTTTGCCCCTTGCTCATTGCTTTTTGCCTCTTCAATTGCCTCTTGACCCTCGCCCTTTACTCCAACAGAATTCAACAAATAACTACACAACACTGGCGTAACCGTAAGCGATACAAACAGCGAAGCAACAATAGAAGTGATATAAGCAATACCGAGAGGAGCAAATATTTTCCCTTCAATGCCCTGCATGTAAAACAATGGAATGAAAACTAATACCACAATAATAGTTGCGTACACGATGGAGTTTCTTACTTCACTGCTTGCATCGTAGATAACTTTAAGTGTTGGCGTTGGGTTAGCGGCTAATTGGTTTTCTTTCAATCGCCTGAAAACATTTTCGACATCCACAATGGCATCATCCACCAATTCTCCAATGGCAATAGCGAGCCCTCCAAGTGTCAACGTGTTGATGGAAATATCAAACCATTTGAAAACAATAGCAGAAATTATCAGCGAAAGCGGAATAGCTGTGAGTGTGATAAGGGTCGTTCTAAAATTTAATAAGAAAAGGAATAGAATAATGATGACCAGTATAAAGCCATCGCGTAAAGCTTCTTCCACATTATTTAGCGAGTTGACTATAAAATTCTTTTGTTGAAAAATGTGCGGATTCAACTTTACATCAGGCGGGAGGGTAGCTTGTAATTCTATCAATGCTTTTTCAATTTCGTCCGTCAGCTTTACAGTGCTTGCCCCTGGTTGTTTTTCTACAGTAAGGATAACCGAGGGTTTTGCATTGATACTGGCATCGCCTCGTTTTAATGCTGCCCCATATTTTACCTGCGCAATTTGAGAGAGAAGCACTGGCACTCCTTCGTTGTTGGCAACTACTGTTTCTTCCAAATCGGCAAGTGTGTAAGCCCTGCCTACATTTCTTATCAATACTTCTGAACCATATTGGTCAAAGAAATTTCCTGTTGTATTTTGATTGGACAATTGAAGGGCATTGTCAATCGCATCAATCGTAAGGTTGTATTGCTTAAGCTTTGCACTTGAAATCAGTACTTGATATTGTAATCGTTCGCCCCCAATGGGTATCACTTGCGATACGCCTTTGATGCTCATTAACCTCCTGCGAATAGTAAAGTCAGAGAGTGTGCGCAACTCGGAAGCGCGTGTTGAATCGGCACTAACACCCACTAACATAATCTGCCCCATCACCGAACTGATGGGCCCCATTACAGGAACAATATCATTGGGTAGTTTTACTGTCTGCAATTTTTCTGCTACCAATTGCCTTGCTCTGTACACATCCGTATTCCAATCAAACTCTACGAACACCATGCCGATGCCAATGGCAGAACTGCTGCGCACTACTTCTACACCGGGCGCACCGTTGAGTGCTGTCTCTACAGGAAGTGCTACCTGCGTTTCAATTTCTTCTGGCGCCATGCCGTTGGCTTCCAAAAAAATGGTAACACGCGGCCTGTTTAAATCGGGCAATACATCTACTGGCAGATTGATAACGGTAAAAGTTCCATACACCAATAGCAGAGATGCAAACGCGACTACAAATAGACGATTGTGAAGAGAGAATGCGATGATACGGTTGAGCATTGTTCTGTCTGTTTTTTATTTTTAAGTGATGGGTAAAAGGCAATAAGCAAGAGGCAATTTTTAGCTCTCGCTGGTATAAAAGGCAAGATGCAATTTTTAGCCTCTCCCTGATATAAAAGGCAAAGTGCAAAAGGCAATTTTCCACTCACTTATAGTACCCTACTTTTTACAACTTGCCAATTGCTATTTGCCTCTTGCAGCTTGCCTCTTGCAGCTTGCCCCTTGCCAATTGCCTCTTGCTTCTTGCCAATTGCCTCTTGCCCCTTGCCAATTGCCTCTTGCTTATTGCCCATTGCCTCTTACTTATTGCTCAATGCTTATGATCTGCCTCTGCCCCATGAACACTCTCAGGTGCTTTGCCTTCTTCAACGATAATTACAAAATCAGCCGTATGCACTTGGCCGTTTGTTTGAAACTGCATCCAACCTCTGAAAATGCCTGCCTTGCCAAAAGTGGTATGAAGGTCAAGTCTTCCATCCACTACTTCAGGATGTACGTGCAAATAATTTTGACTGTCTTCGCTAACTACCACTACGTGAGCTTTGGCCGCTAAATAGTTTTCAAAAGAATCTGCAGGAACTTCTTTGCCATCTTTTTTAATGATACCTGAAATGTGTGATGTTCCCTCGCTAAAAAACTTTCCACCTTCGGGCATCAACATCACTTCGTAGCCGTCAGTCATGCTTGTTGTTTTTGAAGCGGTGTATTTTTGAGCTTTGTAAGAAGCGCCTGTTACATTCAATTCAATTCTTTCCAATTGGTGGGCTGCACCACTTGGCACATAATCAGCAAACAATACATAGTCTCCACCTTGTTCAAATTTTGTTTCGTTGTGAAATTTTCCGTTTGTATAGTTTGTGCCTTTGGGCAACACATTAATTTCGTAAGCACCGCTTGCTTGAAACTCTGGATGGATGTGGTCGAAGTAAGAGAGGTCTTTGCTTACCACAATCAAGTGAAGTTTTTTATCATGCTGAATGTCGAGCGGCACCATCTCACTTTCATTGCCTTTAATCGATGGAGTGAATGATAACTTGGCAGCTTTTCCGGCTTCTACAGTGGGTTCAGCTTTGAATGCCATAAAATAGGTATTGGTGTTGGCTGCCTTATCGGCACTTACCAATTCTAATTTCATTCCGCACTTAGGGCACGTGTCGCCTTCTTTGCCTGTTACATCTGCGTGCATAGGGCAAGCGTAGCTTGCTACTTCGGTGGTGCTGGCTTGTTCTTTTTTCGCATTGCATGATATTAAAAAGCAAAACGCCAAGAGTAAAAGACAAAGAGATAATTTAGTGATGTTAGTTTTCATAGTTTTATTTTGTTTAGTTTGTGAGATAGATAATTTGTATTGAATTAGTTTTAATATTTTTCAGGATTGGTCATCATGTGGCTGAGTAACTTTCCTACCTCTTCGCTTGTTTCAGTAAATCTTTCGCAAAGTGGTTTGTCAATGTACCCACACTCCAACGAAAAGAGAAGCCATACTTGTGTTTCACTATTTTCCGCATCGCTATCAGAAGTTTTTGAAACAAAGTGTGCTGGATACCTTCGCTTTCTATAAGCCTCGGCAATATTGGCACATACACTTCTTGATGACCGCCTAATTTGGTCTGTCAAAGAATACGTCTCCTCCTTAGGAAATTTTTTAGAGATAGTAAAAATCTCCATTGCCAAGCCAAAGGCTTTTTTAAAAACCGTAGTTTCCTTAAAGTTTGTAGCTGCCATACTTGTTTTTTGTTTTAGTTATTAATTTATTTTAAAAAACCTCTTTCTAAATTGCTAATTGCTAATTGCCCTTTGCCCCTTGCCTTTTGTTATTTGCTTCTTGCTCTTTGCATCTTGCCCTTTGCCTTTTGCCCCTTGCCTTTTCCTATTGATTCAAATAAATCATCTTCATCTGATAAGTCGCATTCACCACCACTCGCTCTCCTTCTTCTACACCTTTTTGAATAACCGTGGAGCTTCCGTTATTTTGGCCAACTGAAACGTATGACACACTGTACTGCTCTGCATTGTCTTTGATAAATATTACTGGGCGACCGTTTATCTCACTGATGGCGTTGTTTGGCAAAGCCATTTCTTTTATTGCCTGTGAAGCAAATACACGAACGTTCACAAACTCACCAATCTTAAATTCATTGTTTGGGTTCTCCATTTCAAAAATTACCCGTTGTGTTTGATTGGTGGGGTTAATCGTTTGAGCAGGGGCAATGAGTTTCACCTGAGCAGTTTTGTGAATGTCGTTAGTGGCGCAATCAACTTCAAAGGATTTTCCATTATTAACTTTGGCTGCATCCTTATCAAAGACCTGTGCTTCCACATACACTTTTGAAAGATTGGTAACCGTAAACAATACTTCATTCGCATTTACCGTTGCACCAATGGCTAATGTAAAATTGCTGACCACGCCATTGATAGGTGATTTTAAAAATACTTTGCGCGAGTTGCTGGAAGTACTGTTGTCTAAGTTTGAGAAGAGGTTTTTATTCTCCTTTGCTTTATTCAATCGCGATTCAGCTTCGGCAATATCCTTCTTGGCTGCAATGTCTTCGATTGTCTTTAGCCGCTCAAAGTCTTTTTGGGCGGCTTCGTATTCAGCTTCCGCATTATTTTTTTCAGATAAAAAAGTCACCATATTCCCCGCATCAATGATGGGTTCGATAACTGCCATCAATTGCCCTTTTTGAATGCTTTCTCCTACCGTAACAGAAAGAGAAGTTATCTTTCCTGTTTGTGGAGATTGAACAACAGCTTGGCCATTGGAAGACGGAATCACCGTACCGAATAACTTCGTGCTTTCCACAAATCCACCGCGCTGGACGGGTTGCGTAAGCACATCAAAAAGGAATTGCGTTTCCTTTGGTACTTCAAAAGCATTGGAAAAATTGTTTCCCTTTTTACCAGCATCATCGTGGCCTTCGTGGGCATTCACGGGACTTATCTTTGCCGTTGGCAAAAGCATTAAGGCTATTAAAAAACCTGCTGCCACTTTTCGGTAACGTGCTTTCATAAACACAAACATGATTAGCAAACCAGCTATCATACCTGCACTAAATAAAAATGAAGTGCTACTAAAAATTGAATTGCTATGCTCGTCTGCTGCTTGCGACAGTTGCTTTCCTGGCTCTATGTCTTGAAGCAATAATAAATCTGATCCAAGTGGAGAACTTATTGTTACTGTCAATGAATACTTTTTTGCAAATGGAAAAGTGGTTTTGATTTCATATTGTCCAACATCCAATCGTACAATAGTAAATTTTAAATTTTTATCTTCTTTGGAAGTAATTTTGATAGAGGCACTGTCAAGCGGTTTGTTGGTTTTATACTCACTAATGAAAAGCCAAAGGCTTGATTCCTTATTTGGCTCGATAGGCCGATACTTTAGAAAAAGTTCATGCTTATCTGAAATGGCTTCCGATGAAAAATAATTCTTCCCTTTAACTTCTACTGCATTTTTCTCTCCCTTATGAGTATGGTCATTGCCACCGCTCGCTTTAGCCGAAAAAGAAAAAAGGCAAAAAGCAATTAGCAAAAGGCAATACACAAGAGGCAAAGTGCAAGAGGCAAAATTGCCCTTTGCCCTTTGCCCCTTGCCCTTTGCTAGTAGCCCTTTGCCCCTTGCTAATTGCCCTTTGCCTTTTGCGTCTTGCCCCTTGCTAATTGCCCTTTCCCCCTTGCCCTTTCCCCCTTGCCCTTTGCTAGTTGCCCCTTGCATTTTGCCTCTTACTTTCATAATTTCCCTGTTAAATAGTTGAACGTAATGATTGATAGGTTATAATTCCTAAGCGTTTCCAAATAGCGAGACTTAATGAGGTAGGCTTCGTTTGTGTTTCGCAAATAGTTGATGTAATCCGTTTGGCCGCTCTCAAAAAAACGTTTGCCCGTGCTGATAATATCCTCCGTACGTTTTAGTCCCACAGATTCATAGTACTTTAAAGACTCATCGTACTTCTGAATATTCCCTACCGCCAATTCCATTTCAGTTGTAATAAATTGTTGTTGTGCTTTTGCTTGTTGCTCTGCAATAGCCACCCCAGTTCTGGCTGCTTTTATGTTTCCGCTATATTGCCAAAACCAAATAGGTGCGCGAATGCCTACACGGAATTTATAGAAGGTTTCTGTTTCTGGCGGGCCTTGATTTAAGTAACCCAAAACCAAACCGGGCAATGCTTTGTTGCGCTGAACAGAAAGTGTTCTCAGGCTTATTTCTTTCAATTGCTGAAAATATTTGTAAG
This sequence comes from Cyclobacteriaceae bacterium, assembly GCA_043777495.1. Classification (GTDB taxonomy): domain Bacteria; phylum Bacteroidota; class Bacteroidia; order Cytophagales; family Cyclobacteriaceae; genus ELB16-189. The sequence continues at coordinate 21,781 of JAYWHU010000144.1, read as the reverse complement.
AAGGATTTTCACTATACAAATCATTCGCTAACCCAAACGTAGCGGCATCTGTCGATGAAACAGAAGTCCGAGACATTGGCATAACGACAAACGGCTCTTTTATTCCTGTGTAAGTCTGCAGTTGATAAAGCGTAACTGAATAATCTGTTTGAGTTTGAATGTATTGATTGTGCACTTCACCATATTGACTTTCGGCAAATGTTTTGGCGAGAAAATCAATTTGTCCTGCATCAAATTGTCGCTTGGCACTTTCACTTAATTGTCGATACAAACTGTCTTGCACATGCAATTGATTTTTAAGAGCCTCAGCAAATTGTAATGACAAATAGAGTTGGTGCATCAACCGTTTCACGTCTTGTTGAGTAAGGGTTTTCCCTTTTTCAGAAAGCGTAGTCATCTGCCTTTGCAGTTGGTTCTGCTTGAAATATACTGTGGGAAAATCCAGTGTCTGCAATGCACCAATAGGATAGAAATTACCTGTAGGGCTTTCGGCAATAATATCAATGTTCGGTATGTTGAATGCTGACTTCTGCAAGTATTTACTTTGCATTACTTGCAGCTCTGAAACTTGTATCAGCGCACTGTTTTTCAAAGCGGCATCTACCGCCTCAGCTTCTGATACTGTTCTTTGCGCATTTAATGCAATAGAGAATAAAATCCCTGCACTAAGAATCGAATAAAATCTCCACTTGTCATTCATGGCCTTATGATAAAATTTCATGTTCACCAACCAATTATGTAATAGCGTTGTCAACACCGATTTAAAAAAGAAAATTAGAAGCCATGCCTAAAGGAATAAGGCACAACCTGAAACCAAGAAATGGTTTCTTAAACTATGAAAAATGGAGGCCCTCTAAGTGAGCGAGAATGAAAGAATTCAAATCTCGAAAGTCGTTCGTTATTGGGTGGATGGAAAATATCTGCGTTTGATGAAGTAATTGAAAACAATAATTCAGATAAGTGAATTTCAAATTGGATTTTATTGCCCTTTGTTGAGCTATCAATCAGGCTATGATTTAATGAGGCATCGGTATTGCTATCATGCGTTAAAAAATAAGGCTCTCCTCCATGTTGTTTATCTTTCTTTGAAGTGTCATCATGAGAATGTTTGCTAGTGCCATGATGGTGATGGTGATTCTTCGCTTCTTTGTTAGAAACATGATGGTGGTGAGGTACAATGCTATGCGCTATTGCTCCCGAGTAGGAGAGTAGAAAAGCATAAACGATGAAAAGTTTTTTTTGCATTGGATGAACAAATGTAGAAAATTCTAAATTCAATAAGAAATTTGAGTTAATGACATGCCTTATTGAATTTCTTCAACTTGTAATAATTGTAGGGGAGCGGTGCCAGAAACCCGGCCACCAAGGCAAAGAGAAGAGCAGTCCAATACATGGGGTTATCAAAAGCTGCCTTGCCACCCGTGATCATAAAGTCCGTTGCATTCATCGCCAACTCCATCGCCACCATAGAAAGGAAGGACATGGAAATGGCCGTTTGAAAAGCGAATGACCAACTAAATTTTTCGCGTAAGCGCAACAAAATAGTTTCTAGTAATACAGAAGTCATCAAGCCCGCAATAGTGGCAAGAATAGTCTGCATAATCATAGAGGTATTTGGATAAAACGCTTGTAGGTAAATAATCATCCCAAAATCTCCTATAGAACAACCAATCAAACAATTGAGTGTGTTGAGTGAGGCGCGGCTCCATATTTTCTTGTCCTGCCAAAAGTCATTTTTTGAAATGGTTGGATAGGCCACCCCATCACCGTCTTCTGAAAGATGATAGGAAGGATAAGCTGCCAAACCTGATTGCAATGCCGATGTTGTGATATGTTTTTGCATGGTGATCTCCACTTCTGCCTGATTGAGATTTACTTTGGCATCTGTAATCCCCGCTATTTGGACAAGGGCTTTCTCAACCGTGGATGCGCAGCCACTACACGTCATACCAGAAACTTTATAGGTGTGTGTCATAAAATTTACATTTAAGTTCTATGCAAAGGAACGGAGGTTTTGGAAAAAAGTAGTTACATAATTTTGGAAAAGAGTTATACTTTTACCGGTACTTTATAGATAGCAAAGAAAACGAATGGAATTGAAGGTTTGGAAGGCAGAACTAAAGGAAATTCTTCCGTTAAGAAAATTATTTCTTGAAGAAAACCATTTTCAAATCAGGTACAACGCTTGCCATGAGCGTAACTGGTCTGACTCTTATCTATTCACTATAGATGCTTCGTCTATTGGGTATGGCTCAATTAAGGGAAAGGATGATTTGAAAGATAGAGATACTGTTTTTGAATTTTTTGTTGTAGCTCAATATCGATCGTTGGCAAGTCAAATTTTTAGTGAATTAATAAAAATTTCTGGGGCAGCTTATGTTGAGTCTCAAAGTAATGAGTTGTTATGCACGCGTATGCTTTATGAGTTTGGGAGAGATATCCGTTCTGATGTGATTTTATTTAAAGATAGCGTTGCTACAGAGCGGAGTATTCCGCATACAATTTTTCGACTGAGAGCCCAAGAAGATATTATTTTCCATCATGCCCTTGAGCCTGTTGGAGAATATTTGCTAGAACAAAATAAAAAAATTGTGGCAACTGGTGGTTTTATGCTGCACTATAATCTTCCATTTGTGGATTTGTATATGGAAGTGGATGAAGATTATCGAAAAATGGGACTTGGTAGTTTTCTGCATCAAGAAATAAAAAAGGAGTGTTACAAAAGTGGTAGAATACCTGCCGCGCGATGCAACATTCAAAACAAAGCATCACAGGCCACTTTATTGAAGGCAGGATTGGCAGTAGCAGGATTCATGTTGGAAGGAGTGATTAAGAATATTGAAGCTTAACCTAACCTTTATACTTTATCCAGCGGCTTGCGCGTGTTGTGCCGTAGGTTTTTAAAATGACTTGGCGTAAGCCCCGTTACTTTCTTAAACTGATTGCTCAAATGGGCAATGCTGCTGTAGTTTAGTTGGTCTGCAATTTCGCCTAATGTAAATTCATTATAGACCAATAGTTCTTTGGCTCTTTCAATTTTTTGGTGGATGATGTACTGTTCAATGGTAGTGCCTTCTACTTCTGAAAAGAGCGAACTGAGTGAAGAATAATCCTTCCCAATCTTTTGTGCCAAGAAAGAGGAAAAATTGATCTTTACTTTTCTTTCTGGATGATGAATAGCTTTGATGACTTCAGCTTTTATCCTTTCAATGGTCTTTGATTTTTTATCATCAATCAATTCAAAACCAAGTTGTTCTAAGTTATTTTTTAATGCCGCTAATTTTTCTTTTGGTGGTTCTTCTGGTAGGGTTACCTCGCCCAATTCAATATGTTGAAATAGTATGTGCTGATTCTTAAGGGCATTTGCTACAGCACTTTTGCAGCGATCACATACCATGTTTTTGATATAGAGGTTCATGGGCATAAAGCTAGGAGTTATTCACGAATCTATAGCAGTCGATCAGAACCCACTCGCCTTCGCCATCTCCCAACCGATCATACTTTTTTTGCGTGTAGGGTTCCATCGGTACTCACCTAAAATTCCATCCTTGCGTATCACACGGTGGCAAGGAATTAAATAAGCGATATGATTGGAGCCTACTGCCGAGCCAACAGCTTGCATCGCTTTCTGATTTTGTATTTTCTCAGCAATTCCCTGATAGGTTGTCACACTCCCTATTGGTAAACGCAACAATGCTTCCCACACCTTCACTTGAAAATTAGTGCCTTTGACCAACACGTGTAATTTTTTTTCTGCACTCCCTTGAGTAAAGATTGAATTAACAAAACTATTAGTCAACACTTGATCTTGATGAAAGACCGAGTTATGCCAATGCCCTTTCATTTTTTCTAATTCATGATTCGGGTCTTCATCAGTAGTGATGAACGAGAGCCAGCAGATGCCGCGCTCGGTCACACCAATCAGTGCTAAGCCAAACGGAGTTTCATGAAGTCCGTATTCAATGCGAATGCCCGAGCCATGTTGCTTATACTCTTGCGGAGTCACAGCTTCCAGTGTGGTGAACAAATCGTAAATCCTCGATTGACTGGATAGCCCTGCTACTTCCGCTGCATCAATTAGATTTTTAGTTTCCACCAATTTGTTTTTCAGAAAGCCCACCGTTAAAAATTGCAAGAAACGTTTCGGGCTAATGCCCGCCCACTCCGTGAAGATGCGCTGAAAATGAAATTCGCTCAAGTGTACCTTCTCGGCCACTTCGCCCAACTCGGGCTGGCGCTGAAAATTCTCTTCCAAGAATTTGATGGCCTGTTCAATGCGCTGATAGTTGATGTTGGTTGCTGTTGACACGATCATAAAGTTATTGTTTTTGTAGATAGGTCAAAGGTGGCCAATACCCAAAAGGTATTCAACCTGTTTCTTGCTGATCGTGCTAGTCCCTTTTTATTGATTTCATGGTAGGTACTTGGTAAAAGCTAGATGTTGGCTGAGCAAGCAGAACCTTAGTAGAAATTATTCGTAGCAGTTAACTCCAACCTTATTATAATGGCAAGCAAAAATAAGGTAATAAAGTTGCCACAATTTCAAGATACATTTTCTACTAAGGTTAAAGCCTACGCATAGAACCGGAAATTTAGAATTACACGCACCCTAACGGCATGAAGTCCCTTTATTTACCATTCAAATAAAATACTGAAAATAACCTTTGCGTCTTTGGTGTCTTTGCAATCGCCAACCTATCTTCGTTGCACCAATTTTAATACAATGAAACGAATTCTACTGTTAACCCTTTTTGCTTTATCAATTGCTGGTGCATTTGCTCAACAAAACTACGATACCGTAAAAATCCGTCCCGTAAAAATAACTGACAACATTTACATGCTAAAAGGAGCAGGTGGCAATATTGGTGTGCTGGTCGGCAAAGATGGTACGCTGATGATCGACAATCAGTTTGCGCCCCTTTCCAATAAAATAAACGGGGCAATCAAAACCATTTCGCCAGTGGAAATTAAATTTCTAATCAACACACACATTCATGGCGATCACTCTGGTGGAAACGAAAACTTTAGCCAAATGGGCGTTACCATTGTAGCTCATGATATAGTCAGGGAGAGAATGAGCAAAGAGCAAGTGAACAAGGTCATGAATCGTGTCACTCCTCCACGCGAGAAAGATGCCCTTCCGGCCATTACATTTTCTGATAAATTGAATTTTCACTTGAACGCAGAAGATATAGAGCTTATTCATTTGGATAAAGGGCATACCGATGGAGATGTAATTGTGAAATTTAAAAACGCCAATGTGTTTCACATGGGCGATGCGTTCGTACGCTACGGCTATCCATTTATTGATGTCTCAAGCGGTGGCTCCTTCACTGGGTTTCTTACCACGCTTGACAAATCTCTTGCATGGATGGACGATAATTCTAAAATAATACCTGGCCATGGTGAATTGGCTACCAAGAGCGATGTAAAAATTCTGCGTGATAAGTTGTACGACATTCGCGATCAAGTGTTAGCTGCTTTAAAAAAGGGAAAGAAGGTGGAAGATATCCCTGCACTGGGCATTACAGATAAGTATGATGCGGAACTAGGAAAGGGATTTTTGAAAGGGAAAGATTTTGTATTACTAGCCGCAGAAGATTTAAAGTCTTTATTACCTACGAAAAAGTAATCAAAGTTTCCATTTTTTATAGTCATTTGGTAAGCAATGCCCGCAAGGCCGAAACCCTGCTGACAATGCTTCCTTTTCATTTTCAAAGAATACTCGATTTTCCATTTTCATTCTCTTGCCCGAAGCGCAGTGCAGCGTGCCGTAGATTTTTAATTTCAGATTCCCTGCAAATTTTATTTTATGTTGACGAATTGCATGCTGCAATTCTAAGGTATTTAGCAGAAGGTGTGCCGTCATTTTCAAATCTCCCAATTATCGAATTTTCAAATTAAGTAGCATCATGAAAAATAATCCCCATCGCATACCTCACTCCTGACTTCACTTCGCTTATTCCGTGTTTCATATTCGCTCTATAATATCCTTTTGTTCCTTTCACAGGCCGAAAGTTAGTTGTAAAGATAACAGCATCGCCTTGATTAGGTATAACCACTTCTGCTTTTGATTGCGCACGTGGCACTTGCTCAGTCAATACCAATTCTCCACCTTCATGATCGCGTCCATGTTGTGTTAACACAAATACAATTTGAAACGGAAAATAAATTTCTCCGTACAAGTCTTGATGCAGCGTGTTGAACCCACCCGCTTCATAGCGAAGAATCAATGGCGTTGGTCTTGGCTGTTGATGGTTGTGACATTGTGCAATTAATTCTTGATGTGTAGCGGGAAATTTTTTATCGATGGCGAGTTGCTGCATCCATTCGTTGGCAATTTTAGAAAGTGGTTGATAAAATTCTTCTCGAAGTCCCTGAATAAATAATGGGAGCGGATAATCAAAATATTTGTATTCGCCTTTGCCAAAACGATACCGCTGCATGTTGATCACCGATCGGAACATCTCTGGATTTGGATATAATTTTGTAAGTTGTTCGCATTCCTCTACGGACAGTACATTGCTCAACTTTGCGTACCCTTTGTTATTCAAAGATGTTTCTATCGAAGTCCAATCAAAATTGGCAGTATTCATGTTTTATTTTTAGTAAAGATGGTGCGCAAGGTGCTTTGTCTCAACCCGAATCTTGCGATTTTATTCAAATGATTCTTTATCTTACCGAACTAGAGCTACGCATGATTTATAAGGTTAGCCACGAATACACGAATTTACACGGATTATTTGTTTGCATTATTCGTGTTTATCCGTGAATTCGTGGCAAATTAAAAGAGGGTTGTATTACATGAAATCGGATAATGCTCAATGCCACTATAAATAATGAAATCTTTTAAAATAGCACTACCACAACAATTTAGTTTTTACCTTACCCTTTCTTTTTTGTTGCGCTCGCCCCGCGAGCTATTGCATCAGGTAGAAGATCAATTTATCTACAAAGCACTTCGCTTAGGCGAAAAGGAAGTGGTGCTTCGCATTCAACATGACGAAGACCATCTGCTGGTGAAAATAGTGAACACTGAAATTTCCATCTCTGAGAAAGAAAAAATCACCAACTATATCTGCGAATGGTTTGATTTAGAAACTGATTTAAAACCTTTCTACGCCATGGCATCGAAAGATGCGTTACTCTCACCATTGGTAAAAAAATACGAAGGCTACCGTATCATCGGCCAACCCGATTTATTTGAATCGTTGGTGTGGGCAGTATTGGGGCAGCAAATCAATTTGGCTTTTGCTTACACATTGAAGCAGCGTTTTGTTGAGCAGTTTGGAAGCAAAGTTTCTTATCAAGACAAACCTTATTTTTTATTTCCATCTCCACATATCACCGCGCGACTTAATGATGAGAAACTATTGCCGCTACAATTCTCAAGACAGAAAAGCAAATACGTGGTGTTGATTGCCCAAGCGTTTGCAAGTGGCAAAATTTCCAAAGAAAAACTGAAAGGTCTGCCACTTCAAGAAGCAAAAGAGCAATTGATGAAAATTAAAGGTGTCGGCAACTGGACAGCCAACTATGCGCTGATGAAAACTTTTCGATACCCCGATGCTTTTCCATTGGAAGACGCTGGTGTACACAACGCCATTAAAAATTTGAAGAACATGAAAGCGAAGCCCACGATTGAGCAAGTAAAACGACTTTTTAAAAAATACAAAGGATGGGAGGCGTATGCTACGCTTTATTTATGGAAGAGTCTTTGAATAGGGTAAGAGATAAAAGGTAGTTGGTTGATGCGGCTACCGATTACCTCTCACCTATCACCACTTACCATTTATGATTTAACGACAGACGCACTTTTTAATTCAATCCTAAAAGTAGTCCCTTGGTTTTCCTCAGATGACCGCACGAATATTTTTCCTTCGTGATATAATTCAATAATGCGTTTAGCTAGAGCCAGGCCCAGGCCCCAACCTCTTTTCTTGGTAGTAAACCCTGGCTTAAAAACATTTTGAACCATTTTTTTAGGAATGCCTTTTCCCGTATCTGATATGTCTATAAAAACCTTGCTATCGCTGCCACGTAAAATTTTGATAGCGATAGTGCCAGTATTCTCCATGGCATCAACGGCATTTTTGCAAAGATTTTCTAATACCCATTCAAAAAGTGGAGCGTGTACATTAGCAAGAATTGTTTCTGACAAAGTATATACTTCAATTTTTACTTTAGATGATACGCGCGGTTGCAAATAACCGACTACATTATTCACTAATTGATAAATATTTTCTGTCTTTAAAGTTGGAGTAGAACCAATGCTAGAGAAACGTTCGGTAACAACCCGCAATTTTCTAATATCCTTGTCAAGCTCATCTACAAAACCTTTATTTTTTAATTCAGGATCATCGCGCAATACTTCCACCCAAGCCATAAGCGAAGAAAGTGGCGTGCCGATTTGGTGAGCAGTCTCTTTAGCAAGTCCCACCCATACACGATTTTGCTCAGAAGTCTTCGAATAATTGAAGGCGAGGTAAGAGATGAAACCAAAGATGACGAAAATGGAAGTCTCCACATAGGGAAAGGCAATCAACTCTGCTAGCAAGAAGGAATTTTTGTAATATACTTTTTGAATGCCAAACACTTCTTGACTGTTTGGGTCTTTCAATAAAATATCGATAGGCGGATAGGCCTCCTTCATTTCTTTCAGTTCGCTTTGAAGAATTCTGTCTTTTTTTTCTTTGCTCAAAGTGGAATCAATATCTATATTATTGAAATAAGAGATATCATCTTTTTCATCTACCAAAATAGTAGGAATCGAATTATTTTTGAAGATGATTTCTTCAGTAATGAATAGAATTTCGTTATTCGTATCGTTGCTGGAATATTCAATAGCTTTTGCAAACAACCTAACTTGGTTGCGCTCACGCTGCTTCAATTGAGTAACCAAAATATTGGTGAAGAAGATCGTCCCCACGCTGATCAATACAGACACGATCAAGATAATCCATTTAAGATTAGTATTATCCTTATAGAATTCCATGGAAGCGGGTGAGGACGGATTGCCGGGCATTTTGCAAGTTACAAGTTTCCAGTTACTGGTAATTTGTGATAGGTATTCGGTAACAGGGCAGACGCATCTAAATTTGTAATAATGCTTTTCAGACCCAAGCAAAGGGTTTCCAACCTTCCTAAGGTTGGAAACCCTTAATGTAAAACCTTGATTTTGTAAGGGATTACCAAAGAAAAAATTTAGATGCGTCTGCCCTGTATTCGGTAAAGTGGTAGTTGGTAAAAGGTATTGAGTAATTGTATCACCTCTTACCAATTACCTGTTTTTACCCCTTCATCATAAACCATTTAACCATCACCTTCCAACTCACTTTGGTGCCTGTCATTAAAATACCTACACGGTATATACGGCCAGCAATCCAAGTGGTGAATAAGAATCCGCCTATTAAAAGAAGCATTGAAAGTGCAAGCTCCCATGTTGGCACATCAAAAGCAATCCTACCCACCATCGCTACTGGAGATGTAAATGGTATGATTGAAAGCCAAAAGCTAACAGGGCCGTGCGGATCGCGCAGGATGAACATAAACAAGCCGAGATAGCCAATAAGCAACGGCAAAGTAATTGGAAATTGAAACTGCTGTGATTCTTGCATGGACTCAACAGCGGAACCTACTGCTGCGAAGAGCGCTCCGTAAAGTAAATAACCTCCTAGGAAATAGAACACAAACACAAAAGCAATTTTGCCCAAAGGTATTTCACTAACATTGCTAAGCATTTCATTGATTTGAGAATCTTGCTGTTTCATTGCTTGTTTTACTTCTTCATTACCCATCTGTTTGGTTACCTCTTCCATGGCTTGCTTTTGTGGCATCTTTAACCCAAAATAACCGAGCACGCCAGTTGACAGTACTGTTATTAAAATGATCCATATCGTAAACTGTAATAACCCGACCGAAGCAATGCCCACAATCTTACCTAACATGAGTTGAAAAGGTTTTACTGACGAAACAATTATTTCCACCACTTTAGAAGTCTTCTCATCAATTACTCCTTGCATGATTTGAATACCATACACCAACACAAACATGTAGATGAGAATACCTAGCCCAAAACCTAATCCATACAAAATTCCTGAGCTGCTTGATTTCTCTTCACCTGTATCAGAAATATTAATCTGCTTTAGACTGATGTTTACCTTTAGGTTCTTCAATGTTTCTTTGTCGATTTTGTATTCTTCCAATCTCAAATCACGAATACGATCTTGCAATACCGATTCAAGCCCACCCACTTTTTCAATACTTGGGTTTTCTTTGGTGTAGATCACCATTCCCTCGGGTTTGTTGATGTCAAATGTAGGTATGTAGAGCAAAGCAAAATCTTTTGTCTCGCTATACGCTTTCTTGGCTTGATCGAGGGGCATATCAAGCGCAACAAAATTGAATTTTTTGCTACTCTCAAAAGCAAACTTGCCACTTTGATCTACCACTTGCACCGTATCGGCTTTGGCAGACTCTGCCTCCTTCTTCATCACATAAACCAACGCACCGATGATGGCTGGAAATATCAGTGGCACAAGAATGGTGGTGACAAGAAATGATTTTTTTTGAACGCGGGTTAAAAACTCACGCTGCATGATCAACCAGATTTTATTCATATTTTCTTTAGGGTAAATGGTTTATCTATTTTTTGGGGCTGCAAGTCTCTCCAAAGGACTCCTTCGGAGAAGCATGTGGCATGTGGCCATTTTTACACTTCTTGCAAATGTTTTCTCAACGCTTCGTCTCCATCTGCTTTTACCAAGCCAATAAAAATATCGGCCATAGTGGGCAGTTTTTCTTGGAAGCTATATACTTCTGTGATGTCGATGAGATCGCGAATCACTTGGTTGCCCTTGATGCCATCCGCAGCTTTGAGTGTAGTTGAGAACAAATCGTCTTCTATTTTCACTTGGCTCTTCACCTCATATTTTTCTGAGGGCAGCGTGAAGTGATTGCCACGATGCTCAATCAAGAAAGTGTTGGATCGGTAACTCTCTTTCACTTGCTTCTTTGGCCCTTCTAATATTTTTTTGGATTTGTTGATCAATGCTATATGATCACACAGAGATTCCACCGTTTCCATGCGGTGCGTAGAGAAAATAATGGTGCTGCCATTTTCTTTTAGCTCAAGAATCTTTTCGGTGATCAACTGCGCGTTGACAGGGTCGAAGCCTGAGAATGGTTCATCTAAAATAATCAACTTGGGCTCGTGGAGAACAGTGCTGATGAACTGTATCTTTTGCGCCATGCCTTTACTAAGATCTTCTACTTTTTTGTGCCACCAATCTTTGATCTCAAATTTCTCAAGCCAAACCTTTATTCTCGTCATCGCATCGTGGCGACTGAGTCCTTTTAATTGTGCAAAATAAAGAAGCTGTTCGCCTACTTTCATTTTTTTGTAGAGGCCGCGCTCTTCGGGTAGGTAGCCGATGATCTCGATGTGATTATCTCTCAGCTTTTCACCAAAAATTAAAACCTCTCCACTATCAGAGTTGATGATTTGATTGATGATGCGGATGAGTGTTGTTTTGCCGGCACCGTTGGGGCCGAGCAGGCCGTAAATTGTTTTTTCGGGAATGGTGATGCTAACGTTATCCAAAGCTTTATGCTCGGAATAAATCTTGGTTACGTTCTTGGCAACTAATGCGTCCACTTAGGTTGGGGTTTTTATGTTTAAACAATCTGATTGTATGAGTACCAAAAGTAGGGAGGAAATTACAATAAATTGACAAAATTTCAGTCGAAACTTTCAGTCGTGCCACGGCTGCTAGCTGTGGCACGACTAGGCACTAGGCTATTAAGCGAAGGCAACGGCAAGGGGATAGTCCAAAGGACTCCTTCGGAGAAGCGAAAAGCCCACAGCGAGGAACGAGCGAGGACTTGTAGCGAATAGCCCGGTGCCACTGTCCGCCAATTGGCGGATGGCATGCCGCATCAAATTTTTATAATAGAACTAATGTGATTCTTTGAAAACGATTTTGCCCATTGACACATCGAGATCAAACGTGAGGGCGTCTTTGGAATTTTTGGAGTAAGCCGCGTTGGCGTATTTGTTATCGCCTATTTTCTTTAGGCTTTTGCTCAAGTTGATGCTGCACAGCCAAGAGTCGTTGATCTTCACCATCACGGGTACTTCTTCATTGGGCAATTGAATGATCAAGTTACCTGCGCCCACGCTACCGATCACATGATTGCCAACAGTTGGTTTGTTAGAGAAATCTAGGAACATGTTGCCAAAGCCTACATCGGCCACTACTACTTTTGATCTGGATAGATTGAGTTGTTTGGCGTTCACAGTGCCCATGTCTACTTTAATGTAAAAAGTATCCATGTTCACTTTGTTCTCCATGCCAGAACTGTAAGAGACGTTCACATCGGCACTGCCTGTAACAATTTTTAATTTTTCTATGGACAGCCCAGAGAGATCGATATTGGCATTACCAAGTCCGTAATCTAGGTTGAGTGAATAAGGAGTGTTCTCAGTTAAATAAACTTTCCAAAATTTATCGGAAGGACGCCTGTCATCGCCACCAAAAACTTGATAAGAAATTTTTTGGCCTACGCCTTTTTGGTTTTCTTGTTCCAAGGCCAGCTTGACCATGCAGGTTTTGCCCATCACTTCATTGCTAAAAGAATGAGAGTATTGTTCCAAGTCCTGGTTGCTGTAGATATTGAGGAAGTCGTTGTTTTGGCTGGGGCGGATAAAGCAATTGCCCGTTTTGGCCTTTAGGCTTAACTCCACTTTGTTGCAGGCCTCCACCCTCTCTACCGAGAATTGCTTCTTGATTTGTCCGAAACTGGCTGCACCCATCCCCACACCTACCCAAGCCAATATAGTTGCTCTTACCATGCTTACTTTTACGGTTTTAGCGCGTTAAAGTTCTAAGTCTGCACCATTTGGGCTAAATCTTGTCAAAAAAATAACCCGTAATAGGTCTTATACGGGTTATTGGGTAAATGGTTATGGTTTTTTTCTACAATTCCAGTGAGGGGTTAAGATGACTTTATCTGTTTAACAAGTTGGACTAATTCATTGACCTCACTACTGCTCATATCCTTCTTCACACTTTTATCATATACAGACAGTAAATACACTTCATTACCAGTGGAGAAGACAGCGTGAAGTACCCTTGCCCCATAGCTTTTTCCTGCGGATTTGCCCGTAATAGGAATTCTTACTTTGTAAATGCCATGACCTAAGTGTGAGCCTTGAACGGCCTGTATGGTCAATGAGGATATCAATTTACTGATGTCCTTTTTAAAGCCAGGATAAACGCGTAAAATTTTCTTTGCTTCTTTTTCGAATCGAGATGTGGGAATGATTTTAAAGCTCACGCAAAAAATCTTTTATCTCTTTCGGCTTTATTTTTCCTTGACGGATAAGGGCTACTTCATGCAGGGCTTCTTTTACATCCTTAAATACGGATGGCTTCTCCTTTTTAACTGTCAAGTTTTTCTTTAAGACTTCCAACTCTTGTTTAAATGCTTTCCAATCATCGGACGGAATGAACACACCCCTTGTTCCATCTTTATCTTTGGTATTTCTGACCTTTAGTTTTTTCTTACCGATTAACATACGTCAAATCTAATAAAAAAATATAGGCTGTCAATGCTTACCCAAAATACTCCTTCATCCTTTCAAAAAATCCCTTCTCATTCGCATCGGGGCTGGGTTGAAAATTAGCTGAAGAGCGCAGCCCTTCTAGTTTATCTTTTTCTTCGCTGCTTAATTTTTTTGGCGTCCACACGTTGATGTATATAAGTTGGTCGCCAGTGCCGTAGCCGTTGATGTCCTTCAAACCCTTTCCGCGTAAGCGTAAAATTTTTCCACTCTGCGTGCCGGGGTCAATCTTGATGCGCACCTTTCCACCAATGGAAGGCACTTCCACCGAAGTACCCAACGCGGCATCTACAAAACTGATGTGCAGATCATAAACTAAATTAGTACCATCGCGCTTCAACTCTTTGTCTTCAGTTTCTTCTACTAAAATCAACAAATCTCCTGGCACACCACCACCGGGTGCTTCATTGCCCTTGCCCGACATAGAGAGTTGCATACCATCGCTCACCCCCGCAGGTATTTTTACTGTGATCAAATCTTCTTTGGAAACCAACCCAGAACTATCCACTCCCGTAGGGCGCTTGTCAATGATTTGCCCTGCGCCATTGCAAGTGCTACAAGTGCTGGCCGATACCATTTGGCCGAGCATGGTGTTCACCACCTTTCTCACTTGGCCTGTGCCTTGGCACGTGCTGCAGTTTTTAAAGGTTACACCTTCGGCACGAATGAGCCTGTTGACTTTTATTTTTTTCTCTACGCCATTGGCAATTTCTTCCAATGTCATTTTCAGTTTGATGCGCAAGTTAGATCCTTTGCGCTGCCGAGATCTACTTCCGCCTCCGCCAAAGAAACTATCGAACGGGCTTCCACCTCCGCCACCGCCAAAAATATCTCCAAACTGGCTGAAGATATCTTCCATGTTCATCTCGTGCGAGCTGTAACCACCTCCGCCTCCGCCTGGTCTGTTGTGGCCAAAGCGATCGTACTGCGCGCGTTTGGTATCATCGCTCAGCACTTCATACGCCTCTGCTGCTTCCTTAAATTTTTCCTCGGCTGCTTTATCACCTTGGTTTTTATCAGGGTGAAATTGGATAGCCGTTTTGCGGTAGGCCTTTTTTATTTCTTCTGCAGAAGCGTTTTTGCTTACACCAAGTATTTCGTAAAAATCTCTTTTTGCCATTTGTTGAGGAGTGAATTAGAAGAAGTTAGAAGTCAGAATATGGAAGTCAGAATTTTTAGCTGCCGACAACAACTTTTGCGAAACGGATCACCTTGTCATTCAACAAATATCCTTTCTCCACCACATCTACCACTTTGCCCTTCAGTTTTTCGTTGGGTGCAGGTATTTGTGTGATCGCTTCATGCAAGTCTGGGTTGAAGTCTGTTTCTTTTCCAAACTCCATGGCCTTCACGCTGTACTGCTCCAATATTTTTTTGAATTTATTTTGAATCAAGAAGAAGCCTTCCGATTCCTTATCGTTTTTATCCTTGAATGATTTTTCCGCGCGCTCAAAGTCATCTGTCACAGACAGCATCGACCTGAGCAATTGCTCGTTGGCCGATTGAATCATCTCCAACTTCTCCTTGGCCGATCTCCTTCTAAAATTATCAAACTCGGCATACAGGCGCACGTATTTGTCTTTGGCCTCTGCCAATTCGTCCTGTAGCTTTTTTGTGGGGTCGGGTTGAGCTTCTTTCTTCGCAGGCTCTGGTTGCTCGGGGCTTTGGCCCACGGGCGTTTCCGCTCCCAAATCATCATGCTTTTCCAATTCCTGCTCAGGGTGAAGGGTATTTTCCATTTTTGTCGGTTAAATAAAGCGCAAAGAGACAAGAATTTTGCCAATTGACCAATTGTGACATTTAGGCATTGGGCATGAGGGCTTGGGCATTGGTACTGTGTGCGAGCCACGGGATAGAAAAGAGTTGACGTTGTAAAAAAGGGCTTAACTTGACGCCATTGATATTGAAACCCCTAAACTTCTACACATTGGCTTCACCCAACACTAACTCTTCCCAACTAAAAAAAATTCTTCTTCCAGGTATCATCCTTCAATCAGTTTTGATTGGAGGTGGGTATGCCACCGGCCGAGAGATTGTAGAGTACGGTGGCAAGTTTGGTGCGAGTGGTTGGATCAGCGGCCTCGCTATCTTCTTTGGCTTTTCATTGATCTCTATTCTTTCTATGGAAGCCTGTCGCATGTGGCAAGTGTATGATTACAAATCACTGTTGAAAAAAATGATTGGCAAAGGATGGATCGCTTATGAAATTGTTTACTTGATGTTGGCCATCCTCATCATTGCCGTGATGGCCGCAGCCGCGGGAGAAATTTTAAATCACACGTTGGGTTTTAATCGGTGGGTTGGCGTGATTCTGATTGTGTTGCTAGTTGGGTTTCTCAACTACAAAGGCGATGAAGTAATTGCTAAATTGGAAACGATCGGCACTATTGCACTGTTTGGCGCGTACATCCTCTTCGCCATTTCTGTGTTTAGCGCAAGAGGTTCTTTCATTGCAGAAACATTTACTAAGTGGGACACCAGTTACTTGCCTAAGGCTCCTCACATTGGCATTCTACTTTGGACGGGCATCTTATATGTCGGCTACAACTTAGCCGTTTACCCTGCATCATTTTTCACTTACAAAAATATTCGCTCCAGGCGAGAAAGTATTTTTGCAGGCTTCATTTCAGGATTGTTGATGACCATTCCGTGGTTCCTCACCTACTTTGCCATCTTAGCGTATTACCCCGACAAGGATGTCTTGGCGGCCACAGTTCCGTGGTTGAAAATGTTAGCACCTTTTCATCCCGCATTGATTGTGATCTTTGGAATCGTGGTAGGGTGGACTTTAGTAGAAACTGCTACTGGAATGATCCATGCATTCATACACCGAATTGAAAAAGAAGTGATAGAGCAAAACTCCGCGCCTATGAAGAAGATCAACAAAGCATATATTTCCATAGCTGCGTTGGTTGCCGCACTCTTGTTGGCGCAAGTGGGCATTATTGATCTTGTCTCTAAAGGATATGAGATGATGGCCTATGCAATGATAGCCGTGTATGGTGTGCCCCTGTTGTTCTATTCTAGAAAGTTGTTGTTTGGCAAATCTAATATCTGAGTTCTACCTATCGTGTTGATTTCACTTTAGCTTGAAGATCTGCCATGTATGCTTTGAGTGTAGCGTCATGACCAAATACATACTTTGACATGAATCTGAAAATTGGATTGTAGACCTCACCGTTTTCGGTTATTCTTAAATTACACCCAGCATTCGTATTTTGAATCTGAAATTCCCACTGTCCACCATAAGGCAAGTTGTTGTTTGTAATGATGGTCAATAACTTCTTATTCAACTCTACCCAATCAGCTCGGTAATTGATTGTATCTCCGTGTGAATTTAATTCTGACCAATGATTGGCATCTATCAACTTTAGTTCTTTGATGCCTCTTCTCCAATTTTTGTATTCATCAGGAGTCGTAAGGATTTTCCATAATTTTTCTGGCGCAATTGGTAAGTGAGATTCCACAAAGGATTGGTGCTTTACAGGCATGAGATATCCCATCAAGTAAATGATCGATACAAATAGTATAAGTAGAACAACAATAATAATTATCCATTTCATAACTTATAAATTTAGGTTCTAATCAGAATTTGAATTTTCAATCTTTTAACTTTCCTCGGTTTGCCCATGCTTTTTCAAGGCTACTACTTTTCATTTGCATTTCCGATGCAGAGGCCAATAGCCCAAGCCCTTTTAATGCGGCTTTCCTTTCTTCGATGGTTAAACGCCCGAGCACTTCAGCTACTCTAGTTGAATCAAGAACTGACTTGCTTCGTTTTATTTTTAAGCCTGGTTGAGTCAGCAATAATTCAATCTTGCGCGAATCCTTTTTACTTTTTATCCGAGAGACGTATCCCAATTTAACCAACCGTTCAACAGTGATCGACATGGTTGATGGAGTTACCCCCATGTGCAATGCCAATTCCTGTAGAGATACATGCTCTTGGGCATCCAAATGATCAAGCACCGACCCTTGGTGGCTTGTCAGTTTCACACCTTTCCCTACATCTATTACGTGCCTTGTGTGGCAAGCAAAATAGATTTTAGGATAGAAATCCAACAAGAGGCTTACTTCATTTTCAAGCACAAGTAAAACAACTAAATTAATTTGATTCGTCAAAACAATTTTAGTAAACAATTGATTGTCAAATATTTAAAAATTATTGATTCGAATTTAAAATAGGCTCTGTTATCCATGGCAACCATTTTACATACATTTACGTAATTAATCAAAGTTATGAAAGGAACAAACCTAGGTGAGTTTGAAGAATTGGTTTTGTTGACCATTGCCGCGATGGTAAGCGAGGCATACAGCGTAGCTATTTGTGATGACCTCGAGAAAAAAACAAAACGCTCTGTTAAGTTAGGTGTAGTACATTCGGTGCTCAACCGATTGGAAGAAAAAGGTCTTGCCAAAAGCAGTTTAGGCGAAGCGACCAGTGCAAGAGGTGGCAAGCGCAAGAGATACTACACCGTAACCAATGCGGGAAAAGCAGCCTTACTAAAATCAAAAGAATTGCGTGACCAATATTGGAGTATTATTCCAGAATTATCACTAAAAAGAATTTAGAAGTCGGAATACAGAAGTCAGAATTTAGAATTGTTCGCTGAAAAGGGTTTAAGTTTTATGATTTTAGAATTAAGATTTATCTGCACGAGTTCTAATCACTTCGCGCCTTTGTGTCTTTTCACGAAATAGAAATGGAAGACATAAAGAAAGTATCGCCACCCCAATGGGCCATCCGCTTACTCGGTTGGTATTGCAAGCCCGAGTTGTTGGAAGACTTAAAAGGCGACCTCAATGAATATTTTGAAAGAAATATAAAAGCAAAAGGAATCAAGAAGGCCAAATTGATTTATGTTTTTGATGTTTTAAAATTCTTTCGCCTCTATACTATTCGTAAGCCAGAATTCGCAAACCTTTTAATCAACTTTATTATGATGGGTAGTTATCTTAAAGCAGCAAAGCGGAGACTTTTACTTTATAAGTCCAATACTTTGATCAATGTTCTTGGTTTAGTAATAGGCATAGCATCGACACTTGTTATCCTATCTATGATTCGTTACGAATTGAGCTTTGATAAATTCCACAGCGATGCCGATCGCATTTATAGGGTTGTGAGGGTCTCTGGACCAGATTTGTTTTTAAGTGACCGTTCAGAATGCAGAACAGGGATTTCTTATCCAGTACCCACGGCATTGAAAAACGAAATCCCCTCCTTGGAAAACATCACTTCGATGCAATATTTTGGAGGTGTTCAGGTAGAAGTGCCCGCGAAAGACCAAACGTTACCAATAAGATTTTCAGAAGCAGGTGTGTTGATAGATCCATCATTCTTTAAAATTCTTGATTTTAAAAAAACAAATTTTAAGTGGATTTCTGGAAATCCTGAAAAGTCCCTTTCGGAGCCTTTTACTGTTGTGCTCACAAAACGGTTAGCTAACAAATACTTCCCAGAAGGTAATGCAATGGATAAAATATTGCGACTGGACAGAAAGTTTGACGCCAGGGTAACTGGGGTTATTGAAGATTTGCCCACCAACTCTGATTTCCCTTTTACACTTCTGCTTTCCTATGAGTCAGTTAAAAGTTTAGGAGCCCCATTCGATGATTGGTTCAGCGTGAATGATGATCACCAAACATATGTAAAGCTTGCGGCTGGAACTACGCGAGGAGATATTGAAAAGCAAATCGCCAAAGTCCATGCTGCGCACACGCCAAAGGACATTCATGATTCAAGGCACTATTTACTTCAGCCACTTTCTGACATTCACTATGATGCGAGGTTTGGAAACTATTCAGGCCGAACAATCAGCAGGCAAACCATTTTGATCCTAGGATTGGTGGCAGTGTTTTTACTTCTTACAGCGTGCATTAATTATATCAATCTTGCCACTGCCCAATCAACGCTACGTTCGAAAGAGGTTGGTCTCAGAAAAGTAATGGGTGGCAATACTTCAGGCCTTATCCTTCAATTGATGACTGAAACATTTTTAGTTGTGCTACTGGCTGGTCTTATTGCACTGGGGTCGGCAGAATTGCTTTTGCCAAGATTGCAATCTCTTCTAAATATGCGAGTAAATACTCTCCTTATTAACGATCCATTTATTCTTGCTTCCCTCGTATTGATTATTCTAGTGGTCACTTTGTTTTCTGGTTTTTATCCTTCGTTAGTCACATCACGGTTCAGCCCAGCTGCGGCATTGAAAAATCGCTTTACCACGGAGGCAATTGGAGGTATCAGCCTTCGCAAAATATTGGTAGTCGCTCAATTTACGATTACACAGATTTTCGTAATCGCTACGTTTATAGTGATTAGCCAAATGAATTTCTTCCGCAACATGGACATGGGTTTTAACAAAGATGCTATCGTTAATTTACCGATACCAATTCGGAATGAACCTGCCAAGATTAAAGAAATAGAAGGTAAATTAAATCAACAAGCATTTGTTGCTGGCATTAGTTTCAGTTCAACGCTTCCATCAGGAGCAAAACGTGACAATAATTATAGTGATATTGGGAGAAAAGATGCAAACAAAAGAGAAGATTATCAGGTCTATGAATACCAAGCCATTGATCCTGCCTATTTGGATGTATATCAAATCAAGCTCGTAGCAGGAAGAAAGTTAATTGCGGGCGATACTGCTCGCAATATCGTAATCAATAAAACATTGGCAAAAAATTTAGAATTCAAAACCCCTGAAGAAGCAATTGGAAATGAAGTAAAAATGGATGGCCACTTGGTTACGGTTGTTGGCATTGTTGACGATTTTTACTCAAACTCCCTTAAGTCAGGTGTTGATAACATTTTAATGGTTATTGACCCCAAGAGATATTCTACCTTGAGTGTTAAACTGAATTTGCAAGGAGATCAAGTTTCTGTCGAAGATAAGATGAGACAAATAGAGAAGATATGGTCTTCGGTGTTTCCTGAATACATTTTTGAATACGAATTTTTTGATGATAATATCAAGGCCTTCTATTTACAGGAAGAAAAATATGCCCAATTGTTTAAGCTGTTCTCATTGGTTTTTCTTTTGATCAGTTGTCTCGGTCTTTACGGACTGATTACGTTTGTGGTAAACAGAAAAAGCAAAGAAGTAGCAATTCGAAAAGTGCTAGGGGCTTCACTCGCTAATATATTAGCCATGTTCTCTAAAGAATATGTTCAATTGATTGTCATTTCCTTTTTGATTGCCGTGCCCGTTTCTTACTATGGAGTAAACAATTG
Organism: Cyclobacteriaceae bacterium; assembly: GCA_043777495.1. Lineage (GTDB taxonomy): Bacteria > Bacteroidota > Bacteroidia > Cytophagales > Cyclobacteriaceae > ELB16-189. Next base: position 923 of record JAYWHU010000144.1, on the reverse strand, counting down.
GTTGGGCAACTTTGCTAGTCATATCAATTTAAGATGGTGGCTATTTTTAGTCCCTGGAACTCTGGTTCTATTGGTTGCTATGCTAGTGGTAGTTTCAAAATCACTAAAAGCTGCCAGCGAAAATCCTGTAGAAAAATTGAATAATGAGTAGCCTTAATGAGAGAAATAGAAAAAATATCGCCACCCTCTTGGGCAACTAGATTGCTGACTTGGTATTGCAAGCCCGAATTGCTCGAAGACCTACAGGGCGATTTGAACGAATACTTTGAACGAAACATAAAATCATACGGAATAAAAAAAGCAAAACTCATTTACGTTCTTGATGTCTTTAAATTTTTTAGACTTTATACCGTACGCAAACCAGAATTTGTAAACCTCTTAATTAATTTTATTATGATTGGCAGCTATATCAAAACATCAGGCCGCAGTATTGTGCGCAACAAATTATTTTCGGCTATCAACATTGTAGGCTTGGCCATCAGCATGTCGGTGGGGCTGTTGCTGATTAGTGTTTTGTTGGATTCGTATTCTTACGACAAATTCCATGTTAATCACTCGCGCATTTATCGCGTCATCAGTCATTACCAATACCAAGAAAACAAGGACAGAAACTTTATGGCCACCACTTCTCTGCGTGCTGCGAAGGCCATCAAAGAAACCTTTACAGGGACAGAAGATGTAGCGATTTTACGAAATGGCTTCGGTGGTGATATGACCTATGGAGAAAAAACCATTCCACTCAATGGACTCTGGGCGAATGAATCGATGTTCAGTGTGTTCACGTTTCCACTATTAAAAGGAAATCCCGCCACAGCTTTAAAAGCTCCTTACTCGGTTGTGTTAACAGAAAAAGCCGTGCGCAAAATGTTTGGCGATGAAGAAGCCATCGGCAAAAGCATCATTCTGAACAAAGACAAAGCCTA
>JAYWHU010000143.1:0-24836 GCA_043777495.1 Cyclobacteriaceae bacterium | reverse complement strand
ACGAACCCCCGAGGGGTTCACTGTTAGTAGCCACGGGTTTCAACCCGTGGTTAAATGATCAGAGAAGTAAAGCGTGCCACAGGGAAACTCAATCGAGATGAACATTTATTGGTACGCAACCGATGCACTCAATTCTTAATATGTATCCTAATTACACACCAAGCCCGTGTCTATTCATTTTTGTCTAACTTTCCGCCATGAAGAACCTAGTCATTATTTTTCTCTTAGCCAGTTCACTGATTGCAAAATCCCAATCCTTAGAAACCGTTATTCAAAAAGGACATGAGTTAGCAGTGCTCACGGTGGCCGTTAGTCCTGATAGCAACTATGTGGCCACTGGCAGTCGTGACAAGTCAGCAAAATTGTGGGAACTAAGCACTGGCCGTGAGGTGAGAAGTTTTCTTGGTCACACGGCTTCGGTGAATAGTCTTGAGTTTAGTCACGATGGAAAATATTTGATTACGGGCAATGGTGATCAAACTGCACGTATTTGGGAAGTAGCTACGGGCAAGGAAATTCTTTCCGTTCATCCAGACGAAGAAAGAGTAACCGATGTAGCATTTGATCCGAAAGGAAAATTTTTTGTCACTGTTGGCTTTGGCCACAAAGCAATCGTGTGGGAGTTTCCATCCAAAAAGAAACTAAAAGAATTTCCTGCCGATGGTTATGCAGGTTCAGGCGGACTGATCAACTTAGCCATCAGCCCCAATGGAGAATGGCTGGCGATAGGAGAAGACAACAGCACAGCCAACGTTTATAAAACTTCCAATTGGGAAAAAGCCTTCACCTTTAATTTTTCCGAATACTCTTCATGTGGAGGTTGTTTCACTGATGTAGCATTTTCGCCAGACAGTCGTTATTTAGTGAAAGCTTCCAATCGGGGAGAGGTAGCAAAATATAATCTTGCCAATGGGCAACTGGTTCATCGGTACAGTAAAAAAATTGAAGACCTCAGATCCGTGCAGCTAAGTCGCGATGGAAAGCAAATCGTACTTTGCGCAGAGAAATATTTTACTCTTTACAATGCGGAAAAAGGAGATTCTGTAAAAACCATCAACCCCAATTTAGAATCAGAACTCAACCACGCTACTTTCTCTGCCGATGGCAAAAAAGTTTTGTTGGCTTGTGATAATAATGTTGTTCAGGTCTGGGATATCGCGAAAAGCAAAAAAACAAGCGAGCTTACAGGTTTTTTAAATCAACTCGACAAAGGTGGGATAACGTACGATCCCAATTCATATTGGGCTTCCAATATTGCCAAGTATATCCGTTTCAAAAATAGTTTGTTGTTGAGCCGTGATAACAAAACACTTTTGAAAGGCAAGTTCGGCACAAAGGCAAAGCGATGGGATATTGCCACGGGCAAAACAGAAATGGAGTATGTGGGTCACGACAAAGCAGTACTTTGCTACCAATACAGTCGCGATGGAAAAAAATTAGTGACAGGCGGAGGCGATGGCACCGTCATTATTTGGAATGCAGAGAAAGGCGATACCATCCGTATGCTCAAGGCATACAGAGAACCCGTATTTGATGTGAGCTTTAGCAGCGATGACAGTAAAATTATAAGCACTAGTTGGGAAGGCGTAATGAAAATTCATGATGCCACTACGGGCAAGCGATTAGGATATCTTGAGATAGAAAAAGGATCGGTCTACAATGCTATCTTTAGTCGCAATGATTTATATCTTATCACAGCTTCTTTGCCAGAAGGATTGCAAATGCGTGAAATTGATACGCAAAAAATCATTCGCGAATTTGTTGGCCACACCGAAACCGTTTCATCCATTCGACTCACGCAAGACGGAAAAAAATTATTGAGTGCCAGTTGGGATGGCTCTGTGCGCCTGTGGGACATTGCCACGGGCTTGGCAGATAGAAAATACAGCGAGCACAAAGGAAGCGTGTACGCGGCTATTTTTAATAATTCTGAGAAAGCGGTTTTTAGTGCAGGAGCAGATCGGATTATTCGAATGTGGGATGTAGCAACAGGCAAAACGATAAAAACATTTGTTGGTCATCAAGGTGAAGTGAGCAGTCTGCAATTAACCACCGATGAAAAAATGTTGATCAGCCATAGCGTAGATGGTGTCACAAAGTTTTGGGATTTAGAAAAAGGCAAAGAATTTTTTGAACACATTCATTTTGGCGAAAAAGAATGGATGGTAAAAACACCTGAAGGATATTTTAACGGAACACAAGAGGCGCGCAAGCACATTCATTTTGTAGATGCACTGAAGACCTATTCGGTAGATCAATTCTTTGACGAATTCTATCGCCCCGATTTGCTTCCAAAAATATTTCAAAGCCGCGGAGGCGAAGATGGCTACAAAGGCATTCAGGGCAAACTACAAAAATCTCCACCACCAACGGTGAAAGTAGCCGCACTGGTTTCATCTGATCAAAGTAAAGCAGAATTATTTGTAAAAATTTCAGATAACGGAGCAGGTGCTGATAATTTAAAATTATTTCACAATGGCAAATCAGTAACGCTAGATAAAACAACATTAAAACTCCCCAATGGAAAAGATCAAACAACCACTTATCGTCATACTGTTACGTTGATTGGAGGAACCAATACATTCTCAGCTACCGCGATCAACAAAGACAAGATCGAGTCCGATCCTAACTCTGCCGAACTTTTCTCAGAACAAACAGGCAAGACCAGCACGTGTTTTATATTGGCTGTTGGTATCAATCAATACAAAAATCCTCGCATGACACTTAATTATGCGAAGCCCGATGCCGAATCATTTGGCAAAGTGATGGACGAGAAAGGGAAGCTTTTTAAAAATGTAGACATGACTACGTTGTATGATACCGAAGCCTCTCGAGTCAACATCTTGAAAGCGTTGGATGAAATTTCTACCAAAGTGCAGCCAGAGGATGTTTTCATTTTTTATTATGCCGGGCATGGCAGCATGGTAGACAATCAATTCTTTTTTATCCCCAGCGAAAGTTCACGCCTCTATGATTATAGTTCTCTGCAAAAAGAAGCATTGGAAGCGAGTGTGTTGCAAGACAAATTCAAAAACATCAAAGCACTCAAGCAGTTGATTGTCATGGACGCGTGCCAGAGCGGAGCCTCTGTAGAATTACTTGCCACACGTGGCGCAGCCGAAGAGAAAGCCATCGCACAACTCTCTCGCAGTGCGGGCATCCACGTCATGGCCTCCGCGGGCAGCGAACAGTTTGCAACCGAGTTTGCTGAACTTGGTCACGGACTGTTCACTTATTTACTTATCAAAGCTCTGCAAGGTGATGCCGATGGTTCACCCAAAGATGGCAAGGTTACCATCTACGAATTGAAATCTTATCTTGATGATCAAGTGCCAGAGATGACGCGCAAATTGAAAGGCAAACCGCAATACCCCTATACCTTTTCACGCGGCCAAGATTTCCCTGTGGTGATCGAAAATTGAAAGTTTCTTTTTGCGGCCTGTCCGCGCGAGGCGCAGCAGCCACCGGGCTATCCGTTCCAAGCCCCGCGGTATGCACATGGCCTACGCTTCATGCTAACGCGGGGCTTTCCACTACTATCCCTGGCCGTTGCCAGCCCATAATTCATTAGAGTTGTTCGATCGCTTTATGTTTTGACGAACCCCAGTGGGCAATGTCATTAAGTTAAGCCAGTATAAACAGAGGCTGAAAGATTTCACATAGGGCTCCTATTTAACTCATCGGTTTTTATTTTAATCTGATGAGATTTCACTGCTCTGGCTTTATGTCTACAACGAACCCCAGAGGGGTTCACTGTTAGTAGCCCCGGGTTTCAACCCGGGGTATTTTAAGGGTAGAGCATTAAAGCGTGCCATAGGTAGATTCAATCGGAGATCAACCTTTATTGGCACGCAACCAATGTTTTCAATTAGTACGAATAAATGTCTTTTTCGTTTAGTTGCAAAACTGTCCTACGCCTCTTAAGAATGTGAAATAATTCCTATGTAGGATAAAATCTTAAATTCATCTTTTCTGCAAGGCTATTTTCCTACTTTTACATTTCAAATAACTATTTATGCGCATCGCTCTTTTACTTCTGATTGTCCTTCCACTTTTCTCCATCGCTCAAAAGCAAGATTCCCTCCAGCAGGTCATCTATCAATCAGGGCTTGATAAGTTGAAGCAAGGAAACTTTCAAGAAGCCTCCATTCAGTTTTCACAATTGATTGCCACGGGCTTCACCAACAAAGAAGTTTACTCCAAGCGCGGCATCGCCTACTTTCAACTCAATGAATTTGAAAAAGCCAAGGCCGATTTTGACGAAGCCGTAAAAGGACGGATCAACTCGGCAGAACTATTCCAATATCGCGGCAACGCAAAATATAAACTAGAAGATTTTCAAGGCTCGATTGGCGATTTAGAAAAAGCCGTGCAAATGGGTGTCAATCATTTTGAGACTTTTGCTAACCTCGGCAATGCCAAATTCCGCCTAGAGAATTACAAAGAAGCCATCACCAACTATGACAAAGCTTTTGCTACCGGAAAGAAAGACCCCGTGTTATACAACAATCGCGGCAAGGCAAAAATAAATTTGAAAGACTTGAATGGAGCATTGGCGGATTTTGAAGAAGCCCTCAAGCTAAAACCCGATTATGATAAAGCTCTCGAAAACCGAGCCGACACTCGCTATCAATTAAAAGACTGGAAAGGCGCAGCAAGCGATTTTGAAAAAATAGTAGCCGCTGGCCGTAGCGATGAAACTCTATTTCAAAAAATAGGCACAGCCAAATTCAACATATCCGATTTCAAAGGCACAACAGAAGCCCTCAATAAAGTAGTGGCCAAAGGAGTGAAGGACAAAGAAGTATTCCGCATGTTGGGTTTAAGCCAAGCAAAGACTAATGATTATACAGGTGCAGCTACTGCACTGGCAGCCGCAGTTTCATTGGGTGCTAGCGATAAAGAAGTATTTGAACAACTAGGTACATCACAATATTTTACCAAAGATTATAAAAGTGCTATCGAATCGTTGAGCCGTGCCATTACTGCGGGCATTAGTACCAAAGAAATATTTCTCTACAAGGGCAATGCGGAGTTCAATCAAAAAGATATGGACAATGCTACCAAGGATTTAGAAAAAGCAATTTCCCTTGGCGCATCTGATTATGATGCTTTCAAAAATGTGGGCGATGCCAAGTTTTTGAAAAACGATTATGCCAACGCCATCAAATTTTATGATAAGGCAGTCACCTTCCCAACGGCCGATGCAGTCGTCTTCAACAATCGAGGTAAAGCAAAAGCAACATTGGGTGATACGCAAGGTGCGTTGACCGATTACGACAAAGCCCTCACGCTGAAACCAGATTATAGCAAGGCCATGCTGAGCAGAGGAACGGTACGTTTTGCAGTAGCCAACTACAAAGGCGCAGCTGAAGATTTGGAGCGCGCAAAAGCCAGCGAAGGCGAATCGCCAGAGTTGCTGAGAATGTTGGGCGTATCAAAATATAATTTGAATGAAAAACCAGCCGCTAAAACTTTTCTGGAAAGTGCTGTGAAGGCTGGGTTGAAAGATGCCAAGACCAATTTATACTTGGGCTACTTGCGCTACGATGCCAAAGAATACAAAACTGCAGCGGAAGCATTCACGGCAGCAGAAGCTGGTGGAGAAAAAGAAATAGGTATTTATGAAAAGAGAGGCAAGGCATTTTTTCAAACGCAGGATTTTGGTAGCGCAATCACCGATTTAGAAAAAGTAGTGCAAAAAGGCTCGCCTGATGTTTCAACATTAGAATCACTTGGCATTTCATACATGCAGCAACAGAAAACGAAAGAAGGCCTTCTCAATTTAGAGAAAGCCGTCATCGCGGGAAGCAAAAACAAAGACGTGTACTTTCAAGTGGGCAATGGTCGGTTTAAAGACGCGAATTATCCTGGAGCTATCGAAGCATACAACCAAGCCATCACGCTTGGCGCGAATGATGAAGTGGTTTACAACAATCGCGGTAAAGCAAAATTGAATTCCAATCTCACCAAAGAATCGCTCGCAGATTTCGACAAAGCCTTGCAAATCAAAATCAATTATCCACAAGCTTTAAAAAATCGCGCGGCTGCGAATTATGCATTAAAGGATTGGCCCAAGGTTATCACCGACATCGCGTTGCTTACAGCAGGCGGCCAAGGCAGTGCAGATGACTTTGCCCTTTCGGGGATGGCGCAATACAACCTGAAAAATTATAAAGGCGCAGTTGATGATTTAACCAAAGCCATTGATGGTGGCACAAAAGACAAGCAAGCCTTTACTGCCAGAGGAAGTTCTTATTATGAAACACAAGATTTTGTAAAAGCCGTAGCCGATCTTACCAAAGCTATTGAGATGGGCGAAACTTCTTCTGATGTATTCTTCAAACGAGGCGCTTGTCGCTTCAATGCACAAGAATACAAAACAGCTTTGCCCGATTTAGAAAAAGCAATTGCCAATGGCTATACTGAAGCCACTGTTTTTGACATGCGTGGCTTTTGTAAACTTGGTAACAAAGATGTGGAAGGCGCGTTGGCAGATTTCAATACAGCGGTAGAGAAAAATCCAAAGTTGATGTCTGTGTATTACCACCGAGGAGACGCAAAATTCTTGAGCAATAATTTTCAAGGTGCGCTACAAGATTACACCCAAGCGATCAATGGTGGGTTGAGCGATGTGGTGTTGTACAACAATCGTGGTAAAGCTAATTTCAATTTAGAAAAATATGATGATGCGATTTCAGATTTCGGAATGGCCATTGCCAAAAAAGAAGACTATGTGCGCGCTTATGAAAATCGTTCGGGTGCTTATCTCAAAACAAAAAAATATCCTGAAGCTATTAAAGATCTGCGCCAGGTAGAAAAGCTGACAGAAAAACCAGATGCCAACTTCTACCAACGAATGGGTGAAACTTATTTCGAAATGAAAAACTATCCGCTAGCACAAGAATATTTAGACAAGGCTGTGCTGGGCGGCAACAAAGACAAAGATGTTTTGTTCAAGCGAGGCAAATCATTGGCAGAACAACAAGAGTTTCAGTTGGCCATCAACGATTTTGATGGAGCCTTGAAGGCGGGTGAAAACACCGTTGTACTTTTTCAAGAACGTGCGCGCGCCTATCTCGGCTTAGGGAATAGAAAGGGTGCACTTGATAACATCGCGAAAGCCATTGCACTAGAACCCAATAATTCAGATTTGTATTATAACAGCGGATTGATTAAAGAAGAAAATAGTGAGTTTGAATCTGCCAAAACAGATTACGACAAGGCTATTAAATTAAACCCGAAAGACGCAGCCGCATTTTACGGTCGAGCTACCTGCAAAGCTGAGCTAGAAGATTTTGGTGCGGGCATCTCTGATTTAGATGAAGCAATTGCGTTGAATGATAAGATTGCTGCTTACTACAAACAACGTGGCAACTTCAACTATCAACTGCAAAATAAAGATCGTGCTTGTGAAGATTGGAAGAAAGCACTAGACTTAGGTGATGCCAAAGCCAAGTTTTCGATTGATCAGTATTGTAAGAAGAAATAGTTTTCATTCCCTGACACTTCAAATGTGTGCTATTTCCAATTTTATGTGCAAGGCTTTAGCCTTAGTAGAAATGACATTAATAAAAAACAAGCAACCTTATTACCTTATAATAATTTCTACTAAGGTTTTGCTTGCTCAATCAATATCTGCTTTGCCGCTTTTATTAAAAATGCACAGGCCAAAATCATAAAGTCCGTTTTAGTTTATCTTTTTAGTTTCCCGCATCGTCTCCCGCCCTCAGGGAAGATGCTCTTTAAGAAATCATTTGTATAGGTATACGTATCGTCCCCGAAACGGGAGACGATACTTGACGTGAACCGAATCAATTTAGGAATTTTCCTTCCCACAGGGAGAAGTCTTTCGTTTTGAGCCTATTCCAGTCGATGTTCAAAATTAATTTTCAAACCTCTTTCACAAATTATTTTTTTGATTGTTTAGGTGATTTCGCTTAAAAGAGACTTTTGCTCAACAAATCAGTGCACAAATCAGCCTCTAATCTTACATCAGTTAGCAAAGAGTAGTTTTGGTAGGTGAAGTGTAGGTTACTGGCTACAACTTTGTTGCATGAATAGGAAATTGAAATTATTTATGAAAAGCGTGGCGTTCGCAATCCTAGGTCTCTTCTTGTCTTCCATGGTGTGGGCAAGAGAAGTGATCTCAGGAAAAGTGTTGACGGTGATCGATGGCAATACCTTGGAGGTAACTACTGCTGAAAATGAAACCTACAAGATTTTATTATTTGGTATAGATAGCCCTGAATTGGGGCAAGAATTTGGTGAGAAAGCAAAACGCTTTTTAGAAAAATTGATTTTGGATAAAAGTGTAAGTGTAGAGATTCAAGGCAAAGATCGTTTGGGAAATCGCTTGGGAATTGTGTTGATAGAGGGCAAAGACCCACGCGAGCAATTGCTCGAAGAAGGATTAGCTTGGACTGCCGAGCGCCAGCCCATTCAGGAATTTGAAGAAATCAAAGAAAAGGCGCGCCAAAGAAATAAAGGCCTGTGGAAAGAACAAGAACCCACTCCTCCTTGGACGTTCCGAAGGCAACAGACAATGACGCAGTTCAAATCGAGTTGATAACTAGTGTTACGCACAATCTTTGATTTTTCAGGCGTCTGACACTTTCAAAGTGTCTTGACGCCTAGAGACCGCGTAAGTTCAGTTAGTAAAATAAAAGAGAAGCATCACCGTTATACCTCCACTATGAAAAATAAGCGGAGGTTTTTTTATTCCATAGCGGCAATGGTATTGCCGCTATGGGCGAATGGACAAGATAACACCAAGGGCGATCGCGCTCCCAGTGCTTTCGAAGAGAAAGAAATTCAAAACCATCGTATTCATATTTCGCGAAGTGACAAGCGAAGGCACCGGCTTTTATTTAAAAAACCAAAAGTAGAAAACACGACACGATATGAATTCTACAAACGTGTGGAAGAAGCCGCGAAAGAAAAGCAGCGCATCTTAAAAAAATTATCTAAACCCCAATATGCTGACTTCGCTTACTTTGGTCATAAGAATAAGCCCAAAAAACACAAGCCTTATGAGATGAGGTATTGTAAGGAGTGTGGGATTAGGCATTGAGGATTTCCGATTTTTGATTTAAGATTTTTGATTTGGATGGTGTAAGTCGTAAATCACAAATCTAAAATCTTAAATTGTACCTTCGTTCTCTTCAAATGACAGACCTCGCTCGTTATATCGAACACACCAACCTTAGCCCGACACTTACCATCAAGGACATTGATCGGTTAGTAGAGGAAGCGAAGCAATTTAATTTTTTAGGGGTTTGTGTTCCGCCTTTTTGGGTAAAGCGCGCACAAAGAGAAATAGGAAAAGAAAAAATTTTATTGGTGACCGTTGCAGGATTTCCACTCGGCTATTCGATGACAGAAACCAAACTGGATGAAATCAAACGTGCCATTGATAATGGTGCCGATGAAATTGATGTGGTTTGGAATATTTCTTCCTTCAAGACAGGCATACCTTGGACGAAGATAGAAATTGCCAAGTGCAGCAAATTAGCCCACGATCATCAAAAGGTTTTAAAGGTAATTATTGAAACCGCCTATCTATCAGACGAAGAGATTGTGGAAGCTTGTAAACTCTGTGCCGATGCAGGCGCAGACTTTGTAAAAACCTCTACTGGCTTTGCCCCAAGCGGAGCGAAAGTGGAACACGTTCGGTTGATGAAGAGATCAGTACCCGTTGGTGTAGGTATCAAAGCCTCAGGCGGTATCAAAACAAAGGGGCAAGCAATCGAACTGATTGAAGCGGGAGGAGATCGTTTGGGCACTTCGTCTGGTGTTTCTATTGTGAAGATTTGAGAGAAGATCATTATCTTCGAAACTTCATAAACCCAATCCATGAATAATTTTTTATCTAACCTCTTCCCTGAAGAATCAACCATCCCAGCGCAGTATCAAATTGGTGAGTATATCGAGCAGCGCGAATATCTTATCAACGGCACATTGCGACAATGGACAGGCACACTAAATACAGTAGCGAGCCCTGTGTTTGTAAAAAATGCTAGTGGATATCAACAAAAAATAATCGGCAGCACTCCATTGCTCACCAAGTACGAAGCGCTTGAAGCATTGAACGCAGCGGTTGCTGCTTATGATCTTGGTCATGGAGCGTGGCCAACAATGAGTGTGGCGCAACGGATTGAACACATCGAAAAATTTCTGGCAGCGATGCGCACCAAGCGCACGGAGGTGGTGAAGTTGCTAATGTGGGAGATTGGAAAATCATTGAAGGATTCTGAAAAAGAATTTGATCGTACTTGCGATTATATCGTGGACACAATCAAAGCACTCAAAGAGCAAGATCGAAAGGCGGCTAAGTTGGTAGAAGAGCAAGGCTTCATGGGGCAGATCAGGCGCGTGCCGCTAGGTGTCGCACTTTGTATGGGGCCATTCAATTATCCGCTCAACGAAACTTTTACCACGCTGATCCCCGCACTCATCATGGGGAATACGGTAGTTTTCAAACCAGCTAAATACGGTGTGTTATTAGTTCGTCCATTATTAGAAGCTTTCCGCGATAGTTTTCCTGCTGGTGTTATTAATATTATTTACGGTCGTGGCCGCGATACAGTGGGGGCATTGATGGAGACGGGAAAGATTGATGTCTTTGCTTTCATTGGCACGAACAAAGGGGCGAATGATTTGAAAAAATTGCACCCCAAACCGCACCGATTAAAATCCATTTTAGGATTGGATGCAAAAAACCCTGCTATTGTTTTGTCAGATGCTGATTTAGATAATGCTGTTGCTGAATGCTTATCTGGTTCGCTTTCTTTCAACGGACAACGATGCACAGCACTGAAAATCTTGTTCGTTCATAAATCCATTGTAGATGTATTTATGGAAAAGTTTTTGGCGGAAGTAAAGAAATTAAAACCAGGAATGCCCTGGGATCCGGGTGTCGGACTTACTCCGTTGCCTGAACCAGGCAAAACAGATTATTTGAAAGGCTTAGTTGACAATGCGAAAGCCAATGGTGCAAAAGTAATGAATGAAAATGGTGGCGAGATTTTCCAGTCTTTTTTCTACCCTGCGGTGCTTTATCCGGTGAATGAAAAAATGAATATCTACCATGAGGAACAATTCGGCCCTATCATCCCTATTGTTCCTTTTGAAAAAGATGAAGAGGCAATCCAATACGTCCTCAACTCTAACTTTGGCCAACAGGTGAGTTTGTTTGGAAAAGATTCCAAGCGACTGGCGCAAATGATGGATGCGTTTGTCAACCAAGTAGGCCGTATCAATTTGAATGCACAATGCCAACGCGGGCCCGATACGTTCCCGTTCACAGGAAGAAAAGATTCTGCCGAGGGAACCCTTTCAATAGCCGATGCACTGCGTGTGTTTTCTATCCGCACAATCGTGGCCACCAAAGCTACTGATGAGAACAAACAGATCATGAACAACATTATCCGCAATAGAGAATCTGCGTTTTTGAGTACTGATTATATTTTTTAGAAATCTTGATCGTCTTAGGAATAAAAAAAAGCCTCACATTTTGTGAGACTTTTTTATAACTCCTTTATTTACAATCATAAGTGTAAGTCATTGTTGTTACATTAGACTTTTCATATTCATCTATATTACTTACAATCTTTGTTGGATATCCTAATTCGTTATACTCATAAGTGGATATTTTTACATAAACTACATTACCTAGAGCATCTTTTTTAGTTTCTTTCGTTATATTGTGTAAGGGTTCATAAGAAAGAGCGTTTAGAAAGGGTATTTTCTTATCATCATACTCATTTTCCTTAGTTGAATAAAGTTGCCCATTTTCATCGAAGGCCTTCTCAAGAAAATAATCTTTAGTAGCGGATGTTTTGTATTCGAATATTTTTGAGGAGCTTTTTTTTAGTGAGCCATCAAAATAAGTATAAAAGCGGTCTTCGCTTATTCTTTGGCCAAAATCATTATAACCATACTCGTTTTTATTGTCTAAACTTCCAGTTGCTGTAAAACGTTCACCTCGTATCAATTGATTTTTATCGTTGTAGGTGTAGCTAAAGTATCCATTACTAGGAGCAAAAATACTTCCTTCTAATTTTATTACGTTACCCTTTGGATCAAGGGTATATGTACCGCTACCAGAAAAGCCATTTGAAGAGGTAACATCGAACTTAGTTAACTTGTCATTAGAATTATAGTGGTAAGTAAATTGACGAGAATAGCCTTCTTGAGAGTAGCTATTTGTAATTGGAAAACACTTGGTGGGTAGGCTAATAGTCGCAGTCACCAAATACTCTGCTGTGCTTCCATCCTCAGCCTTCACAGTAAACTTTATAGGATTAGTAAAATCTTGAGCTACCCCCGAGGCTGGGCTGATAGTAGCTTTGTCAGAAATAGCAACTACAGGTGAAAGAGCTTTAACATCTGATTTATAAGGCAGATCAAGACTAATTTTTTTATCAGCTTCTGTAATCGTACCTACAATCTCCTGCGCATTTACAGTCATTTTGAAGGAGGTAATTTGTTTCTCGGTGCTTTTAACGGGTGCAGGGTCATTAGTCTTACTGCAGCTTACTACAAATAGAAGGAAAAATGAGAGAAGGAAACTGATGTTTGGATTTTTCATAAATGCATTACTTGCTTGCAAAAATAATGAATAACAAATTACAGAAACCAAGAAGTCTTAAAAGAAAAAGCCCCGCATTTTGCGAGGCCTTCTTCTGAATTCTATATTCTAACTTCTGTCTTCTTTGGGTTAACTCCCACACGCCTCACAAGCATCTGGGTTATCCAACGAGCAAGCCATGTCAGCACGGTTCTGCTCGTAACTAGCTAATGTACTTTGTTCGTAAGGAATAGCCACTTGAGATTCGGCCATGGCTGGCTGCATCGCAGTTACTGTTTCTGTTACCGTCATAGTGGTGGTAGTTTCCACCATCGTTGGTTGTTGCGTTGCGGCTTTGTCAATCGTGAACTTGATAGCGTCAGCAGCAGCGGTTGAGCGCAAGTAGTACATACCTGTCTTCAAGCCTTTCTTCCATGCGTAGAAGTGCATCGAAGTCAACTTGCCGAAATTAGGATCGGTCAAGTGGATGTTCAAGCTCTGGCTTTGGCAGATGTAAGCACCGCGGTCGGCACTCATATCAATGATAGCCTTTTGCGAAATCTCCCAAACCGTTTTGTAAATGTCTTTTAGGTTTTGTGGTATTTCAGCAATGTTTTGAACCGAACCATTGGCGGCAACTAATTTTTGGCGCATTGATTCACTCCACAAACCAGCACTGATCAAATCTTTCATCAAATGCTTGTTGGCAATAATGAATTCACCTGATAATGTTCTGCGTGTGTAAATGTTTGAAGTGTACGGTTCAAAGCATTCGTTGTTGCCAAGTATTTGTGAAGTAGAAGCAGTAGGCATAGGTGCCAGCAATAATGAATTGCGCACGCCATTTTTCTTCACTTCTTGTTTCAACTTTGTCCAATCCCATCTTCCTGATGTAGGCGTTACACCCCACATATCAAATTGAAAAATCCCTTTTGATACAGGTGAACCTTTGTATGATTCATACGTGCCATGCTCAATTGCCAATTCCATAGATGACTCCATGGCAGCAAAGTAGATCGTCTCATGAATATCCGTATTCAATCCGCGTGCTTCTGGAGAATCGAAAGGCATACGCAATAAAATGAACACATCTGCTAATCCTTGCACGCCAATACCAATAGGGCGGTGGCGCATGTTGGAGTTCTTTGCTTCAATGACAGGATAATAGTTCACATCAATCACCTTGTTCAAATTACGTGTTACCACTTTCGTGATCTCGTACAATTTTTGGTGATCGAACTTGCCTTCTTCGGTTACAAACTTAGGCAATGCAATAGAAGCCAAGTTACAAACCGCTACTTCATCAGGCGATGTGTACTCAATAATCTCTGTACACAAGTTGCTCGACTTGATCGTGCCTAAATGCTTTTGATTTGATTTGCGGTTGGCCGCATCTTTATAAAGCATGTAGGGAGTTCCTGTCTCTATTTGTGCTTCCAATATTTCAAACCACAGGTCTTGTGCTTTTATCTGCTTGCGGTATTTTCCTTCTTTCTCGTATTTCTCATACAAGCGTTCGAAATCTTCTCCCCAACAATCCGCCAAG
Source organism: Cyclobacteriaceae bacterium (assembly GCA_043777495.1). Lineage (GTDB taxonomy): Bacteria > Bacteroidota > Bacteroidia > Cytophagales > Cyclobacteriaceae > ELB16-189. Next base: position 10,719 of record JAYWHU010000143.1, on the reverse strand, counting down.
CCCGGTGCTTCGTTCGGGCAGAAGAGCGACCACATTTCGTTGTCCTCAATGCGTTTCATGAACAAATCAGGAATCCACATTGCGTAGAAAAGATCGCGTGCGCGCATCTCTTCCTTGCCGTGGTTTTTCTTCAATTCAAGAAAATCAAAAACATCGGCATGCCAAGGCTCTAAGTAAATAGCAAAACTCCCTTTGCGCTTGCCACCACCTTGATCTACATAGCGAGCCGTCATGTCAAAATTTCTCAACATAGGAACAATGCCGTTTGATGTGCCGCCCGTTCCTTTAATATAAGAGCCTTTCGCACGTACGTTGTGGATGCTCAAGCCAATACCGCCTGCCGATTGTGAAATCTTAGCGGTTTGTTTCAATGTATCATAAATGCCATCAATGCTATCATCTTTCATCGTTAGCAAGAAGCAAGACGAAAGTTGTGGCTTAGGTGTACCAGCATTGAATAGGGTAGGAGTGGCGTGGGTGAACCACTTTTCTGACAACAAATGATAAGTCTCGATAGCTGCAGGAATGTCTTCTCCATGGATGCCAACGGCCACACGCATTAATAAATGTTGCGGGCGTTCTACCACTTTACCATCTATTCTCATCAAGTAAGACCGCTCTAAGGTTTTGAACCCAAAGTAGTCGTAGCTGAAATCGCGATCGTACAGAATGGCTTCATCCAACTCAGCCGCATTCTCATGGATCACTTTCCATGTCTCTTTAGAAATCAACGGAGCGTTTTGGCCTGTCTTCGGATCCACGTAAGTGTAAAGTCGCTTCATGGTGTTGGTGAACGACTTGCTAGTAACCTTGTGGAGGTTAGAAACTGCAATGCGCGCTGCCAGCTTGGCGAAGTCAGGATGCCTGGTCGTCATCGAAGCGGCAATTTCCGCTGCGAGGTTGTCCAGTTCGATGGTAGATACACCATCATACAGACCATTAATCACTTTCATTGCCACTTCTACTGGGTTGACAAATTTGGGATCTAAACCGTAGCAGAGTTTTTCAACGCGGGCAGTGATCTTGTCAAACTTTACGGACTCCCGGTGTCCGTCACGTTTTAGTACTAACATTTTTGAAAAGGGTGTAAAGGGTTGTTAAAAAAAGTTTAAAAAATAGTGAACGAATGTATCAAAAATCTTCATTCAACGAAAACTTTGGAGAAGTTTCTTTTTCAGTGCTGTTCATCACGCCAGCTTTCTGATACTCGGCCACTCGTTTTTCGAAGAAATTAGTTTTTCCGCGCAAGCTGATCATCTCCATGAAATCAAACGGATTAGTGGCGTTATATATTTTCTTGCCAACTAACTCATGCAACAACCGATCAGCGACAAATTCGATGTATTGGCGCATCTGCGCTGCGTTCATGCCAATTAAATTTACAGGAAGTGCATCCGTCACAAATTCTTTCTCTATTTCCACGGCATCCTTGATGATCTCGATCACTTTTTCTTCGGGCATTTTATTCACCACGTGCTTAGTATATAGGTGACAAGCAAAATCGCAATGCAAGCCTTCATCGCGCGAGATCAATTCGTTAGAGAATGTAAGGCCGGGCATCAAGCCACGCTTCTTCAACCAGAAGATGGAGCAGAAGGAGCCTGAGAAGAAAATCCCTTCCACGGCAGCAAAGGCCACCAATCTTTCTTGAAAGCTACCTTTGTCGATCCATCGCAAAGCCCAATCGGCTTTCTTCTTCACGCAGTCCATGGTTTCAATGGCATGGAAGAGTTTGTCTTTCTCTTTGGGGTCTTTAACGTAGGTGTCTATTAATAGAGAGTAAGTCTCGGAGTGGATGTTCTCAATGGCTATTTGAAAGCCGTAAAAAAACTTTGCTTCAGTATATTGCACCTCGCCCACAAAGTGTTCGGCCAAGTTTTCGTTTACAATACCATCGCTGGCCGCAAAGAAGGCAAGCACGTGCGTAATGAAATGACGTTCGCCATCATTCAAGTTGAGCCAATCTTTCATATCCTGCCCTAGATCAATCTCTTCGGCAGTCCAAAAACTGGCCTCGGCCTGTTTATAGTACTTCCAAATGTCGTGTTGGCGGATGGGGAAGAGAACGAAACGATCTTTGTTCTCTTTCAAGATGGGTTCTTCGCGAAGAGGTTGGGTCATTGTAGGTAAGGTGGTTAGTGGTAGTATAAAAATGACAGTGGGATAACTAAAAATCTCCAGTGTCTTCTAATTTTTCAAATTTATTTTTATCGAGCAACCAAAGTTTTATTCGTTCACAAAACTTTTTAGAGCCGCATCGACAAATAACCTAAATGCTAAAGAGAATTCAAAGAGTGCAAACAGCCAAGAGACCTTAAGAAATTTGAAAGCAAAACGAATGCTTGCGATAAAGGAATTCATTATCACTCACTTAAAGACTTGCAGCAAAGTGAATACTTAAATAAAAATATTTTGAAAATTTATTAATGACAGATTTGTTGGACAATCGTTTGAAAAGAACTATGAATTAAGGAAAAATCGGCAGTTGGCAGGATGTAGTGAGGCAGTAAGAGCCTAGCAATGCCAACTGCTACTGGTCACTGATCACTGCCTACTAAAGCTTGTAACAGGAAAATGAAACGGACCTGTAACCAAAAACAACCTAATCTTGCCTATTGCTCCACACTTTGCCTACCGCTCACTGCCTACTGCCTACTTTTACCCCCCGCTTTGCCAATTGTCAACTTTTCCCATCCAACCTCTTGTTTTTCTACACTCTAGCCCTATCTTTGCACTCCATTTTTAAAAATAACAAGCATGTACGCAATTGTAGACATCGCAGGAAAGCAGTTCAAAGTGGCTAAAGATCAATATATCTACGCTCCCAAGATGGACGGAGAGGCCGGCACATCGGTTTCTTTTGACAACGTCCTTCTTACCGATACAGACGGCAGTGTAGAAGTTGGCGCCCCTACTGTTATAGGAGTGAAGGTATCTGGTAAGATATTGGAACATGTAAAAGGCGATAAGGTGATCATCTTCAAGAAGAAACGCAGAAAGGGCTATGCCAAGCGCAATGGCCACCGCCAGCAGTTCACGAAGGTGCAGATTGAAAGCATAGGGTAAATTATTTAAGATTTAGGATTTAAGATGTTTGATTTTAGTGAAATCGAACCTTAAGTTTTGAATCTCGAAATCAAATCATAAATAGTAGCCCTCTCGCGAGGCAGATCAAATCTAAAATCACAAAATCTAAAATCTTAAATTTTAAGATATGGCACACAAAAAAGGTGAAGGTAAAGTAAAGAACGGACGCGAATCGGAAAGCAAACGGTTGGGCATCAAAAAATTTGGAGGCCAAAAAGTGATTGGTGGTAATATCATCGTGCGCCAACGCGGCACCAAGCACCACCCCGGTAGAAATGTGGGCATGGGCAAAGACCACACGCTTTTCGCAATGATACCCGGCACAGTGGTGTTTAAGAAGGGGAAAGCTGACAAATCTTTTGTTTCTGTAGTAGCGGAGGCGTAGTTCGATTATAAAACCTTAAAAAAGGGCTGTCTTTGAAAAAGGCGGCCCTTTTTTATTTATAAAGTATTTTTTTGATGGATTTTTCATAAAAACGGTCATTCCATATATAATTTGGGTAGTTCTACTAGATGTAACATTAAATTTTTATAAAAATTTCAATGGCAGTATATACTATATGTTAATAATACCTTAATTTGGGGGACTTATTTATTAACCTAAACCAAAACCTATGAAGAAGTTTTTACTGTTATGCTTCTCATTCGTCTTCGTGCTCAGTGCTTGGGCACAAGAACGGGTGATTACAGGTAAAGTGTCCTCTGCCGAAGATGGATCCGCTTTGCCTGGTGTGAATGTGGTTCTTAAAGGAACTACAAATGGTAGTGTTACCGATGCTGATGGAAAGTATTCTCTCTCTATCCCATCTGCTGGCGGCAGCCTTGTTTTCTCTTTTATCGGTTTGAAGACTACCGAGATTCCAGTTGGCGAGAGAACGGTAGTGGATATTCAGCTCGGGTTGGATGTTACACAACTTTCTGAGATTGTGGTGACCGCACAGGGGGTTCAAAGAGAAACAAAGGCTCTTGGTTATGCAACTACTACAATTTCTGCTTCCTCTCTGGCAGATAAGCCAGAGACTGACGTTGGTCGTGCCTTACAAGGAAGAACTCCAGGTCTTCAAATTTTGAATTCTTCTGGCCTGGCGGGTTCTGGTTCTCGTGTAAACATTCGTGGGAATAGTTCAATCACAGGAGATACACAACCGCTATGGGTTGTTGATGGGGTGCCTATCAATACATCATCAAATGACATTAACTCAAATTTTAGAGATGGCCAAGTAGCACCTACACGTTTCTTAGATTTGGATCCCAACAATATCGAATCAATGAGTGTACTAAGGGGCTTGAGTGCTACCACCACCTATGGTTCCCAAGGAAGAAATGGTGTTATCTTAGTTACAACAAAAACTGGCGCATCTGGCCAAAAACAAAATAAGTTTCAGGCATCTGTTGGCCAATCCTATTTTGTTAGTGAAGCTATTTTGCCCGAGTATCAAAACAAGTGGGGAAATGGTTTTGACGGTGCTTATGGAGAGTTCTTTAGTAACTGGGGTAGTTTGTTCAATGGAAAACCTACTGGGGTAAGACATCCTTATTGGGAGCACAGAGCTCTTTTTCCTCAAAATCCTGAGTTTGGCATAACTGGCGGAACGACAGATGCTGGTTATATTCCCGTAGCTCAGCCTAACAATGTTAGTGATTTCTTCCAAAAAGGTTCATCAGCTACAACCTCTATTAATTTGGGGGCCTCTAATCAATTCGGTAGTTTTTCTATGAACTATAGTCATTTAAATGAGGAAGGTTTTATAAAGAATAATAACGTTGTAAGAGATAATTTCTCCTTAGGTGGAAATACAAAATTGACAGATAAACTTACACTATCAAGTACCTTTAATTTTGTAAGAACAAATTTCCAAACACCTCCTTCTGGAGCTGGTACTGGCTCCAATTCAATTGGTGGACCATCTATTTTTGCGAACTTGTTTTATACTCCAAGAAATATTGATTTAACAAATTGGCCTTGGGAAAATCCTGTAACAAAAGGTAGTGTTTACTACCGTAACAATAATAGTATCACTAACCCATATTGGTTGCGTGCTAATTCATTGCAAACCAGTGTTACTAATCGTTTCTTTTCTAGTTCAAGTGTCAATTACAAGCTTAAAGATTGGGTTAATTTGACTTATCGTATCGGCTTAGATACTTACGCTGAAGATCAATCTTACTACGTAAATAAAGGTGGCGTGGGTTTCGACTCCAACCTAACCCCCGGTGCATATCGTACGAGTACTTCTTCAAATACGATTTATGATCATTCCTTCCTAGCGTCAATAAACAAGGACATAAATCAAGACTTAGATTTCACTGCGCTAGTCGGCTTTAACTATCGTACGAATTCTTATAAGCAAAATGGATTAGAAAGCTTGGGTCAGGTAGTGCATGGTCTAATTGAGCATAGAAATTTTACCTCTACTCAGGCTAAGGACTATCGAGGCAATAATCTAAATTTTGTTAGAAATAGTGCCATTGCTGGAATATTCTTTGATGCAAACATTGGTTATAAGAACTATGTGTTTTTAAATCTTTCTGGCAGAAATGATTGGAGCTCTACGCTTGAGCAGGAAAACCGTACACTTTTTTATCCTGGCGCGAGTGTTGCGTTTGTTCCAACTGCCGCTTTTCCCAATTTTGCCTCTAACGTCTTAGATTTCTTAAAAGTAAGACTTGCTTATGGTACTTCTGCAAACTTTGGTGCACCTTATAATACTCGTCCTACACTTACACTAAACGCGCAAACGCGAACGGACAATATCGGTAACGTGATTACGTCCAACCAACCCACTTTGTTAGCCAATAAAAATCTGAAGCCAGAACTATTGTCTGAATTAGAGTTTGGTGTAGAGTCAAAGTTATTTCAGAACAGAGTTCGTTTAGATCTTTCGTTCTACAACAGACAGGCAAAAGATCAAATCATTCAAAGACCTTTGGATCCTTCTACTGGTTATACCGATGTTTTTATCAACGCAGGTACAATTGAGAATACAGGTATTGAAATGTCATTGGGAACAACCATCATCAAATCTGGTGACTGGAATTGGGATGTTACCTTAAACTTTACACGCAATAGAAGTTTAGTGAAATCACTTCCTGAGGGCTCTAAAGAAATATTGGTTAACGGCTTTAGTAACTTAGGTAATTTTGCTATCGAGGGTCAGCCTTTAAATGTAATTAAAGGAACTTATGTGGAGAAATCACCAGATGGCCAATTGATAGTCAATACACAAGGTGATTACAAACCTGCCGCTGAGATTGGAATCATTGCAGATCCAAATCCAAATTGGCTTGGGTCAGTAATAACTAGTGTAACTTGGAAAGGCATCAACTTTGGGATGCAATGGGATTATGTGCAAGGTGGCCAGACTTATTCTTATTCTGCAGCAACCGTGGTTGCGCGTGGTGTAGCTAAAGATTTGGAAGCTTTTGATCCTACACTGCCGCTTATTTTGCCGGGTGTAAGAGAAGTATTGGATGGCAATGCTGTGGTAACAGGATTCCGTGCCAATGATATTCCCTTAACTACCTCAGGAGTATTCTTTGGTAATACCATTATTGGGGGTTCACCTGATGATAGAGGTGTTTATGATGCTACCAGAGTTCGATTCAGAGAAGTTTCTCTAGGTTACACACTTCCTAAATCCATGCTTTCTAAATTAAAGATTAAGGCAGTCAATATTTCCTTGGTAGGTAATAATCTATGGTTCCGTTCGGTCAATGCTCCTAGGTATGCTAATGCCGACTTTGATAGAACAGCTTTTGGTGCCAATAACGGAGCTGGTTTTGACTTCCTAGGTGGTCCATCTGCTCGCAGATATGGCATCAACTTAAAAGTGACCTTCTAATTTTTAAACGCTATATAAATGAAAGATATATTTAAAAAATTTGGGTTCGTCCTGATCTTACTCGTGACGTCCTGTAATTTGGATGGTAACTTGAATAATCCGAACGATATAAATGTTGCAGGTGCAGATGTAAATCTGATCATGAATGCGGTGCAATATAATTTTGCTAATTTTCAATACAACGTTTCTACTAATGTTGGGAGGTTGGTTAGACTTGAATCTATGACTGGTGGTGATAGGTATGCTACAGCTTTCCGTGGAACAGCTACAGATTTTTTGTGGACAGTAGCTTATCAGAGAACGCTAATTAATATTCAAACCTTAATTCCATTAGCAGAGAAGGCTGGCCTTACAACCCACGTAGCGGTTGCCAAAATTCTTCAAGCCTACACATACATCACATTAGTAGATGTTTATGGTGATGTGCCTCAAATGGAAGCATTGCAAGGGGTTTCTGGGATTTTCAATCCGACTGCTACAAGTGGTTCCGAAGCGTATGCGAAAGCAATCTCGTTACTCACAGAAGCAAGGACAGAATTAGCCAAAACGGGCACTGCTGCTGGAGCTGCTCTGAGTAGAGATGTTTACTATGGCGGCAATAGAGATCGCTGGAACGCTCTTGCCAATACGCTCGAACTAAAAGCATGGCTAAATATTTCTTTAATGGATTCAAGAAAAGCAGAGGCGAATACAAGAATTGATGCTTTGTTAGCTGAGGGTTTGGCAGCTGATAAAGGGTTGATTGATACAGAAGCCGAGAACTTTACCTATAAGTACGCAGGTGTTACAGTGCCTCCTTCTCGTCATCCCCTCTATGATCAATATTATGATCCAATTATAGCTAGTGCAGGAGGGTATATTGGTAATTGGTTCATGTGGGAATTGTATCAGGGTAATGGAGTGCAAGATCCGCGTTGGAGGTATTATTTATATCGTCAAGTGGGTAGCAATGCAGAGGCTTTTAGACGTGATCCTAAAAATGTGGGCTGCGGAGTAATACCTGCCCACTATGCTGCTGGTAATTTTATTTTCTGCCAATTCGAACCAGGTTTTTACGGTAGAGATCATGGAGATGACTCAGGCACTAACCCAGATTCTCCTTTCATTACTTGTGCTGGAGTTTACCCTGCTGGTGGAAAAATAGACGCAAAGCCAACAACTGACAGAACCTTTTACGAGCCAACTAGGCAAACAGACGGTGCCAACGGAGCTGGCATTGAGCCAATTTTAATGTCTTTTTATGTGGACTTTATGAAGGCGGAATATCTACTCAGAAAAGGAAATGATGTGGCAGGGGCTAAAACTGCTTTGGCCACAGCTATCGGAAACTCTATCTCTCAGATCAGAAACTTTGCCATCTCAAAGGGGCAAACCTTACCTGCGGGCTTAGAGCCTTCAACATCCGCATATCAATCTGCTGTAGCTACTAAATATGATGCTGCTGGGAATAAGATGGATATTATTGGCCGTGAATTTTACATGGCTTGCTTTGGCAATGGGCTTGAGGCTTATAATTTGTATAGGAGAACCGGTGCACCTAAAAATATGCAACCTACTCGGGTTCTTAACTCAGGTGTGTACTTCAGCTCGTTGGTCTATCCAGCTTTGTATGTAAACCTCAACAGTTCGGCTGCACAAAAGAATCCGGATGTTGTTAATAGAGTTTTCTGGGCACCTGCTCTCACACTAAACTAATTCTGAATTATGAGAAATTACGTAAAAGGTATATTAGTAGCGGCATTAATGTCTATCGCATTTTCGTGCGCTGATGATGCGTTGGATCCCCTACAATTTGAGAAAGTAAAGAAGGGAACACTGTTGGCTCTAAGAGGCAGCCAACTAGATGCTGTTTACTTTGATGGAGCTGATTATGGTGCTGCTTTTTTCGCTAATGACATTCAAGGTAGCGAGAAATTTGAATATGAAGCTGAATTTCTTTCGGTAGATCCTACTGCATTGGAAAGTGTAAGTATCTTCGCCATTAAACGTGTAAAGTCTGGCGATGATGTGACTACGTCCCGTGTCCCACTTAAAACGGTTAACGCTTCAGAGTTTACTATAACAGATAAGTATTTAGGTCCAGCTACGACTATTTCGATTACTCTATCGAGTATTCTTGCTGCTATAGGAGAAACACTTGATACACCTGCGAAGGTAGATGCATTCTACGATGTTTATGAGGATGGTATTCAAATGGAGAGTGACCTTAACCTAAAAGATGGCTCAAAGGTTTTGGCTGTGGACTTAGTAGCGGGAGGTCTGGTAGAGAGTGACCAGTTTTACCCTGCACAGAAGCTAACATACGGTGTAGAAGACATAGAGGATGCTAGACCAGTTGCCACTTTAAGTCAAAGAGGGCAAGTGGGTGCGGTTGTTGCAGGTAAGGTCACTAGATTTGTAGTTCCATTAAAAAGTGGAGTGAAAGACACTCTCAACATCGTGTTTGATCAAGCGATTGCTACTCCCCCTACAGTTTCAGTTATTCCTGCATCAGCAGGAACTATTGGTGCAGTTACACCAGTAACAGGTAAGACCAAGGAATTTTATGTTGCCTTTGTTGCTGGTGCGTCTTATACTGGTAATGCCACCTTTTCAATTACTGGTGCTACTTCTGCCGTACCAGGTGCTCAACTCGGGTTGGTGCAAAGCAATACAACAGAAGGCATAACGGGGATCGCGGTAGATAATTTAGCACCTCAAAATACCAGTTTCACAACTGGTACGCGTCTTGGCAAGGGCCAGAGCGCAATAATTACGCTTCGATTTAACGAGGCTATAGGAACTGTCCCGACAGTCACTATAACTCCAGGCACAACTGGTGTAGATGGTGTTACCGCTGTTAAAACAGTGCTTAGTACTGATAAATTATCTGCAACCTATACCTACGAATATAAGGATCTAGATAACAATGCAACGCATGGTGATGCTACTGTGGCGATTAGCGGAGGTAAAGATATAGCAGGCAATGATTTAGGAGCTATTGCTTCTAAGCCGCTTACTATTGACATAGGACCTGCTCCAGCGCCTACTATTGTGCTTGATGGTACTCAGTTCGACTGGGGAACACAAATTAAATGGACTATCACCTATGCAACAGGTGGTTCAAACCCAGGTGGATCCACATCAGGTACTGTTTATTATGTAGCCATAACTTCAGGCGCTGCAGCACCAACTGGTTTTGTTGGTGGTGATGTGCCAGCCTTTACAATGGCTACTGGTGTTTCTGCTAAGCAAAGAGGAACAGTCGCCTTGGCAGCGGGCACAACTGGTTCTGTCTTCTCAGCTTTTACACCTAATGGAACGTTAGATGTATACGCTGTAATAATTACAAGCAGTGGTGTGATAAGTGCCATTACACCTGTGCCTACAACTGTAACAATGAATTAATTACAATCGTTATTTTTTTTAAGAACTGCCCGAAAGGGCAGTTCTTTTTTTGTGCCTTTTCCTCAGCTTTGAGCAAAAATGAGATGATTATTTTAATGGCAGGTGGCGACCTTGCTTGCCATTACCACTCACAGACATAGCGGTCTGTACAATGACGCTGGATGTGGGGCTACGCGAATTGGTTGGAAAACATCCAATGAGAGAGACTTCTCTCATTTGGATGTTCCGTTAAGGGATCACGCTCAAATTAAAAGATCACTAGATGAAATTGATAGAAAAAACTTCAAGCGAATAAAGTTGATAATTAGTCGCCCCTTAGAAAACCCATAGCGATACAAATAATAAGGAATATTGATGTTATTGAGTTGGTAAAATATGCAAGAAAGTGGAGCTTTATATCGAA
>JAYWHU010000142.1:0-2019 GCA_043777495.1 Cyclobacteriaceae bacterium | reverse complement strand
GATTCAAAAACGTTGGAAGCCTTGCCCTTTGTGAATGTATATTTAAACAACACTACCATTGGCACTGTAACGGATGGCAATGGGGAGTTTAACCTGAGTACGATCGAAGAGTTGGGCACGTATGAACTGGTATTTTCTTTTGTGGGGTACGAAACCTATAAAGTGAAAGTGACCATTGGCGAGGGCTCTATTAAGATTGGTATTGTAAAATTGATCCCATCGGAAATAAAATTGAGTAATGTAGAAGTAACGGCCACTCGCGACAAACAATGGGAAAAGAAACTAAAGAAATTCAAGAAGGTTTTTTTGGGTGAAGATAAACAGGCATCGGCATGCACCATTCTCAACCCTTGGGTAATCGATTTTCTGGTAGATAACACAGGCAACAGATTCATGGCCACGGCAAGTGGCCCCATAGAAATAGATAACCAAAGCTTAGGTTATAGAATATTTTTTCAGCTCACCGAATTTTGGTCTGCCGCTGGAGCGTACTCCATAGCGGGCAATGCCCGTTTTGTTGAATTGAAAAGTGTGGACACGCAACAAGTAGCTAAATGGTGCGAGAACAGAAAAAATTGTTATCAGCAGTCCATTCATCATCTTTTTAAATCCATACTTGAAAATGGGATAAATGGAGAAGGCTTCAATCTTTATACCGACAAAATTGGGTATAAAAATTCGACCACCCGCTCTTCACGGTTCTATGGCGAATTGGATAAGTCGGTTGCCTCCTATGATACTGCTGCGCTAGTCATGCCAGATAAGCAAGAAGGTTTTTATAAAATCGCCCTGAAAGGCAGGATTGAGGTCCATTATCGAAAAGAGAGAGCATGGAGGCAGACCTATGACGATGTGTTCGGTATGGTCAGTTGGGTAACAGTCAACAATGGTTTTGTTGTTGTCAATAAGGATGGCTTTCCGAAAAACCCAACGGATGTCGTTGTTTCTGGGGATATGAGTTCTTATCGTGTAGCAAAGATGCTCCCACTGGACTATAAACCGGAGGCCGCAACAGACACGGAAAATGTTGATTTTTCCATCTATCAGGAACAGATATACGTTCACACCGATAAGCCCTACTATTACCCGGGCGAAACAATATGGTTCAAGGGATATATGAATTATGCCAGATCTGCTTGGCGCGATTCACTCAGCGGCACCGTGTATGTGGAATTGGTGGAACGAAAGTCAAAAACTGTTTTGCAATCAAAGACCGTGGAGATAGTGAACGGTTTTTTTTATAACGAGTTTCCGCTTCCCGATACCATGACAGCAAAAATGTATTATTTAAGGGCCTATACTAATTTCAACCGAAACTTCGGGGATGAGAATCTATTTGTGAAGCCACTGCCTGTTCTCAACCTTATCGATAGAATAAAGCCTGTTAATGCAGAGGATGTTACTCCTAAAGATCAGCAAGGGTCGTTTACCATTGTTGCTGATAGAAAAAAGTATAAGCCCCGAGAGAAGATTACCCTTACACTAAAATTGAAAGACGAAGATGATAACCCCGTTTTAGCAAACGTGTCGGTGGCCGTAGTAGATTCGGCACAGGTTGTACCACTACACATTTCTGGCACTATACTGCACGAATATCCATTGAAAGAACTAAAAGATGCCTCGATTGATAAAACGCTGCCCTTTACCATTGAGCGTGGAATAAACTTTTCGGGGAAATTCTTAAACGAAAACAATAATCCTGAAAAGGCTACACTCAATGTTCTGCAACTGAACCCAAGAAATTTTACGATGGCTCAGTCAGATGAGAAAGGTATTTTCACAGTTAGTGGGTTGCCATTTTACGATACCGCCACGTTCTCTGTGCAAGCCACTAGTGGAAAGGGTGAAGCGTATGGCAAGGCAGAGTTTATCAAGGCCAAAGCTGCTACTATTGATTTTGCGGAAAGCGAATGGCAGGCTGAAGTTATCAAAACGGAGTCCCCTCAACGGGTTTTGTCTGAGTATGAATCTCCCAAAAATGCGCGCATGCTGCAAGAGGTGGTGATAAAATCTTCTAAG
>JAYWHU010000141.1:0-6753 GCA_043777495.1 Cyclobacteriaceae bacterium | reverse complement strand
AATTTATTTTACTTATTTGTATGTTCTAGCAAATCTCCAGGCTGGCAATCCAGTGCTTTGCAAATAGATTCCAATGTGCTGAACCGGATTGCTTTTGCCTTTCCTGTTTTGAGTATGGAAAGATTGGCCAATGTTAAATCCACTTTCTCTGAAAGTTCATTCAACGACATTTTCCGTTTTGCCATCATCACATCTAAGTTTACGATTATCGGCATGGCTTATACAGTTAATTCGTTTTCAGATTGAATTTCGATTCCGCGCTTAAAGACTTGTGCTATTATAAAAATGATTCCTGCCAAAAGAAGAAATTCACTTCCGCTTCCCAAGTAATCTTGTAAGGATGGTAAAGTAACTGTTCTCTTCATGAGCCATTTGCAATAGCTATTAGCGATCAACGTCAGTATTCCAATACCTAGAGCCACATGACTAATTCTTGATATTAACAAAGAGACATCGGCACTAAATGGTTGCACAAAATTGATCTTTAAGAAAATCTTAATGACGAGGTAAATTACATAAGCCTTTAGGCCTGAAAGAAAAATAATTAATGACATGACATTAACATAATACTCAATATTATATGCGTAAAGTGATGACAGGTTTAGCCCCATGTAGAGATTCTCGGCACCAACCGGATTAATAAAAAGACTTACAAAAAAGGAATAGAGTATTGCCCCAGTTTTAACGCATGCACCGATAAATATTATCCAAGTTAAGACATGCATTATCTTTAAAATGCCGTTGGTTTCTGTTTTCATATTTGGTTTGATTTAAAATTTAATCTGATGCAAATATTGATAAATATTTATTGTTTAACAATAAATATAGTACGAAATACGATAATTAATTGTAAAATAGCTTTAAAGCATCGAAGTTAACTGTCAAAAACTGGACACATTTTAACAACGTGTCCAGTTTTTGGTAAAAAATGGACACGTAATATAGAAAGTGTCATTTGTAAGTGCTAGCTTTGCTATATGTTCAATTTTTATAGTTAAAATGGACATATAAATGCCAGCTTACGATAGATTATTACCCTTTAATGCCATTCCTCTGCTTCCACCGCTAGGGGTTGAAGACGATCTTGACATACTAAAAAAGCTGGTCCAGGCCTCGCGGGCACTCGCCACATTCAATAGCAATGTGCTCAGGCTGCCGAACCCATTTATGTTGGTGAACACCATTGCGCTTCAAGAGGCAAAAACATCTACGGCCATAGAAAATATTTTCACCACCGAAGACGAGCTATACAAAGCCATCTCTGACACCACGCGCGAAGAAAAAGCAAATGCCGCGACCAAAGAGGTATTGAAATACAGGGAAGCACTTTGGGAAGGATATCGAAAGTTAAAAGAGAAGGACACGATCACGTTAAGTTTAATCACTACTCTTTTTCAACAGATCAAAGATACTACCGCTGGGCTACGGCCACCACAAGCCTTGGTCGTGATTAAAAAAGGAGACAGTGAATTTGGTGCTGGCGAAGTTGTTTACACTCCTCCCCGTGGTGAAGGCGTAGTGGAAAAATTAATGGATAACCTGATCGAATACCTTGATGATGATAGTAAGCATCCAACTGATCCGTTGATTAAAATGTGCATTGCTCACTATCAATTTGAAGCGATCCATCCCTTTCAAGATGGAAACGGAAGAACAGGACGCATTCTTAATCTATTATATTTAGTAGAAAAAAAATTGTTGTCGATTCCTGTTCTTTACTTATCGAAATATATTATTCTAAACAAAGACGATTACTATTACAACCTAGGTGCAGTTACCCAACGCGCTTCCTGGAAAAATTGGATACTCTATATGCTGGATGCCGTGGAGAAAACATCTGTGCATACCAATGGCATGATCAACGAAATAGTAAAGCAGATGGAGGCCACGCTAGAACACGGGCGGAAGCGTATCAAATGGTATAACAAAGAAGTGAATGAGGTCATCTTTAGTCAGCCATACATCCGCCCCAAAACAATTCACGAGGCGATGGAAAAATCTTCGCGAACAACAGTGACCAAATACATGGATGAATTGGTAGCCAACAAAATGTTGACACCAAAAAAAGAAGGCAAAGAAATCTATTATATCAATGATGATTTGATAAGAATATTGGAAGGATGACAGCTGTGTGCACGACCCCGTGCATCTCAGTTTAAAAAAAATATAATATGGAACTTACCCAAGAAGAAATTATAAAACTAGAATATCGATTAATTGAAGCAATCAAAACAAGTGATATTAATTTCATTGAAAATGTATTGCACGATGACTTGCTATTCATTGCACCAAACGGACAAGTTGTTACGAAAGAAATGGATTTAGCTTCACACAAGTCTGGCGAAATGACGGTAGAACGACTGATTCCGAAATTTGAAGAGTTCGCTATCATTGGCAACACCGCCATCTCCATTGTTAGTTACGATACCAAAGGCACCATGCTTGGTCAACCCATTAGTGGACGATTTCGATACATCAGAACTTGGAAAGTTTTTACAGGCGGCCTTAAGATAATAAGCGGTGCTTGCTTACAGATTTCATAGAAAATGGTCGACCAGAATTTAACTGCATTCAAATCTTTTCGCACAACAATCACGAAATTCATGAATGAATTGGGTCGCCAATAAAATATTGACACCAAAAAAAAAGAAGGCAAAGAAATCTATTGCTCTAATATGATGGCAATAAAGTAGGAAAAAAAATAAGAAGTCAGAAACTATCCCACCATAACCTTCTCTTTCATCATCTCCAAATCTGGCTTGCTCTCATCAGTAAGCTTTACTTTACCTCGCTCATTACGTATTGTACGGGAGTAGAGGGAAATATTTTTATCGAATAAAAAACGGAAAAAAAGTTTTGTCCAAGAATGGTGAGACTTCAGTGTGTCGTAATAATTGGGAGCTTGTTTTTTTAATAAGGGCAATTTATTCCAAGGCACAGAAGGGAAATCGTGGTGCTCATTGTGATAACCCACGTTAAAAGCCAGCGTATTTAATGGGCCATAGTAGCTGTAGGTTTCTTGATTCTCATCTAGTGTTAGGTAATGTTCTTGAATCCAACGTGCACCAAGCGGGTGCAAGCCTACAGAAAAGAAAAAGCTAATAAACATGAAAAGTAAAGCCTTGGGGCCAATGAAAATCCAAATGGCAATATTGAATGCGATTTGCACAACCCAGTTAGTGATAATCCATCCGTCCACTGGTTTAATTTCTTTCAAGCGAAATGTTCTTGCTACTTGAAAAGCCGGGAATACCAACAACCAAAACGCTTTTCCTAGTGTGGTGTTGTTAATCAAACGAGCTTCCCAGAAATCAGGTAGATCTGCATCTAATTCATGAACACCTTGAAAGGAGTGATGCTTAATATGATAACGAAAAAAAGAAATGGCACTGGGCAGAGTGTGTGGCAAATTAGCAATGATACCTGCCACGTAATTGGCTGATTTATTTTTGAAGAGCAGGTGATGTGAGCACTCGTGGATCATGACAAACAGAGCATGATTAAAAAACGCCCCTATTACGTATGCCGCTAAAATCACCATCCACCAAGGACTGTCTTTGAGAAAATAAGAGATAGTGATCATACCGCCAACAAGACCAAAGATGGCAAGCAGCGTGAGTGGATTTTTGCCAAATAGTTGCTTTACCTCTGGGTGCTCAAAGAGGATTTCTTTCGTGCGGATGCGATGTGGCTCAGGACTGCTGGAAAAATGGAAATCAGTTGATGTCATATAAAAGAAAATAGGGCGTAAAGATAGTTATTTCTAAGTTAAATCTGATGTTGGCAAAATAACAAAACTAATAGCTTTTGGTTTATAGCTCTGGGCAAGAAAGAACCCCTTGCCTTTCCCCTGCCAACACGCTACCTTTAACTTTTTAAACTCTCAATACTTGAACGATGGGCTGTGCTTGTGGAACGAAAAAAGATGGAAAGGTAGGCGGTTGCAATAATAACGGTGCGTGCGGCACGGGTGGCTGCAATAAAATGAACGTATTCGATTGGCTATCGAACATGGATATGCCAGTGGAGGATAAGTTTGATGTGGTGGAGGTGCGTTTTAAAAATGGCCGCAAGGATTTTTATCGCAACAAAGAAAAACTTTCCCTCACTACAGGCGATGCCATAGTAGTAGAAACACAAACAGGGCATCACATCGGTCACGTATCATTGCAAGGCGAACTGGTGCGCTTGCAGATGCAAAAAAAGAAAGTGGCCAACGATGGTGAGATTTGTAAAATCTATCGCATTGCGCATCAGCGCGATTTAGAAAAATTTGAAGAGACAAAGAAAAGAGCAAGCCCCACGCTGTACCGCTCACGCGAAATAGTGAAACAATATAAATTGGCGATGAAGCTCTCGGATGTAGAGTACCAAGCTGACAATACCAAAGCAACGTTTTTTTATTCGGCAGAAGACCGTGTTGATTTTCGCGAGTTGATCAAGCAACTGGCAGGAGAATTTAAAGTGCGCGTGGAGATGCGGCAGATTTCTTTGCGTCAAGAAGCGGGCCGCTTGGGCGGAATTGGTGTGTGCGGGCGTGAGCTTTGTTGCTCTACGTGGCTCAGTGATTTTAAAAATGTGGCAACGAGTGCGGCACGGTATCAAAATCTTTCGCTCAACCCAAGCAAACTTTCTGGCCAATGCGGGCGATTGAAGTGTTGTTTGAATTATGAGTTGGAAACGTACATGGATGCACTCAAATATATTCCTGAAGTGGAAGCACCATTGCTGACAGAGCAAGGCGAGGCGCGATTGCAGAAGACGGACATCTTCCGCAAGATCATGTGGTTTGGATATAAAGAGGACAACAACTGGTATCCGCTAAATGTAGATCGTGTGAATGAAATTTTGGCATTGAACAAAGAGGGGAAGAAGCCAGCAACGCTGCAAATAGATAAAGAAGAAGTGCGCGCTCCGCTAAGTGTGCTCAATAGCGACTTGGCGAGCATGGATAAAAAATTCAGGAACAAGGCGGGAAAAGAAAGAGATAAAGACAATCGTGGGCGTGGCCGCGATGACAGAGGCGGCAACAGAGAAAATAGGAATAGAAGCAACGTGCCTCCGAAGGGCACAGCGACTAATCCAAATCAGCCGACTCAACAAAATCGTAATCCAAACCAGAACAAGCCTAACCCGAATAAAAATCAAAATCCAAATAGGAATCAAAATAATCCGAATAGGAATCAGAATCCAAACAGAAATCAAAACAATCCTAATCGCAACCCTAACCCGAATAGGAATCAGAACAAACCGAATCCCGATAAGGATAAACCTGTTGAAGGGATTTAAGATTTTAGATTTATGATTTTAGATTTTTCTGTTGCATTCTAAGTTAACTATAGGTTTGATGATCACTCGCACTTTGCCTGCTGCCTACTGCTTATTTATCCTCCGAAGCTTTAGCGCAGGAGGACTGCCTACTTTTCTTATACTCTTTCTGCTTGCTTCCTGCGACTCCAATCGCATTTACGAAGACAACGTAGAATTTAAAGATCGCACGTGGAAGATCACTGAACCCGCTCAATTGGAATTTGATATTTTGGATACCACAAAACGTTACAACCTCTACATGGATGTGCGCAATTCGTTGGATTATCCTTATTCAAGATTGTTCGTAAATTATAATTTGATCGACCCAACGGGTGCAGAGGTTTCAAAAAAAATGATCACAGAATATTTATTTGATCAAAAATCAGGAAAGCCAAATGGAAATAGCGGCTTAGGTGATGTGTACGATCACCAATTTCTTTTCTTGCAAAAACATTCCTTCTCTAAACTTGGTAAGTACAAAGTTAAGTTTGAGCAATTTATGCGGCAGGATACACTACAGGGTGTGTTGGCCGTGGGGTTGAGGGTGGAACAATAGCACCAAAGCTTTTTCAGCAGATCCACCATTTCATTAAAGATTACTAGAGATAGGATGCATTTCAAATTGTCCTGTTGAGGCTCTGTGAATTTCTCTGTGAACTCTGTGGTTATTGAATTTTTAACCACGGAGGTCACAGAGGGCCACAGAGAATGCCGCGACAATTTGAAAAGCACCCTAGAGATAGAATCCATACCTCTTACCTAAATTTTCCCTATTTTCGCGCTTCATTTTATTAAGATATGAATTTCAAAAAAGCCAATAACCTCTTCGGTTGGATCGTTTTCGGGATTGCCCTGCTGGTTTATTTTCTCACTATGGAAGAAACCGCCAGCTATTGGGATTGCGGTGAGTTTATTGCCGTATCGTACAAGCTTCAAGTGCCTCACCCTCCAGGCGCGCCACTTTTCTTGTTAATGGGCAGGGCTTTTTCCTTCCTCGCCATGGGCGAAGTAACTAAAGTGGCCTATTGGATCAACTTCATGAGCGTGCTGGCAAGTGCCTTCACCATTTTGTTTTTATTTTGGTCGATCACCCTTTTTGGTCGCAAGGTAATGGGCATTACCAAAGACGCGGACATCACCGAAGAAAAAACTTGGCTGCTCATGGGTGCTGGGTTAGTCGGTTCATTGGCCTACACTTTCTCAGATTCATTTTGGTTCTCTGCCGTAGAAGCCGAGGTATATGCCATGTCATCTTTCTTCACGGCTTTTGTGGTGTGGGGCGTATTGAAGTGGGATGTAATCGAAGATGAAAGTCGCGCCAATCGTTGGCTGTTGTTAGTCGCCTACATGATGGGGCTTTCCATTGGCGTTCACTTACTAAATTTAGTTACTGTGCCAGCTCTTGGCTTGATTTATTATTTCAAAAAATTCAAACCGAGCACG
>JAYWHU010000140.1:0-25116 GCA_043777495.1 Cyclobacteriaceae bacterium | reverse complement strand
ATACATTTGTGATCAAACAGGAAGAGCCGTATGAAGGGAGACTTTCACGTACGGTTCCGTGAGAACCTAAGGGTGAAACTCCCTTGGGTGACTCGACTAGCGGCAATGTGGCCGGAACAATGAAGTCAACTAACAGGTGACCCTGTACTAACAAAGATTTCTCACGTGGACAAGATAGCTACTCACAAGATTTTTCCAAATGACCCAACGCTAGCTTGAGATTGAATAAATACAACAGCCGACTGTAGACTACTGACTGGATTAGGAAACTGTAAACTTGTAACAGGCAACTTATAACTGTAAACTTGTAACTTTTACCAAGGCCGCTAAATCTTAAATCTAACATCTTGCTTCCCGTTCGCCCCAAAAAATTTCTTGGCCAACATTTTCTCAAAGACCTGAGCATTGCTTCTAAAATTGTGGAGGCGCTAGTGTTGCAGCAGGGCGTTAACCAAGTGGTTGAGATTGGGCCTGGCACAGGTGTGCTTACTCAGTTTTTGTTGAAGAAAGATCAGGTTGACCTAAAGATGGTGGAGCTTGACCGCGACTCAGTAGCTTATTTAAAAGAACACTATCCTGCTTTAAAAGAAAAAATTATTGAAGGCGATTTTTTAGATCTTGATTTGGATCATGTATTTAAAGGTTCATTTCAAATAATTGGCAATTTCCCTTACAACATTTCTTCACAGATTTTTTTTAAAGTATTGGAATATCGAAATCAAGTGACCCAAGTAGTGTGCATGTTGCAAAAAGAAGTGGCCGAGCGGATAGCCGAGAAGGAGGGAAGCAAGACGTATGGGATATTGAGTGTGCTGCTGCAAGCTTACTATAATATAGAGTATCTGTTTAAAGTGCCACCGGGTGTGTTCCATCCGCCACCTAAGGTGATGTCGGCAGTGATCAGGCTTACACGAAATGAGCGAAAGCAACTAGATTGCGATGAAGTGCTTTTTAAAAAAATAGTCAAGCAATCTTTTCAAAATAGAAGGAAGACCTTGCGGAACGCGCTCAAACCTTTAAATTTGACAGCGTCAATTTCGGCTCTTCCCATTATGGACAAAAGAGCCGAGCAATTATCGGTAGAACAATTTATCTCACTTACCAAGTTAATAGAAAGGACATCTTTAAATGGGGATACCACAGATGTTATTTAGAAAGCGGTGCATGAAATAATTAAGTGATGAATTAAGAGTGCGAGTCACCCTCTCCCCTGGAGAGGGGACGGGGGTGAGGTGAACCAGGAAACAATTTTTAGAGACCCATTAAATACGAAGCGTGAAAGAGTTTGTTGAATTTGAATTGACCAAAGAGTTTCGCGACCGCTTTCAACAGGCATTGGATGAGAAGGATGGTATGTTCATTCGTGAGAGCTTAGAGGAAGTCAACCCTGCAGACATCACCGCTCTACTATATGAATTCAACAGCGATGAATCTAAATATGTATTGGATTTGCTTTCGTTGGAGGTGCGCTCAAAAATCATCAACGACCTCGATACCGACACGCGAAAAAAATTCTTAGCCATCTACGAACCGAGCGAGCTTACAGAAATTGTCAATCAGTTAGATTCGGATGATGCAGCCGATATTTTGAATGAGCTACCCATCAAAATAAGTGAAGGGATTATTGCAGGGTTAGATGCGGATTTGAAATCGCAGGTCATTGACCTATTGCGCTACGATGAAAACATAGCGGGTGGTTTGATGGCTAAAGAATTAATCAAAGCGCGCGATAACTGGACGGTGGTGCAGTGCGTGGAAGAAATTCGTAAACAAGCCGAGAACGTTACCAAGTTCTACGCAGTGTATGTAGTAGATGATCACGATAAGTTATTGGGTAGGGTTTCTTTGCAAAAGCTAATCCTTACCGATCCTAAAACCATAGTTAAAGACATTTATGATGATGATGTAGTTTCTGTAGAAACACACCAAGAAGATAGCGAGGTAGCGGAGATCATGAAGAAGTACGACTTGGAGTCGGTGCCTGTCGTAAATATAAATGGCCAACTCGTTGGGCGAATCACTATTGATGACGTGGTGGATGTGATCACGGAACAAGCCGAGGAAGAGCGCCAGATCATGTCTGGTATTACTGAAGATGTAGAAGAAGACGATACCGTTTGGAAAAATACGCGAGCCCGTTTGCCTTGGTTGTTGATTGGTATTTTTGGTGGTATGCTCAGTGCACGCTTCATGGGATTTTTTGGAGTTGAGTTGGCGAAAATTCCGGCCATTGCTTTTTTTGTGCCGCTCATTCAAGCAACGGGCGGAAACGTTGGCATTCAATCTTCCTCGTTAATTGTACAAAGTTTAGTGAACCCAAGCTTTGTAGACGAGGGTCTTTGGAAGCGTCTATCAAAAGTTTTTAGTGTTGCTTTATTGAATGGTTTGTTCCTTTCGCTCATTGTTTTGGCGGTAACATTACTTTTTTTCGGCAATCAAAAGTTATCCATTGTAGTGTCCATCGCGCTGTTTGGGGTAGTGCTTTTTTCATCGTTTGTTGGAACGGTAACGCCTCTAATACTCAATCGGTTAGGGTTCAATCCCGCCTTGGCTTCTGGGCCGTTTATCACTACTATGAGCGATCTTTTGGGGCTTACCACTTATTTCTTGACCATCCATTTGATGCTTTAATCGAGTAAGTACAAACTGATGTAATATTATCTCTCAAACTTAGAGCGACATCAATCAATGGGCAGTTATATTTGTTATCTATTAAAAACCTAACCACTTGCCACGCTAGGGCTCATGTCAAGGATTGACAACATAAAGAGAAAGCTCACTGCAAAGTTTGACGAGATTGTTGAAAAACCAATCTTGACGAGCTCGCTTGTATTAGTTGCCGTGGCGGTGATTGTGGTCGGGTTGAGCTTACCCTATTACTTTGGCGATTTCAAAAACTTTTGGCCACAGATTTTAGCAGAGGCCCACGGCATGATCTTCGATATTGCCGTGATCGGTATTTTATTATACTGGTTAAATCAAAATGGCGAAGTGCGCCAACGCATTCGCACCTACAAAGATGAGATTGACGATTTTCGTTTGTGGGAATCAGATGAGGCGGCATTTCGCACGGTGGGTAATATCAAAAGATTAAACCGACACAAAATCAACGAAATCAATTTAGTGAATTGCCACCTAGCGCGCACCAATCTCAATTACGTAAATTTAAAGGCCTCCAATCTCAATTCTACTAACCTATCCAATTCATCGTTGATCGAGACCAATCTTGAAAACACGCGACTGAACCAAACCAATTTAGAAAACTCAAACCTCAATCAAGCAAACTTGAAAGGAGCGTATGCGAGTGGTGCTAATTTCAAAGATGCGTTTTTGATCAAAGCTCAATTTGAAAATGCGTTTTTGATCAAGACTAATTTCAAGAATGCGTTTTTGATGGAAGCGAATTTGCGCAATAGTTATTTGATGGGAGCCGATCTTGAAAATGCCAGTTTGTACAAAGCAGATTTGCGTGGCGCGAAGGGATTGACCATTGAACAACTAGCGAAAGCGAAAACACTTTACTTGGCTCAATTTGATGACGAGCTTTTGGAACAGATAAAAATGATCACACCCGAATTGGTGGGCAGTTGATAAAGCCATTGCCACGGAGGCACGGAAAGGAATCCAGATTCAGTTCATTGGATTTAACTTTTTAGCAGAAAAATGATTCTATGAACTCGCCCTACCTTATTACTTTATTTTCACCCAAATAGGCGATTAGAATAATAAGGTTAGAGTTCACCGTTAATAATCTCTACTAAGGTTAAAGCCTTGCACAGATAGCGCAACAGGGTAGAGTTTTAATTTACCTACCCATTCTATCTGTCGTAGAGTCAATTTTATTCGCGGGGCTTTGAACCTTAGTAGAAAAATCATTTTTACAAAAAAATCCAACCCTATTACCTTATTTTGATTCTCAGCAATAAGGTTAGATACCAGAAACACGAATAATTTCTACTAAGGTTAGTTAAGTGCTTGCATAGATAGTACCTACGTAAAGGAGAACTTCTATTCTATAGATTACCCAGTCTATTTGTCATATTGCGAATTTTTATTTCCCTCTTCTCCGTGCCTCCGTGGCAATATTCTTCTCTCACTCATATTTGGAATAAAGAGAATATCATTTACTTTTGCATCAACAACGGCCGCGCAGCAGCGTGGCCGTTGTTTTCTTTTTACATAGTAGGTAGTTTTAGTTGTGTGGATTTAAATTGAAGTTGGATTTAATGTTTTAGATTATGGCAAAGCAAATTTCTTATTACACAAAAGAGGGGCTAGAGAAACTCACCAATGACTTGAGCGAGTTGAAAACGAAAGGACGTTCTGACATTGCTAAGCAAATAGCAGAGGCGCGCGATAAAGGCGACTTGAGTGAAAACGCAGAATACGATGCAGCAAAAGATGCGCAGGGGCATTTAGAAGCAAGGATTGCCAAATTAGAAGATTTAATGGCGTATGCAAGATTAGTGGATGAATCAAAGATTGATACATCTGTTTGCTCTATACTTTCTAAAGTAACGATCAAGAATAAAAAGAACGCTGCATCAGTAACTTATATGCTAGTGTCAGAAGAAGAAGCAGATTTAAAAGCGGGAAAAATTTCTACGCAATCGCCCATAGGCAAAGGCCTGCTTGGCAAAAGGAAAGGCGATAGTGCGAAGATCAAAACGCCAGCAGGGGAGATGGAGTTTGAGATTGTGAAGATTGAAGCTTAGAAAAGTTTGAATTACGAGGTACGAATTACGAGAGTGAGCTACCCAATGCCAAGCATATTTACACGAATCATCCAAAAAGAAATTCCTGCTTACATCATAGCCGAAGATGATCAATGCATAGCCTTTTTGGATATCAATCCTCTTGCTATTGGTCATACATTAGTGGTACCGAAAAGAGAAGAAGATGTTTTCTTTGATTTGAAAGATCACGAACTAATAGACTTAATTCTATTTTCAAAACGGGTAGCCAAGGCGATTAAGGCTGTAGTTCTCTGCAATCGGGTTGGTGTATCAGTAATTGGCCTAGAAGTACCACACGCCCATGTTCACTTGATTCCAATCAGCACGATGGGCGATATGAATTTTGCGAAATCGAAACTTTCTTTATCGAAAGAAGAATTTGTAGCAATAGCTGAAAAAATAAGGGCAGCGTTTAAATAAAATCAATATCCGCACTCAGCGGAAAGCGCATCAAAAAATCCAACGCTTCTTCCATCGTCATCCCTTCGAATAATACTTTGTACAGTCTATCGGTGATCAACGCGCGTATTTTATAATGATCAGCGCATTTTTTTGCAATGCGCACGGTGTTCACGCCTTCGGCAATTTCGCCCATGTCATTGAGCACGTCTTGCAATTTTTCGCCCTTCGCCAATCGATAGCCGACTGCAAAATTTCTACTCAACGGACTATTGCACGTAGTAACCAAATCGCCAATGCCGGCCACGCCCAAAAATGCTTTGACATCCCCGCCAAGGGCACGGCCCAAGTAAATCATTTCCACTGCACCACGACTTACCAACAGACCCTTTGCGTTTTCACCATACCCCAAGCCGCTCAATGCGCCAGAGGCAATGGCAATAATATTTTTTAAAACACCAGCGATTTCCACTCCCACAATATCACGGTTTTCATATACTTGAAAACGTTCGTTGCGCAACAATCTTTTTCCAGTTTGTATCACCTCATCAAAGTGGCTGGCAATAACAGTGGCGGCCGGTTGGCGTTGTGCCAATTCTTTGGAAAGGTTCGGCCCTGCCAAGCAGCCAATACGCACCACCACACTTTCTTCGCTTATCACTTCACTCATCGTCTTCACACTTTTGCGGTTGAGCTTCTCTGCTGTTTCAATTGTTTCGCCATTTGGCAAAACAATATCGAAGCCCTTTGTTCCGTGAATGAGAATGTGATACGGTTGAAGATGCGGTGCGAGATTCTTCATCATCGCACGAAAGTGCAGTGATGGCACCATGGGAAAAATGACATCGCACTCACGTGCAATGGCCGCTAAGTCATTTACGGCCTTTACATTTTTGTCAATTGCGTGGCCGCGATTTTCTTTTTTATTATTGATCTGCTCTACAATTTTGGCATCACGTGCGTACAGCAGCACAGGCCTATTGATGGCCAAGATATTGGCAATCACAGTGCCGAAGTTGCCAGCACCAATTACACCTACGGGCTTGTCAGATAAACTGTTCGAGGTCATAACCCACGAGGCGGTTGTGGTAGTAGTATAGCAAGGAAAGATCTTTGGTGATGATGTTACCTTTTTTATTTCTTACCAGTGGACGATTGAGATGAAACACGCCCACATTTTCAAGGCCGCGCTTGATCACCAGATCAGATTGACCTTTCAAGTGCGTGGCATAATTTACTTTGCCCTCTTCTTTCATCAGATAGATCTGCTTGCGCACACGCTTGAACACGGCTTTGAATTCCGCATAATCAATTTCCAAATCTTCTTCGGGCAAGCGCAACAAACTAAACAAGTCCAACTTCTCAAATTTCTTTTGCCACATCTGGAATGCGATGAAGGCCACCAAGTGACTAGAGAAAACACGATTGATCTTATGATACTCTGTGACAATTCGCTGACTCAACATGCGCGTGTATTCATCTTCGCGTTGGCGATCTACAGAGATGTCTCCGTTTGAAACAAAATAATCTTTCGTATCGATGATCCGCCCAGTGGCATCCAAACTATTTCCGTTTTCGTCTACATAATTTCCCAACACATCCAACCCTGGCCCAATCGAAACAGAAATGCTGGAAGGATTGGTAAAAAACTTGAACAGGAATTTTATTAATTGAAAGCTTCCATACTTATCCTCCTCAGCAAAGTAGCGGTCTTGTCCTTTCACTTGTAGGTAGTCCTCAATCATCTCAGGGGCTTCCAATACGCAATGGTAGTTGAGCGTAACGGGCACAACAAATATTTTTTTCACTTCGCCAGTTGAATCACTTTTAGCCATGTACAAGCTGCGTTGTGCTTCTATGGCCGTGCTAAGTAATCCAAGTTTCAACTGTTTTTCTATCAACCCAGAGCGAGAGCGTGTGCCACCAGGAAAAAATAAACTGTGCGCACCTTTTTGTATGGCAAGGCTCGAATACATTTTCAACGTTTCCAAGTATGGTAAATTTTTTTTTCTGCGATCTACCTTGTACGCGCCCAAGCTGTTCATGAAGTACGCAATGATCTTGATGTTGAAAAGATTCAACCCTGCGCCATAGATAAAGGCTGGCAAGCCCATTGAGTGGATTACCCAACCGATCAATATCGAATCTAAGTTGCTGAAGTGCGTAGGCACCATCACCACCGTGCCTTGCTTCGCCAACTTGCGAATCATTTTTACTTTTCCAACGATGTGAATTTTATCGCGCAGCGTGTAACGGTTGCGAAAGAAAGCACCGAATTTTTTGATGCGTGTGCCATTGAGTAAACGGATGAAACCAAATTTGATAACACTTCGCGCAAACTTGTATGAGCTTTGTCGAAAATTGCCTGCTATTTCGGATGCGTAGCGATGAGTAATTTTTTCTAAGATAGTATCAACGCCTTTATCAACTTCCTCCTGGCTTTTATTGCTCAGTTCAACCAATTCGGTTTTGATACCGGCCCAAAATTTTGAATCATCCTTTGGGTCAGCGCGCCAGCGATTTCTCTTGATGCGGTTTTGTTCTCGATAGACAGTAGCCTCCAAATCATCCATTAACTGCTTGCGTTGTGGGCGCAGTTCTTTGATGCGTGCAATGGCATGTTGCGTCACCTCGTCAACAAACTCTTTTCGGTTTTTGCTTAGTTGGTAAACAGGCCAATCGGGTATCCCCTTCAGAATGGGTTCGTAAGGCTTGTTCTTGTTCTTCTTTTCTTCTAAAATTTCCATCGATTAAAAGCAAACGAGTTGCAAAGTTAACCCACCTTAGCTCATTAACAAAGCGTTGATTTTTGAGTGTATTTTTGGCTGCAAGCTACAGGCGACTCCAAAGGAGTCCTTGGGACAAGCTGGAAGCTGATTCGCTGTAACCTCATAGCTCGCGGCAAACACTACAAGAACTCCGTAGCCTCCTGCAAACTCTTCGCCATCTCATTGAAGCGCACAATAGCTTGCTGAATAAATTCCTCGCTTACTACTTTTTTTACATCCTCTTCTGAGGTGAGATCATATTCTTCAATCTTAAAAGTCTGCTCAAACGGTCCCGCCTCTAGTTTAATCAAGTAGCGATTGTTCCAATGGAAGATGGTGATCTTAATTTCAGGATGCGCAATTTCTCCTACAACTCTCATGCAGTAAAGATGCAACGAAAATAATTGATGCGGTATGGGGCAATTAAAAAATAGTTTTGCTTCTCCTCCCTAGCTTTTTTTTTCAAGGAGACTGCGCCCCCAATGCTCACTTCCCGAAGCATAGGCCATTTGTCTTACTTACTAGATTTATGTCTTTTGTAATTGCACTACACGGCCGTATTGACGCAGCTGCTTAAGCGATTGCAGATTTTTCATTGTTACTAATTTTGAATAGGTTGGAGGCAATCCACCTATTTTTACAAATCTGAAACTTGCGTATATTTAAGAGTTGGCAGCCATTTTTTTGGGACGACCTGAAATGACACAAAATAAATTTTCCGATGAATAGTCTGATGTTCCTTAAGACCATGTATGCAGACATCAGATTACTTGATTCACAAAATTTAATTTTTTTATCGAGAGTAATGACAGAGGGACAAGCGTAAAAGCAAAAATAGAAGAACAGCCAACATTGCTGACTGAAGGAATTAGGTCGAAAATATAAAAAGCCGCTGCCAAAAAAAAATTATGCCGACTGCGGGTGACGCGTATTTATAAAGTTTTGTTTTCATAATTGCATTCATTAACGTGGGGCAAGAACGCACTTCGAAAGCTTTAGCCGTCATAATCTAAAATGAAACCCATCCCAATTCGACATATCACTCCTCCAAAAAAAGAACCGGGACTTTCCGAAAGTTTTAGCATACGAGATGTTCGGGATATGCTTGAAGGGAAAGACCTGAATCAAGATCTTCACAGACATGATTTCTTTTTTATTCTGGCTTTAAAAAAAGGAATGGGTAGTCATGAGATAGATTTTACTTCATATCAAGTAGGTAATCATTCCGTTTTCTTTATGCGCCCGGGTCAAGTGCATCAACTCAAATTGAAAGTAGGATGTACGGGGTATCTGATGCAGTTTAGTAGGGATTTCTATTATCCAAACGACAAAGCAGCGGGATTGATATTGCGTAAGGCGAGTAATAAAAACCTTTGTCAGCTTGATGCGAACAGGGTGAAAAAGTTGCTGGTTATATTGACTTACATTTTTCAGGAGTATGCAGACAAGCAAGAAGGATATCAGGAAGTAGTAAAAGCGAACCTGGCCATTTTCTTTATTGAGCTTGTTCGACATCGGCAGAGTAAAGAAAACCCTTCGAGTGACAACGCTCTTTACCCACAAGAACGTGTGGAGCAATTGTTAGAACTTATAGAAACTCACATTTCTACACATAAGCACATATCACACTATGCAGAGATGCTGAACCTATCTTCCTATCAACTTAATGCAATCGCGAAGGCGACTCTTGGTAAAAACTGTTCTGAACTTATTAATGAATTTATTATTCTGGAGTCTAAGCGATTACTTCTTGCCACATCCAATCAGGTAAACCAAATAGCCTATCACCTGGGTTATGAAGATGTTTCCTACTTTATCCGATTCTTTAAAAAGCATACTGGCCATTCACCTGAGGCATTCAGACAGAACTTCAAGTAAGTCCTATTCACCTTCATTTTTGTCCTATCCAGCACCTTGCATTGGCAAGTACTTTTGCTCCATAAATAATTTAAAACATTAAAAAAATGAAAACGAAAATGAAATTAATTGCATCCCTAAGAATATGGGTTGTAATCTACCCATCCATCACGCTGTTTCTCTATCTATTTGGCGAAACACTATCTGTTCTACCATTGTACCTAAGGACAGGCATACTAACTCTTACCTTAGTTCCTTGGGTAGTGTTTGCTGGAGTGCCGTTTGTGGATTACATTACCTCTCTCATTTCAGCGGCAAGGAAATAACAAGTAGAAACATGAGCAACACTCTTTCTCAGCGGAGTCTCCGTTTTCGGGACTCCTATCATGAAGAAATTGGCGTGAGTATTAAGTAATAACAAGTAAAAACATGAATGATCCTTGGGCCGACAAATGGAATGATAGATACAGCAAAGAAGAATTTGCTTTTGGCGAACAACCCAACAATTATATAAAAGAACAATTAGAAAAATTAACTGTTGGCACAATACTTTTTCCAGCAGAGGGTGAAGGGCGCAACGCAGTCTTTGCGGCCAAACTTGGTTGGACAGTCTCTGCATTTGACATAAGTGTTGAAGGAAAAAAGAAAGCCGTTCGACTGGCGGAAGCTCATAAAGTGACAATCGACTATCAAGTGGGTGAGTTGCAGACATTGAATTATCAGCCAGAACAATTTGATGCAATCGCACTAATCTATGCACACTTCCCTGCAGATATTAAATCATTCTACCACAAGACGCTTGATAAATACTTGCGAAAGAATGGAGTAGTCATTTTTGAAGCTTTTAGTAAAAATCATATTGACTATGTTTCTAAAAATCCAAGCGTGGGCGGCCCAAGAGACATTCTATCCTTGTTCTCTATGGATGAATTAAAAACAGACTTTGCTAATTATGAAATCATTGAACTCTTAGAAAAAGAAATCGAATTGAACGAAGGCCTGTTTCATAACGGAAAAGGTTCGGTGATAAGATTTGTTGGACGAAAGAAATGAACTAAGCCTATCATTTGCTGCCAGAAGCCATAACCTCCTATTTCGCAGACATCTTTGCCCAGTTTGCAGATCATTCTCGTCAAAGCCAAAACAAACAGAGACATTGACCCACTTATTGAGTAATTTCAAACTGTGAAGAAATCATTTGTTGTTTTATTGCACATCGGTTTTTGGGCTTGCTACCTTTTGTCGATTCTAATCATATTGACTGTCGCTTATAGAAATAGCGCTACTATAAGTGATCGTGAATTACGTATTATAAATGCTTTAAAAAGTCTTTTTTTCTTCGCGTTTTTCCCCTCCTTCATTTCATTCAATATTTTCTATTTTTATTTGTTTCCTAAATTCGTTCAACAAAAGAAATTTCTTCTTTCCATACTTTACGGCATTTTAGTTACGACAGGAGCTGCCTTGATAGGTTACATCCTGCTTCGGTATTTAATAGAATCGGGGCTTATTATTGATATGGACAGTGGTGGTAAACAAGGTAGATCTACTGCTGTGATCGTGATCACTGCCATGACCTTAGTTGGCTTGATATGTGGCATCGTGGCATTGGTTATAAGAGGATTTATAACTTGGTTCGATGAAATTAAAGTGAAACAGATGTTGAAGGAGAAAAACCATGAAATGGAAATGGCATTGATCAAATCACAACTCGACCCACATCTTTTATTTAACACTATCAATAATATCGATGCCTTAATCTTAAAAGATGCAGTGAAAGCCTCCGAGTACTTAAACAGACTGTCGGATATCATGCGATTTGTACTGTATGAAACAAAAGGTGATAAAGTCCGTCTTTCTCAAGAAATCGAATACATAGAAAAATACATCGCATTGCAAAAAATAAGATCAGCGAATGAAACGTATGTGCACCTTACAGTAACGGGTAGTATGGGCAGTAAACTTATCGCTCCCATGGTCTTTATTCCATTTATCGAGAATGCCTTTAAACATACCAACAATAAGAAAATAGAAAATGCCATTACTGTCAACATCATTATAAAAGAGCAGACGGTGCAGTTGATATGCGAAAATAGATTTGATTCAATGTCAGTCAAGCAGCCCGTGGGCGGTTTAGGTAATCAACTTGTTCAAAAACGACTCGATCTTATTTACGCAGGAAGACATTCACTGAAAGTGAACAGAAATGATGAATTGTACACGGTCAACTTAATAATTCCCAATGATTAAATACATGTGCATCATCATTGAAGATGAGCCACTCGCACTTGATAAGACGAGGGACTTTGTAAATAAAGTTCCTTTCTTGCATTTAAGCGCCACGTTCGATAATGCCCTTCTTGGGCTTGCGTATCTAAACAACAACAAAGTAGATTTACTTTTTCTGGATATCAACATGGATGAACTATCTGGCATCGAATTGCTTGAGAGTTCTAAAATAAACAGTCAGGTAATTATAACAACAGCTTATCAAGAGTATGCACTAAAAGGCTACGAACTGCAAATCACCGACTATCTTTTAAAGCCATTTACATTTAATCGTTTTTTACAAGCAGTAAATAAAGCGCAGGAAAATATGGTTCGCCACTCTTCTGAGTCTCAACCCAACTTTATTTTCGTAAAGACAGAGAACCGATTAGAGAAAATCATGCTCGATGAAATCGTTTATATAGAGGGAATGAGAGATTACCGAAGAATTCATACGGTGAATAAAAAGGTAATGACATTGCAGAATTTTAGTGAGTTTGAAACATTGATCCCTTCCAGTGTAGTGTGCCGGGTGCATAAATCATTTATGGTGGCCCTCAATAAAATCGTATCTATTGAGCGGAACAGAATAAAAATCGCTGACCAATTAATCCCTATTTCAGAAACGTACAAAGACGCTTTCTTTCAACTCATTAACAGCAGGCAATAAATCTCCTATTATTTGGCAGACTGAAATCCTCAGTATGCAGACACCTTGCCCTGCTTTGCATAATAGAATTGTAGCACCACACCCATTCATGTTCTTTTGAGCAAACAAAAGAAGTTATGAAAAAAAATCTACAAGTAGGACTCATACTAGGTATGATTATCCTAAGCGGAAATTCATTTGGTCAAACAATTGAATTAGGGTCAGAAAAAATCAAAAAGGTTAGAGTCACAGAAACCTATTTAGACTTTGTGCTAAATGTGGTCGGCACAAACCTGAATTACGGAAAGTCAAATAGTGCCTTAGCAGATTATAAGAAAGCAGTACTGGGCGCGCAAGTAGGAGTGTCCTTTCAAGCGGGCATTACACCACGACTTTCGCTTGTCTCTGAGCTATACTTTTTTATGAAGGGTGGCGAATTGAAAGCTAACAATCCACTTACTTCATACAACACAAACATCCGCTTGTACACGTTGGAATTGCCTGTGCTGGCTCGTTATCATTTTGGCAAATTCCATGTGAATGCAGGGCCATCCATTGCATACAATATGTATGGATCCCAGAAAATTGAAAGCTCGACTTCCGATCTCTCATTTAATAACACAAGCGAAAGTTTTAAACGCTGGGAGGCTGGCGTTCAAATGGGAGGGGGCTACCGCTTTCACACCAAAAGAAAAAGCATTTTGTTGGACGTCCGATACAATTATGGTTTAACCGATATCTCCAACGGTAAGGAAATGTATAACAGGAGCCTCATTATCAGTTTGCATTTTTCCAAACCTTGGAAAACAAATCCGCTTGCAAGAAAATAAAAATCACAAACAAAAATTTGCTTTTCAAATTCTCAACTAAAGGCTAGGCGTCAAGACACTTAAAAAGTGTCAGACGTCTAAAAGAGCCAAAAATTCTGCGTAACACCAATTCTTAAACAAAAAAAATGAAATCAAACAAAAATATCTTCACGGGCGTATCAACAGCACGAACTCCGATGACCTCACTGCGCAAGACCTCTCTGACCGCGGGCTTGCTATACTTATTAACCTTTGTCTCCATCCCCACTCTCGCGCTCTACGGTTCGATACACAATCCCAACTACATCATTAGCTCTTTAGGATCGAACACTCCTGTTATCATCGGTGGTGTTCTGGAGATCATCGTTGCACTTGCTGGCATAAGCACTGCCATTGTACTATTCCCTATACTCAAGAAACAAAACGAAGAGGCTGCGCTCGGCCTTGTGGCCGCTAGAATTTTGGAATCTAGCACCATCTTCGTTGGCGTAGCATTTATTTTATCCATCGTCACATTGCGGCAATCAGGAGCGGGAGCAGATGCCTTGATGACCAGCCGAGCGTTGATCACACTTTACGACCGCATCTTTCTACTCGGGCAAAGCTTCATGCCAGCCATCTGCGACATGCTGTTAGGATTTCTACTGTACAAATCTCGCTTGGTACCACGGGCTCTTTCCCTTATCGGAATCATCGGAGCACCGCTACTCATCGTTGGCTATATGGCTATACTTTTTGGTGTTATCGACAGAATTTCCCCAATGGCCGCGCTCTCCGCAGTTCCCGTTGCGCTGTTTGAGTTTTCGCTCGGCATCTGGCTCGTGGTGAAAGGATTCAATTCAACACCTGTTGCTGTTGCTCCCGTTCAAAATTTATTTCAGTTGGCTGCCAATATCAAACCGATTTAAAGCCATGAGCATCTTTGCATTTTTATTCATCGCAGGTCTATCCTTGAAAGGTCTATTCATTCTTATCGAGTCATCAGTTGATAGATTGAGTTTAAAATATGATACCAAGATTATTTCACTTCCAATAAATGCAGAGCAAGAACACTTCACTCCAGAAAAGAAAATGGAAATGAAAGTTAGTCCAAATTCCTTAAAGCCATTGGGAAAACAAATTTACATGCGTGCAGCTAGTTAAGTGAAGCATTGTGATATGCTATCGAAGGAAATAATTAATTGGGCGGCCCCCCGATGCGCACATCCCAACCCACAATGCCATCGGGGCCGGGCTATCCGCTTCAATCCACGCGAGGCGCGTGGGATTTCCGCTTCTATCCCTGGCCGATGCCAGTACGTAGCTTTACCTGACCGCACATTTTGAATTTTTAAAATAAGTATGTGGATTTTAATGCAATGGGCACATCTATGTTTTGCATTTTGAAATGTTTTCTTTGAAAAATGCCCGCTCCCTAGTTTGGTTATTTAAGAACAATTGGATAGAATTGAAGTATGGTAAAATTCAACAAAAGCGCACCTAAATGCGAAATAGACCCAACCGAGTTGGGCTTATTTCCCGATTTTGGGGGTAAAAGCACAGGTGGGTTGGGTAATTACTAATGTTGCATGCCAGGCGCTAAAAATTCCCGCGGACAGTGAGAGCCAAGACGACAACGCTTCGTTTCCGCAGACAACTTGAACGACCTTGAACAACGACTTTTTTAGACCACGCTGACAACGTTTCACGACCGAGTACATAAGCGGTTGGACAAGTTTGCGTTAAGCTGCTTTCTATTTACATTCGTGCTGTGAGACATTAAAAAAAGACTACTAGGAAACTCGGCTTAAAAAAAGATAGAAATTTGAATAAACCTATGAAAAAGAATATACTGCTTGGACTGTACGTCCTATCAACACTGATTTCTTGTGCTTCAGATTACTATCCCGGGAGTATCTTTTCAATTGATGGCGAAAGTGGATTTACGGTTGTAAAAGTGGTGACATTTGAAAAAGGTGGGGTTTTTTACTTTAAAGTTTTTAATGAAAAGTTCAGTGAACGACCAGAAAAAGTTGACTTAAAAGAATTGACTCCTAAGATGGCTGAAAATGGTAAAGATTTTTATATCATGCCTGTACCAAAAGAACTCTTCTTTCAATGGCGTCCAAAATATTTAGGACGTGAAGAAGTTTCAGATAAAGAGCAAGAGAGTGTTCGTCTGGTAAAAAAGGTATTCTAGATTGGTTAAAAGAGTGTGGATGACATATGTGAACTTTGTACTAGATGCCCACGCGGACAACTCCTTAACGTTGGACATGTTTTCGTCCCGCGGAAACCTTGGACGATTTAGAAAAAAAGATTAACGTGGACTTTGACTCGGCTTCGTAACCAAACTTCATTTACGTGGAATCGAATGCGTCAACAAAATGTTTCGGACGACTTGAGACAAGTCGTTGACAAAAAAGTAACGGTTGACGCGCCCGAGCATGCAACAATGTATTTGCGTCAAGCGGGGTTGACGCGTAATCCAACGTTTTCGTATCTTTATTCCGTTCGGTGTCGGGGACAGGACACGGTTTCAAAATCCCCGCTCGAACGCAAATACTCACGTTATGCGTAATGTTTTTCTGGACAGAGTAATCCTATGCATGTTGGTGAAGAACACCAACCTTGGGTGAGGCCTATTCTTGCATTGTCCAAAGGAGCGTTGAAGAAGAAGTTAAGCGCACAGACGTATGAGGAACCATGGTGCTACCTCGCCAACACCGGCATATTACCCACCAACATTTGAAGGTCTTCGTTGTCCACATTCCTTTCGCAGCGGAGTCTCCGTCTCGGGACTCCGCGTATTGTGAGTTTTGCTATCTCAAGAGTCGCGAAGGGCCAGCTTTTAGTGGAGTGTACGTGCAAGTTTCTCTGCTGGGAGTTTCTAATATTTACTAGCTTGGTAAAATGCTATTTTAGAGTGCGTTACACAGAAAAATCATTAAATTTGTAAAAACAACTACAATGCAAACCTTAATCATAGAGATAGACTCTAATAGTAAAGCGAAAGAACTTTCATCTTTGCTTTCATCAATGGATTTTGTAAAAAAAGTATCATCAATTCGTAAAACCAAAGCGTTAATAGCAACTTTACAAAATCATGAAAATTTGAAGGCCTCAATCGTTAAAAAGAAAAATAAGGCTATCGCCAAGTACTTATAATGAAAGTGCAGCAAAGAGACATTATTGAATTAAACTATGAGTTGCCTAATGGCAAATTCAAAATTCACCCCGCACTAGTAATCTCAAACTCAAATGTTTTAGAAACAGAGGATATTTTTTATGCCGTAATGATATCTTCTAATTCGATGAATGAAGAATTTAATTTTGAATTGGATAATTCGATGCTAACAAAGCCTTTGCCTAAAAAGTCGTACGTAAAATGCCAATTGATCCAATCATACACAACTGATGAAGTCATTTCAAGAATATCTTCTCTAAAACAATCAAGTTTTGATACTGTATTAAAAAGAATTTTTGAAACAGTATTTTAAACACCATGTGGCATTTCCTTAAAGCGCATTGCCAAATATAGGATTTTACGCAAGCATGGCACTTTCGCAGTTAAATCTTGATAAGATACTATAATTTGAAAACAATAAATTCTGCTGTATGAAAACGAAATATTTCACAAAATTACATCAGGAAAATTCTGAAGCTGCAATAAAACAGATTAAAGAATGGAAAAAATCACCAACCGACTTCGAGAAATTATTGAAGCAGATGAGAGAAAACGCAACGGACAAAAAATCTCTCAGTACCAACGAAGTTTATGCACCGAGTCCAGAGGCGGAGACTCAGTGAAGAATAAAAGACGACAAAATAGTTATTGATCATCAACACTGAACAAAAAATTAATCAGAATTATCTGCACAAAATGGACACAACTGTCGAACCTTTGCCTTGGTTCGTGTCCCCACGAACCACTCAATTTATTCTTTTAAATGAAGATGCTACTAGCGTGAATTAGAAGCTTCATTTATTAATTTGCGGAATGCAAAATCAAAAGAACCAAATCCCTTTTTACAGCGAGATAAATGATTTCCTGCTATCCATAGCCACAGATTTAAAAACTAAAAACCCTAATTTTTATTGCTTTGAGTTGAAAAGCAGTAAAGATGGAGTAACCAAATACAAGCCTCCTTTTAGAAAAGGATTTTATTTCATTGGCCTTATAACCAACGCAGGTAAAACTGAAATAACCTATGATGTTACCAATGTCAGCGATTTGAATTCATTCCTTGTTTTTCAATCCCCCAATTTATTGTATAGTTTTTTACGGGATAATTCTGCAAGAGGCTATTTGATATACTTTAAGCCAGCCTGTTTTTCATTCTTCAAGCCTGAATTCGAAAAGGAGTTTCCCTTTTTCAACATTCTGCATACTAATTTTTTTAAACTGAATCAAAACAAGTTCAATGAGTTTGAAACTCCCTTTAAAGAGGTGGTTACCACGTATGAAAGCGTTGTAGATAATATTAATATGGTGGCTTCGGTTAAGCTACTTGCTTTGCTCTATCAACTGAAAGAGTTTACCACCTCTTTCAATCAGTGGGAACATGGTTTTGTGGCGCCACAACAAATACTATTGCAAAAGTTTGTACAACTGGTGAACAACTACTACATCGAAAAGAGAACGGTGGAAGAGTATGCTTCTTTACTTTCTGTAACCCCCAATCATCTTTCGCACACAATAAAGTCAATAACACAAAAAAACGCATTGTCATTTATCAATGAAAGATTGATGAGCGAAGCCAAATCACTAATTAAGCACACCGCATTAGACATTTCTGAAATCGCCTATAAATTGAATTTCACAGACCCAGCCAACTTCGGCAAATTTTTCAAGAAAAATTCTGGGTTAACACCTCTACAATTTCGAAAAGGGGCATAATACAAGTTATTTACCATCACTCCACACTTTTGCACCATTCGGTATCTACAGGCCTACTGCACCTTTGTATCATACTAATTTGTAAAACAATTTAAACTTTAAAAAAATGAAAGTAGCAGTATTAGGAACAGGTTCCGTAGGGCAAACAATCGCCAATCGTTTATCAGGCTTAGGCCACACAGTGGTGATGGGTACAAGAAATGTAGCCGAAAGTAAACTGCGCAAGACGGCAGATGCCTTTGGCAATCCAGCAATCGGTGAATGGATTGAGAAAAATCCATCCATTAAATTAGTCACATTTTCGGAAGCTGCTGCATTGGGAGAAATCATCTTCAATTGCACCAAAGGAGTGTATAGTATTGAAGTACTCACTCTGGCGGGAAAAGAAAACTTGACAGGAAAAATCATAGTTGATATTTCAAACCCCCTCGACTTCTCTAAAGGGATGCCGCCAACATTAACCATTAGTAACGATAATTCAATAGGGGAGGAGATTCAAAAACTATTTCCAAACTCTAAAGTGGTAAAAGCACTCAACACAATGTGGTGCGGGTTAATGGTAAACCCAGCGATGATTAATGGTGGAGACCACAGCACTTTTATTTGTGCTAATGACCAAAGTGCAAAAGCCGAGGTAAAAGCAATTTTAAAATCCTTCGGTTGGTCAGAAAAAAATATTCTTGATTTAGGCGACATCACTAACGCAAGAGGAACTGAAATGTATTTGCCTTTGTGGATTCGGATTTTTGGTGTAACTCAAAATGGCGCTTTTAATATTAAGATTGTAAGTTAGAAATGAGAAACCAAAAAAAATAGGTTTGATGCCTACCGAAAGTACAATTCCAGAAATTTGTCTATGATGTTTTTTTTGGAATCGGATAGGATTAGATAGGTAGAGTGAGTATACCTAAAAATATTCAGAGAGCAATTGGTTATTTTCAATTAACCAATTGCTTTCTTTTGTTAATTATGGATTGTTTAAAATTAGTCGCGTATCAGCTTTCAATTTTTTCAATATCATGAGAAAAATTAATTTTGTCCTTTGTTTTAGCTTTCTATCCATTGCACACTAGCCAATGCTAGGAAGTATCTCTAAAAACCTAACCGTATGTCAGGCTGAAAGAGATTTTTATACACAATTTCTAAATTAATTTCTCTTAGTAATACCCATTGTGCATATTGGTTGATACCCCTATATTTAGCTTCTATTCAACAAACCAAAATATGCGCACTCATTCTCTTGCCTTGATTGTATGCTTAATGCTATTAAATGTAGCACTACTTGCCCAATCTTCCTCATTCACACCGCTTCCCCTTACAGATCTTTCTGCCTTCCGTCCCCAAGCGGGCAATTGGCAAATCGTAGGTGATGTATCGATGGATCCCAATGTGGATATCCATCCGCCCGCAGCGCCACCTGTGGAAATAAATAAAAAGGGAAAGAAATCAAAACCAGAACCTGCGCCTGTTCATCCGCAGGCCGTAACATCACAAGCAGGCACGGGCATCTTGTTGAACTTGAACGATGAGAAAAAGAAAGACCACCTCATCACCATTATGGAGCATGGCGATATTGAGTTGGAATTGGAAGTGATGTTACCGAAAGGATCTAACTCAGGAATTTATTTACAAGGCCGCTACGAAGTGCAGTTGCTCGATAGTTGGGGCGTTAAAAACCCTTCCTTCTCTGACATCGGTGGCATTTATCGCAACTGGGAAAAAGAACAAAGCAAAAGTTATATGGGCAAAGCACCGCTCAGCAATCCCGCGAAAGCACCCGGCCTCTGGCAAAAAATGAAAATTTCTTTTCGCGCCCCGCGCCTTGATGCCAGCGGAAATAAAATAAAGAACGCACAGTTTGTTTTTGTTTCCATCAATGGCGTAAAAATCCACGACCATGTAGAAGTGCCATTGCCCACAGGCGGCCCCATTGAAAATAATGAAAAGGCGATAGGCCCATTAATGATACAAGGCGATCACGGCCCCGTGGCTTTCCGCAATATTCAGTATCAAATCACCAACGAGTTGAACGTAAGCGTGTCGCCCATTTCGTATAAAACATACAAAGGAAATTTTAAGGAAGTGACAGAATTTATCTCTACTAAACCAACAAAGACAGGCATCACCGACAAGCTCACGTGCGAAGTGCTAGACGATGAAGATGGATACGGGATCAGTTACAGTGGCACTATCAAAATCCCTGCTGACAACACGTATCAATTCTTTTTATCTTACACAGGCGGTGCCGTGTTGAAAGTAAACGGACAAACCCTTGTTGATTTTCAACGGCCCGATTCGTGGCAAGCCGACAATGGTTCTATCGAATTGAAAGCGGGAACATATCCATTTGAGATTTACAATTTCAAATCTGCTTCGTGGATGCCTCCGCGCATGGGCTTCAGTGTGAAGACAGTCACCTCTGCAGCACAAGAACTTCATTCCTACAATTCTTATCCACCCGATGACAATCCCACTTCGCCCATCTTGATTCACGCGGGTATCGAGCCACGCTTGCTCCGCGCCTTTGTCGATTTCAATGGTGATCGCAAAAAAAGAATCACGCACTCCATTGGTGTTGGCGACCCGAGCGGCACGCATTATGTGTATGATTTAGATGCGGGCAATGTGGCCTGCGTGTGGCGTGGCGATTTTGTCGATGCCACTCCCATGTGGCACGATCGTGGCGATGGTTCTTTCAAACCACTCGGTGCTGTTCAGTTTTTGTACATGAACCAATCACTTGCTTTTTTGTCGCAGCCCACCGATGCATTTCCCGCTACTGGCACAGAAGGAGAGTTTCGTTCCAAAGGCTATCGTATTGAGGCAAACGGACGACCAGTCTTCAATTATTTGTATAACGGAATGGAAGTAGAAGAAAAAGTTTATCCCGATAATGAAAACAGAGTGATCACTCGCGAGGTCCTTATCAAAAACAAAGAAGGAAAGACAGGTTTGTATTTTAAATTAGGGGAAGGCAGTCGCATCGATGCAATGCCCGATGGCTCGTACGCTATCGATGATCGACACTATTATATAAAGACTGCGCAGCGCGCCACCATCCGCGAAGTGAACGGTGTAAAAGAATTGGTGATCGCTGTGGAAGGCAACTCGGTTAAATATTCAATCGTATGGTAGCCGAAACAAACGCCTTGGTTCGTGTCTTCACGAACCAGCCGATAATCAAATTCGTTGAAACAAAAATAGTACTGGCGGCCTGGCGAGGCGCCACCGGGCTATCCGCTACAAGTCCGGCCATCACGCAAAGCCATCACGCTTCGGGCTTTCCACTTCTATCCCTTGCCGGAAGTTCTCTCGACAACATCAGGCTTAAGCCTCGTAGAGGCGAAATATCGGTAGAAAACATATCGAAGTTAAAGCAGAGTGCCGTAGGCACACAATATATTCAACCGTTTTGGTTCGTGAGGACACGAACCAAGGCAAGAAATTATTTTGAAAATCTCATTAAGCTCATAATCATGGAAAAGAAAATATTCACACTCATCATTTTTATTTTAGCAACTCTTC
The DNA here is from genome assembly GCA_043777495.1 of Cyclobacteriaceae bacterium. Taxonomy (GTDB): domain Bacteria; phylum Bacteroidota; class Bacteroidia; order Cytophagales; family Cyclobacteriaceae; genus ELB16-189. The sequence continues at coordinate 3,226 of JAYWHU010000140.1, read as the reverse complement.
AAGTCACGTTTGCCCAAAGCAAACTCCCCACCGAAGATGATTACTACAAGATCACTACCGTTCCCGCTCCCGAAGGAGTGTTGCTCGAAGTAGGTGGCGTTGCCACTTTGCCCGATGGTCGCATTGCAGTATCAACTCGCAGAGGCGATGTGTGGGTGATCGAAAACGCTGCAATGGTCAATGGTTCGTCTCCATCCTATACTCTCTTTGCTTCAGGTTTGCACGAACCGCTTGGATTACTTTATAAAGACAATGCCTTGTTTGCTGCACAGCGTGGTGAGTTAACAAAACTGATAGACACCAATGGCGATGGAAAAGCCGATGTGTATGAAACCATTTACGCATGGCCCATCTCAGGTCATTACCACGAATATTCTTTCGGTCCCAAGCTCGCACCCGATGGAAGTTTTTTTGTAACGGGCAACGTAGCCTTTGGTGACGAAGAGTGGTGGCGTGGTGAGAGCCGCAAAATGGGTAGGGGATGGACGATGAAAATAAATCCCAACGGAACGATGGAGCCGTGGGCAACTGGCATGCGCTCTCCTTGCGGACTCGGTATGATCGATGGCGAACTTTTTTATGACGACAATCAAGGAGATTGGATTGGATCAGGCGCGATATGGCATGTGACGAAGGGAAGTTTCACTGGCCACCCAGCCGGCCTTCGCTGGACGAGCATGGCCAACTCGCCTGTGAAGTTGACAACCGATCAACTGTACGCCAGAGTCGATCCACGCCAAGTGAAAAAGAATGGCCAGTACATCAAGCCTGAAAATATTGACGATGAAAAAAACCCAAATTTATTTTTTGAGTTGAAAAAAGAGTTTCCAGAGTTCCGTGTGCCTGCTGTATGGTTGCCACATGGTGTGTTGGGCATTTCCAATTCAGAAATAATTCGCGATGATACCAACGGAAAGTTCGGCCCGTTTGCCGGACAAGTTTTAGTGGGTGACCAAGGCCAAAGTAAAATCATGCGCGTGGTGATGGAGAAAGTGAAAGGTGAGTTTCAAGGTGTGGCGTTTGATTTTCGTTCGGGATTTCAATCAGGCGTGTTGCGCATGAACTGGGGCCATGATGGTTCTATGTATGTAGGCGAAACCAATCGCGGTTGGGGTTCGGCTGGCACGACCAACTCAGGTTTACAGCGATTGTTGTGGATGGACAAAATGCCAATGGAAATGAAAACAGTGAGCGCCCGCCCCGATGGTTTTGAAATTGAATTCACTATGCCCGTTGATAAAACCACTGCCGAAGATTTGTCTTCTTACTACGGCCGCAGTTATGTGTATAAATATCACCCCGTGTATGGCAGCCCCACCGTGAACGAAGCGAAGTTGAATATCAAAGGCGTAAAAGTTTCACCCGATGGATTGAGAGTGCGCGTAGTGGTGGAAAATCTCCGCGAATACTATTTGCACGAGATCACTCCGCATGGCGTTCGCTCCAAAGAGGGTGCGTTGCCATTGCTGCACAACACGGCCTATTACACATTGAATGCTATTCCCGATGGTGATAAACTTCCTGCGAGTGAGATGAGTACCAAACGTTCTGTTGCCGCAGTTCCTGTTATAAAAAATACAACCCCAAAATCAGTGACTGCAAAAGCCCCTGCCTACGCAGAGATCGAGCCGTTGCTTGTAAAAAATACTTGCACCGCCTGCCACAACACAGACAAGCGACAAGTGGGGCCATCTTTCAAAGACATAGCCAAGCGCAAATACACCAACGAGCGCATCGTGCAATTAATCTACATGCCCGAACCCAAAAATTGGCCCGAGCATGAAACACCCATGGCCGCTATGCCGCAAGTGCCCAAAGGTGATGCGTTGAAGATTGCGAGTTGGATTAATTCATTGCTAGCGAAAGAAGCACCGAAGCCATAGGGATTAAGAAAATTTGACTCTATAACATTTGGGAGTACAATTTTTAAATTTCCAATCCTACGTGTAGGCTTTAACCTTAGTAGAAAATGTATTCTCGAAATTGTAGCAACCTTATTATTATTTTAGCTCTATGATTTGTAATAATAATAAGGTTGGAGTCTTCTATTAATAATATTTTCTACTAAGGTTTATGCTACGAGTTAATTATATCAACAAAAATCTGTGTAGAATGTACCAAATAAACGCAGAGGCCGCAGAGTTACGCAAAGAATCACTCTGTGTACTTCTGTGTTCTTTGTGGTAAAAAAAACACTGAGCCAATCAAAAACTCACCCTCACTCCATCTCAGCGAGCGATAGCAAAAAAATAACCCCAGATTACACAGAGATCACAGAGAAAACACGGTGTATTCTTTGAGGGATTTACCTCTGTGGTTCTCCGTGTTCTCCCATATAACTCCTCGGTTTTTAGTTTAATCAGATGCCATTATAGTGCTGCGCTTACGTTTACAACGAACCCCGGAGGGGTTCAATGTTAATAGCCCCGCGTTTCGCGGGGGAAAATAGGGGTAGAGTATTGGAGCGTGCCACAGATGTATCCAATCGAGTAATTTTTTTTTTGGCACGCCATCGATGAATTGAATGAGATGCGTACGCCAGTTATCGGCATCTCTAAAAACTATAGTAGTACTGTCAGACTGAGCTTGTCGAAGTCGGTTTACATAGCACGAAGACCAATAAAGAGGTTTCGACAGGCTCAACCTGACAGAGTTTTTAGAGATGCCCTTTATTTAATAAATATGATTAAAGGGTGCTACGGTCTATCGTTCAATACTTTTTATCCATAAATTTTAGTTTTGCGTCCCAAGACTATCTCTACCAATGGCCATTCACCCAAACAGAACCTCTCCTTGATTTTCTCCAATAGCCCTGATTATAAGCTCGCCCTCTTCGTGGCATTGCCCAATATCCATTTCGTTGCACGTAGCTGCGCGATTGTCTGTTATACGCCCAGCCATCATTGACCCACACATGTACTGTACTGGGTTGCTGTGGCCGTTCCACTGGTGCATAGGTTGGTTCTTGTGAAACATAGCCCAATTCGCAACTAGTGCAAATAAAAACTATCGCTACAACAACAACTGCAATTTGAAATTTATTTGAATTCATCAGCTACATTTTTTTTGCGCTCAACAGCACATTTGCTACATGCTTCTGCACATTCTTTACAATACTCGTTATGATCATGCTTTTCGCATTCGTCAGCGCAAGCTGTGCAAGCTTCTGCACATAGGTTACAGAATCTTTTTACGAAGTCGAAGGTATGCTCATCGGCTCTTGCCA
>JAYWHU010000139.1:0-85461 GCA_043777495.1 Cyclobacteriaceae bacterium | reverse complement strand
TTTATCCAGACGCACCTTTCTCTTATGTTTTTCTTGACGATACGATTGCTAACTTTTACAAAAGCGAACAACGAGTTGCAAAACTAATCAACACCGCTACCATACTGGCTATTTTAATTTCTTGCTTGGGATTATTTGGTCTTGCCTCCTACAGCACTACGCAGCGAACCAAGGAAATTGGAATCCGAAAAGTGTTGGGCGCAACAGTGAAGCAAATCACGTTGCTTCTCTCTCGCGAATTTATATTATTTGTGATCATTGCATTCATCATTGCTATTCCCATCGCCATCTGGGGCGCGAATCAGTGGCTGAGTGGATTTGCGTATCGGGTTGAATTAACAGCGTGGATGTTTATTGCAACGGTCATTGCGGCTGTTGTCATTGCTTTTGTTACCATTAGTTTTCAAACCATTAAAGCTGCCAATGGAAATCCCGTAGATAGTTTGAGGAATGAATAAATCGTATCGATCATATAAATACCAATAGCCATGCTACTAAACTATTTGAAAATAGCGCTTCGCTCTTTGATCAAGAACAAAACCTATTCGTTCATTAACATAGTAGGCCTCTCGGTAGGCATTGCAGTAAGTCTTATCATTTTTCTGTATGTGGTGCATGAATACAGTTATGATAAATTTCACGCTAAAGGGGATAACATCTATCGCATTTTATGTAAGATAAACTATGGCGGGCAAGAAATTCAAACCACGGCCATGTCGGCACAGTTTGGCCCAATACTAAAAGAGAACAATGCCGATGTAGAAAACTATGTCCGTATTTATGGGGTTGGCAGAAGTCTAATGAAATCAGACGAGAATCATATCCATTTTGAAAACCAGATCGCTTTCTCTGACACTTCCTTTTTTTCTGTATTCTCGTTCCCTGTCGTGCAGGGTGACTATCGCTCCCTAGCAAGACCAAGCACGGTTATCATCAATGAAAAAACAGCCATCAAATACTTCGGATCAACGGATGCAATAGGGAAAACAATTACCTATGATAAGAAATACCCGCTTGAGGTAGTTGCTATTGCGAAAAATTTTCCTTCCAATTCCTCCTTGCAGCTAGACTTTGTCATTTCATTTAGCACCATGGGCATCATCCCAGAAAATAAATCTGCCTATGAGCATAAGTTGGCAAGTCTAGGTTCTATACCTACTTATGTAGTTGTGAATGACGAACAGTCCGTTTCTAAAATAATTTCCTCCATTCCCAAGTTTGCCAAAACATCTGTAGATGAAAAATATAGGTTAGAAAAATTTGTTGGTACTCATTTGGGAAATAACATGGGCGATTCGTCTAACCTCACCTATCTATACCTTTTCATGGCTGTTGCCATTATCATTCTAATGCTTGCTCTTATCAATTATATGAATCTTACCACAGCGAGGGCAACCTTGCGCGGCAAAGAAGTAGGTGTACGTAAAGTAGTTGGCGCGCGCCAAGGCAATCTTGCAGCTCAATTTTACTTTGAATCTGCTTTGATGACGCTGGTGGCTTTCGTACTAGCGGCTGTATGGATAGAGTTGTCTTTGCCCGTCTTTTTAAACATCCTTCAAATTCAAATTGATAAATCATTTTTAACGAGTGCGTGGTTCTTGAGCGTGATGGCCTTGTTGCTCATCAGTTGCATTCTTCTTGCAGGAAGTTACCCTACGCTCGTGCTTTCCCGCTTTAAACCAGCAGAAGTTTTAAAAGGAAAAGCAACCAAGTCGATAGGCAGCAGTGCATGGGTGCGCAAAGGGTTCACCATTTTTCAATTCGCTGCTTCTATCGCATTGATATTGGTAACGCTTGGCATTCAGCATCAGCTAGAATATTTACGCAATCAAAAAATTGGCCTTAACAAAGAGCAAGTGATGGTAGTGAATCTAGATGCAGAAAGCGATACTTATTACAACAAATTAAAAAATGAATTGCGCGCGCTGAGCGGCATCAAGGAAGTCGCTGCTGCATCCATCCCACTTTACACCACTGGGTTCAATGCTATGTTCGTGAAAACACCTACTACCAATGAAGATGTATTTATAATGGATTTATCTGTCGATGAAAATTTCATTTCTACACTCGGAATAGAATGGCTTGAAAAACCCGACACCCTTGCTAAGGCTGGCTATATTATCAATGAAGCTGCACTGGAACAATTAAAAATTAAAAAAACTGATATCGGGGTTAAGTTAAACGATCAGCCCATCAATGGCATCGTAAAGAATTTCAATTATCAATCGCTTCGTCAGAAAGTAGATGGAATGGTTCTATCTATCAAATCTGATACGTCCTCAAGTTTAACCAAGTATGGCGCATCACTTTATTTACGAATGGATCCCAAAGCTAACCTCACTGATAAAGTAGCTACAGTGCAATCCATATTCAAAAAATACCAAGGCAACAGACCATTTGAATATTATTTTTTAGATGATGCCTTTGATCAACTCTATAAATCAGAAGATAGACTTTCGCAGATTTTCAACATTTTTACAATCATCGCTATAGTGATTGCCTGTCTTGGTTTGTTTGGATTGATCACATTCACAGCAGAAATGCGAACTAAAGAAATTGGCATTCGAAAAGTGCTTGGTGCTAGTATCCAAAATATTTTCACACTGCTATCGAAAGATTTTATCATTCTTGTCCTTGCTGGAGTTGTATTTGCTATACCCTCTGCTTGGTGGTATCTACAAAGTTGGTTACAGCAGTTCTCATACAAAGCAGAGATACCTTGGTGGTTTGCATTGTTGGCAGGATGTGCAGCACTATTGATTTCCTTTTTAACAATATGTACACAAGCTATCAAGGCAGCAGTGAGTAATCCTGTGGAGAGTTTGAGGAGTGAATAGTTGCCATGCAACCAAAGCAATTAAAAGGTCGTCTAATGATACGAAGATAAATCAACACCTATGAAAAGCATATTAGTTGTACTACTGTTGCTACTGCGAATCACGAGCTATGCTCAAAATGATGATCTAATTGGCAAATTGATTGTTACAGCCAAAGAAGGGCTTCAGCAAAAGAAAGAGGTCACCTTCGATAATCAATCAAATAGTTTGCGGATCGGAGAGTGGATTATTCCTGTTTCAAAAAATACCTTGGTTAAAATCGAGTTTGAAAATAGCTACTATGAGGTCGAATTTTCTTTACAAAAAGGAACTGCCATAAGAAGCACCGCTGACTCCAATTGGAGAAGAGCTTCTTTCGCTTTATCTTTCAAGTCGCAGGAAGCCGCTAAAAATTTCGCTCATTTATTTCAAGAAATAACAGAAAAAGAAAACGTCAACTAAAAAAAACAACCTTAGACCCAATATGCTAACGAACTATCTTAAAATTGCTTTGCGCAATATCGTGCGAAACAAGTCTTTCAGTTTCATCAACATCGCTGGGCTGGCCATTGGGTTAACTACTTTCTTGGCTATCAGTCTATACGTTATAGATGAGTTTTCTTATGATCGTTTCCACGAAAATAAAGATCGTATCTACAGAGCAGTGATTAGCGCAGATTTTGGAGGACAAACCAACAAATGGGGTGGTGCACCAAATCTATTGGGGCCTACTTCAATGAAAGAAATACCCGAAGTAGAAAAGGCAGCACGCGTCTTTCATCACAATTTTGGAGAATTAGGCTTTGTGGCCACCGAGACTGAAAAATTCTCAGAGAAAGAACTTTTCTATGCAGACCCTGAAGTGTTTGATGTCTTTACCATTCCCTTTTTAAAGGGAAACAGTAAAACTGCATTGACTAGACTAAACACTATCGTGATCAGCGAAAGCGCGGCCTTAAGATATTTTAAGGACGTTGACCCCATAGGCAAAGTCCTTACCATCGACAATGATAAGCCCCTTGAAGTAACAGGCGTGTACAAAGATTTTCCCCCTAATTCGTTTTTGCAATGTAAACTGATTGCTTCGTTCTCATCCAACTGGTTTGGCCTTGATAAAAATCAAAATTGGGGCAACGCAAGTTTTGACACTTTCTTTTTGCTAAACAAAGATGCCTCTCAAGAGCAGGTAGACAAAAAGGTAGAAGCAATGTTGGTAAAGAATATTGCGAAGGATAATCGATGGTTCACCATTGCCTTGCAGCCGCTGTTGGACATACGGCTTTCTTCTGGTGACCTAAATGCCACATTTGATCGCAGGCCTTATGGTGATTTAAACCAAGTAAAAATTTTGATTGCCTTGGCATTGATTGTCATTCTTATTGCGGCTATCAATTACATGAACTTAACCACCGCCCAATCACAAAAAAGAAATAAGGAAGTGGGCATTGCCAAAACATTGGGTGCTACGTTTGGGCAATTGAATGGAAAATTTTATTTTGAAGCATCTATATTCGTACTTCTCTCCATGCTGGTGAGCCTAGTATTGTTCACATTTATATTGCCCCTCTTCAATAATCTTTCAGGTAAATCCATTACCATGCAGTTTGCTGGTAGCGGTTATTTTTGGATCGCCTTTGTTGGTATTTGGTTGATCTTAACTTTTCTTTCAGGTTTTTATCCAGCACTTTACCTGTCATCTTTCTCACCCAAATCAGCATTGCAAAGAACTTCCTCATCGGGTGGCCAAGCTTTTATACGAAAGGGATTAGTGGTCTTTCAATTCGCTGTATCCATCGTCCTCATTATCTGTTCAGTGGTTTTCTATAAGCAAATGAATTTTATCCGCGATAAAAAATTAGGCTATCAGCCAGAGCAAGTGGTGGCCGTAATGGTGACTGGAGCCAAAGATCGCGACCAGGTGATGAGCCTGAAAACGGAATACGAAAATCTAAGCGATGTAGTATCCGTTGGGCGCAGTCAATCGTACCCCGGCATGGGCACAAGCATGCGCAATATTTTGCGTGAAGGTGAAGAAGGCGATGGTGCTGCACTGCTTACTACCCGTGCCAGTAGTGAAGTATTGGATGTGCTCAACATTAAATTGCTAGCTGGCAAAACTTTGCCCGAAACAAAAGACCCGAAAGACACCACTGTACAAGTAGTAATTAATAAAGCTACTGCCGACTACCTACAGCTTTCACCCGAGGAAGCGGTTGGAAAGCGCGTGCAGGTTCAAGGTTTTGATGGCCCCACTGAAGTAGTAGGCGTAACGGAAGATTTTCATTTCACTTCCCTTCATCAAAAGATAGGTGCTTTTTGTTTTCACAATGCGAAAACAGAGCCTCTCAGCTTTCTGTTAGTAAAAGTGAATACTGGAAACTTGCCTGCCACGGTAAAGCAATTGGAAAACATATTTAAGAAAAAAATTTCCACAGCTTTTGAATATGAATTTCTAGATCAGCACCTTGATAACTTGTATAAATCAGAACACACATTGGCCAATGTAGTCTTGTTGTTCGCCAGTCTTGCCATTTTTGTTGCTTGCTTAGGATTGTATGCGTTGGCTGCCTTTACTGCAGAGCAGCGAACAAAAGAAATCGGCATTCGCAAAGTAATGGGCGCTTCAGTGCCGCACTTAGTGGGCATGCTCTCCAAAGATTTTATCATGCTTGTATTGATCGCTTTCGTTATAGGCATACCCGCTGGCTATTATGCGATGAATTATTGGCTAGAAGATTTCGCATATAGAACTACCATTGACATATCTGTATTTGTCTTGGCTGGAACAGTTAGTATAGTCATTGCGTGGCTCACCGTTAGCTTTGAATCATTCAAAGCTGCGAGGAGCAATCCCGTGAATAGCTTGAGGAGTGAGTAGTCACACTCATGGGACACTTTTGCCTATATGACGGATAGAGTTGGTAATTGCTATTTGGCCTTCTCTTCCCTATAGCTATTTTTCGGAAGAAGGCGAACCTTAGTAGAAGGTGATTTATAGATGGCCTCATAACCTTATAATCTTATTTCGTCATCGCAATGAGCTGATTAATCAGGTAATAAGGTTGATGGTAAATGAGATCATTCTCTACTAAGGTTGGTATTCCGCAAAACAAACATGCCTTTGCTGGGGCAGCAGCTAGAATTTTTACCCACCGCAAAACATCATGAGTTACAATTTTTTTAAGCTTGCCTTCGCTAATTTCTGATTCTCATTTTTTATTCTTGAATATGGATGTAACGGCAATTACTACCCATACTGTATTGATAAACGTAAACGGATACGCTTCTTTATAAATGCTGTTGACGATGAGCAGTATAGCTCCAATCAAATTCATCAATTGAAAAGCGATCGAATTGGATTTGATTTTTTGGTAGCTGTTAAGGCCATAAGCGGCAATGACCAAAACGGAGCCAATCCACCCGAGTATGTTTATGAGTAATCCCATTACTTCCGCAATTGAATTTTTAAAATATTCATATCGTTGGTTACAAAAAGTATTTTGCCATCGGCAGTGAGGGCGCAGTTGGAGGTGGCTTCGGGCACTTTGATTTTTCCTAACAACACTCCGCTTCCGCTAAAAATCCAAATGCCTCCTGGGCCAGTGGCAAAAATATTTCCGTTGGTATCTACTTTCAATCCATCTGGCAAACCATTTTCTGTTTTAGCAATAGCTGTAGCATCGTACATGATTTTGCCTGATACGATTTGCCTAAAGGGATTCAACTCGTATTCATACCATATTGCTTTTTCGGGATCGGAGTTGGCGATGTAGAGTTTTTTATTGTCGGGGGAAAAGGCGAGGCCGTTGGGGCGTGTGAGTGAATCAACCAACAGCAGTGTTTTTCGATTAGAGGTGAAGCGATAGACGCCTTGGAAGGAAATTTCCTTTGAAGAATCGTCAGCCTGCTTTATTAATCCATAAGGAGGATCGGTAAAATAATAATCGTTGTTGTTGAAGACTACATCATTGGGGCTATTAAAACGTTTACCAGCAAATTCGTAAGCGATGGTGGTGAACTCTGGCTTAGGTTGATCGATGGGGGAATTCATCATCGCGATCCTGCGATCTCCATGTTGGCAAAGAACGAGATGACCTTCACCATCTAATGTCAATCCGTTGGAACCTGACTCGCCTGCATGTGGTGGTATACCTGTATAGCCCGAAGGTTTTAAATAAACTTTCGCTCCGTCTTTTTCTGTCCATTGGTAAACGGTATTGGTTGGCACATCAGAGAACAAAAGCATTTGTTTGTCTTCTAGCCAAAGCGGGCCTTCGCTCCATTCGTAGCCTTGGGCAATGATGGAGACTGTTACTTCGCTGGACATGATTGCATCGAGTGCTGGACTTAACCGTTCGATCGAAACAGTGAGGCTGGTTTGCTGGGTTTCTTTTTGGGGAGAGCAATGGAAGAGGAGAAAGAGAAGAATGACGGAGTAGAGTTTTTTCATAAATTTTTTAGTTGGGCTTTTTCTTTTAGTTGATTAATCCTTGATGGATGGATTGTTAGCGCGTTGAGAAGTTGGAAGTTTTTGGTTTGGTTTTCGGAAAGTTAGCTTAGAAAATTTTATTCATGGCAAAAAAATAATATCAAGTGAAAAGTTATGTGCGGGCATCGGCCAGGGATAGTAGTGGAAAGCCCGAAGTGAGATGGATTTGTGTGTTGTCGGACTTGCAACGGATAGCCCGGTGCCACTGCGCCTCGCGTGGCAGGCCGCCAATATTTTAAAGGAAATTATTTTTTTTCATCGATGGTTATAAACTTGACTAAATTTAAAGTTTATTTGATGAATTAAAACAAAATAATGATGGATGGGATTGTGATACCTCAGCGGCCGAAGCGTGGCTTTTTGCCCGAAAGCTTTAAAGTTACTACGTGGGAGGAACTGAAACCGTATTTTGATCGGTTGGTGGAGCGCAAAATTGAAAGGCTTTCTGATTTAAAAATTTGGCTGCATCACAGAAGCGAACTAGAATCAGTGTTGAGCGAAGACATGGGCTGGCGATACATTCGCATGACGTGCTTTACCGATAACGAAGCGTATAGCAAGAGCTATCAAGATTTTGTGCAGAACATTCAACCACAGACGGCACCTTACTCTGATCAGTTGAACAAAAAAGCATTGGAGTGCACTTTCCTAATTCCGCTTGAAAAAGAGCCGGGATACAACATGATGGTGCGCAATTTGAAAAAGGAAGTAGAGCTTTTTCGCGAAGAGAATATTCCGTTGATGACGGAGATCACTACGGAGACACAAAAATATGCATCTATCTCTGGCGCGATGATGGTGGAGGTGAGCGGGCAGGAGGTGACGCTGCAACAAGCGGCTGTTATTTTAATGTCAACAGATCGCACCAAGCGCGAAGAAGTGCATCATAAAATTTCTGCACGAAGGTTGAAAGACAAAGAGACATTAGATGAATTGTTTTCTAAGTTGGTAGAGCTGCGCCATCAAGTTGCCTTGAACGCAGACTTCCAAAATTTTCGCGATTATATGTTTAAGGCTTACGGCCGATTTGATTATTCGCCAAAGGATTGTTTTGATTTTCACGAAGCGATTGAATCTGAAGTGGTTCCTATTTTGAATGAGTTATCAAAAGAGCGGAAACAAAAGTTGGGCGTGAAAGAACTGCGTCCGTGGGACAAGGCAGTGGATGCCGAAGGAAGAGAGGCACTCAAGGCTTTTAAAGATGGAAAGGAATTGACAGAGCGATCCATAGAATGTTTTACAGAGCTTGATCCATTTCTGGGTCAATGTTTATTGATCATGAAAGAGATGGGGCATTTGGATTTGGAATCAAGGAAAGGAAAAGCACCGGGCGGATATAACTACCCGCTCTCGGAAATTGGTGTGCCGTTTATTTTTATGAATGCTACCAGCACGATGCGCGATATGACCACCATCATGCACGAAGGCGGCCATGCGGTGCATAACTTTCTCACAAAAGATTTAGAGTTGAATGATTTCAAATCGCCACCAATGGAAGTGGCGGAGTTGGGCTCGATGTCGATGGAGTTGATTTCGATGGATCAGTGGCAACTCTTTTTCCCCAATGAGGAAGATTTGAAGCGAGCGAAGCGTGAACAGTTGGAAGATATTATTGAAACGCTGCCGTGGGTGGCTACGATAGATAAATTTCAACATTGGATTTATGAAAACCCGCAGCATTCGTTAGCAGACAGAAAGAAAAATTGGAACGAAATGTTTGATCGCTTTGCTGATACTGTAACGGATTGGCAAGGGTTGCAAGAAGCAAAAGATTATTTGTGGCAGAAGCAATTGCATTTGTACGAAGTGCCATTCTATTATATAGAATACGGCATGGCGCAGTTGGGTGCGATTGCCGTGTGGCGAAATTACAAACTCAATAAAGTGAAAGGATTGGAAGGATACATGAATGCGTTGAAGCTTGGCTATATGAAATCGATACCTGAGATTTATGCTGCGGCAGGAATCAAATTTGATTTCAGTAAGAAGTATATTAAAGAGTTGATGGATTTTGTGAGGGAGGAGTTGGGGAAGATTTAGTTCTTCTGTATGTTTCCCCAGCTTTTATAAAAATGAGGATTGCCAAGTGAGCTAAGAGTAAAATAGATTCTGTATTTGCCTGGGCTAATGTCATTGCCTACCATAAAGTTAAAACTTACAGTGCCTCGTTCTGATTTCTTAACTAGAGGTTGAAGTTTTGAATTTACAATTATGTACTTAATTATTACACTGCCAGAAAATGGGGCTTTTGGAGTAGCGCGTACTGTTGCAAAGTTAGAGAACGGATTTGGATATGCTGGGAACTGTTCAACACTAGTTGGCATTTCGGTTTTGGATAGATTCACTGTATCTAAGTCAGTAAAGAGAGCGATCTCATTGGCGGTAAAGATCTAGAACGGGCGCATCCCAAATTGCCGCATTTAGATGCTACTTGCAAAAGGTAGCTCCGCTGGAGCTACTTGAATGCAAAGGTGATATTCTATAAACAGGTAGTCCCTCTGGAACTCACTGCCCCAGCGGGGCATACTGTTATAGAAAGAGCTAGCTCCTATGGATATAGCTCCGTAGGAGCTCTCTAAATTTCTGTCGCGAAAATTTGGGAGCACCCCTATAGAACAGCCCGTGGAGGCTAGGTTGCAAACTATTGGTCTTAAGGTCAACTACCCCCTACACTTATCCAACAAATCACTCAATTGAGCCGCTTCTTCTTTATTTAGATTGAAAGCTGTTACATCTGTTTGATCCATAATCGCATCAATTTTTTTAAGTAGTGCTAAGCCGTTCTCGCTAATCATTACGTCCGCTGCACGCTTATCATTAGGGCATTGGCTTTTGGCAACTAGTTCTTTGGTAATGAGTCGGACTATAAGACGAGAGACATCAGAGTTTTTATCGAGCATTCGATGCTTTATCTCTGCCCCCGATATTTTATTTGGATGCTGACCGCGAAGTATGCGCAAAATATTAAACTGCTGATTGGTAATTCCGAAGTCTTTGAAGAAGTTTTTGTTTTTTTCTCCAAGCCAAGAGGCTGTGTAAAGTAAATTCACCGCCACCTTGTGATGTGCGTTGCGGAACTTAGGTTGTTTTATTTCTTCTTCTATTCTCATAAAAAAGATAAAGCCGAAGATACTCCCTTCGGCTTTATTATTAGAATAACTTTTGATTAACCTTTAACAAACTCAGCGTTTGCAGTAATAGCTACTTCATCGCTTAGGACTGCACCAGGATATTTACTTCCAAATCCAAAATCGGATCTTTTAATTGTACCTGACACTTTAAATCCGGCTACCGTTTTTTTGTTCATTGGGTGCGTGATAGGGCCATTCACAATTACATCCAAGCTCACACTTTTGGTTACACCATGAAAAGTAAGGTCACCTACTAGTTTGTATTTCTTGCCTTCTACTTTAGTGAATGACTTGCTTTTGAAAGTAAGAGAAGTAAATTTTGCTGCGTCAAAGAAATCTTCACCTTTCAAGTGATTGTCGCGATCTCCATTTCCAGTATTTACTGAACCAGCTTCTGCTGTTAATTCAATTGCGGCATCACTAAAATCATCTTTTGATGAAGTGAATTTTGCATCAATTGTATTGAATGAACCTTCTACATCGGAGATCATCAAGTGAGTGATGCCGAAACCAAGTTTTGCGTGGGCTTTATCCAACGTCCAAGTTTGTGCCATTGCTGTGCCCGCTACGAACAGAGCAACAATAAGAGTGTTAATTTTTTTCATAGTTTTTTGATTTATGTGCAAGTATAACGCAAGTTTGAAAATATATGTTGCAACACACATTTTATTTGTGTTAAGTAATTGATAATCAATAATAAAAATTTTCTACAAATTCAACCAGTAAGTGAATTTGAGTACAATGGCGCGCAGTTTTGGTTGGCCTAAATAGAGTATGTTGCCATCTCTTCCTGCTTCGGCAAAATAGTTATCGGTGTAAACCAAAAAGAAATCTGATACCGGTTTGAAACGCCACTGTATCCGCGAGTTGATATTGAGATTCGTGTTTTGACTATTGAACTGCACGAAGGTGGTCCAAAACAATTTGCGCGAAAAAGTGAAATCAAACTTGGGGCTAATCAATGCCAAGTCGGTAGAGGCATACGGACTGGGCAAATTTATTCTGTTTAAACTAAAATCAACAGAGAGCACGGCATGAGGCTGAATGCGGTAGCTGATATTGCCATCTAAGTTAAGCCGATGCCCATTGAAATATTCACCAGAGCGAGTTTGTAGGCTATAGAAAAATCTCTTCCTTGCATTCGATTGATAGCTCATAATGATGGAGTTGTAATAATAGTCGTTGCCTTTGGGCAACTCTAGCCCGTTGCTATTGGATGGGTCGAACGCATTGAAGAGATAAACGTAATCTCTGCGTATGCGCATAAAAAAATTAGCTGTGTTTTGAAATGCCATCTTGTACCAAATATTCGCATCCCAATCGGTAATACCGTAGATATCATTGCCAACAACATCCACATCAAAGCCTGGGCCATGATTGTTGATAAGTTTTGATTTTGGATACCATGCGTAATAAAGTTCGGGCGCGATGCGACTGAAGCGCTTGCGCGGAACAAAGCCAACTTGTGGGTCAAAGTTGGCGCCCACTGTTTGCGCCAATAGACTCATTTCTAATTTTGGTACACTGTAAGTGAGCTGGATAGTGGCGGAATAAGCACTATCCTTTTTTTCTTCAGTGAATGATCGGTGATAAAATGCCTTGCCATTCCATTTATTATTTTTTGATGCCAGGTTATAGTCCATGCCAATCAGTCTATTGTAACTAGTTGCGGACAGATTAAAGTCGGCTTGCTTATTGATCAACATCAAGCCAATATTAGATCGGGCAAATACTTTTCGTTGAATGGCGGCCACGGTATAATTGGTTGAAGGGAGATTGATCGATTCGTCTTTAGCCGCTTGCATGGTTAACAAACCTATTCGCCAATTATTATTGATCTTACCGCTTAGCCGCGCACCCCCATAAATTTGGTTTTGAATATTTTGTCCTGTAGAAGGATCACGGGTTACGCCTATCCTTCTGGAGAAAAAGGGCCGCATGTTGCTATACCCAAAACTGCCGAACAAATCGGCATTCTCTAAAAAGAATTGTCTTTTTTCTGGATAGAAAATTTCAAAGCGACTCAGGTTAGTTACTTGCTGATCTACCTCCACCTGCGAGAAATCGGGATTGATTGTTAAATCCAAATTGAGTGCAGGGCCTAAAGCGATTTTGGCATCGCCACCAATGGCGATTGATCTTTCAGTGGGCAGCTTCTCTTGAAAGTTATCTATGTTCTTGGCAGCAAGATAAGGGATGATCGAGATATTTCCTCCCGGATGGCCAAGCGGTTTATCCCATAGCAGATCGCGATTGAATGCCAGTGTGGTAGGTGAGTAAACACGCGAGATAGGCGACCACGTACTTTGCTCATTGTAATAACTATCAATGCGATAAAAGTTAACATGCCATGAATCCAACCCTTCTTTAAAGCGAATGGTTTTAAAAGGAATGGCCACTTCGCATATCCACTTATCTTCTAATATTTTTGCTTCTGAGTACCACTTATTGTCCCAACTTAAATTCAGGTCGTCTCCATTGCTACCTCCATTAGCTATCAACCCTTCGCGTTGCACACCATACGGATTGACGCCAAAAAGAAAGGCGTTCGTGCGATCTTTGTACGTATCAAAGACCATCGACAATCCATCAATACCTGGTCCCCGATAATCTCGCTTGAGCGATGGCGTCACATACTTGCGCGGCCCCATGTTATGCATAATAGCAAACACATAGACGAAGCGATCGTCATACGTTACCCGCACTTCTGTGGGCACTTTGGCATAGGAAGAATCAAACGGAAATAGTTGTTTAAAATGTTCGGCCACTTCGGCCTCTTGCCAAGCCGCCTCATCCATCACACCATCAATATTGATTGGCGAAGTTGCCCTTTTAATGTTCAGCCCAGGCAGTTGCCCAAAGGCTCGATTCATGCTGAAAATGAAAAACGAGAAAAAAAGTATTCTGTACACTTATCTAGAGTTATCCATAAATGTAATTATACTGTTTTCTTTAGTGACAGTTGAAAAAATTTGATGAGCGGAAAGAAAATCAGGCTCGCCTCACGACTTGGGTGCGAGTGGCCGTGTTTGACAATAGTTATTGCTTACCAATATTCTCCGTTTCTGCCGCTGTTGCTCAAAATAGATAAATCAGTCCAACCCAATCATCATAAACGCGCCCCAATAAATTGGTTCTGGATATTCCACACGTAATTCTTTTTTAGCATCAATGAAACTCTGGCGCATGTTATTAGTGGTTAACCATTTCTTATAAAAAGTAAGGATCAATTTTTGAGTAGCATCATCATCTACCTTAAACATACTCATGATCAAAACTTTTGCGCCAGCTACCAAAAACGCTCTTTGCAAGCCATACACACCTTCACCATTTGATATTTCACCGAGGCCCGTTTCGCAGGCACTTAACACAACCAAGTCTGTTTTATCAAGGTTCAAACTCATCGCTTCATAGGCCGTCAAGATTCCATTGTCAATATTGTAGTTGTATTTAGTTTTGTTCAAGATATCACCTGCGCCTTTCAATAGCAATCCAGTTTTCATTAATGGGTTCTCTGTGAGCATAGCTTCACTTCCAGTCATCTCCTTTGCATCATCTGTCTCTTCGGCAGGAGTGTAGAACCCGTGTGTGGCAATGTGGAAAATTTTAGGACTGTCCATTTCTTTTACTTGATCTTCTGTTGCAAAATTTTCAACATACTCAGAAGTCTTCCACCCTTTTTGTTTTAAAAGTGCTTGCAGTTCATTCACTTCTTTTTCCGTGCCTGGCAAAGAATTAATTGTTTTAGCTGTGGAGGCCAGCAAATAAAAGTTAGGGTTTCCAAACATCGTGGCTGTGTTAGAAGGTACGCCACTTTTTGATTTTACTTTGCGCGAGTACAAATCTTTGGTATTGCTCACCATCACAATATTAGAATTATCGATGACGAATTTACCATCTGGTGTGGGAATCGCCTCAAGATTCAATTGATTATATACGCCATCAGGTGACAGGTAGATGGTGGTATTGATTCCAATTTGCTTTTGGATTGGTTCCCAGAAAACCTTGTAAGAATATTGATCTTCAATTTTTCCTGTGATGCAATTGCGATAGTATTTAAAGAACCGCGTCTCCATTCGATGGCCCTCGGGAAGTTCAACTGCCTTTGGTCTCGCACCATCATTTTTTACGTATAGTGCCACATAAATGATCGAGTCTGTGAACGTATGATCAAAATTGCGGTAGCGCACCATTTCAATCGCCACTTCGTTTTTACTCAAGACCTTCTGCACGTTTTCGTAAGTGATTTTTTTGTTCTCAAAGCTTTGCCCAAACAATTCTGATTTTTCGCTCAATGTGCGCTCAAGCTTTTCTACTTCATTGGTGAGGGCCGCAGGGTCAATGGCATTCGCTGTCAATTGTTCGGTACTCATCGACAACGCATTAGTAAGGAATTCCTTTTTCTGTACCCATAAATTGTAGGCACTCTTTAAGTTCTCATCGGTGCTGCTCAAGATCCGCTCTCGGATTTTAATAGAAGAACTCAGCAACAATGCTTTTGTTAATAATTGATAATTATAAACTTTTCCGCTTAAGTCTTTGAAGTCTTCTAGTTGACTAAAAGCAAGGGTATTATAAAACTCGAAATCGCCCTTAATAGTGTTCCAGTATTTTGCCTTCTCCCGTTCACTCAAGGCAGGGAAGTATTGTTTGATAAAATTCTCGTAGTTACCCAAGGCTTCTTCGATATTCTTCTTAGATCGCTTAAAGTCTTTTTCCATGTAGTATACTTTAGCTTGCTTGGAAAGAATCTTTACATATTCTGGATGGGTGCGGTTAAAGTAATCTTCATATATTTTTTTTGCTTGGGTATAAAACTCCTCTGCTTTTTTGTAATTTTTTATCTGATAGAATACATCACCCGTTAAAGTGAAAATGGCAGCGGTGTTAATATTACCCTTCGAGCCAATTTTGCTTCGCCAAATTCCTTCCGCCTGGGTGAGAGAAGAAAAAGCCGTATTGTATTTTTTGGCTGCGATGTTGATCACGGCTACATTTTTTAAAATGTCAGCATATTGAGGATTACTTTTGCCCAAGCGATTACCCATGATTTCCTGTGCCTCCAACATGATCTTCTCTACCTCATTAAACTTATCACCGTTATAAAATTTAATGAGTGAAAGCTGTGCCAATGACTTGGCTACTTCAATGTGATTACGGCCAAATTGTTTTTCTTGACTGGCCAATGCTTTTTGAATGTTATCTTCAGCTCGGTCGTAATCACCAATAGCATAAGCAATATCACCAAGCAATTTTTGTGTGGATGCCGTCTTGGAAGATTTATCTCCGTATACGGAAATAGCGATCTGGTTGGCTCGTTGCGCAATTTTGTCAGCTTCAGTATAGTCCCCTTTCGCCAATGTCAATCTACCTTTATTAACTAGGGGCTCCACCAATCGTAGAGAAGATTTTCCATATAATTTCTCGTACTCACTGATCAATGGGTTCAAAAGTTCTTCGGTATCAGAATATCTACCTAATTGTATTAGCAAGCTGGAAAGTTGCTGCGCAGTACTTAAATCATCAATGCCAACAATATTATCTGCGCGCGAAATTATTTTTTTGGAGCGATCTAGATTACTCTCTGCTTCATCAAATAGACCTTTAATACCTAATAAAGTAGCTTGCGTTTCTATTGCGTTGATTAAATATATTTTCTTATCCTCCTCTTTTCTAAACTCCTCCAAGATTTTTAAAGATTTAGTGAGATTATCATCAGCCTTTTCATATTGCCCGAGTTTTATCTGTAAGCGTGCAATGTTGGTAAGTTCGGCACCGTAGAGAAAATCTTTGTCATCATATTTGGCTCGAGCAACTAAGCCTGCCTTATCAAGTGTTGCGCCTGCTTCTGAGTAGTGATCTGTAAGTTCTTGCAGGGTTGCTACGTGGTTTAAAATTTCCAAATGATCTTTGTGCCATGCACCAATTTCTTTCGCTACTATTTCATCAAAACTTTCCTTATATATTTTTGTGGCCTCGGGAATTTTGTTAGTGTAATCAAGATAAAAATTAGCAAGCTTGATCCGTGCCAAATGTGTTTCAGGAGCATCTTCACCAAATAAGTCAGCCTTGATTTCAATAATTGATTTTAAATAACTTTCGGCATTGACATAAGTTTTTTTAGAAATAGCAAACCCATATAAAAACTCCAATACATTGGCTGTAACAATGTTATTGCGCGGGAAATCTTTTGAATTAGCTATCAACGCATTGGCCTCATTTTCTAGATTCTTTGTTTTGTCTTTGCTTAGTTTAGAATCAAACTCTACCGCCTTCAAACGGGCCTTATAAATGTTTCCTCCCTTGAAACTGCTATTGATCATTTTCTCATACTCCAATTTTGTATTGGTGTATTTAGCACCACCTTCTTTCACTAATTGCTTAAGATAGGCTTCGTAGATTTCCACACTTAGGTAGTGTGATGATTGATGGTTCGATTTGATATTATTCAATGTGCGACTAAATTCAAGTTCTTTCGGTAAATCTTCGTTGCCATTTTCTACTAACACATTAGCATTATAAAATTGATTGCGTACATAGGCTAAACTGGATTCATCTAAATTTTTCTTTGTCCAAGATGCAGCATAGACAAAAACTGAATCTGCACTTCTTAAACTTCCTTGTTTGCCATAACAATTTCCTAGCGAAGTCAATAACCTTGCGTAGTCATTTCTCCTGGGTGTTAATTCTTCTTCAGGCACTTTCCTGCTTTTTAAATTCCCCTTGTCATCTACGAATGTTTCTTGCTTTACAGCCCGCCCCGAAAAATACTTCTCTTGGCCTTTCAATAATTCAGCGGCTTCTCTAAAATAGCCTTGCCCTGTCATTGCCTCAGCCACGGCCACTTCCCATCGTGCTTTAGTATCATCATTAAAAAACGCTCCTTTCTCTAAAATTTTTTTCGAATCATTCAAATAATTTCGGCTAATGCGATAAGAACCATTTTGTGCATATAGTTGAGCGGCCTCTAATAATAAAAGCCCGTGCTTTTGACTGTTCTCTTTATCAATTAGTAAACTATTTGAAACGGCCAATTGCAAATTGCTTTCGAACTCCGTAAAACTTCCCGAGGCCAAACTGAACTTGGCCAGCAATAAATAATACTTTACTGTGTAGGCATTTTGTTGTCCTAGTTTTTTGAATGCTTTCTTTTTGAATTTTTCTAATGAGGCCGTAGCTTTTTTGTAGTCGCCCGTTTCATAAGTTGCTTCTACGGCTGCGATTGATTTATCGTATTTACTTTGCGCTGTGGCAAACGCGGTAATAAGAAACAAAAAGCCGGTCAATTTCAAAATTTTCATATACAGGTTGTTAGTTGTATAGCTTAATTGTAATATAGGTACAGTTGATAGATTAAAAGTAACTATTTTTTGTGAAAGAAGAATTTAGGCATAAGGAGTGCATTCCAAATTGTCGCGAAAGATTTAGGAAGCTCCTGCGGAGCTATATCCATTTTGGCTCGCTCTTTCTATAAACAGAATGCCCCGCTGGGGCAGTGCAGTCCCAGAGGGACTACCTGTTTATAGAATGTCACCTTTACATTCAAGTAGCTCCAGCGGAGCTACCTTTTGCAAGTGGTATTTATATAGATGCGACAATTTGGGATGCACCTGGCATAAGGGCTTGAGACTTTGGATAGAATAAAATTATTTTTTGATTGTTGATTTGTGATTTCGTTCTTCACCGCGCTCTAAGTCCCAATGCCTAAGCCCTAAGCCCTAACCCCTAATCCCCAAGACCTAATAGTTTATTCAAAATCGTTTTCGCTGCCTCGGTAACTGGTGTGCCTGGCCCAAAGATTCCGCTCACACCTGCTTGGTAGAGAAAATCATAATCTTTTTGTGGGATCACACCGCCTGCTACCACCATGATGTCAGGTCTTTTTAATTTCTTCAAGGCAGCAATCAATTCAGGCACGAGTGTTTTATGCCCTGCGGCAAGGCTAGAGGCACCAATCACGTGCACATCATTTTCGGTGGCTTGCCTCGCCACTTCTTCGGGTGTTTGAAAGAGTGGGCCAATGTCCACATCAAAACCAAGATCGGCAAAAGCAGTCGCAATTACTTTCGCACCACGGTCGTGGCCATCTTGCCCCATCTTGGCAACTAAGATGCGTGGCCTCCTCCCATCCAATGCGGCAAATCGATCGGACAGCTCGCGCACTTCGTCAAACTCTTTTCTGTTTTTCATTTCACTCGAATATACTCCAGAAATAGATTGAATGTTTGCTTTGTACCTACCAAAAGATTTTTCCATGGCGATTGAAATTTCTCCCAGCGTAGCGCGATGGCGGGCAGCCACAATGGCAAGTTCCAATAAATTTCCTTTTCCCGAAGCGGCAGCTTGGTCTATTGCTACTAATGAAGCTTCTACTTCGACTTTGTTTCTTTCTTTTTTTAATTTTTTCAATCGTTCTATTTGCTCTAAGCGAACGGCTGTGTTATCAATATCTAAAATTTCAAAGTCGGGTTTTTCATCAGTAGGATATTTATTCATGCCCACGATTACATCTTTGCCAGAATCAATCCGTGCTTGTTTGGCAGCAGCTGCTTCTTCAATTCGCATCTTGGGGATGCCGCTTTCGATCGCCTTCGTCATCCCGCCAAGGTTTTCTACTTCTTCTATCAAAGCCCACGCTTTGTTTGCCAATTGTTCTGTCAAATATTCGACATAATAAGAACCACCGAGTGGATCAACTGTTTGTGTGATGCCCATTTCTTTTTGAAGATACAACTGCGTGTTTCGTGCAATCCTTGCTGAGAAATCGGTGGGCAAGGCGATAGCTTCATCCAATGAATTAGTATGTAATGATTGTGTGCCGCCCAGTACAGCAGCCAGTGCTTCAATGCACGTACGCGTCACGTTGTTGTATGGATCTTGCTCTGTCAAACTCCAACCAGACGTTTGGCAATGTGTGCGCAATGCCATCGACTTGGGATTTGTTGGATTGAATTGTTGCACGATCTTCGACCACAGCAATCTTCCTGCTCGCATCTTGGCCACCTCCATAAAAAAATTCATGCCGATGCCCCAGAAGAAAGAAAGGCGAGGCGCAAAATCGTCAATGGCAATTCCTGCTTTCAATCCTGCACGGATGTATTCCAATCCATCGGCTAATGTATAAGCAAGTTCTAGGTGTGCAGGCGCGCCCGCTTCATGCATGTGGTAGCCACTGATGCTGATGCTATTGAACTTGGGCATGTGCTTGGAGCAATACGAAAAAATATCGGCCACTAGCCGCATCGACTTCGCAGGCGGATAGATGTACGTATTGCGCACCATGAATTCTTTTAAAATATCATTTTGTATGGTGCCACTGAGTTGTTGTGGTTTAACTCCTTGTTCTTCCGCTGCCACAATGTAAAATGCCATAATAGGGATCACCGCTCCATTCATTGTCATAGACACCGACATTTTATCCAATGGGATTTGATCGAACAAAATTTTCATGTCGAGTACGGAGTCGATGGCAACTCCCGCTTTGCCCACATCGCCAGAAACACGTGGATGATCAGAATCATAACCACGATGCGTGGCCAAATCAAAAGCAACAGACAAACCTTTTTGCCCTGCTTCTAAATTTCTCCTGTAAAAAGCATTGGAATCTTTGGCAGTAGAAAAACCAGCGTACTGTCTGATCGTCCAAGGTCGCACCGTGTACATGGTAGCATACGGCCCACGCAAGTAGGGAGGAAGACCTGCTTGAGAATCTTTTATTTTTGTTTTAATGTCTTTGGCAGTAAACTCCGGTTGTATAGAAATCCTTTCTGGCGAAAGCCAAGGTGCATGCTCGCCTGATTCTGCTTTAGCAGTGAATTGATTGAATTTTATTTTGGAGAAATCGGGTTTCATTTTAATTTTTTTTGCCACGGAGGCGAGAAATTTTTTATGCTTTTATTCAGTCGTCCGATTTTTTTCGGACAGTTCTTTTTGAAAAAAAGGGATGCAAGCAGGGTACAGTTTGTACCCTGCTTGATATGATCTTGATACTAGTATTAATTCACAAAAAATCCTGCATATTTTTTTTCGTCCATAGGGTTAATTTTTAATTCATCTTTAAGTTGTACGATTTTTTCGTACAACTCGTTTCCGTCTTCTACAAATTTATAATCGGAGAACTCTATTTTCAGTTGGTTACAATCTGTAACCAACTCATTTTCCCCTGAAAACCTTAACTGCTTTTATTATATAATCCATTTTCAAACCGTTACAAATTGTAACGGTTTCATTTCCCTCATCCTTTAGCCTCTTTTTTAGAACACGCCAGTAAACTTGGGGATTAGGGCTATCGGTTAGAATAGCCACTACATCAACAAAGGCAAAATACCATTTCTCTTTTTCGGCATCCCAGTGACTGCGGATTTTTTTACTTTCAAATAGTTTGATGTTGCTCATACTGGTAATCTATTTCATTACAAATTGTTAAACCACTCATTTCTTATGTCAATGGTTTCTGTCAACTTAGTGTCAACCCCTAGCTTTAATTCTTTCAATTTGTCGCAAAGAAGTTCTCCGTCAATAAGGTCAATAGGTGGTGCACCGTCTCGAGTTGCTTCTTTTAATGCTTCTCTGGTAAAAGTTCCTGTAGTGATTACAAGTCCTTTGTCTGCACGACCTTGCATTGCACCTCTAAAGTCACGAATTTGACTTGGTGTTACTGAACCTTTGTAACGCTTGCATTGAAAAATAACGTGGAAACTTAATAGTCCACTTACTCTGACAATTCCTTTTCCATCAATTCCACCATCACCTGCTTTGCCTGTTACTTCAACCTGAAAAAATCCGCTCTCTCTTAAAAGTCGTTGTGCAAGTCGCTCAAATGCTGCTGGAGAAATATTGTATAGAACATTTAACAACTTTTCCTTCCACTTTTCTGTATTGTCAACTTCATTTGTTACTTCTGCTTCTTGAAGAAGTTCTTCTTCAGTTGTCTTGGCCGTTTTGATTTTTGGTTGAGTTGTCTTGTCTTGCTCTTTAACAGTTCTTACAATTTCAATATGGTCAAGTTTTGTAACATCAATGTCCGCTTTGGATAAAGCCCAAATACCTCTACTTGAATTTTCCAATAGCCCAAATTTTTTCAAATAAGTTCTACTCCAAGCAAGTCGATAATCTACTTCAATTGTTGTCCCTTCTTCACCATGGGGAATCTGCAAAATCTCGTCAGGTACGTTTGCTATCTCATAAACTTTTGTGTTTATCTCTTCAACTGTACCTGAGCCACCTAACCCAATAAGTGCCTTAACTGTCGGAATGATAAGTTCATCAAATGATGGTAGGTTACTATTCTGTTTTTTCCTTGCCATTTGTGTTTGTTTTTTCTTGTTGTGTCGTCTTTTAAGCTGACTACTAACTCATTATTTATCTGCAAAGCGCATTTTTACCATCTTTCGCTTCCATTTTCAAACCGTTACAATTTGTAACCGATTCATTTCCCCTGCAAATCCTAACTACTTTTCCGTGCCTCCGTGGCAATTAAAAATTTCCCCCAAGCTTTCTCCGCCATTTGTTGCGTCAGCGAATCAATAAAATAAGACCCAGCCAACGGATCCGCTACTTGCGATAAAAAAGATTCTTCCCTTAAAACTAAAGAAGCATTCCGTGCCATGCGTACCATTGTCAGATTTTTAAAATCTTCTGGCTCGATGGTTAATGCATAGCACCCGCCTAAGATGGCCGACATAGCCGAATAAGTTTCTTTGATCAGATTGCCGTGAGGCTGGTAGGCTTTGTTAACCCAAGGAGTTGAAACTGCTCGGATAAATAATGGCTTGTGATTCTTGATTTTGTACGAGCCCTCTACTTGCTGCCACAAAAATCGTAATGCCTTGAGCTTTGCGATCTCTACAAAAAAATCATTTCCAACAGAAATAGAAAAAGCAATTTGATGAAAAGCATTTTCGATTTCAATTACTTGCTCTGAGCAATGATCCAAACAATTTATGGCTTTGGTCAGTCCACCTGCTATCTCCTCGATTGCATCTGTATGACTTTCTATCACTATGCCACCTGCTTGGAATTGTTTCCATTCAGTAAATTTTTTGACAACCTGATAATCTGGTTCGGCTTCCCAAAAAATATTCCCCGTAAGGGTGGCCTTATCAAATTTCTTTTCCGCGAAAGCGTGGAATGATTCTAAAAAAGGAATGGAATTTTTATTTGCTAAAAAAGTTATCAAACAATAAGGCAGCTCAATTTGATCTAGTAGCCGCGCTGCTTTTATGTTTCCTTCTTTCAGATCAAAACAAACGCCATCTGCTCCTGCTTGCAGATGTGCCAATGCTTCTTGATTAGCCTGATCGGCATTTTCAACCACTACCTTTGGCATGTTATACCAAGTGCGCGCACCTAAATATGGATTGGTGGAGGCAGCAAGCGATGGAAGGAGATTGGCACTCACATCTTCCTTAGTGAAATACGGTTTTATTGTAAGCCCTGATTTTTCAACCAGTATTTTTCGCAAAGAATTGCCCGCCTCCAGTTCTTTGAGTGCGGCCTCTTCCCAGTTTTGAACGGTTTGGGTTGAAAAAGTAAATTCAATTGGTTGTTCCACGCTCGCTAGATAAGATTGTTCCACGGATTTGATTGCAATAGGTTCTCAAGTTGAATTTAAGTTGGCACTTTATCAATTCTTTTTACAGAAAAGCGTTGAAATCCACTACTGAAATTATTTTTGAAAAGTCAAGGTAGATTTTTCTTTTTTAACTCTTTTGATTCTCAATTTTTTTTACACCTTTGTTTCCCGCTTTTAAAAAAGCCACTTAAAACAGCAAAACCTTGAACTCAACGATGGAAGTAGAAACCGCAACTGTTTGGAATGATTGTCTTGATATTATCAAACAGGAGGTGGATGAACATAGCTTCAGCACGTGGTTCAAACCGATTTCTCCTCTACGCAACGAAGGCGATGTATTGACCATTCAAGTTCCTTCTCAATTTTTCTACGAATGGCTGGAAGAACATTATGTACCTGTTTTGAAAAAAGCCGTGCATCAAGTGTTGGGTGAGAATGGAAGATTGGAATATTCAGTAATTGTAGATAGCGGCAACCACTTGAATCCACCCGTTCTGGTGAACTATCCCAACGGAAACGGTTTTAAGAAGAGCAATGCGCAAGCCGTGAATGGCCACGAGGAATATTCTCCTTTTAGTTTTAAGGCGCTCAACCCCCAAACGGTCAATTCAAGACTTAATCCAAATTACTCGTTTGATAATTTTGTAGAGGGAGATTGTAATCGCTTGGCGCGATCTGCGGGAGTGGCTGTGGCCAAGAAGCCAGGAGTTACTTCGTTCAACCCCTTGATGCTATATGGCGGAGTGGGCGTTGGCAAAACACACTTGGTGCAAGCAATCGGCAACGAGATCAAAAAAAACTTGCCAGAAAAAATTGTTTTGTATGTAGATCAGAATGATTTTACTAGCCAATTTTTGAATGCCCTGCAAAATCATAAGATGCAGGAGTTCCAGAATTTTTATTTACAAGTGGATTTGCTAATCCTAGATGATGTGCAATTTTTAGCTGGCCGTGAGAAGACTCAAGAAATTTTCTTCCATATTTTCAACCAATTGCATCAATCGGGTAAGCAGATCATTATGACGAGCGATTGCCCTCCTAGAGATTTGAAAGGATTTCAAGAGCGTTTGCTTTCTCGCTTTAAGTGGGGACTAACCGCAGACTTGCAAGAACCTGATTTTGAAACGAAGCTCGCCATCATTCATAATAAGATGCAGTCGGACGGTATTGAAATACCAACTGAAGTGGCAGAATACCTAGCATTCAGCGTAGATACCAACTTGCGCGATATGGAAGGTGTGCTTAATTCATTGCTCTTCCACGCCACGTTGTTGAAAAAAGAAATTGACTTAGAACTAGCCAAAGAAGTACTTAAAAATATTGTGAAGGAGATCCAAGCTGATGTAAGCGTGGACTTCATTCAAAAAACCGTGGCCGACTATTTCAAAGTAGAATTAGAGGCGATGAAGAGCAAAATAAAGAAGCGCGAGATCGTGATCCCTCGCCAAACGGCCATGTACTTCTGCAAGCGCTACACACAACTCACCCTCGCCCTCATAGGCGAAAACTTTGGCGGACGCGATCACAGCACAGTGATCCACGCCCTAGAATCGGTAGAAGACATGATGAAGACCGATGCCAACTTTAAAAACACTGTTGACGAACTAACTAAGAAATTTAAGTCAAGGATGTCTGGTTAAGTAGCCATTAACGAAACATCTGTTATTTTTTAATGCCCAATCTACTTTTTTGCGCATGGCTCGAAATGGTCATGAGTTGAATTATCTTCGGAAAAATCTACGAACGACCTTTTTTGATTTATAACTCCCTGTATTTTTCCTCACTTTTGCGGAAACACTTTTTTTGTTTCTGATGAAGCTCTATTTCATTTTGCTTACCACGTTTTTGTGCATGGCCTTTACATCGCGTGCTCAAGAGGAGGTAAATGTTACTTGGTATGAAAATCTTTTTTTGCCAAAAAGGGGGCGCTCGATTGAAAGCGATTTGAAACGCGTCAACAGTAGCCTGCAAGAAGCCATTAAAATCAATGATAAACCTTCAGAAATAAGAGCATTGATTGAGCTTGGAGTGGTACATCTTGCCCGCGCAAAAGATTATGAAAAAGCGGTAGATATTTTTGTTCGTTCGCTGGTGATCGAAGATTCGCTAAGCATGAATAAGGAAAAAGTATTCACCTATCTTGGTCTGGCGCGCGTGTTTGAGCAAGTCGGTAATTACGACAAGAGTATTGATTTTCTAGAACAGGCAACAAAATTAAATGAAACAGCAGGAGACAAACTCATTCTTGTATTTATTTTGAATGAAACGGGTCGCATCAATACGGCCTACGGAAAAACAGATAAGGCGTTTGAGAATTTTGAGATTGCACTAGAATATGCACACCAACTAGAGCAACCCGCGCGTGAAGCCGATGCCCTGTTTTATTTAGGTCAACTAGAGAGCAGAAAAGGAAAACAGAAAGAAGCGCTAAAAAAACAGAAAGAGTCGCTGCGATTGCGAAGATCAATAAAAGATAGGGCGAAGGAAGCTATTTCTTTGAATGAGATCGGAGAATTGTATAGGCAGATGAAAGATGAAAAACGTGCGTTGGCTAACCATGTGGCCGCCCTGGAAATAAATCAAGGGCTGAAAGATCAATCAGGCATAGCGCAAGCTTATAACAATATCGGCTCATTATACTATCAACAGAAAAATTTTAAGCGAGCGATTTCTAATTTAGAGTTGGCACTCGTGGCGGGTAGAGAAGTTAACGATACCCAGCAACTCTATAGAAGTTACGATTACCTAAGCCAATGCCACAAAGAATTGAAAGACTTTAAGGCGGCATTGGAATACAAAGAATTATTTGCTGTGATGCAGGATTTTATTCAAGCCGAGAAAAATGAGCGGCACTTGCTGGAAACGCAAAACCGCTATTGGATGGAGAAAAAGGAGAATGAAATTGACAAGCTAGAAACTTATCAATTACAGCGAGAGAAGGTGATTGAAGCGCAAAACAAGCAGCGAAATTTTTTGTGCCTATTGATTGCATTTGGTTTGATCATCGTAATGCTGGTTTTGTATTTGTATTTTATGAAGCGCAGAGCAAATCGTACCCTTCAAGAAATGAATGTGGCGAAGGATAGATTATTCTCCATCATTGGCCACGATTTAAAAGGCCCACTCAATTCGCTCACTTCATTTTCTAGTTTGTTGCTGAACCATGCCGACCAGCTTACGAAAGATGAAATTAAAATGCTATCAACAGATTTGGATAAATCATTGAAGAATCTATTGGCATTGCTGGAAAATCTATTGGAATGGTCACGATCACAAACAGGGAATATTGATTTCAAGCGTGAGGCTTTTGATTTAACAGAAGTGCTTAATGAAAATATAGGATTGCTAAAGGCCCTAGCACAAAACAAGAAGATAACCATTCTATTCGAGAGCAAAACGAACGTGATGGCCATGGCGCATCGCAATTCTATCAATACAGTTGTGCGCAACCTTCTTTCTAATGCCATCAAGTTTACACCAGAAGGCGGCACGATTATGTTGAATGTGGAAACTGGAAAGCAGTTGACGGTCTCCATTGCGGACACAGGCGTAGGAATGGCCGAGGCCTCCATGCAAAAACTTTTTAAGCTCGGTACTAAACATTCTACCCTAGGCACAGCGAAAGAAAAAGGCACTGGCTTGGGCCTCATTCTCTGCAAAGATTTTGTAGAAAAGAATGAAGGCACTATTGGTGTAGAAAGCCAAGAGGGTAAAGGGTCTCGGTTTTATTTTACGATTTCGACAGCCTGAGTTTGGT
The DNA here is from genome assembly GCA_043777495.1 of Cyclobacteriaceae bacterium. Classification (GTDB taxonomy): domain Bacteria; phylum Bacteroidota; class Bacteroidia; order Cytophagales; family Cyclobacteriaceae; genus ELB16-189. The sequence continues at coordinate 58,694 of JAYWHU010000139.1, read as the reverse complement.
CAGTGCTATGTGAGATAACTGTCACTGACAAAAATCATTTTTTCATCTAACCTCAATCATGCCTAATTAATTGTGGCCTTTTTACTTTTAGGTATCTATAGCACAGCTTTAAACTCAGTTTATTTTTATTATTAACCGAAATCGTTATTTTTACCTATCTCATTTTGTAAAAACAAACTACTATGAAACGAATACTTGTTCCCACAGATTTTTCTAAGACTTCCATTACCGCATTGGAAGTAGCCTTTGATATTGCGAAAAAAGCAAATGCGGATATTTATTTGCTGCACGTGGTAGAAGAAGCCACACCCGACTCATACCTCATTTCAGGAGAATGGCAAAAAGATAATTGGGACGATCGCCTTTTTACTTTTAAATTATTGGAGAAGGCCAAAAAGCAATTAGAAAAATTAGTTCAAGAGCCTCGGTTTAGCGCTGTTAAGTTGGTAGGCGAATTGCGGCTTGGCAATCCCTTTCATGGAATGAATGCCATCATAGCTGAGCAAAAAGTGGACTTAGTAGTGATGGGTACGCGTGGCCAAACTAATATGGAAAGTATGGTGATTGGTACCAATACAGAGAGAATAGTGAGGCATTCGCGCTGCCCCATTCTTACCGTACATAAGAAACCAGCATCTACGGATTTCAAAAATATTGTGTACGCCACCACTATGTCTAAAGACGAAGAGGTTTTTTCTCGTATAGTAAAACGCACTCAACAAATTTACAACTCCACCATTCACCTAGTGCGAGTAAATACCCCTGGAGATTTTCAACGCGACCATGTGGTAAAAGATTACATGAACAAGTTTGCTAAGTCTCTGCAGTTGAAAAATTTTACCATCAATGTTTACAATGATTTGAATGAAGAGGAAGGGATTCTCTATTTTGCAGATAGCATTGATGCCGATTTGATAGCCATGGCCACGCACGGCCGCACCGGTTTCGCTCATGTGCTGGCAGGTAGCATTGCAGAAGATGTAGTTAACAAAGCAAAACGCCCTGTACTAACATTTGTTGTAAAACACTAACAGAGAATCAACAAATAGTAAAGGTAAGTGAACCTGATTGGCGTAAAACCCTTCGTGTCTTTAGAGACCCGAAGGGTTTGTTTTTTTATATTTGTGCGAAGATTAAAGTTGAAAAACTACTATTTCATATTGGGGGTTACTATCTACGCTCGCGATTCGGAGATTAAAAGCACCTATCGAAAGCTTGCCTTAAAATACCATCCTGATAAAAATTCTTCCGCAGACGCTGAATCTGTTTTCAAAGAAATCAACGAAGCCTATGAGGTACTAAGCGACCCGCAGCGCAAGTTATTGTACGATCAAATGCTGATTGGCATCGAACCACCTATTCAACTGGCTGCTCCGCCTCATCGAGATCCTCGCTATCGCCCTAAGCCACCTGGTTTTGTTCATCAAAGAAATTCTAAGCGCGAGCAGCTCTTTAATTTTATGAGCCACAATTTAAAATATGCGGTTTGGATTTCAAGAGTGACATTCTTATTTTCAATCATGTTACTGATTGATTTTTCCTTGACCCCTAAAAGCGATAGTCAAAGAATTATGGATAGGGAAAGTGTTTATGGGGGCAGATACTCTTCGTTAAAAGTCCGTATCGATAATGGCAGTACTCTTACCATTAGCGGCAAAGATGCTGCTAAGTTTAGAATTGGTACGGATATAATACTCCATTCTTCACCCTTGTTTTCTGTACCTATAAAAATGGAGGATAGGCTTAAGGGCATTATGGCGCGTTTCCCTGTCTCGATATATGGAAATTTTGTATTTATTCCGTTAGTGCTGTTACTTACATCGCTATTCGGAACTTTCTATCAAAAGGGAGTTGAGCACCGATTCAATTTGGGCGTAATGAATTTGCTACTTCTTTTTTTTAATCTCCTATGCTTACAAATACATCACTTTTAAATTATGTCAAAGAAAAATGATTGGAAGAACCGCGATGGCGTGGTGTTCTCCACTAATTCAGATTATCAATTCAATTATCAAAAAGATAGCGAGCAAACGGCTTTGCCACCTCAGCAGCAAAATTTAAAAGTGCTATTAGATAAAAGTGGCAGGGCAGGAAAGCAAGTTACTTTGGTAACGGGCTTCATTGGTAAAACTGCCGATTTAGAAGTGCTTACTAAATTATTAAAAACTAAATGTGGCGTAGGTGGTTCAGCCAAAGAAGGAGAGATTCTAATTCAGGGAGATGCGCGAGCTAAGATAGCAGAATTGCTTGCGAAGGAAGGATATAGAGTAAAGCGAGTAGGCTAGCTTAAAAAAGCTCTTTGTTCTTGAAAAAATCTTTCTGGCCTTGCATGCAAAGCCAGAAAGATCAGGAAATCAATATTTAGGGTTGTCTTTCCTAGCTTTTTTCTCAGCCCTTTTTTCGGCATCTGTTTTCTTTGCCTCTTTCTTGGTTTCCTTTTTTTTGTCTTGTCCTTTTGACATAGTGATAGAGTTTTAGTTATTCAAAGTAAGTATAATGTTTAGAAAAGATCAAATGTAGAGCCGCACATTTTTTAATAGGCGCACTTCGGCAAGACCCGCCTGACCGGCAAGGGAGTAGCGAAAAACCTTCCGAGACTCCGCTCGGGATAAACTCCGCTCGCTTGTTACCGCCTGCCTGTAGGCAGGGATAGCCCGGTCCGCCTTCATCGGATGCCGCCAAAATTATCCCTTAGTTCTATAACCTAACTTTTTTTAGTATCCTTGTAGAATGCATTTGCAGGCCTTTGAGCTAAGTAATAAAAACGATGTGAAGATGACTGTCGCTGATTTTGGCGGGCGGATTATTTCTTTGCATGTGCCCGATAAAAATGGCATGCTAGATGACATTGTTCTTGGCTATGATCATGTAGAGGAGTATATCAACGGCAATCCTTATTTCGGTGCGCTGATAGGCCCCTTCGCCAACCGAATAGCCAATGGAAAATTTAAACTGGATGGAAAAGATTATCAAGTGCCTGTCAATAATGGCGACAATTCGCTACACGGTGGCCCCAACGGTTTTCATAATGTGATATGGAATGTTGAAAAAGTAAATCAAACGGAGTTGCATTTGAGTTATTTCAGCAAGGATGGGCAAGAGGGTTTTCCTGGCAATTTATCTGTGATGGTTGCGTATTCGCTTACTGATGAGGATGAATTAGTCATCGACTACAGGGCTACTACTGATCACCCGACCATTGTAAGCCTTACTCATCATTCTTTTTTTAATTTGTTGGGTGCAGGCAATGGCGATGTGCTTGATCATGAGATGTTCATCAACGCTGACAGCTTCTGTGCCGTAAATTCAGATTTAATTCCGACAGGGGAATTGAAGTCAGTGAAAGGTGGCTCGTTTGATTTTACCGTGATGCATCGAATTGGAGAGAGCATCGATCAGCCCGATCAACAACTGATTTTTGGAAAGGGGTATGATCACAATTGGTCATTGAATAAAAAAGGTGATGGATTGAGTTTGGCCGCAAAGGTGGTAGAACACACTACCGGACGAGTGATGGAAGTTTTTACTACAGAGCCTGGGCTTCAATTTTATTCTGGAAATTTTTTAGATGGTAGTGATCTTGGCAAGGAGGGAAAAAAATATGTATATCGCTCTGGCTTTTGTTTGGAAGCACAACACTTTCCTGATTCACCCAATCAGCCACATTTCCCCACCACAATTCTAAGGCCTGGTGAAATGTACAAACAGAAGACGATTTATAAGTTTTCTGTAGAGTAGTCCCAGTTGCTGGCTCTAGGTTTCATGTTACTGGTAACTGGAAACCAGAAACTTGGAACCTATAACTTAGCTCACAAGTTTCACTAAACTCTCGAGATCAAGATGCTTTGTGTACATCTCCAACGAGCCATCTGCATGGTGAGGCCATTGTTCTTTCGGCCTGTCCCAATAAAGCTCCACACCATTTTGATCGGGATCATTTAAGTATAATGCTTCAGACACTCCATGATCTGCCGCGCCAGTAAGTGGGTAGTTGGCATCAATCAATCTTTTATGGGCCACGGCCAAATCTTTTCTGGTAGGATACAGAATTGCTGTATGAAAAAGCCCAGCACTGCGCACAGGCGCGGGCGGTCCATTTTTGCTGTACCATGTATTCAACCCGATGTGATGATGATAACCTCCCGCAGAAATAAAAGCAGCATCGGTACCAAATTGTGTAGTGAGTTCAAACCCCAACAGATCGCAATAGAATTTTAACGCTCTGTCTAAGTCAGATACTTTTAAATGTACATGACCGATACGGGTTTCACTGGGGATGGTGTAGTCTGATTTCATTTAGGTTCAAGGGTTTTAAAGCTTTAAATTTAGTTATTACAAAGTATTTTTATAACTGAATAGTTCCTTTTCGTTTTTCATACTCCGTTAATGTAGCCATATTTGCCGAAGTCTTTGGTACTAATCAACTCAAAATAATAAAGAGTGAAACTACTAATCGATATTATTGGATGCCTTAGATCGGAAGTAGATTTTATTCCTTACCTAGAAATTAAATCTCCTAATCCATAGCCTTAAAAAAATCAATTCAATTGATAAATTAATTTTTGACCTATGAAAAACCTCTTCATCATCCTAGCTATGAGCTTTATAAGCCACTCTATTTTCGCTCAGCTACTTTCTGCCCAACTAAAAGAATTTGATGCCTACGCAGAAAAATCAAGAGCGGCTTGGCAGATGCCTGGCATGGCCGTGGCGGTGGTGAAAGACGGCAAAGTGATTTTTAAAAAAGGATATGGCGTACGCCAAGTAGGCACAAAAAATATGGTAGATACACAAACGATTTTCGGTTGTGGCTCTACTACCAAGGCAATGACAGCTGTGTGTATGGCATTGTTGGTTGACGAAGGAAAAGTAAATTGGGATGATGCGGTAATAAAATACTTACCTGAATTTCAATTGTATGACCCAGCAGTAGCCCGAGAACTAAAAATACGCGATCTGTTCATTCACAACAGTGGCGTGGGCAATACAGATTTCCTGTGGGGTGTGATGGATGTTTCCTCTGAAGAGATATTGCGCAAGATGCAACAGGTAAAACCAAGTTATTCGTTACGCTCTAGTTTCATCTATCAAAATATTTTTTACTTAGCCGCAGGGAAAGTGATTGAGAAAATCTCTGGTCAAAAGTGGGAAGATTTTATTCAAGCAAGAATTTTTCAACCGCTAGGCATGAAGCGCACCTTCTCTACTTTAAAAAGCATCCAAGACCCCAATCAATCCAAGCCACATTATTTTGTACATGGTTACATCAAAACAATTGAGCCTACCAGCGTAGATCGGGTAGGGCCTGCGGGCAGTGTCTATTCTTGCATTGATGACATAAGCAAATGGGTGGTATGTATGCTCGATAGTAGTAAATACGAAGGCGGCCGCTTGTTAAAGTCAGGCACTTGGGCAGAATTATTCCGACCGCAAGTAATCATTCCGGCAAGTGAGTTTTACCCAACCATGCAACTGACCAAACCCAATTGGACAACCTACGGCTTAGGTTGGTTTCAACACGATTACAAAGGCAAGAAAATAAATTACCACACAGGCAGTCTAGCTGGTGAAATCGCCATTCATGGGCAATTGCCAGATGCCAAGTTGGGCATTTATGTTTTTGGAAATTATGATCATGCCGAAGTGCGCCATGCGTTGGTCTATAAAGCATTTGATGTATTTGCATTAGGTGGCAACCGCGATTGGAACACCGAGTTCTTGGCACTCTACACAGGCATCAAAGAGAAAGGTGAAAAGGCTGAAAGAGATTTTGAAGTGAAGCGTGTAGCCAATACCAATCCATCCAAGTCATTAACTGATTACACAGGAAGATATTCCGATTCGCTTTATGGAGAAGTGGAAGTGACCTTAGTTGGCAACAAGCTATTCGTTAATGCAAATAATTTCCTAAAGGCAACCTTGAGTCATTGGCATTATGATACTTTTCGTGGCGAATATGAAAAGGATTGGTATGGAAAAGCAAATGCATCTTTCAGTTTGAATGTTACTGGAAAAGTTGAAAAATTGAATTTTGAGGGGATGGGGTTTAGGAAGGTTAATTAGATTTATTCAAACGTCCTATTTTTATATGTCCTACACTCCAATGTGTAGGACACCCTGATACCTAACAAGCGTAACAATTACCCAATCTCAATCACTACATCATCGGTCATTGGGTGGCCAACACAGGTAAGCACGTAACCTTCAGCACGCTCGCTTTTAGACAAACCCTCTTCTTCATCTAACTTCACTTGACCTGATAAGGCTTTGCCGCGACAAGCGGTGCAAAGGCCGCTTTGGCAAGAGTAAGGAAGATCAATTCCTTTATCCAAAGCTGTTTCTAAAATAGTGCGGTTGTGTTCAACCATTATTTTGTATTCGTTGCCATCATAGCGAATGGTCACTTCCCTTGCTTTCTTTTCGGATGTTGATTTGGAAGATTCTTCTTTCTTTGGTTTGTCAATTACGCCAGCGACAAAGCTTTCTTTGAAAATTTTTGTTTGCGGTATTTTATGTTCCGCCAAAAGCATATCCACATTTTTCATCATCCCCTCGGGGCCGCACATCAAGTAAGTGGTCTTATCAATGCCCCAATCAGGTATGCGCTCGAAAAGCTTGGTCAGCATTTCTTTATTCAATAAACCTGAGTAGCCTTGCCAATTCATTGGTGCATTGTCTAATATGTGGATGACATGCAGTCGGCCTTCATAAGTAGTTTGAAATTTATCGAAATGGTTTTTGAATATGATACTGTCAATATCGCGGTTGCAATAGATAAGTGAGCAGATGCTATCTGGTTCTTGATTCAAAAGACTTTTGATGATAGACATCATGGGCGTAATACCAGAGCCGCCCGCAAACAAAATCAGATGGCGTTTGTTTTCTTTTTTAAATTCGGTGGTGAACTGCCCCATGGGCTCCATCACTTTCAACTTTGCTCCTACTTTTAAATTATCGGGCAGCCAATTGGACATTAAACCTTTTTCTACTCGCTTTACACTTACCACTAAATCTTGATCTACAAAAGGGGAACTGCAAAGCGAATAAGCTCTGCGCACTTCTTTGCCTTGGACGGTGGTGATCAACGTTAAAAATTGCCCCGACTTATAAGCGAGTGCCCCTGATGCCGGTTGCTCAAATGCAATAGAGATGGCATCCTTTGTTTCGGCAATAATTTCCTTTACCGTCAAATCATAGTAATGAGGCCCAGCAGCGAGCTCCTCTTTTGCTACCTGTCCAGCCGGCTGACTTTCCTTTTTCTTAAATAAACCAAAAGCCATAAATTGAAATTAAATAAAACGTGTTTCTACCACAAATTTACTGATAAAAGGGGAAGCTCTTACATTATGAGAATAACTTTATGTGTTTAGTGCAATGCCGCTAAGTTTAGCCCCTTTAAAAGCTCATCTCACTCCCCTCCAGAATAGGATGTCAGTTAAGCTTAACGACATTGGCATTATGTCTAAAAAAACCAATACTGTGATATAAACGTATATTCCTTTCAAATGTTAAAAAGGCTATTTCTTTTTGCTTTATCAGTGTTGGCTCTATCCGCATCAGCGCAACGCATTAGCAATACAGTATTGTACCGCGATGTAAGCTCACCAAAATATTTTCGCATCCACTACGAAAATGATTACTTCTCTGAAACTGACATCTACTATACGCAAGGCATCAACCTAGAGTATGTTCATCCTGCCATCGGTAATTTTTTCATTTCTAAATTATTGTTTCGATCCGCTTTCAAAGAAGCTAAATTCGGCATTGCTTTAGAACATGAAGGCTATACACCCACTAGCATTTCGCACACAGAAATTTTGTTTGGTGATCGACCCTTTGCGGCTTGCTTATTTCTTAAAACATTCTCAATTATTAATGATTCAACAAGTAGAGAGCGGATTTCATCCTCGCTGAGTGCGGGAATGATCGGCCCGATGGCAGGCGGTAAAGAAATACAAGAAGGCATTCATCGCTTGATCAATTACACATTGCCACAAGGCTGGCAGCATCAAATACAGAATGATGTTATCCTCAACTACCAAGTAGAATACGAACGAGGGTTTTTCTCACTACCCGATTATCTTTTGCTATCAGTAAAAGCAGGTGCGCGTGTAGGCACGTTCAATACAAAAGCCTGGGCGAGTGTCATCTTAATGGCAGGTCTTTTTGATGATCCATTCACGAATTTTTTAAAACGAAAACGAAAGAAGCAAGTGTATCTGTATGCAGAACCCTTACTAAACATAGTCGCGCACGATGCTACTTTGCAAGGAGGATTCTTCAATGCCAGCCCGTACACGCTATCTTCCAATGAAATCAATCGCATTGTCTTTCAAGGAAACGCGGGTATTGTTTTTAAAATCAACACGCTGCAATTAGAGTACTTTCAATCCTACTTAACAAAAGAATTTGAAACGGGAGGTACACATGCTTGGGGTGGTGTCCGGATTGGGTGGCTGGTGCGTTAGCTACAAATTTATTTTTTTGTTGGGTTGATAGTATTCATTAGCAACATACCAAGTCCCACAGCAAAGCAAGCCGAAGAAAGGAAACCGACAGTGCTTGTAATCATGAAGATGTTATTGGATGCCATATCTTGATAAATAGTACTGTCAATGATTGGAATCAATCTGAAAAAGGTGCTCAATAATAAGCCAATGCCAGAACCAATACTTAGAAGTAATCCATCAACCGTTTTCTTGGCAGAAAAATAGTAGATACACAAGCCAACTACCGCTATCTCGGGTAATAGAGCGAGGAAGGTGGTAAAAAAGCTGAATGTATCTCCCATAGTAAAATCTTTTACGATTTTGTTTCGAAACGCAATCTACGCAATGGTTCTCTACATTCTCGCTGGGATACTATTTATTCAATAACAATATTGTATTTATCTAGCAAACCTGTAACACCTGTAGCTGAGAACTTTGCTTTCTTCATTCGGTTCATTTCAGGGTCGAGTGAAAAATTGTAGGCGGTGCGAAAGTCCGCTCCCTCAAGGATCGTGTTCTCGAAAGTAGTTCTAAGCAAATCGCAATTTAGAAAGTGTGCGTTCGTCAAATCAGATTCGATGAACTCGACCTCATGGAGTTTACAGTCTTTGAATTTGCTACCTTTCAATTTCAGTTTGTAGAAAGAGGAAAAATCCAACACGCAGGACTCAAACGAAAAAGACAAGAGCAACTTATTGCATTCATCAAAACGAAGGCCAAGTTGTTTACAGTTTTTAAATTTCACATCCCTAAACGAGGCGTTCTTTAACTTGGCGTTGCTGAAATCACAGCCATCAAATTCACATTCCAGAAAAACAATGTTTGAGAAATCCATTTGAGAGAATTGGCAATTGCGAAAGGTGCCATTTTCATACTCGCCTTTAGGGAGAGGATTTTCGGTAAAGTTGACACCCTCAAAATGATTGTTTTCCATGAAATCTAAATTCAAATTTACCAACTTGTAACTTTAGGTAATTACCTCCGCCACCAATCATCTTCATCCTCTTCTTCATTGTCAAAGCCATAATTATAAGGCTTCCCCTCTTCATCATCATTGCATGGCAGTTGAAAGTTGTGGTACACTATTCAGTTTTGAATCCTCAAAATAAAAAAAATGTTTTCTTTAGTCAAATTCTTTGTAGCATTTTCACGCCTTGCCGCTCTGCATCTAGCATGTTATCCTTTTCTTGAAATCAAACTATCTAACTCTAAATACTTTTCTTTCATCAAGCTCAGGGCAAATGCTGCGGCTGAGGCGCTAAAAACGGAGTAGTCGAATGCGCCCTTTATGCCTGTGGAGAAAGTCATGGACAGAGCGAAGACAAGTATTAGAAACCCACTTAGTATTGCAAACAATTCTGTTTTAAACCCAATGAGTAAGAAGAATGCAAAAATTATTTCTGCCGCGGTGGCAATTGTTCCCACAACTGGAATCAGTCCGTTGGGCAGCCAAGGATTAATGATGTGGGTGTAGTCAAGGAAGCTGTTCCAATTGCCCCAAACGGAAACACTTGCACCCCACCAGCCAAATCTATCTGCCACTGCGGACAAAAAGCCAACTGAAATGGAAAGGCGTAGAAATAGTTTGATTATTTTTTGGGGCATGGGTGTTTTGGTTTAAGTTATTTCTTTTCGGAGAATTCTGGAGAAGGGGGAAAACCATGATGCTATTTCTTCACTTGGCTTCGTCCCACGTGTCGCAGATGTCCCACGAATGGCTATCCTCTTTTATTTCTTTTATCCATTCTGGCTTTGGTCATTCTTTCGCGAAGGCCGCCTTCGTTGATAAAGGCTATCTCCAAAGATTTTAGCTGTTGATTGAGCAGATAAGTTGTAATAGTGATTAAGGTAATCATAGTGTTTGCGCATATCTCAGGGCTTTCATTCTCGATGGCTTTTTGGAAAGTGGCATAGTTGGCATTGGGCGTTTTATTTAATTCACGGAGGCGGTCTACCAAGCGGTGGTCTTTTCCCCAACGCAGAAGCTTTTGGGTTCGCAGAAAATCTTCATAGTCGTTGAGCAATTCTTCGAGGCTGGCGCGGGCTACGTTGGTTAGTTTAATTTCGGTTTCTTTGGAAGTGGCGGAGGCCACACTTGCCTCGGCTATATTTTGTTTACCACTGCGCGCGGCTTGCACCATCTGGTCAATGGTGCGGTCGTATTTTCTAAAAAATCTGTTGGTGAAATATACTGTGCCGTCATAAACGATTTCTGATTTTTGGTAGGTAATCAAATTGCGATAGCCTCCGTGCTTTGGAATAAATCCCTCGCTAGTTGGGTTTTCGGGTTTCATTTTTGGTTTTGCTTTTGGTTGTGGGACGGGTGCGACACCAGGGACAAGCCAGCACATAAAGATATGCACTTTTGTAAACAGGAATTACAAAAATTAAACTTACTTTTTTTGGATTGTGAAAATTTGAGGTCGGTGAAAAACCACGTGCTGGCATCGGGCAGGGATAGTAGTGGAAAGCCCACAGCGAGGAACGAGCGAGGACTTGGAACGGATAGCCCGGTGCCACCTCGCTTCGAGTGGCAGCCCGCCTTCGCTAAAGCTACGGTGGGCAAGCCCGCCCTACATAATCATGACTACGAAAGACAAGCACTATTTTTTTTATAATTGGCATAAATAGAATTCGTATTTTTGCGGCCTAACTTTATCAGCCATGCCAGGAACAGAATTATTTGGAGTAGAAGAGAAAAAAGAAATCAACGATGTGCTGGAGACGGGCATCCTTTTTCGGTATAACCACGATGCGCAGCGCAACAATATTTGGAAGGCGCGCGAGTTTGAAGCGGAGGTAAAAAAAATAACGGGCGCAAAGTATGCGCACGCGGTATCGAGCGGGAGCACGGCTGTGGCGTGTGCGCTGTATGCTGCGGGCGTGGGCGCGGGTGACGAGGTGATTGTGCCTCCGTTCACGTACATCGCTTCGGTGGAGGCGGTGCTTTTCGCGGGCGCGCTGCCTGTGTTTGCCGATATTGATGAGACTCTTTGCCTGAGCCCCGAGGGAATCCGCAAGGCCATCACGCCAAAAACAAAAGCGATTATGCTCGTGCACATGTGCGGGGGCATGGCGCGGTTGGATGAGATTTTGAAAATATGTAAGGAAAATAATTTGACGCTCATCGAAGATGCTGGCCAAGCGTTTGGTGCATCGTACAAAGGAACATCGGTGGGGCTGTTTGGAAAAACGGGTTGTTACTCGTTCGACTTTTTTAAAATAGCTACGTGTGGCGAGGGTGGTGTGATGGTGACGAACGATGAGCAATGTTATAAAAATGCAGATAGTTTTTCAGACCACGGCCACGACCATGTGGGCAACAATCGTGGGATGGAAAATCATCCAGTGTTGGGTTTCAACTATCGCATTGGAGAAATAAATGCTGCGATTGGTTTGGCGCAAACGCGCAAGGTGCCGTTCATCATGGAGAAAAATCGTGCACACAAAGCGTTATTGGTAAACGAACTTTCTAAAATTTCGGGAGTGGGTTTCAGCACGCTCGTTGACCCCGCGGGTGACTCGGCCACGTTTTTGAATATTTTATTGCCCAATACGGAAGCTGCCAAGCGCACGGTGGATGAATTTAACAAAGCGGGCGTAACTGGTTTCAATTATTGGTTCACGAATATGTACCACTTCATCAATCAATGGAATCATTTGAAGGATTTGAAATCACCTGCGAAATTGCCTATTCATATTTTGGGCGCGCCACAAGATTATAATAATCTGCATTTGCCAAAAGCGCAGGAGACAGTGGGGCGATTGATTTCGTTCGGCATCCGCTGCACGTGGAAGGAAGAAGAGGTAAAGGCATTGGCAGGGAATATTGCGGGGTGTATTGAGAAGGCGATAGTGAGTGTTAATGCCTAATCACCAATTAACAAAGTTTAGTTATTAAAAATGCTTAAAGAAGATTTCTATATCGAGTTTAAAAAGACACACACCAAGTCTTTTTTTTCTTTTTCCGAAATCCCTCCTTTCAAAAATTTCTCGTTTGAGAAATTGACGGAGCAAAACTTTGAACAGCTGTATCTCCTTTTTGAAGGGGACTCTTCACCTTTTGTAGATGAGCGATTCAAAAGCTATGAGGGAGCCAAAGAGCATGCAAGGTTCATTTCGATATGCGGTGCTTTTTCACCAAAACACGGCTGCCAAGATTGGCTTTTTAAATTGAACAATGAATATGCGGGTATTCTTCATCTTTATGATTTGAGCCGAGAAACTTTTGCCGATCATCATAAACAAGCTTGGATTGGTTTTGCAACGGCTGAAAAGTATAGAAAATCGGGAGTTTCTTTTCGGGCGGTTAACTATTTCATCAACTATATTTTTGACAACTACAAAGTCATTGATTCTATTTATAGCATGACTCTTCATGAAAATAAAATTGCGCGTGCGTTTATAAAAAAATGTGGTTTTGCCTTGGATGAAGCGGATCGGTTATCAAAAGATCATACTTTTTTTGTGCGCAAACGAGATGAAGTAGAAAACGATTTTGTAGTGAATAGCTTTGACGAAACTGAGTGGACATGGTGATTTACTAGGACAATTTTATCTCATCACAATTTGTGATGAGATATTGCTACTTTAGCGATAGGGTAATTAAACAAAAGCTTATCACAATTTGTGATAAGCGCAAAATAGAGATTAAAGAAAATTTGAACGAATAATACAATGCACAAGAATTTCAAAGGAATTGAAAAGACCGTGTTCGGTCGTGGTAGTTTCAACCAACTGGGTGAAATTGTGGAAGCACAACGCAATCAGAACGATAAGTTCATGCTTTACTTGGTGGATAATTATTTTAAAGGAAAAGACTTGGCGAAGCGCATTCCTGCGGAAGCGGGTGACATTGTTATGTACATTGATGTAGACCAGTACGAACCTACTACGAAGCAGATTGATATGATTCGTGATTCTGTAAAGAAGACGAGGGGAATTCCTGCTGCTGCGATTGGCATTGGTGGTGGATCTATCATGGATATTGCGAAAGCGGTGTCGCTAATGTTTACGAATGAAGGTTCTTCCACTTTGTATCAAGGATTGAATTTAATTAAGAAGCCGGGCATTTATCATATTGGTGTGCCAACTATCTCTGGGACTGGTGCAGAAGTATCCATGACGGCTGTGTTGACTGGTCCAGAAAAAAAGCTGGGATTGAAATGTGAGTGGACGGTGTTCAACCAAGTCATCCTCGACCCTGATTTGATTGCGACCGTGCCGCGCAACTGGTGGTTTTATACGGGAATGGATACATACATCCATTGCATTGAATCGGAAAATGGAACATTGAACAATGCGTATAGTCACGCCTACGCAGAGCAATCTTTAAAACTTTGCAGGGAAATATTTTTAGGTGATAAGAGTGGACAGACTGCTGAGAATGATGACAAACTTATGGTGGCTTCCCTAATGGGTGGGTTGAGTTTGACTTATTCGGAAGTAGGTGTTTGCCATGCGTTGTCTTATGGACTGTCAAAAATATTAGGAACACGGCATTGTTATGCAAATTGTATTGCGTTCAATCACTTGGAAGATTATTATCCAGAAGGGGTGAAGGAATTTAAGACGATGATTGCCAAACATAAAATTGATTTGCCTCAGGGCTTATCAAAAGAGTGGAGTGATGACCAAATCACGAAGATGGCGCACGTAGCGTACAACCTCACGCACATGTGGGCTCATGCGATTGGGAGTGATTGGAAGGAGAAGGTGAGCGTTGAGAGTATTGAGAAGCTTTTTAGGAGGCTTTAATCTCACGCAAAGGCGCAAGGGCGCAATGCGGGAATACAATATGAAGGAAAAATAATTGTGGATTACTTCACAATATTCCCACACTAGCAATGACACTTTGAACATAAACTTTGCGTCATTGCGCCTTTGCGTGAAACAATGTTCCATTTCAAACAATTCTCCATAGAAGACAACCGCTGTGCTATGAAAGTTGGCACGGATGCGGTGCTATTAGGTGCGTGGGTAAATATAAAAGGCGTAAAAAGAATTTTAGATGTAGGCACTGGTTGTGGCATCATTGCATTGATGTTGGCTCAGCGCACGGAAGAAGATGTAAACATTGAGGGGATAGAGATTGAAGAGCAAGATGCCAAGCAAGCAGATGAAAATCTTTTAGAGACTCGATGGTGCAATCGAGTTTTGTTTCATAATTATTCGCTTCAAAATTTTCGGTCGGAATATAAGTATGATTTGATTGTCAGCAATCCTCCATATTTTAACAACAGTCAATTGCCACCTGCGAAGCATCGCGCGAAAGCGAGGCATACAGATTCGCTGAGTTACCAAGAGCTACTCCATCATTCAATCCTATTTTTAAAAACAAAAGGAAGGCTTGCTGTAATTCTTCCATTTGAAGAAGGCAAACTATTTGTTTCGCTTGCTAAAGAAGTTGGACTTCATCTAAATCGACAATTGTCTTTTTATTCCCGTAAGGAAAAGCCGCAAGAGCGATGGCTGTTTGAGTTTTCTTTTCATAAAAAAGAATTGGTTCGTGAGAATACGAACCAAGGCGATCGCAAGGAAATAAAACAAGAAGTGTTGGTACTACATGGCGAGGGTGAAAGTTGGTCGGAGGATTATAAAAAACTGACCAGGGAGTTCTATTTGAAATTGTGACTCACCCTTCCTCTCTAATAAGCAGATGGTTTTTTTCGCTGCACCATTGCGTCAAAAAGTAAAGAGTTCCTTACAAATAGTTGACGTCTCCACCGATTCAAGCGCAATGAAAAGAAGAACAATACGATATAGCAATTGAGTTTTTAGAATTTGAGATTGATTTGAATTTGTGTTCCCGTAAATCTCAAATTCAGCTTAGGCGCATAGCCGGTAGGCATTCCTCCATTATGAATAGCTAGCGCATTGCCTGCTCGTTTTTTAAAGGTTTTATCAAACGAATATCCCACGAATACTAAGGCGGCACCACCTGCGGCCAAGCCCCATAGTGGGTCATCTTTTCCAGCAATGGCCTGACCAATCGGCCAACCAATCATAAAGCCTCCTATTGCACCAAAAATGCCAGAAGCCGCATGGTTTGCTCTCGCTTTTTTAAATTCTTGAAACGCCTCCGGATTTGCCTCCATCACCTGAAGCACATCCCTTGGCCATAACTCCGTGCTGTCTTGATGAAAAGAATATCCAAAAAAATCTTTTTTCATTTCGATCTTGCCATTCGTCTGAGCTATTGCAGAACATGAAACAAAAAAAGTAACAATCAATAATATTTTTTCCATGAGTCAGTAAGAATTTTAAGTTGAATGCTAAGAACCAATTTGCAATACGTGTTAACCGACCACCACTTACCAGCCACCTCTGACCAACTACCGCTTACCAAATTTTACCAATACCACTACATCCCCATCATCACAAATGCGCCCCAGTAGTATGGCTCTTTAAATTTTGTCATCAATTGCAATTGTGCTTGCTTGAATGCTTTGAGTTTACTTCCTCCTTTTGTCCAGTTGGTGTAAAAGTTAGTCATTAGTTGTTGTGTAGCGGCATCATCTACTTTCCAAAGGCTCATCACCATCGCATCGGCACCCGCCACTAAAAAGGCGCGCTGCAAGCCATACACACCTTCGCCCGACTTTACATCGCCCAATCCTGTTTCGCATGCACTTAGTACAATCAAATCTGTTCCTTCTAAGTTTAAGTTCATTGCCTCATACGCAGTGAGCACTCCGTTATCATTGCTTTCCAAGTTGGGCACTTGCTCGCCCGATACTGTTTTAGAAGCCCCCGCCAATAAAATCCCTGAACGTAGCAACGGATTGTTCTTTGCATTCTCTGAAGCCACTCCAGCTCCCCCCCCATCCACATCTTTCATAAAATAACCGTGCGTAGCAATATGCACTAAGCTTGACCCTTTTATAGATTTCAATTGTTTCTCTGTAGCCTGCAACTGCATGTATTGCGCCACTTGATAGCCAGATGCTTTCAGTGTTCTGCTCACACCATCAATCTCTACTTTTGTTCCTGGCAAAGCAGCCACAGCACTTCCGCCATAGTCTGGGAAGCCCAAGAGAAAAGCATTTTTCTTTGCGGCAACTGCCTTCTTATTTTTATATCCTATCAAATCTTTCGAGTTACCCACTATTACTAAATCAAATTGATTGATCACAAAATTGCCATCCGCTTTCTTTAATGTATTCAAATTAATTTGATTGTAAACACCATCAGGTGAAAAATAGATAGTTGTCTTTCCTGTTAAGCCTGCTTCGATGCGCGACCAAAATTGATCGTATGAATACGTGTCTGCTGTTTTTTGTTGAATGGAATTGCGATAGAATTTGACGTAGCGTGTTTCCATTTGTTCTCCATTATCTAGGATTATCAATTTTGGGTCAGTTGAACTTTTTGTCAACACCAAAGCAGCATATTTAGAACCAGTTGTAAAAGTTTTATCAAATGATTGGATCCGAATTAATTCTACTACAGCTTCCTTATCGCCCAATAGCTTGGCTACTTTTTGATAATCCGGTTTTTCGGTTTCATAGCCTTGAGAAAATTCTTCTGATTGTTGAGACAATGAACGCTCCATATTGTTGGCCTCTTGTTCTAATGCTGCCAAATCTATCTTTTGATTTTTCAAGTCTTCATTGGAAAGAGAATAGTAGCGAGCCAATGTTTCTTTTTTATCCAACCATGCGGTGTAATCTTTAATTAAATCTATTTTTCCGCTAGCGAGGATTCGCGCCTTCACTTTATTGGTGGAGCTTAGCAGCAGTCCCTTTGTGGCCATTTGATAATTATACATATCCTTGGCAATAGAAGGATTGGTAGTATAGGCATCCAAACAATAATTATAAAAGCGCTGAAACCGGGGTTGGAGAATATCCCAGTATTTTGTTTTTTCTGCTTCACTCATGGGAGGAAAATAGTGACTGATAAAGTCCATCGACTTACTCATGGCAGATTGCAATAAAGTATAGGCTTTAGTTAAATCGCCCTTCTTCCAATAAAGAATGCCCATGTCTTCCTCTGATTTCACATAATCTGGATGGAGTTTACCCAACACCGAAGATCGAATGCTAAGAGCTTCTGTCAATGCATTTTCCGCATCGGCCATCTTTCCTTGTGTGCGATAAAAATTTCCTAAATCGTTTTGCACTTTGGCGTAGTTAGGGTTGGAGGCTCCAAATTTAGATTTATAGGTAGCGGCAGATTGCTTAAGATATTCTTCTACCTTATCAAACTTTCCCATTTGAATATACAAGAGCGCTAAATTGTTGATTACCCCCGCATAATAAGGATTAGTACTGCCCAATTCTTTTTCCAAGCGCAAGTAGATTGACTCAGCCTCTGTGAATTTTCCTGTTTGTTGATACAACAAAGCCAAATTAGATTGAAACCCGATTTGATTGCTCAAGTCTTTCTTCTGGAGGTTATTCATTAATGCAATGGCTTTGTTCAGCTTATCAATCGCCCCATCGTATCGGCCAATTTTTGAAAACAAGATGGCCTCATTGTTCAAAACAATTGCATACTCTTGTTTCTCTGCTGCTCCTTGATCTTTCAGGGTCTGCAATGCTTGCTCGAAATATTTTTCTGCTTCGTTGTACCGCGCAGTCTCTTGATAAAGAACGGCCGTGTTGTTGAGAGATGATGCGTAGGCCAAACTATTCACTCCCCATGTCTTTTCGCGAATGGAAAGTGCTTGGGTTGTGTATTCTTCCGCTGTCTGGTAACGACCCATGGTAGTATAGAGCAACCCGATGCCAGCAAAAACCCTACTGTAATTTATATTGTCATTGAGGCTATTCGCTTCATAACTCTGCTTCGAGTTTAAAAAAGCCTCCTCTGCCAATTTATATTTGCGGAAGCCGTACAATTTCTCGGCTCCGTCAAGTTTGTTCCTGCTTTTTTCCCGCGGTGAAGATTGGTCGTCTCCCTTATACAAATTGACAGCTAGGTTAACATCTTTAATCGCTTGATCTGAGGCATCACGTGTATCCATCATGCCAGAGTTATCTATCACGGTAATGGCGTAATTAAAGTCAGTGGAATCCAATTGGTCGCGCATTCCTTTGCCTGTTTCTACCAATTTCTTCTCGACCGCTTTCTTTCCCTTGTCCAAGCCTTTTTTTAATAGGTCGCCAAATTGGGCTTGCGCAAAAGTGCTGCTCATTACGATGAGTAAAAGGATTTTATATTTCATAAAATTCAGTATTGTGAGATTTAACTTCTAAATTTCAACAAAAAAATCCAGCCGTGAAACTATACAGAAATCTATGTGAAGCCGTGGTCAATGGGCTGGAGCAAATTTTCACTCATAAAAAGTATGCCGACAAGGTAATTGAGAAGATTTTGAAGAGCAACCCCAAGTGGGGCGCGCGTGATAGGCGCTTTATTGCAGAGACTATTTATGACATTGTGCGCTGGTATCGTCTCTTTATCGAGCTGACCGATGCAGCAGAAGATGACTACTGGAAATTGCTAGCCATCTGGTGCCTGTGGAATAAAGCTGAGTTTCCTGATTGGGAGGAACTGAAGGGGGTGAACCGAAAAAAAATATTGGAAAGGTATGAGATACTTAAAGCCACTAGAAAAGTGCGCGAATCCATACCCGATTGGATGGACGAGATGGGCAAAAAAGAATTGGGCGATAAATGGGAAAAAGAGCTGGAGGCGCTCAATCAAGAAGCGAGTGTGGTGCTTCGTGTGAATACATTAAAAATTTCTCGCAACGGACTCCAAAAGCAGTTGGCCGAAGAAGAAAGTATTGCCACTGATGCACCCGAAAAATTTCCTGATGCTCTACTGCTTGAAGAGCGGCAAAATATTTTTACGCGACAACAATTCAAAGACGGTTTGTTTGAAGTACAAGATGGGGGCTCGCAATTGATCGCACCCTTCCTGCAAGTGAAGCCGGGCATGCGCGTGATCGATGCGTGCGCAGGCGCGGGTGGTAAAACACTTCATCTAGCAGCGCTCATGCAAAACAAAGGGCGCATCATTGCTTTGGACACGGAAGAGTGGAAACTCGAAGAACTTAAAAAGCGTGGACGAAGAGCGGGCGTGGCCAATGTAGAAACACGATTGATCGAATCCTCCAAAACCATTAAGCGATTAGAAAGCTCTGCCGATCGTTTATTATTAGATGTTCCCTGCTCTGGCTTAGGTGTATTAAAAAGAAACCCCGATGCCAAATGGAAATTGTCCGTTGAGTTTATTGATCGCGTAAAAGAACTCCAACAACACATCCTTGACGATTATAGCACCATGCTCAAGTCAGGTGGGCTAATGGTGTATTCTACTTGCAGTCTCTTTCCTTCTGAAAACGAAAATCAAGTAAGCGCTTTTTTAGCAAAACAGGAAGGTAAATTTGAATTGATAGAACAGAAAAGTGTATTCCCTTCGGAAGGGTTTGATGGGTTTTATATGGCGTTGATAAAAAGGACTTAGGCATTGGGACTTGGGCATTGAAGTCCAAATTGTTTGATCCTTCTGGTACGAATCGCCCTATGAGTTAATAGGTGCACATAACGTTTGATCACAAAGACCAGTTGCCAGCTCTCGCCAAAGAAGCGATGACGTATGTTAAGAAATCATCTAAATAAAAAAGTTTGAGATCATTCACTTAACTTTGCTGAGCATTTTAAACCTCAAACTTAAAAAAATTGAATTTTTTGAAAAGCCTTCTCCTGAAACTCTACACAGCCTGGGTATTAACTGTCTTCAGTGTTTTCATGTTACTGTTTCTGCCTGGCATTATCATTCCTGCCTTCTTTGGGCCAAGGGCAGTATCAGTCACTTATTTTTTTATGAAATTATGGTCATGGATTTTTAGTAAGCTCACTTTCATTCGGTATGAAATGATTGGGCGTGAAAAAATTACAAAAGGGAAAGCATTCATCTATGTGAGTAACCACACTTCTTTTTTAGATCTGCCCGGCATAGCGATGACTATTCGTGGGCAGTTCAGACCATTGGCGAAAAAAGAACTGTTGAAAATCCCTGTCTTTGGTTGGGTAACAAGAGCTACATGTGTGGTGGTTGATCGGGACAGTCAAGAGAGCAGGAAAAAAAGCCTAAACTATTTGAAGAAAATTCTAAGTCTAGGCATCAATATTTTGATTTTCCCAGAAGGAACACAAAACCGCAGTACAGAACTATTACAACCCTTTAAGGAAGGTGCTTTTCGTATTGCTATCGACACACAACAACCTCTTTTGCCAATGGCGGTGGTTGGTGCAGGCGAACTCATGCCTCCCGGCAAGGGAAAAATAAAACCTGGGCTTATAAAAATTATTGTGGGCGATCCCATTTCTGTTGCAGGGGTAAATCAAAATGAAATTGGTGATTTGAAAGATAAAACCACCACAATTATTAAAGAGATGATTCTTACTAACTCCGTGAAAGGATAGACTATCTTTGTAACATGATCAAAAAACTAATCCTACTTTTACTGCTCTCGTTTCAACTTGCAACAGCCGCTCAGTTGCCTACTGGTTTTATCGAAAAACTGATTGCCCAAAATCTAGATCCAACAGACATGGTGATCGCGCCTGATGGGAGAATTTTTATTACCATTAAAAGCGGAAAAATTGCTATTATAGAAAATGGTGTTCTCTCTTCTGGTTCGCTTCTCAATATTGCCGTTGATAATTTTAATGAAAGAGGATTGGGTCATATAGTGCTTGACCCCAACTTCAACTCAAACAATTACTACTATGTGTATTATACTGTGCCAAATTCTAATTTCAATCGCGTAAGCAGATTTACCGCCAACGGAAATTCAACCTTGCCCGGTAGCGAGTTGGTGTTACTAAACTTAGATATATTGTCAGGCACTATTCACAATGCGGGTGACATGGCCTTTGGCATAGACGGCAAACTTTACATTTCAGTTGGCGATGGAGCAAACCCTGCCAATGCACAAAGCAAAACAACCGTGCTAGGAAAGGTACTCCGCATCAATTCAGATGGTTCTATTCCAACGGATAATCCTTTTTACACAACGGCATCAGGAAAAAATAGGGCTATCTGGGCATTGGGCTTTCGCAACCCTTACTCGTTGGATATCCAACCCATTACAGGCAAAATAATTGTTTCTGATGTGGGTCAAGAAGCGTGGGAAGAAATAAATGAAGTGCAGCCCGGAAAAAATTATGGCTGGCCAACTATTGAGGGAGCTATAACTACACAAACTCCTCCTACTGATTACAAAGATCCATTGTTTGCCTATCAACATGGGGCAGGAATTGATAAAGGCTGCGCGATAGTGGGTGCCTCGTTTTATAATCCGGCAACCATTGAATTTCCATTGCAATATGTTGGTAAATTTTACTTTGCTGATTATTGCAATGGATACATCAAGTACATTGACACTACCACTAAAGCTGTAACAACTTTTGCCACCAACATCAATAGACCACTTGCTATTGTAACCGCGCCAGATGGTAGCATGTATTATCTAGCTAGGGCAGGTTTAGGTGGCGGATCACAACAAGATAATACTAGTACAACGGATGGCACGCTATGGAAAATAAACTACACAGGTAGTGGTGCTCCTTTTATTTCAGCCCAACCACAAAATAGCACCGCAGCTATTGGTGATGTTATTGATTTCACTATTGCTGCCTCTGGCTCACAACCTTTATCATATCAATGGATGGAAGATGGTGCACCCATTGCAAGTGCCACATCTACTATTTATTCATTTACGGTAACTCAGCTTGCCGATAATGGTAAAGTTTTTAGTTGTCAAGTCTCGAATTCGTTTGGAAATGTGACAACCAATGGCGCTATACTTACAGTCACGTCAAATACACGGCCCGTTCCACAATTGATTGTCACTCTACCTAATGGAGCAACATTGTACCAAGCGGGGCAAACCATTCAATTTAGTGGAAGTGCCACCGATATAGAAGATGGTCTGTTACCAACTAGCTCACTCACATGGAAAATAGATTTTCATCATGATGAACATGCGCATCCAGGTTTGGCTCCAACCAATGGCATAGACGCTGGCTCTTATGCAATACCTAAAGTAGGCGAAACTGCGGATGATGTTTGGTACCGAATTATATTAACAGCAACGGACAGTGAAGGACTCACTAAATCAATTTACCAAGATGTGTTTCCTCAAAAGGTGGACATCACATTGACTACAACACCAGCTAATTTATCCCTTATACTAGACGGGCAACCTTTACAAACTCCCGCCACCATCAAGAGTATTATAGGTGTGACAAGAACATTGGAAGCACCCATCACGCAACTTAATGGAAGCTTACTTCAGTCATTCTCATCTTGGAATGAAAATGGTTTGACAAGAGAGTTTTCGTTTGATACACCAGCCTCTAACAAAAACTTCAATGCTACATACATCGCAGTGCCTGTTGGAAATGGCGATGGGTTGACTGGCTTTTATACAAATACTATTAATGAAGTTACAACCACACAAAATAGTTTTACAAAATCCCCCACCCTGATTAGAGTAGATTCTAAAATTGATTTCAATTGGGTTGGTGGATCACCCCATGCAAGCATCAATCCAGATTATTTTACAGTACGATGGGCGGGTGAAGTTCTTCCGCAATTTTCTGAGACTTACACTTTCTATTTAACAACCGATGATGGTGCAAGGCTATGGGTTGATAACTCTTTGCTAATAGACAAATGGATACCTCAACCCGCCACAGAATGGAATGGTTCAATAAATTTAACAGCGGGAGAGAGCTATAAAATAAAACTAGAGTATTTTGAACTTGGCGGTGAAGCGTCTGCCAATCTTAAATGGAGTAGCGCTAAAATACCGAAGCAGGTTATTCCCACAACACAATTATTCTCCTCGCCTATTACCGGTATTGAAGAATCCAATCTTTATTTAGACGTGCAATTTTATCCGCAACCTGCAGATAAAACAATCACTATTGACATAGCATCCAGGCCATCATCCGAATATGAAATCATAGATCTGACAGGAAGAGCTATTCTAAAAGGAGCATTGACCTCAGGAAAAAACTTGATCAATATTGAAAGTCTCCCCATCGGTATCTATGTTATCCGATTTGAGACGTTTACCAGAAGGTTCATTAAAAATTAGATTGTTAAAAAGAATCACCACCAGTGATTACGAAAATTTCACTCAAACTAGCTTTCGCCTTTTAGATTTCTCTGCAACATCAATTACAGCTAGTGCAAGCTGTATGGTATCTTTATAATTTAGCTTGTCTTTTGTCACCTTTGCATCTACACGCAAACCATTAATTATATTATAAAAATAATTTGCAAGTGCCTTAGGATTATTCTGATTCGTTAGTTCTTTAGTGTCGATTCCTTTTTGAATAGCTTGTGTGAGTGCTTCAATTATATCCTTTCTGTTTAGCTGAATAATCTCTAATATTTCTTTGTCGTGGGGTGCCAATTCTATAGCTGTGTTTACAATAAAACAACCCTTTGTTTTGCTATCTGTCACACTTTCATTTATTATCTGATGTAGTAACTGAGTGATAGTATCAATAAAAGACCGGCTGTTTTTCAAAACATCCAGCATATTTTTTGAGGCCGTGTTTCTATAATTTTGCAAAGCCAAAATGAACAAGCTACGCTTATCTTTATAGGCTCCATACATACTTGATTTACTAATACCAAAGGCGTCAATCAAATCTTGAGTGGAGACAGCGCTATAGCCCTTATGCCAAAAAAGGTCAGTGGCTATATTCAGTATTTTTTGTTCATCAAATTCTCTTGAGCGTGCCATTAATAAAAAGAAAAGGAGAAGTGAATCATATCACTTCTCCACAAAGTTATTTGTTTTTGAATCGGATAGCCCAAATGAGGCTATTTAATTCCATACTATTAAAACTGTACCATCCCACCGTCCACAAAGATTTCTGTTCCATGCATATAGGATGCGTCATTCGAGGCGAGGAAAGTCACTGCCTTGGCTACTTCAGATGACTTTCCAAATCTTGCCATTGGCACTTGAGGCAATACAGCACTTGCAAATCCATTAATCTGCTCCTCGTTCATTCCTGTCTTTTCAAAAAAGGCAGTTTCTATTGGACCAGGGCTCACCGCATTTAATCTGATTTTTTTGGCAGAAAGTTCTGCTGCAAAAGTTTTCACAAATGATTGTACTGCCGATTTTGCTGCAGAATAAACAGATGCACCTTGCATTCCTTTTTCCGTAACTACCGAAGTATTTAGAATGATAGAACTTCCCTCCCCCATAAGTGGCAAAATAGATTGTACGGTAAACAATGTTCCTTTCACCAGTACATTGAACTGCTCATCAAAATGTGCTTCATCAATGTGCTCTATTGGAGCAAACTTTCCGTAGCCTGCGTTTACGAAAAGCACATCTACTTTTCCTACGGAAGACTTTACTTTCTCAGCTAATTTTTTCAGGTCAGCAATATTGCTTGAATCTGCTACTATTCCGCTTGTCTTGGGGCCAAGTTGCCTTACCGTTTCATCTACAGTGCTCTGGTGCCTTCCTGTAATGATCACAGTGGCGCCTTGCTCAATAAAATCAATGGCGGTTGCTTTGCCAATACCACTTGTCCCGCCCGTAATCAGGGCGACTTTGTCTTTTAATTTTGTCATACAATTATTTTTTTAGTTCAAACCATTATGAACTAATCAGTCCACAAATATACTAATACTGGACTATTTAGTCCAAATAGTATTTTAGTTATTTTTATATAAATCTAAAATCTACGATTTGAGCATTGAAAATGCTTACAGTGAGCTGCGTAGTTTCGTTAACTTTAATCAGGATTTACAGAGTGTCACTTCGCATAGGCATTGGGTAGGGAATAGCAAAAATGCTCTTTATCCCTTACCCTGAAGCAACTTGGGCAAAAGATTGGGGGCGGATAGCTGCAAAAAAATTGCTATTGACGTACCTTCCAATCATAAGAATATGAAATTATTGACTTGACGGGGAGAACTCTTTGAACTCAGGGGAAAATCTTGTAACAATTAAAAGTCTCCCCATCGGTATCTACGTTATCCGATTTGAGACGTTTACCAAGAGATTCATTAAAAATTAGATCGCTAAAAAGAATCACTTTCTCGATACGCATTGATCAACGCCATCTCTCCTTCTTTGCCGGGCAATGCATTGCCATGCTCCATGCCTAAAACACCCTTGTAACCTTTACTATTCAAGTGTTTGAAAATATTTTTGTAATTCACTTCGCCAGTAGTAGGTTCATTGCGGCCCGGGTTGTCACCAATTTGTATGTAGGCGATCTCGTCCCAACATGCATCGATGTTATTGATGATATTACCTTCATTGCGCTGCATGTGGTAGATGTCAAACAAAATTTTACACGCGGGGCTTTTCACGGTTTTGCAAATAGAAAAAGTTTGGTCTGAGTAGCGCAAGAAAAGTTCTGGTGTATCGCTGAGTGGTTCTAGCACCATCACCAAACCATGTGGTTCAAAAATTTCTGCGCCTCTGCGCAAAATATCAATTACGTTGGCTGTCTGTATCCCCATTGGCAAATTGCGCTCAAAAAAACCTGGCACCACGGTCATCCACTTTGCATTGACACGTTTGGCTGCCTCTACACTTAGCCTACAAGCTTTCACAAAATTATCTTTGAATTCCTGCTTTCTTGTGGTGAAAGAAATTTTCCAATTGTCGCCACCATCTACTACAAACACGCCCATAGTCATGCCCAGTTGTGACAATGTTTTTCCTATTCGTTCTTGCTCAGCCACTGGTCTGCCCAATAATCCATTGTCCTCAATGGAACGAAACCCTTGGTCGGCCATGAATTTTATTTGATCTACAAAATCATTACCTCCATGATTTTTAAACATGCCATCGTGGGGGGCGTAGTTTAACTTGAATGGTTTGCCTGCCAATGGCGTATTTGATTTTTTTTCGGTTTGCGCAAAGCTAGTTCCTGCCACTAAAGTAGAAACGGCCGTGAGGCCAGCACCGATAAAGTTTCTGCGTTTCATAAGTTCGGTTTTTTGTTGGAAGTGAAATTTAGAAAATAAAATGGATTATTTATCAATAGTTTCTATATTGAATCCTAAATATTTTTAATGAATTCCCCTTCACTCTTTATCTTTCTTCATCTCACGTTCTCTCTGAGTGCCCAAGATTTTAAATCGTATGATCAAACCATACCTGGATCATCTGCAAAATTTACAATGGCCGCTGTGCCAAATGGAAAATTTCAGATGGGCAGCAAGAGTTTGATGGCCGATAATGACGAAAGCCCTGTGAAGGAAATTGAAGTGTCGTCTTTTTGGATGGGCACCAAAGAAGTAACATTTGCTGAGTGGGATTTATATTTTAAAGACACGCGCTTGCCACAGAGCAAAATCATTGATGGAGTAACACGCGCCACACCACAATACATCGACCTGACGTGGGGCATGGGGCGCGATGCCACGCACCCGACCAACAGCATGAGCCACACTGCGGCTGTCATGTATTGCAAATGGCTCTATTCAAAGACTGGTTTTTTCTTTCGCTTGCCCACCGAGGCCGAGTGGGAGTACGCTTGCAAAGCAAATGCTCCCGCCATTGCCATCGATGCGAAAATTTTGGGTGAGTATGGATACTTCAAAGAGAATAGCGACAGCAAGTTTCATCACGTAGGAGAAAAGAAACCAAACGCCTTCGGCCTCTATGATATGCTTGGTAACTTGAGCGAGTGGACGATCGATCAATATGATCCGAGCTATCTTACAAAAATCGAAACAAAAGATCCGCTCAATCCGCCCGCATCCAAATATCCCAAGACAGTAAAAGGTGGTTCGTACATGGATAAAGTAACCGAATTGCGCTGCTCCAACCGAATCTCATCTAATGCAGATTGGAACCAACGCGACCCTCAAATACCAAAAAGTAAATGGTGGCTCACCGATGGCATGTTCGTTGGCTTTCGCGTAGTGCGCCCGCTCAAACAGCCCAGCAAGGAAGAGATAGAAAAGTTTTATACCTTGTACTTGAAATGAAGCTAATAGTTATGGCTCTATGACGTTTGGAGTGGGTAAATTTTTAATTGCCCATCTTATGCCTAGGCTTTAACCTTAGTAGAAAAATTGTTTTGCAAAACCATGACCAACCTTAATACCTTATTTTCAAGCGATTAAAATAGGGTAATAAGGTTAGAGTTTAGAGTTACAACTAATTTCTACTAAGGTTAAAGCCTTGCACAAAAATGCCTAACGAATAGGGCTTCCACTATCGACCCACCCTAAACGTCATGGAACCATAGTTATCAGTTAGTAGTAAGAAATTGTCATCAAGTATCATATAATTAACTAAATCTCACCAACATGAAAACCGAATCTGCACAATCACGCAGGGAATTTGTAAAACAAACTTCCCTCATTGCCACTACACTTATGGGCTTGCCCATGATTTCCAAAGCCGATTTTTTTAACAACTCAGTGGATGACTCTATTAAAATTGCACTGATTGGGTGCGGAGGCCGAGGCACGGGCGCAGCCATGCAAGCACTGCTAACGAAGCAAAACGTAAAATTGGTAGCAATGGCCGATGCCTTCAAAGACAGATTGGATGATTGCTACAAAGCATTGAACTCAGATGATCTCTCTGACTGGTCAGGCACGGGGGGAAATGTAAAAGCTAAATTGGCCGTGAAGGAAGAAAACAAATTTGTTGGATTTGACGGATATAAAAAAGCGATCGCGTTGGCCGATGTAGTAATCTTGACCACACCACCGGGGTTCAGACCAATCCATTTTGAAGAAGCGATCAACCAAGGCAAGCACGTGTTCATGGAAAAACCGGTAGCTACCGATCCTGCTGGCATCAAAAAAGTATTGGACATGGCCGAAGTGGCCAAACAGAAAAAATTGAATGTAGTGGTAGGGTTGCAACGTCACTATCAAAATTCGTATCGTGAGCTATACAAAAGACTTAAAGAAGGAATGATTGGTGAAATTGTTTCTGCACAAGCTTGGTGGAACAATGAAGGTGTGTGGGTGAATGCCCGCAAATACGCACAAACTGAAATGGAATATCAAATGCGCAATTGGTATTATTTCAATTGGCTGTGTGGTGATCACATTACTGAGCAACATATTCACAATATTGATGTGGTCAATTGGTTTAAAGGCAGCTACCCTGTGAAGGCACAAGGCATGGGAGGGCGTGAAGTGCGCAAGGGAAAAGAGTTTGGAGAGATTTTCGATCACCACTATGTAGAGTTTCAATATGCGGATGGCAGCATTCTCAACAGTCAGTGCCGCCACATCAAAGGCACGATGAGCAAAGTAGATGAGCAGATCATGGGCACAAAAGGAAATATCTATTGTGGTGCAGCCAATATCACTGACAGAAAAGGCAAAGTGATTTATCAATATGATAAATCGAAAGAAAATAATCCATACCAAACTGAGCATGATGAATTATTTGAGGCTATTGCAAAAAAAGAATATAAATTTGCCGATACCGAAAATGGCGCGAAGAGTACGATGACTTCCATCTTAGGCAGAATGGCCACCTACAGTGGGCAAATAATAGATTGGGACAAAGCAATCAACTCAGGCATCAGCATCATGCCCACGCAATTTGATTTCAATGCCACACCTCCCATCTTGCCAGACTCAGAAGGTTTTTATCCAGTGGCGGTGCCAGGGGTTACGCATTATTCAGTTTAAAAAAAATAGCCACAGGAGTCACAGAGAATCACAGAGGAGGTCTCTGTGATCTGTGTGGTTAAAAAATGTTCTCCCTTTTAAATGACTCGTAATTTACTTTACATTTTCTTAGGTGGAGGCCTTGGTAGTGTTGTACGCTTTGCTACAGGCAAATGGATCAGTTCATTGCATAGTCAACAATTTCCTTTTGGCACATTAGTCGCAAATATTGCCGCGTGTGTTATCTTAGGTTTTGTCATTGGCTTGGCTGATCATAAACAGATCATCTCTCCTGCTGCAAGATTGTTCTGGACTGTTGGATTTTGTGGAGGCTTTAGTACCTTCTCTACTTTCAGCGCAGAAACTATTTTGCTCTTGCAAAATGGTTTTCATTTCTCAACAATTTTCTACGTGGTCGGAAGTTTGGTGTTTTGCGTTTCCGCAACGTATGCAGGGTTATATTTGGGGGAACAAGTTTAGTCGAAAATTAAATCTTTTTTATTGCTATTGCCTACTAATTGTATATAGGCAGGTAAACTATCTTCTTCGTCACAAAAAAATCTTCTTTAAAATAATCAGGCAGTTCGTAAATGCTGTAACGCTTTTTCATTTCGTTCATCTCTTCTTCTAAATCACCGCCTTTCAAATATAAGATTCCGTTGTCAAGCGAATGGGTTGATTCGTCCTTTACTTTGTGTTGCACCCAACCATAAAATTCTTTCATGCGTGTAACAGCTCGGCTCACAATGAAATCATACTTGTTTTTAATCTGCTCTGCGCGGATTTGGTCTGCGTTCATGTTTTCCAAGCCAATGGATTGAGCTATCTCGTTAACAACAGTTATTTTCTTTCCAATGGAATCTACCAAGTGAAATTCTGTTTTTGGAAAAAGGATGGCCAACGGAATGCCCGGGAATCCTCCGCCAGTGCCTACATCTAATACCGAAGCATCGGGTTTGAATTGAATAACTTTGGCAATGGCGAGAGAATGTAGGATATGGTTGATGTACAGATTATCAATGTCCTTTCTGGAAATCACGTTGATCTTTTCGTTCCAATCTTTATAAAGTGGCCCTAATTGTTCGAACTGACTTTTTTGTTTGTCACTCAAGTCAGGAAAATACTGGAATATAATGGATGCGTCTTGCAAATGGTGAAAATTTAGATTTACTTCAAAAACTGGACTTACGCAAAACAAATAGAATTGTCAGATTGAGCTTGTCGAAAACTGACAATTCCAGCTCCGAATTGACTTCGATAAACTCAATCTGACATTTGTTTCGTTGTTTTGAGTAAGTCCAGTTCAAAAACATAAACTCAAAAATAATGAATGCTTATGTAAAACTACTCTATTCCATCCTGATCACGTCATTTCTTTTTTATGGATGTAGCTCAAAGGCAAAGCCTCCTGTCGCTAAGTCGTTTTCAGAAAGAGTGGATTCAGTGATGGCCGCTTATCCTGATTTTATTGGGGTGGTTTTACTGGCCGCTAAGGGCAACGCTCTTTACCACAAAGCATTCGGTTTTTGCAATTTTGAAACGAAAACAGCTTTGGATACAGCAAGCATTTTTGAATTGGCTTCCGTCTCCAAGCAATTTACCGCCATGATCATCATGATGCTGAAAGAAGAAGGCAAACTAAACTATGACGACCTAGTTGAAAAATACATCCGACACCTCCCCTACCCAAACATAACTATCAGGCATCTGCTGAACCATACTTCAGGCTTGCCCGATTACCAAGCTATCATGGATCAACATTGGGACAAAACCGAAGTGGCTAACAACAACGATATCATCGAATATTTAAAAAAATATCATCCAGAAAAATTGTTTGAGCCCAATACAAAATATGAATACAGCAACACGGGTTATGTACTGCTTGCCAGCATAGCCGAAAAGGCTTCGGGGAAAGATTTTATTGCCATGAGTCAACAACAAATTTTTATTCCACTCAAAATGAACTCCACCAACATCCGTAGCTTAGAAGAAAAAAAGAAGATTGAAAATTTTGCCTTAGGTCATATTTATGTAAAGGAAAAGAAACGATTTATTCGAGCCGATTCATTTCCTTCTTCTAATTACACGATATGGTTGGGCAATAGAAAAGGGCCTGGAAGAATCAGCTCAACGGCAACGGATTTATTGAAATGGGATCAGGCATTATACACACAGCAATTAGTGAAAAAAGAAACGTTGGCTGAAGCGTTCTCTCCAACTAAGCTTAAAAATGATTCTATCTCCTATTATGGATTTGGTTGGGAGATTAAAGACAATGGCAACACCGTACTTCACACAGGTGACAATCCTGGATATAAAACAGAAATCATCAGGCACATTGATAAAAACAAAACTCTTATTGTCCTCAACAACAATGCCTACTTAAGTTTTGAGAAAGTCATCAACTCGCTCGACTCTCTTTTGAAAAATGAATAATATAATAACCATCATTGCTACCGATCCAGAAGGAATTGCCCGCGTTCAAAAAATGAGGAGTGAAATCTTTGGTCAAGAACAAGGCATTCCACAAGAGATGGATTTAGATGGCAGGGATGAGAGTAGCATACACGTTCTTATGTACCAAGTCAACAGCCCCGAACCCATTGCTAGCGGCCGATTAACCATAGAAGGCAACATAGGCACTTTATCACGCATAGCTGTAGCTCAAGATTTTAGAGGAAGTGGGATTGGAAAACGAATGGTGCAAGAACTAGAAAAAATTGCGAAAGAAAAGAACATTAAAAAATTAACTCTTGATCCACATGCCTATTTAGAAAAATTTTATACTGATCTTGGCTACGAAAAAATACCAGGGACAAAACAAGTAGTCAAACATCAACTAATCACCATGACAAAAAATATTTAAACAAATGACCCCTCATCGTCTTGACATTAGTACCATAGAAAATGCCAGTCAAATTATTGATCCTGTCTTTCAGAATTCCCCACAGTTTCTTAATGAGCCGCTAAGCGATTTACTTGGCTGCAAACTTTTATTGAAAGTAGAAACCATCAATCCTATTCGATGCTTTAAAGGGCGGGGAGCCGATTTTTTAGTATCGCAGGCAAAAGAAAATAGATTGGTCTGTGCTAGTGCGGGAAACTTCGGTCAAGCAATGGCGTATGCTTGCCGCAAGGCCAATAAAAAATTGATCGTTTATGCAAGCCATAAGGCCAATCCATTGAAAATAGAACGCATGCAAAATTTGGGAGCGGAAGTGATTTTGAGTGGAGAAGATTTTGATGAAGCCAAATCAATTGCCAAGAAAGTGGCTCAAGAAAAGGATTTGCGATTTGTTGAAGATGGGTTAGATATTGAAACCTTAGCTGGCGCAGGTTCTATAGGGCTTGAGCTAATAAAACAATTTCTAAATATTGACGCGATCTTAATTCCCTTGGGCAATGGTGCATTGCTCAACGGAGTAGCGCGTGTCTTCAAAGAAAAAAGTTCGAACACTAAGGTTATTGCCATTCAGGCCGCAGGTGCGCCCGCGATGGTCGAATCGTGGAAAGAAAATAAATTAATTTCGTATTCGCACATCAACACCATTGCCGATGGCATTGGTGTTCGGATCCCCATTGCACAAGCATTAGAAGACATGAAGGGATTAGTGGACGATGGTATGTTAGTGAACGAGGCAAGCATTGTTGAGGCGATGAAGCTTCTTCACACCCATGCTGGCATTGTGGTAGAACCATCAGGTGCGGTTGGTCTCGCAGCTATTTTAGAAAACAAAAAGGATTTCAAAAATAAAACGGTGGGTACAATCATTTGCGGGGGTAATCTTACGGAGGAACAAATTAAAATGTGGCTATGAGTTATTGCTGCTGTTGCTGCCTCTGCATAAATAGTTCATACGACTCCAAAGCTCCTTGCTTAAAACGCATTTGTTGCTCAGGGGATATTTCTTTGGGCAGCAATTGATCATCTGAAAAAGTTGAAGAGCTAAACTGCACCGTTACTTCCAACAAATGTTCGAGTGAACCTTTGTATGTTCCCTTGGCAGGAGTGCAGTCGCTAAAATTTCTGCCCACAGCCAAACGTACATGGCGTTCGCCTGCAAGGCATTTATTAGTTGGATCAATGCCCACCCACCCTAAGTCTGGCAACCACGCTTCTGCCCATGCGTGCGTAGCACCTTCGCCACGCCACTCGCTATCACCGGGGCAAATGTACCCACTCACATAGCGGCATGGCACACCACGCAGCCTCATCATATACAGCAGTAAGTGCGCAAAATCTTGGCAGACTCCTGCTTTCAATTTCCATAGTTCATCGATGTTCGTCTCGATGGTAGTGACGCCCTTCTTGTATTCAAAATTTCCATAAATGAAATCAGAGAGGCGGAGTAATTCATCCAATGGATGCTTATCTTGAAGGAGGTTAACAATGCCTTCCACTTCTTGTTGGCTTTGGGTGGCTTCTGCATGTAGGTAATCGTGCCACTTCACTTGAAAGTCCTGATCTGAAAATGATTTCCACACCTCTGCCGTGGCACTTCTCTGCCCCAGCGGTTTATTAATCATCTCCACTCTGAGAAAACTTTCAATCGATAACTCTCGATGCGGCTGGATGATAGAAAAAAAGCCCGTCTTGTTTCCAAAATAATCGTTGATGGTGTACATCTCGGGATTGTGAGAAATAACCAATCGATGCTCCAACACCCGCTGCCTATCATCACCCAACGGGTACAGCTTGATTTGATTAGCAGAATCTACCACCCAATTGGGATAATGATAATGAGTGCGGTGGTGAATGTAAAATATGGGCATGTAGTAAAATAAAAATGCTAACGGTTTAAAGTTAAGGGTTCAGTTTCAAGTTCCAAGTTACTGGTCACTGGTTCTCAGTCACCAATTATTCCTGACATTTACTAGCTGGACTTACGAAAACAACGAAACAACTGTCAGACTGAGTCTATCGAAGTCAATTCGGAGTTGGAATTGTTAGTTTTCGACAAGCTCAAACTGACAATTCTATTTGCTTTGCGTGAGTCCAGTTACTAGTAAAATCATAAATCTTATATTTTACATCAAATTAGGAGTAACCAAAATACAAAGTGGCTAACCGATGATTGAGATTGGTAAATTGCAAGCGCAGGTCAGGGATTAGTTTTTCAATAACCAAAGAACTTGCTGTTTTTTGATAGTTATTTACATCATCGCTCATTTTTTTTATCAACTGCTCTATTTCCTTGAAATGATCGGGTTGAGAAAAACTAGACAGGCGTTGAAAATATCGACCCATCTGAGCCAAGCTATAGCTCACCGAATGGGGGAATTGCAAATTGAAAAGTACTTGGTGTATCACTTCTTCAGCTTGTAACGCGTTTTTATAAAATTTAGTATGAAACTCGTATCCTGATAGCGCATACAGCAAATACTTCCAGTACATAGCTTCATTATCCGCCTTCGCCATTTGCTTACGCTTAAATTCCAATATCTCTAAGCTTTGCAAACACCGCTCTGTGTACTTGCCCAAGTTGAGAAAAGTGTAGCCCTCGCCACGGCTCATCGTTACGTCTACCGTTCCATAAAAAACAATGCTCTCGCGAAGCAAAATATCAAAAGCCGTAACAGGATCATTGCGGTTAATCAAACCTTCTGTTTGTGGGTCGCGCACGAGGTGATAGTAATCATTCAGTGACTGCCACAATTCTTTGGTTATATAATCTTGTACCGATCGTGCATTTTCTCTCACTCGTACAATATTAGTAAACACCGAACTTTCATGTTGTCTACTCAGTACCAAGTGGTGCAGTGCATCGCGGTACGAACTCATTGACATTTTTTGTTTGGGCGCATCACCAAAAGTATTGGCCAGCAATTGCCAATTATAATCCAGCAATTCATCTTGTGAAGCAATATAATCTGTGCGTAACACGCGTAATAAATTATCTGTTCGCTCTAGGTAACGAGCCATCCAAAAAACAGAATCAGCTACTCTACTTAACATTTTGAAATTAGGAGTTAGAAGTCATAAGTCAGAATTTAGAAGTTAGGAATCAGGCGTTGGAATTGAAGCTACGTTCAAACCGCGGACAATAAATCTAAAATCATAAATCATAAATCTAAAATAATTATCCCAGCACCCACGTATCCTTGCTCCCTCCGCCTTGTGATGAATTGACAACCAATGAGCCTTCGCGCAAAGCAACACGCGTCAATCCGCCTGGCACAATTTCAATACCTGAAGGACCGAATAAAGCGAACGGTCGCAAATCTACATGGCGGGGTTGCATTTTTTTGTTGATGAAGCACGGCACCGAAGAAAGATGGATCATGGGCTGTGCAATAAACTGACGTGGGTCTTTCTCCACTTCCAATTTATAGTCTGCAATTTGTTGATCGCTCGCATCATGCCCCATCAACATACCGTAACCACCACTTCCGTTTGTTTTCTTGATCACCATTTTTCTTACTTCACCAAACACATGATCGAAATGTTCTCGATTATCCATGTAGTAAGTAGGTACCGTTTTTAATATGGGTTCTTCATTGAGATAATACTTAATCATGCTCGGCACATAGGTGTATACTGCTTTGTCATCGGCCACACCATTTCCTGGTGCGTTGATGATGGCCACATTGCCCGCACGATAAGCATAGTATAAACCAGAAACACCCAACATGCTGCTTGGGTTAAAAACAAGCGGGTCTAAAAATTCATCATCTACCCTGCGATAGATCACATCTACTTGCTTAAGGCCCGCAGTAGTTTTCATGTACACTTTTGTGTCATGTACTACCAAGTCGCGCCCCTCTACCAACTCCACACCCATCAAGCGAGCGAGTGTGGTGTGTTCAAAATAAGCAGAATTGAAAATGCCCGGGGTCAACAGTGCCACAGTAGGTTTGCTCACCTGTCTGTTGGACAAGGCCAATAAATTTTTTAAAAGCAGATCAGGATAATCTTTTACTGACCGCACATTGTTCTTAGGTAATAGACCGGGAAAAATGCGGTACGTCATGTTCCTATTCTCCAGCATGTACGACACGCCCGATGGTGTGCGCAAATTATCTTCCAATACATAAAACGAACCGTCACTGTCGCGGATCAAGTCAATGCCTGAGATATGCGTGTAGATATCAAACGGAACATCTACGCCCACCATTTCTTTCAAAAAATTAGGGCATGATTGGATCAGCTCTGCTGGAATGATCTTATCTTTAATAATAGATTGTTCATGATAAATATCTTTCAAAAACATATTGAGCGCTTTCAAGCGCTGTTTGATGCCCGCTTCGATATGCGCCCACTCTGTGGCGGTGATAATACGGGGAATAATATCAAATGGAAAAATCTTTTCAATACCTTCACCATCGTTGTAAACCGTAAAGGTGATGCCTTGGCTCATGAAAAGTTTTTTGGCCAATTCGTCTTTCTTGGTTAAGCCGCCCATGGAGACTTTCTCCAGGCTCTTTAAGAAAATTTGATAGTGATTACGTATCTCCCCTTGCGTGCACATTTCATCCCACACCTCTGTGGATGGATAGTAGCTAGAAAGAAAATCTGAGAAAGGCATTCTGAAAGATACAAATCGAAAAGCAGGAAGCAAGCTAAATTTTACTTGAGTATTTTTTAAAACGATTGCGGAATCTAGAGTGGACAGAAAAATGTGCTAAGATTGTACTATCCCGCCCGAACCATCAACTTCTTGTAGGTGCTGTTAGTGGTTCGTTGTTTTCAATCTATATTTCTCTGGTTTTGTATTTGTTCTTTCAATGATTTTTCTTGCCTCAAGATCAAGCTTAACGGTTTCTCCGTACCATTGAACACCCCCTTCGAAAGTGTCTTTTACTCTGATGTAAAGTTCTTCCATAAGTTCTGTATGCGTCAACTCCTTCTTGGCTAGTATTTTTAGTAAATTCTTCTTAATGTCGTTGTATTTACCTAGTGAGATTCGCTTATTGGTTTTTCCTAGTTGAGGATGCAGTGTTTGAATTTGTTCTTCTTTCATAGGGCTCCACGCTATCTTTCCCTAGTGGTTCTTTTGAATAGAATTCTGCTCCACTACATTTTTGCTCATTGACGTTTGCCTGATAAAAAACACCTTTTAAATATGTTTTAACTAAATAGAATAATACTGTTTATTACCAGAAAAAAATTACGACCAATTTGTTGGTTTAATATATTTCGCGGCCTTTAAAATATCGATGCGGCTAATCTGACCTATCAATACACCGTTTTCAACTACCGGCAATCTTCTAATGGGTGACCCTAAAAATTCAGTAGCAGCCTCCACCACATCACTCTCTGGCGACAGTGTCTTCACTTGTTTGGTCATATAGTCGGAAACTTTAGGTGAGTCGTAAGGCAAATTGTGATAGGCCTGATCTACGATGATCCGCAAGCAATCTCTTTCAGAAATAATTCCTACCAATTTTCTGTGTTCATCCAATACAGGTGCGCCCGAAATTCTTTTTTCAATAATAATGTCAATCACGTCATTGATCAACTGATCAGGACTAAATGTGACTAGCTTCGCAATTGGTACCATGTACTTTACTACCGATTCGTATTTCGGTAATTCTGCATTCATTTCCTCCTTGGTCTTCATGTTGGGTGTGAAATTCATAGTAGGTTTGTTTGGTGGGATAGGAAATATAGGAATTGTTGAGATAAAATAAAAGTAGTGCCTTACCCTCCTATCAATAGCTGATCAAAAATGAAGTATGGATGCTGAATGCAGAAGTCTGTAAATTTGAAGTGCCCGTCACTTCAAAATAGCATCACAGAAGCATCTTACTCAACCAATCGCGCGAATCAAGCTAAATTGCAATTTTTAATTTTATATATTTATATCAAATATAATAACCATGGAAGTTAACGAATCTATTCCCGTCCCTTTGAACGATCAGCAGGTCATGATGCTACGCTTACTAAAAAAACCTTTACCCGATGAAGATTTTGTACAAATGCGGAGATTAGCTTTAAAATTATTAGCCAAGCAATTGGATCATACTATTGAGGAATGGGAGTTGCAAAATGATATAACCGAAGAAACCTATCAAAAATTAGCTCATGGACATTTTCGCACGCAATCCCCCAAGAGGTCAGAATGAAAGTAGTTATCGATTCTATGTCCTATTGGTGGCTATTGGAAAAACAAGCAAGTATAAACTAATCTGGAGTGCTTTTATAGAAGGGAAATATCAGCTTATCATTTCCGAAGATGTCATCCATGAATATGAAGAAGTTCTGAAAGCACATTCTGCTCCAGGAGCTGCGGAAATAGTTTTAGAAGTATTTATCGAATCCCCAGATATCATTTTCAAACGCATCTATTATTCTTGGAATGTAATCACTAGCGATCCAGACGATAATAAATTTTTTGATGTTGCCGTTGCCGCTAACGCGGATTATTTGGTAACCAATGATACCCATTTTAAAGAAGCAGAAAAGCTCTCTTCCCAAAAGTAACTATAATAACTGCAGATATGTTTTTGGACATTGTGAAGAGATTATCTTAGATTTTGAATTTCTTACCAGCAGGTAAAATCGCAAATAGGTTGTGTGCGAGGGTCCTCAGCACAGAATTATTTTTTAAACTTATTCATCAACATTGCCATCTTTGCTTCCATACTTTCCTCTGGCACATTTTGCTTTTCTGTCTGCTTTGGCCGCTCTGATCGTTGCGCAGGTTGTAATCTTGGTTTCTCTTTTTGTTCGCTCGTCTTTGTAACACCTCCCCCAAACGGATCGCTCTTCATTGACAACGCAATTCGCTTGCGTGGAATATCCACTTCCACCACCGTTACTTTTACTTTTTGCTGCACGGCCACCGCTTGGTTGGCATCTTTCACAAACCGATCTGATAAGTGGCTAATGTGAACAAGCCCATCTTGATGCACGCCCACATCTACAAACGCACCAAAGTTGGTCACGTTGGTAACAATGCCAGGCAGCACCATGCCTACTTTCAAATCTTTGATCTCGTTCACGCCTTCTTGAAAGCTGAACAGTTCAAATTTTTCGCGCGGGTCACGGCCAGGTTTTTCAAGTTCCAGTAAAATATCTGTGAGCGTAGGCAAGCCTACCGTGTCGCTCACATATTTTTTTAGGTCGAGTTGCTTGCGTAATTCTGCACTGGTCATCAAATCTTTTACGGTGCAGCCAAGGTCTTTCGCAAATCTTTCTACCAACTCATACCGCTCGGGATGAACGGCACTGGCATCCAATGGATTTTTCGCATCGCTAATCCGCAAGAAACCGGCACACTGTTCAAAGGCTTTGTCACCTAGGCGAGGGATTTTATGCAACTCTTTTCGCTCTTTGAATGGCCCATGTTGATTGCGATACTCTACAATACCTTTTGCCAACTGTGGGCCGAGGCCTGAAACATACGAGAGCAATTCTTTGCTGGCCGTGTTCACCTCCACTCCTACCGAGTTCACGCAGCTCATCACTACATCATCCAGCCCTGCTTTTAATTTTGTTTGATCCACATCATGTTGGTATTGCCCCACTCCTATCGACTTCGCATCGATCTTCACCAACTCCGCCAACGGGTCGGTCAATCTTCTTCCGATAGAAACCGCACCGCGCACGGTCACATCATGATCGGGAAATTCTTCGCGCGCCACATCCGATGCGGAGTATACGGAAGCACCGCTCTCGTTCACCATCACAATCAAAATTTCTTTCGGCAGGCCAATGCTCTTCACAAATGCTTCCGTCTCACGACTGGCCGTGCCGTTGCCAATGGCGATGGCTTCTATTTTAAAACGATCACACAATCCCAACACAATAGTTCCTGACTGTGTAGCTTGCCGCTGCGGTTCTAATGGATAAATGACTGTGTTGAAAAGCAATTCGCCTTGCGCACCGAGGCACACCAATTTTATTCCGCTACGAAAACCCGGGTCGAGGGCGAGTACTCGCTTCTGACCGAGAGGAGAAGCCAACAATAATTTTTTTAGGTTCGCTGCAAAAACTTTTATCGCCTCTGCATCAGCCTGTAGTTTTGTTTCCACGCGTACTTCACTTTCAAGCGTTGGTTTTAGCAATCGCTTGTAGCAATCTTTGATGGCGAGGCTCACTTGCTCGCCCACAGGCGAAGTAGTTTTCACAAATTGTTTTTCCAATTTTTGAATGGCCAGTTCTTCGGTGGGCGCAATATCGAGCATGATAAAACCTTCCTTCTCTGCCCTGCGCATGGCCAGTAAGCGATGCGAAGGAGTTTTCTTGATCGGCTCTTTCCAATCAAAATAGTCTTTGAACTTTTGTGCTTCTTCGTTTTCTGCTCTTGATTTGACTACCGAAGCTTGAATGATCCCATCTTGCCAAAATAAATCGCGGATATTTTTCCGCGCTTCTTGGTTTTCGCTTACCCACTCGGCTATGATGTCGCGCGCTCCTTCCAGAGCTTCTTGCGCTGTGGCCACGCCCAACTCTATATTAATGTAAGTAGAAGCAGTGTTTTCTACATCCAATTTGTTTTGCTCAAAGAGGCTGAGTGCCAATGGCTCCAATCCTTTTTCTTTGGCAATGCTGGCGCGCGTTTTTCGTTTGGGTTTGTAAGGTAGGTAAATATCTTCCAGCACGGCCATCGTCTCAGCTTCTTCAATGGCTTTCGCCAATGCGGGTGTTAGCTTCTCTTGTTTCTCGATAGATTTTAAAATGGCTTCCTTGCGTTTGTCCAACTCCATCAACTGTTCGTGCCGATCGCGGATGGCGGCCAAGGCTACTTCATCCAAACTACCCGTCAATTCTTTTCTGTAACGTGCCATGAAAGGAATGGTCGCTCCTTCGGTCAACATTTCTATTACTACTTCTACCTGATGGGGTGTGATGCTCAATTCGGAGGCAATGCGTTGGATGTTTTTTTCCATCAGTACGTTGTGAATTTAGAATTAAAAAGGGATGCAAAAATAGGATTGGAAACGAGGAGAAAAAGGGTTTTGGATTAATTTATTTATGGAAACTTTGAACCACATAAAAGCATAGGTACATAGGAATGCACACATAGGTAATCCCAAAGTCACGGTCGTCAAAATACTCCGCACTGGTTCGTTAACTTAAGTCTCGTAGAGGCGAAATATTGGCAGAAAAAATGTTTAAGCCAAAGCAGAGTGCCGTAGGCACGAAATATATTTCGTCCCTAACGGGACTTGCCTACAACTATCAAAACATCCTACCGCTATTTTATCCCTACGGGATACCGTTAAGTTAACGACCATGGTGTTCCATTAAACATGGAGTACGGCATACCGGTAGACAGGGATAGTCCGATGCCATCTCAACAGGCCGACAAATATAAAAAGTTTCGAGTGCTTCTTATCAATCCAAAAATCAAAGTATATTCACAAAAAATATTCCGTTATGCTGATTTCAAAATTTACACTCGATCGGTTTGTGCTGTTGTTGTTTTCATTTCTTGCAGCCATTTCTTCTTACGCACAAAAAGAGAAGCGTGAGTTCTACGAAATAAAAACGTACAAGCTGAAAGATAATAATCAGGAAGTGGTTGTAGATGCGTTTCTCAAGAATGCCTATTTGCCTGCGTTGCACCAAGCGGGCATTAAAAAGGTGGGCGTGTTCAACCCATTGGAAACGGACTCCACATTTGGCAAACGTATTGTTGTTTTGATTCCATATAATTCCTTGGAACAGTTTTCAAAAATCTCTGACTTGCTAGCTGCCGATAAGCAATTTAACTTGAATGGAAAAGAATACTTGGATGCTGTTTACACGAATCCTCCTTATGAGCGCATCGAGTCGGTGTTGCTTCGCGCATTTACAGGCATGAAGCAGATGGAAGTGCCTGCCTTGACTGGCGCACGATCAGAAAGAATTTATGAGCTGCGCAGTTATGAAAGTGCCACCGAAAAAATTTACAGAA
This sequence comes from Cyclobacteriaceae bacterium, assembly GCA_043777495.1. Taxonomy (GTDB): domain Bacteria; phylum Bacteroidota; class Bacteroidia; order Cytophagales; family Cyclobacteriaceae; genus ELB16-189. The sequence continues at coordinate 16,759 of JAYWHU010000139.1, read as the reverse complement.
ATAAAGTACAGATGTTTAACCTCGGTGATGAAGTGGGGCTTTTCAAACGTTTAGGTTTCAATGCGGTTTTTTATGCAGATGTAATTTCTGGAAGTCGAATGCCCAACCTCATGTACATGACCACTTTCGCGAATCAAGCATCGCACGATGCGCATTGGAAATCATTTGTAGATGATCCTTATTGGAAAAAACTTTCGGCCATGCCCGAGTATCAACACAATGTTTCTAAGAATACTATTTTATTGCTGCGGCCTACGGAGTATTCGGATTATTGAAATGCCTTGCCACAGAGGGTCGGGAAAATTTAACCAAGCCCTATGGCAAAAGCCACAGCACAGAAGCCACTCGGTGCATTCATGGCATAAAAAAATCGTTTGCAGAAAAGGTTTTTTACTTCCATATTGAACCCTATTACCTTAAAACCTAAACCCATGAATCAACCTAATATAAAAACCTCTAGTCTATTTTGGGCCAGTTGCATGTCGCTATTGGTCACTTCACTTTCTTTTGGAATACGCGCGGGCATTTTAAATCGACTGGGTGTTGAGTTTAATCTCAACGCACAACAACTTGCCACCATTACTGCCACTGTGTTTTGGGGATTTCCTCTTGCCGTGGTGATTGGTGGTTTCATTGTTGATATTATTGGAATGAAGCGCCTGTTGGTGATGGCGTTCGCCTTTCATCTATTGGGCATTGTGCTCACCATTTTCGCCAATGGTTACTGGTCTTTGTTTTTATCTACATTATTAATCGGCATTGCCAACGGAACAGTAGAGGCTGCTTGCAATCCGCTGGTTGCTACATTATATAAAGATAACAAGACCACCAAGCTCAACCATTTTCACTTGTGGTTTCCTGGTGGAATTGTGATCGGCACGTTAGTGGTAATGTTGTTTGATCAGTTAGGGCTTAGCTGGCAAATGCAAGTTGCTACCATGCTCATCCCAACAGTTGCATACGGTTATCTTTTCTCTAAACTTGATTTTCCTGTTACGGAGCGGGTGGCGTCTGGAGTTTCTACTGGAGAGATGTATAAATCGGTGTTGAGCCCGCTTTTCATTTTCATGTTCATCTGTATGTTCGGTACGGCTATCACTGAGTTATTCACCAACCAATGGGTAGGTTTGTTGCTTTCTAAAGCTTCTAGCAATGCGTTGTTATTGCTAACTATCACAACCGGTATCATGGTTATTGGCCGCGCATTCGCTGAGCCTATTGTACACCGCTTTGCACCACAAGGAGTGTTGTTCGCTTCAGCCATTTTAGCTGCGCTTGGTTTGTATATGATGGCCACAGCTTCTGGCAATATGCTGTTAGTAGCCGCATTGCTTTTTGGAATTGGTGTTTGCTATTTCTGGCCTACCATGCTTGGCTTTGTTTCAGAAAATATTCCTAAGTCTGGTGCAGTAGGCATGAACCTGATGGGTGGTGCGGGCATGTTTGCCGTGGCTGTTTACACTTATTTTATGGGAGGTGTGTATGATGGCATTATTTCAAAAAATTTACCAGCGGGCGCAGACTTAAAAATTTATCAAGCTTCTGCGGCTGGCACGCCAGAGGCTACGGCCTTCGCGAATGCGCAATTGATAGCTGGCCCAGATGTGATCAACACTACGTTGGTCATTCCTATTATGTTGATTGTGGCCTTTGGTGGGTTGGTGTTCTATATGAGGGGGAAGAAAGCCTCATAAAGAATTTTCAAAATATTATTCGCTCCTCGATGTGTCCTTACAGACTGAAAGTTAATTTAGTGTGGGTCTGCGAGGAAACCGACCACGAATTGTAAAAAATAATAATCGAGATTCAGCAGAGCCGATTGGACACCGATAAAGTAAAAATAGCTGCGTGAATTTAAGCCGAAGCTTTCACCTCCAAAAATTCGTCCCACTCATTGTGGCTGAAACCAGTCACATCACGCAAGAAAAGCGCATAGCTTGGTTTATAAGGTCTTCGTTTTAAAATCATGCCTGCCTCTTCGGGTGCGTTGTTACCTTTCTTAGCATTGCATTTTTTACAAGCGGTAACCAAGTTAGTCCAACTGTGCTGGCCACCTTTGGAGCTAGGGATCACATGATCCAACGTAAGGTCGCGCCTTGTGCCGCAGTACTGGCACTCGTTGTTATCGCGTTTAAAAATATTTTGGCGGGTGAGGTTCACCCCTTTGTAGGGCGCATTCACATAACGGTTCAATCGGATCACCGAGGGCATGGCAAAGCTGCGTGTAACAGTGTTTAATTTGTGCCCATTAGCAGGGCGCACCATTTCGCTTTTATTCAGATAAACGAGAATAAAAGCACGCTCCACTGAGCAAACCATCAGCGGACTAAAGTCTTGATTGAGTACAAGTACGCGGCTATTCATCTGTTTTTGATTGACCACATATGGCCATTTCAAGGCTTTAAGATAAAACCATTTAGCCATCTAAACAATGGGGGCTAAAGAGTTTCACAAAAAAATTGAATACAAAACCCCTTGGATCTTTGAGATCCGAGGGGGTTTTATAGGCTTGATATCACCTAAAGAATAGAGTTAATCGCTCAAAACCCTGGCTATTGAATGCAGGGCATGCGTATAAATTTTCGTCTCCAAATCCAGCACGCCATCTTCCATTAATTGATCGATCTTCACACGTCCGTCCACATGAAGTATCTTATTCTCCTCCAATAAAAGCCCCATTTTCTTTGTTTTTTCTTTGCGCGATTGAATGATCACCACATCACCCTGTTTGGCTGCATCAAGATCACTTACTTTCTTCCCATGCTTGGGCATTTCCTCTGCACCATGCGCCAATGCATACCCACTAATCTTAAAAACCATTTGCATCAGCCCACTTCCATCAATGCCAAATGGAGTTTTGCCTCCCTCCTGCTCAGGTGCATTTAAGTATTTCAAGGCAATGGTTTTCAAAAATTCAAACTCACGCTTTTGTCCTACACTCTTCGATTCACCATTGAAGGCAAACTGTTCTTCCATTTTAAAAAGTTCTGACTGCGAAATCGGAACAATACTTCCCATCAAAATAGAGAGCGGAGTTTTTTTGTAAAGAATGGTAGAGCAAACATCAGTGGTGATTTTAAAATCTACCGCATTGATCTGTTCAAAATATTCCTTCGCTATTTCATGATGTTGCTTTCGTTCTATCCAGCCCTCTGATTGATCAAAATAAAGTTTGATGTGCAGCCACTGTTTATCACTGCTTTCGGCAAGCACTTCATAATGATCGCCAAACAAAAGTTGCGTCACCTGCAATGACTGTTGACTCTGCTCCTTTCGCACAGACACTACTGACAAACGACAAACACCAAAACTAACCTCCATCTTATCTAATTTTAACCCTACTCAGTTCACGCTTTACGTCACGTTCTTTAATGCTGTCGCGCTTATCATGTAATTTCTTTCCGCGCGCCAAGGCAATCTCTACTTTGGCAAAACCGCGCTCATTGATAAACAACCGAATCGGTATCAAAGTAAGTCCCTTTTCCTCCACCTTGCCTTCCAGCCGTGCAATCTCCGATTTTTTCAGCAATAATTTTCTTTCTCTCGCAGCTTCGTGATTATAATGAGTCCCTTGCGCATAAGGGGTGATATTGATACCCTTTGCAAACACTTGTCCATCATTAAAATAACAAAATCCATCTTGCAAGTTCACCTTGCCCTCGCGGATGGATTTTATCTCCGTGCCCATCAGTGCAATACCCGCTACAAATTTTTCCAGCAGTTCATACTGAAAAGAAGCTTGGCGGTTCTTGATGTTGATATCGCTTGTAAATCTTGACTTCATTTTTATTTCAAATTTTTAAATAATACTAGGCGGCACCCCGATAAAAATCGGGGCCGGGCTATCCGCTACAAGTCCTCGTTCCGCGAGGCGCTTCACTGTGGGCTTTTCGCTACTATCCCTTGCCGAAGCGTCCGCGTAGGCAGGTATCCTTGCCGAAGTGCACCCCAAATCTTAAATCATAAATCACAAATCTTAAATCCTTTCACGGTTTCGTAAACACCTGCCTCAGCTTCTCCTTCTTCAACATTTTCTGTCCCGTAGTGCCAGTGGCTATTAATTTATTCCCTGTTCTCGCTTCTATCATGCAGGTGAGTTCGTTCTTCACTATTTTCACCACCGTGGCCGTAAAGGTAATTTCTTCCCCCACAAAAGCGGGGCTTTTATGCTCGATACTTAAAAAAGTGCCCACGCCCTCTTCATCTTCCTCCTTCATTTCAATAAAAAACAACCGCGATGACCACTCAAAATCCCGCGCCAGCGAAAACGTAGAGCACACCTGGTGCAATACCTCGCCATGAAAGGCAGCCACATCGGTATCGGCTACCACTTTCTTATAGGTTTTCTTGTCACCTGGTTTGAAGATCAATTTCATTCTGTTTGCTTAAGCCTATAGACTCTTTCCTTGGTTCGTGGTGACACCATGATCGTTAACTTAATGGTACTCTATCCCGTAGGGATAAAATAGCGGTAGAATGTTTTGGTCCCTGTGGGCAAGTCCCGTCAGGAACGAAATATATTTCGCGCCTACAGTACTCTGCTTTAACCTCTGCATTTTTTCTACCAATATTTCTCCTCTACGAGGCTTAAGTTAACGACTATGGCCTCTCCACGAACCACGGAAACAGATGCGAACCACTGAAGTAAGTTTAAAATCCCACCAAATACCCAATGCCTAATGCTTCATTTCTAAATTAGCCAAAGGTGCCGTATCCATCCCACAAAATTCTCCTTTCAAAAACTTAAAATGTGCGGCCATGGCAATCATCGCGGCATTGTCTGTGCAATATTGAAATTCAGGAATGAATATTTTCCAATTTAATTTTTCAGCCACAGACTGAAGCTCGTTCCGCAATCCAGAATTGGCTGCCACACCACCCGCAATGGCAATTTGGTTGATGCCCGTTTGCTTTGCTGCCAACTTCAATTTCTTCATCAGCATTTGCACCAAACTGTGCTGGAGGCTCGCACAAATATCGTTTAAGTTCTTTTCCACAAAATCAGGATCTATCTTTTTCTGGTCTCTTAAAAAATACAGAAAAGATGTTTTGATGCCACTAAAAGAAAAATCCAAGTTCGGCATGTTGGTTTCAGAAAAAGTATAAGCCTTGGGATTGCCCAATTTTGCATACTGATCTATCAACGGCCCGCCTGGGTATGGCAAACCCATGATCTTAGCTGCCTTGTCAAATGCCTCGCCCACGGCATCGTCTTGCGTTTCGCCCAATATTTTCATTTTCAAATAATCCTCCACTAAAATAATTTGTGTATGCCCACCGCTCACGGTCAGGCACAAGAAGGGAAAGCTCGGGTTGGGTTCTTTAATAAAATGAGCCAGCACATGCGCTTCCATGTGGTTCACCTCAATGAGCGGTATGTTCAACGCCAAAGCCATCCCCTTAGCGAAAGACACGCCCACCAGCAATGAGCCCATCAAGCCCGGCCCACGGGTAAAAGCAATGGCATCTAATTGCGAATTGGTTATACCCGAAGAAGCCATTGCTTCGTTTACTACATAGAGAATATTTTGCTGATGCGCGCGTGAGGCCAACTCGGGCACCACGCCCCCGTATTTCTGGTGTACATTTTGCGAGGCAATGACATTATTAAGTACCTTGCCCTGTTGTATCAGAGAGGCCGAGGTTTCATCGCAAGAAGACTCAATGGCAAGGATAATTGGATGCATTTGATAGAAAATGAAGCTGCAAGTTATTAAAATCCGCGTGTATCGATGGCTCCGCAAATGGGTGCTGTACGGATTATATCTTGCCCTCACCTTTTTTGTGCTTAGTTTCTTTCTATTACAATTGCCCGCAGTGCAAGAGGCACTCATTAGCCGATACACACGGCAGTTCTCTAAGGTTACAGATTTCAATATTACTTTTAATAAGTTCTACCTAAGATGGTACGATCAACTTGAAGTGGAAGGTCTTGAAATAAAGGACAGCGAGAAAAACACGATGATCGCAGTAAAAAAGTTGAGTGTCAACTTTAGGTTGCGAAGCCTACTAGGCGACAACGACATTAATATTGATGGTGTAGACTTGAAATATGCTGACGTCCATTTAAAAACTATCAAAGAAAGCGATACCTCTAGAAATTTAAATATCAACATTTTCATCAATAAACTCAACGGCTCCTCTTCAGGAGGTGGTGGCAATCCGCCCAAAATAAATATCGGTGAGATCAATCTAGAAAATTCGCAGTTCAGTTTAAATGAAACCGAGAGCGACTCCATTCCCATTGGCTTTGACTATCATCATTTTAAATTGGGTATAGAGGCAGACCTTCATGCATTTAAAGTAATTGGCGACACGATTGAGTTTGATTTGAATTCACTGCAAGCAAAAGATCAGAAAACGGGGTTACAGGTAAAAAACCTGAGTACTTTTTTCCGCATCTCTCAAACAGCTATGGAATTTTATGGTATCAATCTTAGCGCAGGTGAAAGTTTTGTTTCGGATACGATCGTTTTAAAATACAAGAGCCAAATTGATCTGCAAGATTTCAACAGCAAAGTAAGTATCAATGCCAAGTTGAAGAAAACAGTCATTCATCCAAATGACCTAGCTCTTTTCAATTTTGGCAGAGCCCCTTTGCCAGAACCGTTGCACTTAGAAGGGAACATTACAGGAAAAGTTTCACGGTTTGATTATCGAAATATGCTGGCAACACTCGGCTCTACCACTATTCAAGGCAGGTTGCAAATGGATGGCCTCCCCACCATTGAAGAAACATTTATTGACTTGGAGGTAAAAAAAGGAGCAGTCAATATCAATGATCTTAGCTTTCTGTTTCCAGAAAATATTTTTATTCAGATCAAACCACTCGCACAGTTCCGACTACAAGGAAAATTTACAGGCTTCATCAATGACTTTGTAGCCAATGGCGATTTCAACGGAAGTTTAGGCAGGATGAGATCTGATATCAACTTAAAGATCAATCAAGAGAAGATTGAACGTTCTACCTACAGCGGAAATTTAGCTCTCTTTGATTTCGATCTCGGAAAATACTTTCAAGACACCACAAACTTTCAAAAAGTAAATTTGAGAGGGCAAATTATAGGCACTGGATTGACAGAGCACTCAGCCGATTTTTTTCTAAAAGGAGAAATCCAATCCATTGGGCTGCGCGGATACAAGTACACCAATATTTCCACCAACGCACGCTTTGCCTCTCAATTGTTTAGTGGGCAATTAAAAATCGATGACCCTAATCTACAATTTAATGCTACCGGCTCTATTGATTTGCGCAACGGCTTAAATCAAGTAAAATTAAAAGCAAATCTTGATACAGCTCAAATCGATAAACTAGGCTTGATCAAAGATCATCTCAGCATAAGTACCTATTTGGATATTGACACAAAAGGGTTACAGCTAGATAGCCTTTTTGGTGATGCTATTTTCAGAAACACACACGTTGAGTACCGAGACAAATCTTTATCCCTTGATTCCATTCATTTGATCTCTGGGCATAGCAACTCAAAAAGAAGTTTGTTGCTAAGAAGTTCTTTGGCCGATATTGAGCTAGGAGGAAATTATTATTATTCCACACTGTTCAATGATTTATCTCATCTCTACCAAGAATTCAAACTAAATGTACAAAATGATAAAGAGGCAATAGCTGCTTACTATTCCAAAAAAAGTAAAAGTATTCAATCCTATGAAGCCGTCTTTAAAATCAAGCTGAACAACATTAATCCATTGATTAATCTTGCAGGGATTGACGCAACTATTTCTAAAGCAAGCAAAATAGATGGGAAGTTTACAAACGGAGCTACCTCTCGATTGCAAGCCTACACCAACATTGATACTATTGACATTGGCGGAAAGAAATTTTTTGAAAATGAAATTGAGTTGTCTGGTTCTAAAATTCGCGATAGCGTAAATGTATTGGCCATGCTTTCCATCAATTCATCAAAACAAAATCTCTCTAAAGCCTTTACTACTAAAAATTTATTTTCAGAATTGATTTGGGACAAAGGTCATATTGCCTTTGGTTTAGATGCAGACCAAGAAGGAACGACCAATCTCATTCGATTAAAATCTACAATCGACTTCCTGCAAGACAGTACTAAAATAAAAATCTTGCCAACACGGATTCGCGCCTTGGATAAAGAATGGGAAGTGAACCAAAAGAACTATGCACTCAATAAAGGTAAAGAGTGGGACATCCATCAACTTGAAATAAGAAATGGAAGCGAATCCATTTTAGTGAATGGTTTTATTTCTCAACAACCCGACAAAGTGTTAGACCTCTTTGTAAGTAACTTTAATTTGGATATTCTCAATACCATCAGCACCGAAAAATTCAAAGGCACAGTAACAGGCGAAATAAAAGCACGAGACCTCTACTCAACCCCGTATGTTCAAAATGACATCTCTATAAAAGAACTAACTATCAATGATTTCTTGATTGGCGATGTGAACGGAACCAATTCCTGGAATCAAAACAAAAAGCAATTTGATATCGATTTCGCCATTGACCGACTGGGCAAGCGTACAGTCTCTTTGAATGGACTTTACAATCCCGAAAAAACCGATCCGCTTTTAATAAATGCCAAGCTAGAAAAAACAAATCTGAAAGTCATTGAGCCATTCCTTCGGGGAATTTTTTCACAAATAGATGGAACCCTCTCTGGCGAATACAAAATCACAGGCAGTTTTAGTAAACCGCTAGTTAATGGCCAAGGTAATATTGAAAATGGCAAAATAATGATCGATTACTTAAAAACTCTTTATACTTTCAGTGGTATACTTGGTATGACTCCTAACGAAGTTGTTTTTGATGATATTGTCTTAAGGGATGAATTCAAAAATAAAGGCACGCTAGATGGCTATCTTAAGCACAAAAACTATTCAAAATTTAGGATCAACTTAGATGCTGATTTTAAAAATTTCCAATTGCTGAATACATCCTCCAAAGACAATAGCCTCTTTTATGGGCAAGCTTATGGCACTGGCAATCTCAATATGTTTGGGCCACTAGAGAACATGAAAATTTCTGCCACCGCGCGATCAGAGAAAAATACGCGCATCTTTATACCCATGAGCAGCACCCAATCTGCTGAGAAAAAAGACTTTGTCACATTCGTTAACTTCAGCGATTCTACACAATTAAAAAATGCCGCAGCTATTAAAAAAGCAAAGTCAGAACCAACGGGTATCACCATGGATCTAAACTTGGATATCACCCCTGAAGCCTATACGCAAATAATTATGGATATTAAGTCAGGGGATATCATTAGCGGCTATGGCAGGGGAGACATCAAACTTCAGTTGGACACCAAAGGTGAGTTTAGCATGTTTGGTGCGTACCAATTTGATAGAGGTTTTTATAATTTCACTTTGTATAATGTGATCAACAAAGAATTCACCATCAACAAAGGGAGCAGCATAAGTTGGTATGGCGATCCCTACACAGGCCAGTTGACACTAGCTGCCAGCTATAAACAATTAACCTCGTTTGGTCCCATCATTGCCGATCAACGATTGGCCACTACCTCACAGATGAGACGAAAATATCCTGTGGAGGTATTACTAAAATTGGATGGAGCTATGATGGCACCACAAATTAATTTTGACATTGTTGCCAATGACTTGCCCAACAGTGTACCCATGGACAATGGCGTGCCCGTCCAGTTAAATACAGAGTTCAAGGCATTTAAGGCAAAGCTTGATGAGCAAGAACTTCAAAAACAAGTTTTCAGTTTGATAGTCTTGCGCAGGTTCACTTCTACCGATGCCTTTACAACAAGCGGTGCATTGTCTAGCAGCGTAAGTGAATTATTATCTAATCAGCTTAGCTACTGGCTCACGCAAGTAGATCAAAATTTAGAAATAGACTTTGACCTTGGTAATTTTGATCAGGAGGCTTTCAATACGTTTCAACTGAGGTTGTCCTATTCGTTTTTAGGCGGTCGATTGCGCGTTACACGCGATGGCACTTTTAATAATCAATATGCACGAGCCGATGTGGCAAATATGTTGGGCGATTGGACGGTAGACTATTTACTCACTTCTGATGGCAAGTTCAAAGTAAAAATGTTTAACAGAACAAACATCAACCAATTGACCAACTCCATTGGTACACAAGCCACTATTACAACGGGTATAAGCCTAACCCACACACAAAACTTCAATAGCTGGAGAGAACTGTTAACTTCAGCCCGAGAACGAAGAAGGAAAGAGCTAGAGGAAAAAGAAATAAAAAAAGACGCAGAAAAAGAAGGAAGTAATTAAGTTTGAAATACTATTGCGGCAGCAAATTTTACTGATTACTGAAAGAATAATTTTAACATTGCTACCTAAACTCTAATTATGCCCTCTCTTTCACTCGGAGTTTCATCAGAAATTGGAACGCTGCGCAGACTGCTTGTGCACAGCCCAGATAGTAGTCTTGGTAAAGTAGTTCCATCGAAAGCACAAGATTGGCTTTTTGAAGACATCGTTCATTTAGATACAATTCGAAAAAAGGAATACGATTTTTATACGAAAGTATTAATGTATTTTCTCGATCCTGAAAAAATCCAGGGCAAGCTTCATTCTACTTTCATGAGTGAAGACAATCGACAGTTCTATAAACCTGATAGTGAAAATTTTCATCAATCAGATAAAGTAATTGAATTGCAATGGCTATTGACTCAAATTCTTAAGAGTAAAGATATTCGACTGAAGTTAGTCGCTTCTGTATGCGCTATTGAATTTTGTTCATACGAAACGCAAAAACTTTTATTGACCATGGAAGCCTCTGCGCTTTCCAAATTATTTATTGGTGGCACATTGAAAGATGGGCGAATGCTTTTTGCACCCATCCCCAATTTTATTTTTACTCGCGACATTGGCGTGGTAGTTAATGATCATATTCTACTGAACCGCCCAGCGAAGAAAGCGCGCACCCGTGAGGCATTACTTACAAAATATATTTTTCACAACCACCCACTCTTTGAAGGGTTTCAAAATAAAATCATTGAGATAGAAGATACATCTCACCATTTTTTGATGCCCAAAGAAACAGATGACAAAAAAGTAACGCTGGAGGGCGGGGATGTCATGATGATCAGCCCGATACATCTTCTTATTGGGGTGAGCGAACGCACCACTATTGAAGCAGCCCACCAAGTTATCAATGTGTTGTTCGAGAAGAAAATTGTGGAGAAAATAACGGTGATACGCATTCCTAAAAAGCGTGACTACATGCACATCGATACGGTGTTCACGCAAGTGAAACGAAATGTGTGGGTGATGCTGGGCAATTTTTCGCGCAAAGCTATTAACAAAGAGGGTGCAGATCCGATAGAACGAATCTTAGAGAGCAAGAAAAAGGACGATCCGATTAAGATCATTCAATTCAACCGTCTTGATTTAGAAAATCCTGTGCATTTTGAAACATTGGAAGATCTATTGATTAACGTAAGCGAAGTAGATTTGAAATGTACTGAAAAGGTGACATTCATTTACTCTGGCAACAATGAATTTCCTTATGACTTACGTGAACAGTGGACAGACTCGTGCAATGTATTGGCCTTAAAAGAAGGTGTGGTGCTAGGCTACGACAGAAATGATAAAACGACCGAGGCCTTCAAAGCTGCGGGTTTCTCAGTCGTTCATGTCCATGCATTGTTGGAAGAGTTGGAATCTAAAAAAGTTTTGATAAACGATTTGAAGGATACGTTGATATTGATGCCTTCAGCAGAACTTTCGCGTGCACGCGGAGGGTTTCATTGCATGAGTATGCCGCTGTTGCGCGAACCAATTGGATGATCCGTAGCCTTCAATTAACAGTTGACAAATTGGCAATTGAAAAAAAGAAGTAGTTACTAGAAACATTGTCAACTGTACATTTGTCATTTGTCAACTAAATTTATTTCTATTCCATTCAGCTATGCAAACAACTTCTCACCTTCTCATGATTCGGCCAGCGCAGTTCACGTTTAATGCGGAAACTGCCGTGAACAATGCATTCCAATCGGCAAACGATACCAACGCACAAGAATCAGCACTAAAAGAATTCGATGATTTTGTGGATTTGCTTCAGCAAAACGGTATTGACGTAACCGTCATTGGCGATACCAAAGAGCCACATACACCAGATTCTATTTTCCCCAACAACTGGATTTCGTTTCACGATGATGGACGGATCGTGTTATACCCCATGTATGCTTCCAACAGACGACTCGAAAGAAAGCCGCACGTGATAGATCAACTGAAAACTAAATTTGGAATCAAAAGCCAGGTTGATTTATCTTCGTATGAAAATAAAAATGTTTTTCTGGAAGGAACGGGGAGCATGGTGCTGGATCGGGAAAACAAAATTGCCTACGCCTGCCTTTCCCAGCGCACCGATTTGAATGTATTAAAAGATTTTTGTATTAAGCTTGGCTATACGCCCGTCTCATTCATTGCTATTGATGCAAAAGATTATCCAATCTACCACACCAACGTGATGATGTGCGTGGCCAATCAATTTGTAGTGATTTGTTTGGATTCGATAAAAGATAGCCAAGAACGAAAAGAGGTAACGGCAGCAATTGAAAAAAGTGGAAAAGAAATCGTAGACATCTCACTTGATCAGATGAACCACTTTGCAGGCAATATGCTACAGGTAGAAAATGATAAAGGGAAAAATTTTCTGGTGATGTCGTCACAAGCTTATCGCTCTCTTGGTCATGATCAGCTTTTAAAAATTGAACGATATAATCCGATTCTCCATTCTAGTTTAGATACTATTGAGCGAAATGGAGGGGGAAGTGCGCGATGTATGATGGCGGAGGTATTTTTGCCACTTAGTTGAAAATTTTTATTCCTCAATCTAAGTACCTGACTTAGGGTAAGGTGCTAACCATTGGTCAAGGAAAAGGAATTTGCTAATTTTATAAAAGGCAAGTGTTTAACTCTTAAAGTCTAAACCATGACTGTCAGAAAGGAACTCATTAATGAAATCACAGACCTTATTCTTCGGTCAAGGGAGCGCGCAACTCGATCGGTAGATATTGAACGTGTGCTGATGTACTGGAACGTTGGCAGGAAAATTTTCGAAGAAGAGCAACAAGGAAAAGAACGAGCAGACTACGGCAAATACATCATCAAATTCCTCTCAGAAGAATTGCAGCCCAAATTTGGAAGCGGATATTCTATTCGACAATTAAACTGGTACAGGCAGTTTTATCGTACTTTTCCAATTGTGTCCGCAGTGCGGACACAATTGAGTTGGACTCATTATAAGCTGCTGTAAAGCTTTGATAATCAGGACAAAATGGATTTTTACATTGCGGAAACCGAAAAAAACAACTGGGCTGCTCGCCAGCTAGAACGGCAGATCAATAGCCAACTATTTGAGCGTTTATTATTGAGCAATGATGTAAAAAGTGTTTTGGCCGCTGCCAAGCAAGAGAAGATACCCACAGAAGCAAAAGAGATTATCAAAGACCCGATGTTTTTAGAATTCCTAGGATTGAAAAGAGAAGCTGCTTATTATGAAAAAGATTTGGAAGCTGCCATTATTACGCACTTGCAAGAATTTCTACTGGAAATAGGAAACGGTTTTTCATTTATTGCTCGGCAAAAAAGGATTCACATTGATGGGGAAGAATTTTCCATTGACTTAGTCTTCTATAACCGCTTGTTACAATGTTTTGTCATCATAGAAATTAAGACCGACAAATTAACCCATCAGGATATTGGGCAACTACAGATGTATGTAAACTACTACGACCGGCTTGAAAAACAAGACTTTGAAAATCCCACTATTGGTATTTTACTGTGTGCAGATAAGAATGATGCCGTAGTAAAAATCACTTTACCTGAAAACAACAAAACTATCGTAGCAAGCAAATATCAATTATACCTTCCTACTGAAAAATAATTGATGGACGAAATGAAAAAAGAAATTGAGAAAATCGGAAATAATAATGAATGACATTCAGTATCGTTCTTCTATCAATCCAATGAAACATCTGCGACAAAATCCCCCGCCTTGGTTTGTGTCCTCACGAACCAACGCTCGATTAAATTGTGGTTCGTGAAGACACGAACCACGGGCGTTTCAACAGAATTTTAATTTTTCATTTGAAATCTCCACAACAAAATCCCTCTCAAAAACTTTGTTACATTTATAGTTATTACTACCCAACACGTTATGCTACAATCACAACAACTGAAATCAAATCCAACTTTGCACATCTTTCTTCCCATTTTTTACATGGTGTGGAGCGATGCTGTGCTTACGCCTAGCGAAATCAAAATCATCAAAGACTCTATTGAGAAACAGCGTTGGCTAAGTGTAGAGGAGAAGAAATTTTTATTGGAGCAGATCAATCCTGCTTCTCCTCCATCGCCAGATGAGTTTAGAAGTTGGCTGGAAGAAATCAGACGTGCATTGGACGGCATACCCACTTCATCGAATCCTAAATTGGTAGATATTGGCATTGCCCTCGCCCAACTCCGTTCACCCTCAGTACTGAATGGTGAACTAGCCTCAGCGAAAGAATCACTTTCAACCATTGACGAGGCACTCGGTCTTATTCATGGTGAAGTAATTTATCAATTCTATCCTGAAAAAAGGACGACTATCAGTGAGCGGCACAGCACACAATCTACTTTTGATATAAATACGCTTGCCAAGATTTTAGACGGTGATCAGGCCGACATCATTAAAAAAGTGAAGGCCGTTATATCCGATCCTGAATTTCAATACTTAGACACAGATAGCCTTCCTGCTTATCGCGAAAAGGTTTTGCAATGGTGTAAGCAATTGGCTGAGCAAGGTTATGGTTCTATGGCTTACCCAAAAGAATTTGGTGGGCAAGGTGACATGGCGAGTTATTTTTCCATTATGGAAACATTGAGCTACCATGATTTAAGTTTAGTAATAAAGTTTGGAGTACAATTCGGATTGTTTGGCATGAGCGTTTATTTTCTTGGCACAGAAAAACATCATAGAAAATATTTGAAACAGATCGGCACACTTGAATTGCCCGGTTGTTTCGCTATGACAGAGACGGGACATGGCTCAAATGTAAAAGGCATTGAGACCACGGCCACATACAACCACACGACAAAAACATTTGTTATCAACACACCGCATGAGTTGGCGAAGAAAGAATACATTGGCAATGCGGCCGTGCATGGGCAAATGGCTACTGTGTTTGCCAAATTGATTGTTGACGAAAAAGATTATGGCGTGAGCGCGTTGCTCGTACCTATTCGCGATAAGAGCGGAAAGGCATCGCCAGGCGTAACCATTGAAGACTGCGGCCGTAAGATGGGCCTCAACGGAGTTGACAATGGAAAAATACATTTCAATCAAGTATCTGTTCCGCATGAAAATCTATTAGATCGTTTTGCGAGCGTCTCTTCAGAAGGAAAATTTGAAAGCTCCATCTCTAGTGACAACCGAAGATTTTTTACGATGCTCGGCACACTCGTAGGTGGAAGGATTGGTATCCCACGCTCGGGGTTGAGTGCATCCAAATCTGGATTGACAATAACAATTCGCTACAGCGACCAGCGAAAACAATTTGGCCCAGAAGGTGGAAGTGAAGTGCCTATTCTAAATTATCGTACACATCAAAGAAGGCTGATGCCTTTGTTAGCCAATGCTTATGCACTACACTTTTCGCTGCGCTACCTCACCGAGCGTTTTATTGCACGCACAGAAAATGATATGCAAGAAATTGAAGCACTCGCTGCGGGGATGAAGGCTTTTGCTACTTGGAATGCGACCGCCACACTGCAAGAATGCAGAGAGGCCTGTGGTGGCAAAGGATATCTTTCTGAAAACAGAATTGAACGATTGAAAAATGACACTGACATTTACACTACGTTTGAGGGCGATAACACCGTGTTATTACAATTGGTAGCTAAGAGCCGACTCACAGAGTTCAAACAAGAATTCAGCAACATGGGTATGTTTGGTATTTTGAATTTTGTAGCTGAACAAGCATCTTCTTCATTATCAGAATTGAATCCCTTCTTCACGCGCAATACCGATGAAGAACATTTATTAGGTTTTGAATTTCACTTAGATGCTTTCAAACATCGTGAGAGAGACATTCTTGTATCTGCCGCGCAACGGTTGAAGAAACATATCAACAGTGGCATGGATTCATTCGATGCTTTTAATGTGAGCCAACACCATTTAGTGCAAGTAGGGTTGGCACATATTGAGCGAGTGATTCTAGAAAAATTCATACAACAAGTAGAACAAACCAAAGATGCGGGTTGCCAAGCCGTGCTAAAAAAGCTTTGCCAACTTTTTGCGCTGTCGCAAATAGAAAAAAACAAAGGCTGGTATTTGGAGAGTGGCTACATGGAAGGCAGCAAAACAAAAGCCATTCGCAAATTGGTGAACCAGCTTTGTTGGGATATTAGACAAGAGGCCGTGCCATTGGTGGATGCGTTTAAGATTCCAGAGAGTTGTTTGAGCGCGCCCATTGCGAGGAGGTAAATGGTGAGAGGTTGGTAAGAGGTAAGAGGTAAGAAGTAGTTGGTAAGTAAGTGGTGTCTCCTAGCATCATCTAGATAGAATAGTTCTTTCGTAGCGGAGTCTCCCGCCTCGGGGACTCCACGAGTTATGAACCGCGAAAGGAATAGTCTAACGGAATGGTTGAAAGAAGAGAAGGGGAAGTTAGAGAAGGAATGATGTGGTACGAAGAAGCGAGGAGATTCTGTGATGAATCCCAAACGTTTTTTTGTTTTTTTCTTAGCGCGCCATGGAAGTCCATCCCCCTGAATATTGGCAGTGGTTGGCTTGCATCAT
>JAYWHU010000138.1:0-26242 GCA_043777495.1 Cyclobacteriaceae bacterium | reverse complement strand
CACAAGAAGAGATCAGACTAGCGTTGTAACAACCGAGCATCAACTTAATAACACATTTGTTACAGAAGAATTTTATGAATATGGGGCATTAAATCACCGATTGGTGAAGCATTCTAGAAAAACGACCACAAAGAATGGGGAAGAATTTGTGGGCGAGATCACCAAGAGATTCATTTATGCTGACGAGGCCGGGGTTGGCACTGTCTATCAGGCTATGATTGACCGAAACTTGTGGACTCCAATCTATCAGTATGAGATGAAGGGCGGTACGAATAACCTGACGTCCGGTCCTTCGCTCGTTCAAGTTCAAAAAAACCTATTCTACAACAATCAGAGTGTGATACGTCCTGTTGGAGTATTGAAAAGCACATTGGCTAATCCGGTTACATCGATAGCAGTATTTTCAGCAGCTTCGCTTGACCCAATCGCCTCAGCGGGAGTGTCGGAGACGTTCAATTACAACTCAAACGGTAATATTGTAGAAGTAGATAAATTAGGACAAAAGAACGCTTTTGTTTGGGATGAAACAGGATCGAATGTCATTGCAGCATTTGAAAATTGTGGAAGTAATGAGATTTATTATACAAGTTTTGAAAATAGTTTGGGCACAATAGGAATGTCAAAAACGGGTAATAAACATTTTTTGCAGGGACTTCATTGACGATTCCATTTCCTGTTTCACCAGGACTTACTATTAGTTACTGGTATTGGCATGCAAGCAGTTCTACATGGAAGTTTAGTGGCCAACTAAATTATACTTCTACGGTTGTTTCTCTTCTGTCTCCCATTATAGATGAATTAATGATTATCCCTGCGAGGCCGATCTCCATGCAGAGTTTCAGCTATAAACCTGGAGGATATATCAATTCCAAAACGGATATCAACGGTAATACAACGCATTTCGAATACGATGACTTGGAGCGTTTGAAGGCTGTTTTTGATAACAATAAGGATTTGATAAATAGTTATAATTATAAGTTTATAGTTAATCAGAATTAAAAATGAGAATATCAGCCACCCTTTCAACTTTGATTTTCCTATTTGGGCTATTAGTTGTATTGCCATCCTTCGGTCAATCATCTCTTATTCCTCCAACACCTGAGGTAAGTAGTGTATCAATTTGTCAGCCGGGTAGCGTTACCTTAACGATACTAAATATTTATGAAGATGAGGGTACGGTATATTGGCGTGCTTCTCCAACAGGCTTACCGATTGCTACAGGTACATCTTTTCAAACGCCCCAATTATCCATTACAACATCATATTGGGTATCTTTCTGCAATGGTTTAACTGAAATCTGCAGTCAAAAAGCTCAAGTTACTGTAACCGTTTTGCAAACACCTCAGGCACCAACACTAACCAGTACGAATCCGGTGAGGTGTGGCCCTGGAATTGTTATGCTTTCCGCTTCTGCTGGAATAAATGGCAATCAAGTACGGTGGTACAATGCCTCCTCCGGAGGAACACTGCTCGCCACATCTACCCAATTCTCACCGGATGTTTCAGTGACTACGACCTATTATGTTTCTACTTATAATAATCAGTGCAATACGGAGAGTAACCGAATTCAGGTCACGGCAACTGTATTGTCGCTCCCGCAACCAACAGTCGTAAATAACAAACGATGTGGTGCGGGGAATCTATTACTAGAAGTCAATTCAGGTGTACCTAGTAGTGAATTAAGCGAAGTAAGGTGGTACAGGGGAAGCTTGTTTGTGGGTAGCGGAAATACCTATTCTATTCCAGAAGATGCTGGAAATTATTTTTTCGAAAGTGTTAATCTTGGAACAGGTTGCATTTCTTCACGTGTTCCGATAACTGGTGTATGGATATACCCAACACCCCCGGCAGTTGCAAATCAAAATCGAGTCGGCTCTGGATCAGTTACAGTAAATGTAAATATGCAACAACCGGGTGAAATTGAATGGTATGATGCGGATAGTCAACATCTGAATTTTGGTTTAACATTTACAACACCCTGGTTGACACAGAGTACAAATTTTCGGGTGAGTAACATGGTTCAAGGATGTAAAGTGTTTTCGGATTTTTCAGTGACCCTGATGGGTGGGCAGGACCCTATTGAACAACCAGACAAAAATTTCATCACAAAAACTACAATAAGCCGTCCGGGAATAAAAAACCCGAACCAATTGGCGGGTCAATTTGTGGAATCATACCAGCAAACCATTGAATATTATGATGGTCTGGGGGGGGTGGAGCAAGTTGTTTCAAGGCAGACGAGCCCCTCCAAGAAGGATATGATCAAGCCATTTACAAGAGATGGTTTTGGTCGCGACACCGTTGATTTTCTTCCGTTCATTGCGGATCAATTAACCGGGCAGTTTGTAACGCAAGCAACAGAAATTCAATCTCAGAATTCCGGCCCGCAACGATATATTGGTTCGAAGCACCAAATTTTTTATAGTGAATCATCTTTCAACATCGCTCGCGATCAGGCTCCCTATTCTAAAACATCATACGAGTATAGTCCAATCGGAAAACCAATCAAGCAATTTGGTCCTGGTGCCGATTGGCATTCAAACAATAAATTTGTCCAACATAAGTATCTCATTAATGAAAATGGCACTATAGCAGACCAGGAAAAAGTCATAGCATGGATTATCGGCAACTCGACTAATCCCATATTGCGCGCTTTACCCAAGACCAATAATATTACAACCGGAGGGTACTACGCCAGCGGCCATCTCCAAATCAAATCCACCAAAGACGAACAAGGCAACGAAGTGCGCGAGTATGTTGACAGAGAAGGGCGCACGATCTTGAAAAAAGTACAAGCCGTAACAACACCCGTGCTGAACACGGCTGCCCACTGGACTAGCACCTATTACATCTATGATGATTTTGGCAACCTTCGCTACGTACTGCAGCCAGAGCTGAGCAAAACGTTATTGGCGAGCTCCACAGTTAACCCGACACAACAACAACTTGACAACCTCGCCTTCCAATACAAGTACGATGGCCGTAGGCGCATGACCGAAAAGAAAGTGCCTGGCGCAGGCTGGGTGTACATGGTCTATGACTTACGAGATCGGTTGATTCTCACACAAGATGCCAACCAGCGTGCGGGCGCTACCAATGTGATCAAGTATTGGACCTTCACCAAATACGATGAACTCAACCGCCCGATATTAACGGGCATCAAAGACACCACCACTACAGTGCAGTTGACGCAAGTGCAGATGCAAGCCGCGGTAGATGCCCATTTTGCGAAAACATCTGCTCGGTTTGGCGAAACTTATGTGGGCAACGTGGCTGGCAACGTACAAGGGTACACCAACCGCGCATACCCTGTTCGTACAGGAGGAATTACCGCAACAGAGATAGACCCCAACAAATATTTGAGCGTGACTTACTATGATAATTATGGTTTCCGGAGTTTATGGGTAGGCAATTACACCTACGTGAACGAAACCCTGAGTGAAACTACTAACGGAATAATCTATCTACAGCCTGCTATTGAAAGTACCATGACCTTAGGCTTGGCCTTGGGCGGAAAGACAAAAGTATTGGATGGTGGAGTAACAGGAGGATTTACATGGCTGAAGAGTATTACGTATTACGATGACAAGGGTCGTGTTGCACAAAACATCTCCGACAATTACAAAGGCGGCACCGATCGGACAACGAACGTGATCGACTTTGTTGGTAAGGTGCTAAAAACTAAAACCACGCACGAAGAAAAAGACGTGACTTGGAAAGACTTGGTGGGAGTGAGTTTAGTCGGCAACAAATTGATACGCACTGCCACCACCACAGCAGGGGCAGCCTCAACACAAGTGCTAGGCGTCAACCAAAACGGTTCAGTTGAAGTAGTTGTCTCCGAGATAAACACCAACCGTTATATCGGGTTCAATGACAGTAATCCTGATGCCAACTCCACTAACATTGATTATGCGTTTTACCTCAATAGCGCTTCATTGAAAATTTATGAAAACAATGTATTGAAACATACGGCAACGGGCGCGTTGATTCTTGGCGAAGTATTGAAAATTGAAAGGGTGGGCTCGACCATCAACTACTACCGAAATGGCCTATTGTTGCCCTATACAAAAACAGGTGCACTCACCACAGCACTGATGGTAGATGTTTCATTGCAAAGCAACAATGCCACAGTGGTAGGTGTAAGAACATCCTTTGGTACAACTTCTAAAACGATAGTTAGAAGATTGCAATATGATCACGCTGGCCGCTTACTGAAAACATTCCATAGCCTCGATGGAGCTGCAGAAGTTATCCTCATCCAAAACGAATACAACGAAATCGGCCAGTTGGTAGACAAGAAATTACATTCTGCTGACAACGGAACTTCCTTCAAGCAAAGCGTTGACTACCGCTACAACATACGCGGGTGGCTTGCATCAATGAACAATTCTCAATTGGCCAATGACGGCAGCGTGACCAACGATGAGACCAACGACTACTTCGGTATGGAGCTGGGCTACAACAATAGTATCGGCTCGGGCAACTCATCACTCTTCAACGGCAACATCAGCGCAATGAAGTGGAGCAAGAACCTGGCACTGGGCACGGTGAAAGATGTCGCCTATAATTATGCATACGATCCCCTCAACCGGATTTTGTCCGCCAGTTATTTAAACAACACATCGGGTACATGGGCTAATTCTATAAATGCTTTCAGCGAGAGTGGCTACGCGTACGACCTCAATGGCAACATCAATGCGCTCACTCGCAAGGGCGCAACAGGCGCGAACATGGACTTGCTTGGCTATACATACGGGACAGGTACCGCACAAGGCAACCAACTGCTGAAAGTAGGTGACACAGGTGATAAGACAACTGGTTTTGTGGACGGTGCCAACACCACCAACGATTATACCTATGATGCCAACGGCAACATGACCACCGACCAGAACAAGGGCATCACAGGGGTGATCACTTACAATTACCTCAACCTCCCCGAGCTAATCACGCGCGGCACGAGCAACACCATCCGCTACATCTACGATGCCAGCGGCCGCAAGCTCGCACAAGTGGCGAGCTACAATAGCGCACAGAAGCAGACCGAGTACATGGGCGAGTTCCAATACGAAAACGATGTGCTGCAGAACATCATGCACGAAGAGGGGAGGATCATTGTCTCCACCACACAAAACCAATACACGAACAGTGGCGACAACACCGCGAACATCAATGCTAGTAATTCAACACTGGCGTTGGTGACGCAGAACGGCACACAGACTTACATCAAAGCAACTTCCAACGGCACAACAGCGCGCACGGGCATCACGTTAACAACATTAAACGTAGTGGCGGGCGAGCGTTACATGGTCCGTGCAAAGGGCTACCGCGACAAAGGCACATCTACTACCAGCAACCCGGTGTACTTGTTGGTGCAAGCAAACGGGGTAGACCAAGGTTGGCCAGGCGCGACATTGGCGAGCAGCCTAGCCACAGAAGCATGGACAGAGCAGACCGTGACGGTGCCGGCAGGCGCAACGACTTTACTCGTGGGCATGGCATGGAACACGACCGTAACTTCGGGCGAAGTATTTTTTGTCAATGATTTTGAGGTGAACAAGATGGCGGCCACCACACCCGAGTATCAATACAACCTCAAGGATCACTTGGGCAACGTGCGGGTGACGTTCACCACCAAAGATGAAACAGTGGATGACCTAGCAACCTATGAAGCCGCGAGCATCAACGCAGAGCAGAGCAAGTTCTTGCGCTATGCCACGGCCAAGCGGATCAACGCCACCATTTTTGACAGGACGAACGGAGCAGCGATAGGCTACAGCGAGCGATTGAACGGCAGCACCAACGAAAAATATGGATTGGCGAAATCACTGAGCGTGATGCCGGGCGATGTGATCAACGCAGAAGTGTATGCAAAGTATGTGGACCCCGTCTCCAGCAATTGGACAGGGGCGCTCAGCACCTTGATGACTCAGATAGCAGCGAACACGGCAGGTGTGGTAGTAGATGGTAGCAGTTACTCCACCAGCACTTCTTCATTCCCTTCCACTTATGGTGGCTTACAAAGCAAGACCGACAATGGTGCACCGAAGGCGTACCTTAATTGGCTGGTCTTTGATAGGAATTTTGTTTTCCAAACAGGGGGCTTCAAGCAGATCACCACGGATGGCAAAGAAGCAGGAACGGATGTGGCGCATGAATTGGTGACTTCACCGAGTATTACCATCACTCAGCCAGGATATGTTTATGTATATTTGAGCAACGAAAGCGCAACAACGGTGGAAGTCTATTTTGACGACTTCAAGGTCACGCAGGTGAAATCGCCTGTAATACAGAGTGATGACTATTATCCCTTCGGGTTATCATTCAACGAATATCAAAGAGAGAACTCTCTCTACAACAAATACAAGTACAATGGGAAGGAAAAACAAAACGAGCTCGGCCTTGATTGGCTTGATTACGGGGCGAGGACGTACATGCCTGAGATTGGAAGGTGGGGAGTGATTGACCCGCTTGCCGATAAAATGAGAAGATATAGCCCTTATAATTATGCTTTTGATAATCCAATCCGATTCATTGATCCGGATGGAATGGCACCCGGAGACCCTAATGATCCTGGTAT
The DNA here is from genome assembly GCA_043777495.1 of Cyclobacteriaceae bacterium. GTDB lineage: Bacteria > Bacteroidota > Bacteroidia > Cytophagales > Cyclobacteriaceae > ELB16-189. The sequence goes on along the minus strand of JAYWHU010000138.1, from coordinate 19,662 downwards.
TCTTGAGCGAATAGTATTAGCGTTCACTTTAGCATTTGATAAAATTGGTGCTACGATAAATCAAAGGAACGGGAACGATAGCCCTACAATGAATCAAAATATTGTAGCTGCAACAGGATTTGTTGGTGAGACTTTGCTTATGGGGCAAGGTCATATGGAAATGACAAAACCTTCAGGCGGCTCAAAGGCCACTGACAAAGTTGATGATGTGGTTAGTGCAACCAAAAATGTTGCGGATGATGCTGCAAAGGTTGTAAGTAAAGTAGATGATGTAGCAAAAGCAACGAGTAAATTGGATGGATCTTTTTCTATTAACAACTGGAGTGGATATCCAGCAGGAGGAGCTAAACCTAATGGGCCATTTAAATTACTTGAAGGTGCAGAGTATAAAACAGCAAGAGATCAAGCAAATGCGACAAACAAAGCAATGCGAGCAGCTGATCCTACAACTTACGCAGGGAAACAGATACATGAGATACAGCCTGTCAAATTTGATGGAAGCCCAACGGATGTTTCAAACAAGGTTGCATTGCCACCAACGCAACATGCACAGTATACAACTTTTTGGAATAACCTCATGCGAAACATTAATCAAAAACCTTAAGGAATGCCATTAAATAGAAACAATCCTACCGATAAGAAATCACTTGCCGAATTTTCTTCCTTGGTTGATTTCATTCTTCCCAAAGGGTATATCGAATTCATGAGTTCTTCAAATGGAGCAGAAGGTCAGCTCAGCAGTACTTATTTTGTTTTGTGGCCTATCGAAGATTTATTTAGCCTTAACAAAGAATATCATGTAGATGAATTTGCTCCTGGTTTTTTCATAATAGGTTCAGATGGAGGTGATACTGCTTTTGCAATTGACAAGGAAACAGGAGAATTATATGAGATGCCATTTATTGGTATGTCAAGAGAAGAAGCAACATTAAGGGCCAAAGACTTTTCTGGTTTACTTGAAACTTTGGAGAGATAGATTAGGTTTTTTCAAAATTGCCCCCTCTCGTTGGAGCGCGTTCCGTTTTAAATGAAATGAAGAAGCCCAGATCGCTCTGGGCTTTTTGTTTTAAGCCGCGTGAGCTTTTTTGATCTTCACATCACGGATGACCAGATCGATGTAGTCCAATATTTTTTCTTTCTCCTTCACGGGCAACCCCTCTATCTCCTCCATGCGCTTGACGGTTTTCTTGTCGAGCACCATTTTATCAGAGCCACCCAATAAATAATCCACGGTAACTTCCAGTTCGTCCGCGATCTTCTTTGCGATCTCGATGGAAGGCTTGATCTCGTTGCGCTCGTATCGGCCAATGATGGGCGCAGAAGTACCGATCTTCTTGGCCAACTCTTCCTGCGACCATTTAAGCTGCTTACGTATTACGGTGATGCGTTCCCCAAAAGTCATATAAAAGTGTTTTAAATGCCCTGAAAATAAGGATTGGGCAAATTTATAACACCAATAGATGCTTTACAAACTACATAGGTCTTGCATGATTAGAATAGATAAAGTACTTTTGGCACCAATTGGTACTAAGAAAATATTTTTTCATTCTATGGAGATAACGGAAATCAAAGCCCAGCTCACGATCCTTCAAGTGTTAGACCACCCTTCGCAGCGGAGTCTCCCGCTTCGGGGACTCCGCGTGTGTCTTTACTCCTCGCTTTTCCTAACAATTGCCTTTATCGTTAAATCAATGTCTTTCAATTCGCCACTGTTGGCAACGGTAAATACCTTCGAACAGCTAGTGCCACTTTGCAAATCCCTAGTTGATGTTGGTCAAAACTTTTTAGTTATTGTTGGTCTCCCGACCAACAATCTTATTCTTGAATAACTTATTTCGGATTTTCGTATTATTTTCGAGTATGAGATTGGAGCATCATCACGTTCAATTCTTCACTGCTGTCTGTAATGACTGGCTTCATTTACTTAAGTCAGATGAAGCGAAGGATATAATTATCAAAGCACTTAACTATCAGGTGAAGGTCGGCCACGTTAAAATAGCGGCATTTGTGATCATGCCCAATCATCTTCATATCATCTGGCGTATTCAAAATGAACAGAAGCTTGAGGATGTACAGCGTGATTTCTTGAAATTCACAGCAAAAGAATTATTGACTTTGATCAAGAGTAAGAAGGGCATGCAAGGATTGGAGGAATTGTACGTTGGGCTAAAGGATAGGACATTTCAAGTATGGAAACGTAACTCGATGAGCATTGATCTGATTCACGAATGGTTCTTCAAGCAAAAGTTTGACTATCTTCATAATAACCCTTGTCAGCCGCATTGGCAATTGGTATCGCTGCCTGAAGATTACAGATACAGCTCTGCAAGTTTTTATGAAACTGGCGAAGATGGATTTGGTTTTCTTACGCATTATTCGGAGGTTTAAGATTGTTGGTCGGGAGACCAACAATAACTAGGGGAGATTTAGGATTGTTGGTCGGGAGACCAACAATAACTAGGGTTTTCTCACACATCATTCGGAGATTTAGGATTGTTGGATTGCTGGTCGGGAGACCAACAATAACTAGGTTTTCTTACGCATTATTCCCCTCGCTGGCGCAAGCATCCGCTTGTGCCTTCCAACTGCATACTGATCATGGCTGGTCGATATTGCGATGCAGTAGATCGTTGTTCTGCAAGTCTATGATGCGGTTGATCTTTATCGTTACATCAGTACTAATACAGTTTGGGGGAGTACCCTATCAGAAAGCCGAACGGAAAAATTAAAATATCTCTAAGCCATCTCCACCTTCTTCTTATCCAATGAATCCCATACCAAGCTACTAGCGCCTAAGATAGGCGCAGCTTGATTTTGCAGGGCAGAGGGGAGGACTTTTATTTTTCCACGGAAGAGAGGCATCAGATTGGCCTCCATGTGCTTGATGGTGGGTTTAAAAATTAAATCGCCAGCCAGCGATAGGCCTCCAAATAAAAAGATTGCTTCTGGATCTGTGTGCACCACTGTCTCGGCCAACTTCATTCCTAAAATGCGGCCAGTATATTCATAAGCTTCTTTGGCAACAATATCTCCCCGTAGGGCAGCCTCTGTAATCATCTTGGTATTCAGGTTATCAAAGCTGATACCACGCAGTTCACTTGGCTCTAAATGATCGGCCAGTAATTTATAAACAGTTCGTTTGATACCCGTAGCAGAAACATACGTCTCTAAACATCCGCGCTTACCGCAGTTGCAATAGCGACCCACCGGATTTACAGAAGTGTGACCTACTTCACCAGCAATTCCATGATGCCCGTTGAGCAATACGCCTCCACATACAAAACCGCTGCCTAGCCCTGTGCCGAGTGTGATCACCACAAAATCTTTCATGCCTTTGGCATTGCCATAAATCATTTCGCCTACTGCGGCAGCATTTGCATCGTTGGTTACAATGCTCGGCACACCAAACTCATCACCAAACATTTTAGCCAATGGCAAAACACCTTTCCATTTTAAATTGGTGGCGCGCTCAATATTGCCTGTGTAGTAGTTTCCATTTGCTGCACCCACGCCAATCCCTATCACACGAGAATCGGTAGGTAATTTCTTGATGCCTTCGCGCAATGCTTCTGCCATGGCATCAAAGTAATCTTGAAACTCCTCATACTTGGTAGTAGGAATGTTGCCTTGGAGATGCACGTGCCCGCTGCGGTCTACAATACCATACTTGGTGTTAGTCCCTCCAATATCAATGCCTACGGTTAACTCTGTCATGCTTGATGTGTTGAAAATTAGAAGTCAGAAGTTGGAAGTTAGAAATTAGAAGTCAGAAGTTGCTTAAGTTTACCCATTACAAATGCCTAAGTCCCAAGTCCTAATGCCTAAATGGAAAGTATCTTCGCTATCCTCAACGACTCGGTATCAATCTCATGGTGATGCGACATGATCATATCAAAACTATTGTACACCATCACACCGTTTTTAACTCCCACCATCACATCATTCTTGCCTTCTAGCAATCCTTCCACCGCAGCTACGCCCATCTTGCTGGCAAGCACCCGATCAAAGTAAGTGGGAGTACCTCCGCGCTGTAAGTGACCGAGTATGGTTACTTTGATATCGAAGTAATTGTTGCGTTCAGAAAACATTTTGGCCAATTCAATAGCTCCGCCAATTTTGCTGCCTTCGGCCACTACAATCAAACTTGATTTTTTATTGGTCTTTCCGCCTTCATCTAATTTGTTGAATAGATCATCTAGCGACATCGATTCTTCTGGAAGAATAGTTGCTACTGCGCCCCCTGCAATGCCACAGTTGATGGCAATATAACCTGAGTTGCGCCCCATTACCTCAATAAAGAAAAGTCGGTTATGTGAAATAGCGGTGTCTCTGATTTTGTCGATTGCTTCTACCGCAGTGTTGGTGGCAGTATCAAAGCCGATAGTATAATCTGTGCCGGCTAAGTCATTATCAATTGTTCCGGGAATACAAATAGATGGAATCTTGAACTCTTCATAGAATTTGTGAAGGCCAGTGAATGTGCCATCGCCACCAATCGCTACGAGTGCTTCAATGCCGTTCTTCTTTAAATTCTGAAACGCTTTTTCTCTTCCTTCTTTGGTGCGAAACTCTTGGCTGCGTGCCGTTTTCAAAATTGTGCCACCACGTTGAATGATGTTGCCAACAGAGCGTGCGCCCAACTTCACTATGTCGCCACTGATCATGCCTTCGTAGCCTTGCATGATTCCATACACTTCTTTTTTATAATAGATGGAAGCTCGCACCACAGCACGAATGGCAGCATTCATACCCGGTGCATCACCACCAGAAGTAAACACACCAATCTTCGAAATTTTATTCTCCATTACATCATTTTGGTGCCCAAAAATAGTAGATGAACTCCATTTTACAAGAATGTTATTTTTTTGGTCGATTAGTTCGTTTTCAATCGTTTGAAATAATTAATCAATCCATTAGTGGATGAATCGTGCGATGAAATAACATCAGGTGAACTAAGCTCGGGAAGAATTTTCTTAGCCAATACTTTGCCTAATTCCACACCCCATTGATCGAAGCTGAAGACGTTCCAGATCACACCTTGCACAAAAATTTTGTGTTCGTACAGAGCGATCAAGCAGCCCAATGTTTTGGGAGTTAATTTCTCAAACAAAATAGAGTTGGTAGGTTTGTTGCCATTGAATACTCTGTAGGGCTTGTGAAATTCAATCTCTTCGCCAGACATGCCTGCGGCTTTCAGTTCTTTCTCCACTTCTTCTTCCGTCTTGCCCATCATCAATGCTTCGGTCTGTGCAAAATAATTGGAGAGTAATTTATCGTGGTGATCGCTCAATGGGTTTTGGCTTTTTGCAGGCGCGATGAAATCGCAGGGGATCATTTTGGTGCCTTGATGGATGAGTTGATAAAAAGCATGTTGCCCATTTGTACCCGGCTCACCCCAAATCACAGGGCCTGTTTGATGCATTACTTGTTTGCCTGAGCGATCAACCGATTTTCCGTTGCTCTCCATGTTACCTTGTTGGAAGTAAGCAGCAAAGCGATGCAAGTATTGGTCGTAAGGTAAAATTGCCTCTGATGAGGCATCAAAGAAGTTCACGTACCAAATTCCAATCAAGGCAAGAATCACTGGAATATTTTTATCGAATGGTTCATTCTTAAAATGATTGTCCATTTTGTTTGCGCCTTCCAGTAACTGTTCAAAATTCTCGAAGCCAATAGTGCAGGCAATGGACAAGCCGATGGAAGACCACAACGAATATCTACCACCTACCCAATCCCAGAACACAAACATATTCTCTGGTGCAATACCAAAGGCTGTAACTGATTTAGTATTGGTAGAGACTGCCACGAAATGTTTTGAGACATCGCCTTGATTATTTGTTTTGACTAAAAACCATTTCTTGGCCGACTCGGCATTAGTCATGGTCTCTTGCGTAGTGAATGTCTTAGAGGCGATGATGAAGAGCGTGGTTTCTGGGTTCAGATGTTTCGTTACCTCGGCAATGTGTGTACCGTCTACATTTGATACAAAATGCGGCTTGATATTTTTATGATACGGTTTCAATGCTTCGCAAACCATTAGCGGACCAAGATCAGAACCACCAATGCCAATGTTCACAATATCGGTGATTGCCTTTCCAGAAAAACCTTTCCACCGGCCATCCAATAACCTTGACGAAAAATCCTTCATCTGGTTCAGCACCTTATTAATGTCGGGCATTACATCAATACCATCTACCATCACAGGCGTGTTTGATCTATTGCGCAAAGCGGTGTGAAGCACGGCACGGTTTTCCGTTTGGTTGATGCGCTCTCCTCGAAACATGGATTCAATGGCCTTGGCCAATTCTGTTTCATTCGCTAACTCAATCAATAGATCAATCGTCCCTTGTGTAATGATGTTCTTGGAATAATCAATGAGGATGTCGTCTAGTTTCAATTGGAGTTTTTCAAACCGATTTGCGTCTTCTTCAAATAATTCCCGCAGATGTGTGGCCTGCATAGAAAGAAAGTGAGCGGTCAGTTTTGTCCAAGCATTGGTTTCAGTAGGGTCGATAGATAAGAGCATAGTTGTTTTTTAGGATTGTAAAAATAGGGAATCTTTTGATGCAGCGCAGGAGTAATCGCCCAATGTTTTTATACTTTTCACTGTCCCTTCATGGCAAGAAGTATTGCCACTCTTTTGCCTGCTTTATGTTATTGGGCGAGCTGTATCGGTTGGGCAGTAAGTATATAAAAACTTTTATTGCTTCAGTTTTTTCACCATTCACCAACTACATACTTGATTATTTTTTCCCCTTGCGCTTCCAAAATTTCTTATCTAGAAAATCGATAAAATAGATTAGCCCAAAGAAGATGACGGCAAACAAAAACAGAAACTGCAGGTCAATGTTTTGATGACCTATACCTCGCCAATTATACCAAGCCAATAAGCTGTTCTTCAAACTTTAATTTCTATAAACTCCACCCAGCCCTGTACTCTCTCTTCACAAATTCATTGGCCGGTTCAAAGTTGGTGATCTTCATACTCTTGGCATCCCACAATAATTTCTTGCGGCCCGGGAAAGTGTAACCTTTTCCATCTGCATTCATTTTGCGTTGGTTATAACTACGGATCGCTAAGTTGCCCATTAGCACAGCTTCAGTAAATGGCCCTGCATAATCGAAAGAAGAACTCAGTTGCATGTTGCCGTATCCTTTGGTACAGGCTTCTACCCATTGCGTATAATGGCCTTCTTGCGCACCTTGAACGCGCGGGATAGTTTGCGAAGGCAATGTTACTTCTTTCATGCGCGAAGAGGGGAGAAGTGTTGGCTGAGATTCATAGTTGCCCATTATTTTTCCTTTGGTTCCTTCAAAAATATATCCGTTGCCCCAGGAGCCCATTACTTCTTCTGGCAATAATTCATCAGGACGTTTTGGTTGCAAGCCTCCATCCATCCACGTCATTTTAATATCGCCCTTACCATCCTTTCTTGGAAATTTTAAATGAATAATGGAAGACGAAGGGCAGCTATCTGCATAATCAGCTTCTTTGAAAAATCCTTCCCACGCAGTGGTAGCACTACACTCTACTTCGCTGGGGTAGTCGATAGGCAAAATACGAAACGGTGCATCCATGATGTGGCAGCCCATGTCTCCCAATGCGCCTGTGCCGAATTGCCACCAGCCTCGCCAGTTGAATGGTAAATAGGCAGGATTGAAATCAATTTTCTTAGTGGGGCCTAGCCATAAACCCCAATCCAATTCTTTTGGGATGTCATGCTTGCCCGTTGGCGTTGCAATTCCCTGCGGCCACACGGGTCTATTGCTCCACACTTGCACTTGGGTAACATCACCAATCAAACCTGCGTCCACCCACTCTTTGCAAGTGCGCACATAATCCGCAGAAGCGAATTGATTGCCCATCTGTGTAACCACTTTATATTTTTTCGCAGCCTCTGTCAACATCCGCGCTTCATAGATATCATGCGTCAAAGGCTTTTGCACATATACATGCTTGCCTCTTTGCATAGCGGCCATTGCTGCAACTGCGTGTGTATGATCGGCAGTAGAAACAGAAACGGCATCAATGCTCTTTGCTTCTTTGTCTAACATCACGCGGAAGTCTTTGTAATATTTTGCGTTGGGGAAATTTTTCTTTGACTCAACGGCCATGCGGTCGTCTACATCGCAGAGGAAGGAGATTTTTGCTTTTGGATTTTTCGCAAAACCAGTTAAGTCGCTCGTGCCTTTGCCACCCACACCAATGCCCGCAATGTAAACGGTATCACTTGGCGCAATGTAGCCGTTTCCACCTAACACATGACGAGGCAATATGGTGAATGCCGCCCCTGCAAGCCCCAATGTTTTTAAAAATGCCCTGCGACTTTGATTTGTTGAATTGCTCATAAAAAATATTTTTGATTAGTGATTTTAGAATTAATATAATTTTATTGAATATAAGAGAAGTCAGTGAATATAAGAGAAGTCAGAAGTTAGAATTTAGAAATCAGAATTTTTGATGAATCTAAAATAGAACTTACCACTTACCACTCACAATTTACCATTTACTACTTATCAACACCTAAGTCCCAATCCCCAATTCCTAAGTCCTACTGACTACTCATCAAACTTAATACTCTCCGCCAATGTCCGCTCATCATACTTTACTCCATACTGATCAAGCACTTCTTGCGGCACACCATCCCATTGGTTGGGTTTGTTGCCCATGTAACCAATATCGGCCAAGCCAATTTTGCTTGTATAAAAACCAGTAGCTGTTAAATCACGAAGTAGATTGAAGAAGGCTACGCCTTGCGTCATCTCAGGTTTTGCTTTGTCGGGGAATGCGATCTCATCCACCATTTCTATTTGTTGTGCTGAAGTACAATCAGTAAATGGTTTGGTGTATCGCTTCATGCACTGAAGGTCTAGCCACTTCAATCCTCCGCGCATCGGCAGTTGGTGGCGTGGCATATCTTTTACAATGAACTCAATGAAATCGGGCACACCTGCTTCGGTGGCACTGCCTGAGACTTCATCCTTTGGAATGATAATATCAACCAAGATAGTTATTGTAGCCATTTCGTGCGCATCTAAAAACTTTTCAGCAGATACTTTTTTGAAATGCTCTATTTCATTTGGTTGGCGATCATGCCCTCCGTTGACTTTTGCCAGATCAGGTGCCTCTTCCTTTTTTTCAGGAGCGCACGTTTGCAACAACGCAGCTGCTGAAAGCGAGCCAACAGCAAGGGTTTTTAGGTATTTTCTCCGATCCATTTTTTAATTTTAGATTTAAGATTTGTGATTTAAGATTTACTGTGCTCTAACCTAGGCTCGAAATCTTAATTCTCAAATATTGAATTTTGAATTATGTTCTACTATTTTTTTAGACTATCAATAATACAAACAGTTTGCCAGATCATTTTAGATTTGTGATTTTCACTCAATGCTAACATCCGCTATAAATCATAAATCTTAAATCTAACATCTTAAATCTTAGATGTTTTGCTTCTTCATCTCATCAATAATATATTCACTTGCTCGCATTGATAGAGCCAAGATCGTCCATGTAGGATTTTTGTCAGCTTGCGAAACGAACGCTCCGCCATCGACAACAAAAAGATTTTTGCAGTCATGCGCTTGGTTGAATTTGTTGAGGGCAGATTTTTTCTTTTCGTTGCCCATGCGCACCGTGCCCACTTCGTGTATGATGCGGCCAGGTGTTTCCAACCCGTAATTTTGATCAGCACCTTTTACGCCCCAAGTAATATCACCCCCCATTTTGTGGATGATCTCTTGGAAAGTATCCTGCATGTGCTTGGCCTGTTTGATTTCATGATCGCTCCACTTGTAATGGAAACGGAGAACGGGAATCCCATATTTATCGACTACGTTTGGATCGATCTCACAGTAGTTATCTTCTCTTGCAATTGCTTCACCACGACCCGCCATACCAAAGCTTGCTCCGTAGTAATAACGATAATCTTCTTTTAGAGAAGCACCATAGCCACCCGCGGGTTTTATCTTTCCATCTTTACCAGGATATTTTCCATTGATGCCTTGTATGCCGCCACCAAATCCGTAGCTCGGCATTCCCATCCCGCCCCAATACTCAATGTGGTAGCCACGAGGGAAGTTCAATTTTTTATTATCGAGCCACCAAGGAGAATATAAATGTAAGCCGCCCACACCATCTTCATTGTATCTCTTTCTGTTAAATAATTTGGGAAGCACACCGCCCATTGCCACACCAGTGGAGTCATGCAAATATTTTCCCACTACATTGCTATCATTGGCCAACCCATTTGGGTGGAAAGATGATTTTGAATTAAGCAGCAATCGAGCAGATTCGCCTGCACTCGCAGCTAATATCACAACACGCGCACTGAGTTGATATTCTTGCATGTCATCTTTGCTCACATAAGAAACTCCCGTGGCCTCACCTTTATCATTGGTCAAAACTTCACGCGCCATCGCGTTAGCGATCACGTCAACGTTTCCTGTTTTGATGGCTGGATTTACCAATACTGAGGAAGAAGAAAAATCTGCATGAACGGTGCAGCCTCTATTGCATTGTGCGCAGTAGAAACATGCACCGCGATCTTCATTAATTTTTTGGGTAAGAATGGATAGGCGAGAAGGAATAACGTTAACACCCAGCGATGAAGCTGCATCTTTTACAAAAAGTTCATGCAGCCTTGGTTTAGGTGGTGGAAGAAAAATCCCATCTGGTTCATTATAGATTCCTTCCTTCGTGCCGAACACACCAATCAATTTATCAACCTTATCATAGTAAGGAGCAACATCATCATAGCCAATTGGCCAATCTTCGCCCAATCCATCAATACTTTTGTGTTTGAAATCGTTGGGGCCGAAGCGTAACGAAATCCTGCCCCAGTGATTGGTGCGGCCTCCCAACATGCGCGAGCGAAACCAATCGAATTGTGTTCCATTTTTTTGTGTATAAGGCTCGCCTTCCAGTTCCCAGCCACCATAAGCTGCATCAAAATCCCCGAAAGGGCGGAAAGTGGTACTTGCCCCTCTGCGTGGAGATTCATAAGGGAATTTTAATTGAGTTACATTCTTAGCTGGGTCATACATAGGCCCCGCTTCAAGTAACGCGACTTTTACGCCCGCATTGGCAAGAACGTAAGCGGCCATTCCACCACCTGCACCAGAACCTACAATGCACACATCATAAGTCTTGGATGATTTTTTGATTTGAAGATCGGGCATGATTGAAATTTGTGTTTTAAATGTAAGCGATCTTTTTAAAAATTGCTACTCCAAATTGCTTGGATGGCTATTTTCTTTTTTTCAGCTTTGAACTGCATTGCTTAATAAAATAGTGAACTATGAAAAAACTCATCCTTATTCCGCTACTGATCTCATTCTGCAATTCCTTTGCACAAACTGCGCTGGAACAGCTTCTCAGCCACCCCATCGAATCTAGCTTTGCATCCTCCAAAGATGGAAAGAACATTGCGTGGGTGATCAACGACCATGGAAAGCGTAACATTGTGGTAAAGACAGGCACTGACCTGCCGCGCTTTCTCACCGATTTTCAGCAAGATGATGGGCAAGAGATTTCTCAACTGACTTTTTCACCCAATGGATTGAAGTTGCTATTTGTGCGTGGCGGTGGAGCCAATAGCAAAGGACAAAATCCCAACCCCGCAAGTTTGGCGGATGGCACCGAGCAAGCCATTTACTTTAAGGATATTGGAAATAAAAGTCAAGCCGCGAAAATAACACTTGGTAACAGTCCTGTATTTTATTCGGATGGATTGAAATTTCTTTTTGCCAAAGGTGGGCAGATCATGGAATCAACACTAGAGATCAATGCTGTACCGAAATTATTGTTTGTGGCACGTGGCACCAATTACGCTCCCAAGTTTTCGCCCAATGGAAATGAAATACTTTTTACAAGCGATCGGGGAGATCACAGCTTCATTGGCATTTACAGCACTATCAAAAGATCAATCCGCTGGATCGCGCCTGACCTTACCAACGATCAACTTCCCGTCTGGAGCCCCGATAGTAAGAGTGTAGCATTTATTCGGATGCCGGGCACGAAGATGCGGTCACTATCCGACTTAACAAGTGGCATCAGATTTTCGGTGATAGTAGCCGATGCGGAAACAAGTTTAACTAAGATGATTTGGAAATCGCTCAGCGATGACGGAGGCTTTGCACAGGATTATCCATCCAATCCGTTGGCCTGGACTAGCACTAATCGTATTTTGTTTTATTCGGAACACACGGGATGGAATCATATTTTTTCCATCAACCCTGATGGCAGCGATGCGAAAGACATAACACCGGGCGATGGCGAAGTGGAAAGTTTTGTGCTGGACGCATCTGGACAAAATATTTATTTCGATGGTAATCGTGAGGATATTGATCGCAGGCATATTTGGAAATCAAATGTCTCAACTGGAAATCCTGTGGCGGTTACAGCAGGGGAGGGGATTGAAATGTATCCCTCTTTCGGGGGAAATGAATTGTATTGTTTCAAGTCAACGGTCAACACTTCTAAGATGTTGGTGCGTGTGGACGAAACACGTAAGGCAACGGCACAAATTTTTCCTCAAAAACTGGCTTCGTTCTCTCCCACGATGTTTGTAAAACCAGAACCAGTTATTTTCAAAGCGGCAGATGGCACAGCCATTCACGGTCAATTGTTCATCAATAGAAATGTAACAGGTAAAAGAGCAGGTGTAGTGTTTATGCACGGTGGCCCCATCAGGCAAATGTTGTTGGGCTTTCATTACAGTGATTACTATATCAATTGCTATGTATTCAATCAATACTTGGCCAATCAAGGCTATGCGGTGATAGCTGTTAACTATCGAGATGGGATTGGCTACGGAAAAGATTTTCGCAGGGCAAAAAACCAAGGGCCACGCGGGGCGAGTGAGTACCAAGATGTGGTGGCAGCCGCAAAGTATCTACAAACATTGCCTGAAGTAGAGGCAAATAAGATTGGCCTGTGGGGCGGCTCGTATGGTGGCTACTTAACCGCGATGGGCTTGGCACGCAATCCTGAAATTTTTAAGGCAGGTGTTGATCTGCATGGTGTACACGATTGGTCGTTTGATGGGCAAGATGCCACGAACTTGTGGGGTATTGATAAAAAAGAATTAGACCTAGCGTTCAAATCATCACCTGTTTCTGATTTATCTAAATGGACAGCACCTGTTTTGTTTGTTCATGGCGATGACGACCGCAATGTAAACTTTCAGCAAACCACTGATTTGGTTGAGCGGCTGCGCGAAAAGAACGTGCCAGTAGAATTGTTGGTATTGCCAGATGAAGTACACGGTTTCTTGCGCTATGAAAGTTGGTCACGAGTATTTACGGCAGCGAAGGATTTTTTTGATAGGAAACTAAAGTGAAGATAATTAAACCGCTATTTTTAGTCAAAAATTCTATAATAAATGATGCGAAAAATTTATCTAATTGGCCTTGTTATGTTAGTTGGTTGCGTACCCCAACAAACACTGTCACTAAAACCAAACACTAAAATTGAAGTACTAGGTATCGATCTACAAATAAATCCTGCTATTCATCAGGCGATTCAGTCAGAATTGAATAAACAGCTGGATGATTTTATTATTTTATACAATTCAGAAAGTCATCCATTCAAAATTGCTAGATCCAGCGATAATAAGGTTTCTTCTCTTCAAATTCGGGTTCAAGCTGTAGAATTGGTATCTCCTCAAAAACAAACTACAGGCGTGATAGTAAGTGTAATTGGGCTTTCACTCCCTTTTATTATGGCAGCTTCAAAAGCGCGATTTGTTCTTTTTTTTTATTACTTCCATAAGACTGCTTCTTTGTCAGAGTTATCGCTCACAGATGATATTGATGGATCAAAAAATAGGACCATTCAAAAGATTGTTTATGGCCCAGGCTTTTTAAAAAGCCCTCAAAAGCAAATTAGTAAGCATGGTGTTTCGTTTTCAAAGTACCTTGGCATTTGCCTAAAAGATTTAGTTAAAAGTGCACGTAGATAATATGAACAAAAAACTCATCGCCCTCACTGGAGCAGGCATCAGTGCAGAAAGCGGCATCGCTACTTTTCGTGATTCGGGTGGATTGTGGGAAGGCCACAAGGTGGAAGACGTGGCCACGCCACAAGGATGGGAGCGTAACCCAAAATTGGTATTAGACTTTTATAACGAACGCAGAAAGCAAGCAGTAGGTGTAAAGCCAAATCGTGGCCATGAAATATTGGCTGAACTTGAAAAGGATTTTGATGTCACCATCATCACCCAAAATGTTGATGACCTTCATGAGCGTGCTGGCTCTACAAATGTCATTCACCTGCATGGAAAATTATTTGAATCACGCAGCACGCTAGACCCTTCGCTTATTTATCCAATCAAAGGTTGGCAATTGAAACTAGGTGACAAATGCGAACGTGGCTCGCAACTTCGCCCCAACATCGTTTGGTTTGGCGAAGCGGTGCCAATGATGGAAGTGGCATCCGTCATCGTAAGCACCGCAGATATTTTTTTAGTAGTCGGCACTTCAATGGTTGTTTATCCCGCTGCGAGTTTGATCGATTACGTTCCTGATCGGGTCAAAAAATATGTGATCGACCCCAAGAAGCCTGACATCCTCCACGTGCCTAATTTAGAATTTATTGAAGAGAAGGGGAGTGTGGGGCTGGCTAAATTAAAAAAGCTATTGACAATAAGCAGTTGACAAAGTGTGAGCCGATGAAAGGTAGTGTTTGCCTATTTTTCAGTAGAGAGTTTTTGTAAAAACTTTTTAAACTTTGGTGTGTTAAAATTAGTAGTCCCTATTTCTTTCATGGCAATTTTTCCATCCTTGCCAACGACAAACGTAGTTGGGATGGAAGGGACGTTTAATTGTTCTGATAAATAGCCTGATGGCAAGAACACAGGGAATGTGAACTCTTTATCCTTGATGTACTTCACTACTTTTTCTTTGTCGCGATCTTTGTCAAGAGAAAGCATGACGAACGAAACGCTGTCACCGCCCATACCCGAATAAAGTTTTTGAATACTTGCCATCTCTGCGCGGCATGGGCCACACCAAGTTGCCCAGAGATTTAGAAACACAACCTTGCCTTTATATTTATCGAAGGCAATTTTTTTTCCACTCAAATCTTTGATGGCAAAATTATAATCAAAAGACTCCGCTCCATTAGCTTCCGCATCACTATCTAGTAACCCCGTTTTCATCACAGCAGATTGTGTTGCGTAGGAGAGGCTTCCAATCAGTCCGGTATACTTCAATACCAGCAAAATAATCAGTATACTGAGACCTGTTTTTGTTATTTCTTTTATTATCTTCATTCAAAGTATTGGATTTGGCGCAGTTATTGGAAAGCTTTTTTAACAAATGTCCATATTTTGATAACTTGGAACAATTTAAACTTCAAAATGAACAAAATAGTTGCTTTCATCTTTATTCTTTCATGCATCTCGATTGAATCGCTTGCCCAAAAAGTAAAGTATAAAGACTTGGTTGAACTGCTGAAAGTAAAGCAGTATGAAAAAGCAGAGCCTTTCTTAAGGCGATACTTGAAGGAGAACGATGATAACCCCAACGCATTTCTTTACATGGGCATTACCCTGCAAGAAAAGGCGCAGGCAAACGATGTTTTAAAGCACACCGACATTTTAATTGCTCGTTGTGATTCTTCCGTCATGTTTTTTGATAAGGCATATAACATGATTACGGAGAAGGAATTGAAAAGAAATGATGAATATTATGAGATGTATAGCCGCAGGGATTTGCGCACTGGAGAATTTGGCATTAAGCTTTCGGATGTACGGTTGGATTTAGAAACCCGCGTCAAATCATTAAAAGAAAGGAAAGAGAAGGTAAAAGAGTTGAAGAAGTATTTTGTACAAGCAGAGAGTCAATACACAAAACTAAATTCAAACTATAAAAGCATTGAATCAAAATATGGCCCAGAACGCTCTTTTTATTTACGTGCCGATGAGGCTTTAGTTGGTAAACTAAAGGAGCTTGAATTGGCATTTGATTCTGTAATAACCTCGTTCAATAATTACAAATCCGTTTCCAAACAATTAGGCAAAACTGGTTACAACCAGCAATTGAATTTACAAGAGATCATTGACATGAAGAGAGATGGATCAAGCCCTGCCGATTTTACAAATGATGATTTAAAAATCTGGGATTATAAGCGGTGGTCCAAATCAACAGTGGAGACGATTGAAAAAGTGATTTACCCAATGAAGGATCGGCTTATCAGTTACGACATTGCCCTTAACAAACTCAGTGATAAGATCAAGAAAGATTCCGTTTCAGTGATTAATGAGGTCACTCAATTAGAAGACAAACTCTTGTATTCGCAACTTTTAAAGTACGATGCTGATCCGTTGCCCATTGCTGTGTTTGATGTAAAGAAGGCAGAAATGAAATATCAATCTACTGTGATTATACATAAACCATTGAGAGACACCAGCAATGTAAAACTCAAACTCACTTACCTAACCGATGAATTAAAAAGTATCCGTCATTTGGATAGTATTGCTGGTATTTTGGCAAAACGAGATTTGAGTGCGGAGTCAGATAACTACAGTCATTTCATCACTAAGTCGTATGGAACAAAATCTGTCTTAGCAAGTTTGATCAGTACCACATTGGATTATGCACATCGTGAAGAGCTAAAGAAGCAAATTGAATGGGAGGCTACTATGCAAGCCACCAAGTGGGCTGTAAATGGAACGGATTCAATCCCACTCTTTTTTGAAAAAACAAGGGAATTAAATCATAAACCCTTAGTGGTTGTGGAGGAAAAGTATACCGTTGGTCTGGTCTATAAAGACTCCTTGGCAACTGGCTATTTATATTCTATTACGCCTACGCGCGTACCTGATGTAAAGGCAACATTTTCCGTAGATCAATCTAGCTTTAATAAGAGAAACTTACCTATCATCAAGTGTTTATCAACATCTGATGAAGCGGGTCAAGTGTTCTATTCAGTGATTTATTCTGAAGGCAAAGTAGCAGAAAAATTTCCAGCAACAGTAACAAAGGTCTATCGGTCAGATGGTTTGGCTTGGAGCAATAACATCAAATTGGATATGATGCCAACACAAATTACCTACTCTATTGAAAGCGGGGAGCTATCTATCAAGACGAGTACAGGTGTAGAGAGTAAAATAATAGTGATTGATAAAGCCGGGAAGCAAATCCAGTAAATTTATGAGTAACGGAGTGGGGATAAGCAAAAGGCAAATTGCAAGAGGCAATTAATTTGCCTTTTGCTTATTGCTTCTTGGCTTAATTCCCCGTCAATTTCTTCCAGTCTTGATACCGCATGGAGATGCGCACTTTCATTTTTTCGTAATGTTCCCAGCTATCCACCACATGATAGATACTTGGAAGAGCTTTCACCAAAATTTCGTCATAGTCGGCACGATAGAGGCCACCACCGTAATAGTAGTAGGTAAACATATTGCCAGTTCTGCTGAAAAGCTCAAAACCAAGATAGCCGTCCCAAATTTCGCTTAATATTGTGCAAGAGATTTCTCTGCGCTTGAAACGGAAGATTTGTGCCCCAGCCTCTTCTTCAAAATATTCTGAATAAAGATCCATATCAATGACCCAGCCTAGGTAAATACCGATGTGCACGTAGGCTTGCTCTATAGGCAACGAATCGGGGAAGTTGCCCAGAAAGTGCGACTTCGCATTGTCATAAATGGTCTTCTGAATTTCAGCTTTCTTTTCCATGCTCCAATTTTAATGAAAATAGTTGAAAACAAAAGCTATTTGGTCGGATCAGTGTAAGGTTTTAGCTCAGATATTGTCACTTTGTTGTTCTTTCGGTTCACATCCGCCATGCGCTGGCTTGGGTCTATCTCAATACTTTCTATTTCGCTCATCTTCTTATTGATTTTCAAGGTGTAAGAAGGATTGACCCACGGCCATGCTTCAAGCACCGTCCGTTTTATACTAGCGTCTTCAACTGGCTTGTTTCCAAGAAGTTCGTTCACAGAGATATAAAGCAATTCTTTACCTCCATCTTTATAAGTCACCACCAAATCAATAGGCATGGGGAATTCCCCAACTCTGTTAAGATCGATTAAAGAGCTGCCCTCTTTCTCAGTGATGTTGCCAATTCCATAGTCTATGCGCTTGGTGGTGTTGATCCAATAGCGCAGGTACCAATGCAATTGCAACCCAGATGCTTTCTCCATCACACGAATAAAGTCATTAGGCTCTGGATGCTTCATCTTCCACGTATTGTAGTAGCGCATCATGCCTTTATAAAAATTTTGTTCGCCTATCAGGTATTTTAATTGCTCAAGAAAAACAGCACCCATGCTATATGCCATTGTGCCGTAAGCTCTATTGGTAATAAAGTGATCAGAATGCTGATTAGCTGGCTCTTGCAATCCGCTATTGACTAAGCTGAAATAGCCAGCATAGCTGCCCTGATGAGGAGGGTTGGCATCGCCCAAGATAGCGGCCATGGCCTCGCTACTAGCAAAGTCAGTAAAGCCTTCATCCATCCATGCATATAAACTTTCGTTGGATGCCAATGTCATTTGATACCAACTGTGAGCTACCTCGTGTGCCATCGTGCCGCTCACGCCCGCTAAGCTTCCTTCTCCCAAAATCAGGGTACACATCGGGTATTCCATGCCGCCATCTCCGCCTTGTATGATCGAGTAGGTGTCGAAAGGATATTTGCCGAAATGCTCATTGAGATATTGAAAAACTTTCACTGCATAGTCTTCCATCTTTTTCCAAGTCTCGGTGGTCTTTTCATTTTTTTGATAGAAGAAGTGAAGCTCTGGGCCGTTAGGTACTTTGGCTTTGTCGTGGGTGTAGTCAGGGTCTGCCGCCCATGCAAAGTCGATTACATCTTTGGCTACAAAATGCCAAGTCAAATCTCCTGATGATTTTTTAGTATCAACATTTGAATAACCATGTCCAATCTGATCAGCGTTTTGTAGCCTACCTGTTCCACCAATGACAAATTTTGGATCAATAGTAATCTTCACATCAAAGTCTCCCCAGGGACTATGGAACTCTCGCGCCACATATTGATAAGCATGCCATCCTTGAAAATCATACTCGGCCATTTTTGGGTACCACTGTGTCATGGAATAAGAAATACCCTCACGATTGTTTCTTCCGCTTCTGCGGATTTGGTTTGGTACTTGCGATTCAAACTTCATATCAAATACTGATTTTGATTTTGGTAGCATCGGCTTGGCCAATGTTACCTCCATCACAGTGCCAGTAATTTTATAGGTAAGCACTTTGCCATCTTGCTTTAGCGAGAGGATATGTTGATAGCCGATCTCGTCATCTTTCAATTTTGAGATGCGATCCATGACCCTTCTGTCGGGGTCGGGTAAGTTGCGAGAACGCACGTCCATCATGCTACCAGGCTGGAATGCGTTGAAATAAAGATGATAGTAAACTTTAGTAAGCGTATCGGGGGAGTTATTGTAGTAGGTCAATAGCTGATTTCCTGCTACCCGATGGGTGGAAACATCCAACTTCACGTCCATGTTGTACTCTACCCGTTGCTGCCAATAGTCACGCTGGGCAATGGAACTTTGAGTGGTTAGAAAAAGGGACGTGAATAGAAGTAGGTATTTCATAGATCAGGTTTAATCGGGATGTAAAATATCTAAAAGATTATACTCTGACAAGGTAATAGCATACGAATTACCATCACACCAAGTCGTGGGGGGG
>JAYWHU010000137.1:0-26896 GCA_043777495.1 Cyclobacteriaceae bacterium | reverse complement strand
AATAGGCTCTTACCTGGGGAGATCTCTGTGCCACGCGTTGGCATAAGAGAAGTCAGCAGAGGCCATAGTAGTTGGAAGCCACGAGCCGTAAGCACTACGGAGGCCTCACCATCCAATGAAGGGCTAAACGTTAAGTTGATCGAACCTCTGTAAGGAGGCTCCCCGACTTGTCGGGGCTAGCCTTACACTAAAGTAGATCAAAGCTGTGATCGGTGTAAAGAGCGATGGCAGTATGCTTAGCGAACCGCGTAGTACGCGACCCGTACGCTACGTGGTGTGAGAGGCGAACCTCATCGGTGAAAAACCCGATGAGGCCGTCTACTCGATTGGCAGTAGTGGCCTTCTCTCAAATGTCGACCGAGAATTTTAATCGTCCACCAAGTCCCTCTCGAACAATTCTCATCAAGGTTGTCAGTCTAATATCGCTGGCGTTATTCTCAATCCTTGAAATATAGTTTTTCGTTGTCCCAACTTTAATTGCAAGTTCTTCTTGAGTCAAATGTTGTCTTTTACGTGCCTCTTGTATTAGAACTCCAATTTTGAACGTCTCGAAATCCTCTTCGTATTTCTCCCGTGTGATAGTTCCTTTTTTTCCGTACTTCTTGTCAAGATGGTCGTCCCACGAAGTCAGATTTTTATCTTTTAGTTTTGTTGTCATAATATTCTTTTTTAAGTCGTTCTGCTCTTACAATTTCTTGTCTCGGAGTTTTATCTTTCTTTTTTTGAAATCCATTTAACAAGATGATTAGTTGTCCTTGGTCAAAGAAGCAGAAGATTCTATAAATATCAGAACCTACTTTTATTCTCATCTCATAAATTCCGTCTGTCCCTTCAAGATGTTTAAAAAATCTCTCTGGAACCATTTGTAAAGTTCTTACGAGTCCGATTACATAGTCAATCTTGTCCTGAACCTCTTGTTTCTGGTCGTTATAGAAGTCCCAAAAATGATTTTGGTAAACGTACGTGTCGCGGAGAAATTTTGTCACGCTGCAAGTTACCTATTCGGGTAACAATCTCCAAATCTGTCTGAGTCGTTTTTCGGAGGGTCGGCCATTACTGCCAACGGTTTGCAGCTACCAGTAGTTGGCGTTTTGGAACACTCAACTGTCTATAACCACAAATGGTTTTTTAAAGATACAAAACTTTATATTACCTCGACCGCGCCAATTACTGGTAGGTGCTGTTACCGCCTAGTGCTTTTCTGTCTTACGTGCGTTTGGGCAGGCATACTTTTTTGCAAGCTTTGGTCGTGCGTTGGTTTGAGCGGCTCGCAAATGGGTATGACTGCTAGGGTAGGTGTCAGTTTGTTTCATTTGTCTTGATGTCCTTTGTATTGAAACCAATAGATTCAAATTTTTCTTTTCGGTCAGCAGTAAGTCCTGTTTTTTTTATTTTAAATAACCAATTGTAAAGTCCATTGTATTCTAAGTCGCTTTGCTTTACATTAAAATGACCATTTTTATTGTAAAATAATTTAAGCATTTCAAATTTTAAATTCCATTCATGTTCCTTTGTATTCCAAATTACACCGATGTCATTAAGCAAGGATTTTCTGTGTGATAAAAGTTTATTTCGTGTATTGTTTACTCTTTGGTCATTAAGCCACCTGCCTAATTTTTTATATTCTACGTTTAATTGTGAAACATTGCAGTCGCCAAATTTGTCTTTGTATTGTTGAAGTTGTTGAAGCATATTAAACCACTGGTCATCATCTGGCTCTCCACCTTTTGATTCAGGATCCCATTCAAACTTTACTTGATTTAATAATTCAATTTTTTCAGGACTAAGTTTGTTTTTTCTCTTATTCATTCTTTGTTGCAATACCCATGACGAAAGGCTTTTGTTGTCATTTTTTGACACGAAGCATTTTCCAGTTTTTTCAAAAATATTTTTTAGTTCTAAATATTTATTTTGCCAAGCATCTGAGTGGTCTGCTTGACGATTAACCTCCCATTCAAAACCTATAAGATTTAGTTTTTTAATTTGTTCTTCAGATAATTTATTAATCCTAAAATTATATCTCTGTCTGAAAACCCAATTAGCTAGAGTTTTATTTTTAGATGACTTTGGAACGTTCGTGTCTCCGTTTTCTAATTTGTAAGTTATAAGATTTAGGTATTGCTCGTTCCAATTTTCAATAAGAGGCTTAGGTGCTTTTTCCGTTTTAATTTTTAAATTTGAAATGCCTGTATACTTTATATCAAAAGAATAACCTATAGATTTAAGTTTTTCAATTCTATCAGGCTCTAAAATTCCTTTACTAAATTTATGTTTTTGATTACGAAGCCAAATCAGAGTTGCCCTATGTTCAATATCTGTTTGTGGTATAAAAAAAGTGTTATTACTCTCAAAATAATCTTTTAATATCTGAAAATTCAAATTCCAATTCTCATCCCACAAGTTATTTTTTGGATATTCCTTTTTTGGGAAATAGTTTGTAGAAATAGAGAACCCAATGGAATTCATTAAGTGAATCTTTTCATTTGAAAGTTCACCCTTGTTAAAAAGAGCACGTTGTGTAATTATCCAATTGTAAAGAGTGTTATAAGATTCATCTTGTCTCGGTACATAGAAAGTCCCATGTTTTTCGTAAAATGCTTTTAATTCATTTAGTCGCTGCATCCAAGCATCTCCAACATTTTCGGACGACCTAATACCCTTTTTGTTTTGTGAAAAATCAAAATTTAGACTTGTTAATTCCGCAACTTGTTCTTCTGTTAACTGTCTATCACGGAATTTTCTTTTTACACTTTGTATCCAAATTCTTAGACTGTCGTTTTCTTTATCCTTTACGGGAATATAGTAATTCCCTGTTTTAGAATAGTAGGTTTTTAATTCTTCAATTCTTTGATTCCAAAAAGTATCGGTAATAATTTTATTTGTACCGGTGTATTTATTTTCAAACGAGTAACCAATGTCTTTGAATTTAGCTATTCGTTCGTTAGGCATTTGGCCATTTCGAAAAAGAGTCCTTTGATAAATGAGCCAAGCTTTTAAAGCTTGATTTTTATCGTATTTAGATATTAAGAATGTTTTTTTACTTGCGTAATGTTCTTCTAATTGCTTGAACTTTTCTTCCCACGCTTCATTACTATTTTCTCTATCATTTATAATTTCAAATCCAATGTCTTGAAGCATTTTTATTTTTTCTGAAGATAATGTACCTTCATTGTATTCTTTTTTTATTCGTTTAAGCCAATGTCTTAAACTGCTTGTCTGCTTTGATTTAACAGCTATTTCAAATGTTTTATGTTCACTGTAATATTCCTTGAGAGATTCTATCCTTTGGGTAAAAGTTTCAAATTCGTCATTTTTGTTTATTTCAAAAGAGAAATTTATGGAACGAAGTTTTGAAATTTGTTCGTCAGTTAAACTTTCGTATTGACTTCTTTGTTTATAGCACCATTGGTACAGACTAGGATTTTCACTTTGTTTTACATTCGAATATCCATGTTTTAAATAGAATTCATTCAATTCAGAAAATCTATCCAACCATTCAGGGAAAGAAACGTCCCATTCAAACCCCATTTCCTCTAATTTAGTTATTACCCATTTTGGTAATCGCCCACCTTCCTTTAAAACTATATCTCCATTTGTTTGTATTTCACCATGTCGCTTAATTCTCCTCATTCGGAAAACTTGTCTTGCCAGTTGAGGATAAATTATAGAACCTTGAGGCACTTGGCAATCGCCATGTTTGATTTTATATTGTTCTAATTCTTGAATAAATTGAGGGTAAACGTTTTTTGGATCCCAAATAAAATTGATTTCTTCGAGTAACGCTATTTTCTCTATATCTAATTTATTTTTATCATATTTTACTCTTTGAGCAACACACCATGTCCCGAGCGGTTTGTCCGCCTCATATCTAGCGGGGATATTAGAATTTCCGTTTGTGAGAAAATATTCTTTTAACTTATCATAACTTTGTTTCCAAATTAAGTCAAGATCATTTATTTCTCTTCTGTTTTCGCCTTTCCATTCAAATCCAATTTCGTTTAATCGTTTTACTTTTTCTTTGTCTAAAGTATTTTGATAATAATTTTTTCTAAGGTTTCCAATCCAATGATATAGTTCTTTGTATTCTAAATTGTTTTTTGAGATAGTTGAGTTTCCGAATTTTTCAATATACTGTTTCAGTTCTAAAAATCGAACATCCCAATAGTTTCTAGTTTTTTCAATTATTTCATCAAAGAGAACATCTTTAATTTTCTTCTCTAAACCTTCTAATAGAATAACCTTTTCTGTTTCGCTATCCAAAAAATCGATTTCAATTTTAGAGCCTGATTTTTTTCCTTTCTTGAATGAGAGATTGTTTATTTCAGCTTCAAGCCTTTCATCTTGGTCACAAAGAGAACGAACAACTTGAATTAAATAATTGAAAATTGGTTTCTTTTTAATTTCAACTTCAATGTCAGTATCTGATGAATGGAATAGAGGTACAACAATTAAACCTCTTAATTTTTTATTATCTTTTCTGTCTTTTCTCAATGCTCTACCAGTTGCTTGAACAATGTCTATTTTTGAACTTTTCGGGTCGCAAAAGTAGATTAGATCAATGGTTGGAACATCAACTCCTTCTGTTAAACAGCGTGCATTTGAAACAACGCCTTTTGGTTCATTTTTAAATCGTCTTAAAACTTTTGCTCTGTAAGTTGTTGTTTGATTCCCTTCTACGTATTCAGAGTATACATCAGGAAACATTTCACCATGCCTTTGAGCAAATGTTCTTGCTCCAGCTACTAAAGAATGAAAGGACAAGCAATGAGATGCATTGTATTTATTCATTACTAGATTCAAAGCGTAATTATGCGCAATATCTTCTGCGGTGAGGTTACCTATATAATTTCTTTCGTCAATAAATTTTTTGACTTGTTTATCATTAACACCAATTCCAATAATTTTGTAGTCTACTAATATTTTTTGAGTTATAGCATCACCAAAAGATAATCTGTGTGACTCTTCTCCATAAATTTCAGGATTACTCATATCGCAAAGTAAGTCTTGATATTCTTCTCCTAATCGACTTTTTAATCTAATATTGACAACTTTAGGCGTTGCTGTCATATACATTCTTTTAATAGCAGGAATATTTATATCATAATGGGCAAGCGTGAATATATTTTTCTTTTTACTTCCTGTTGTACGGTGCGCTTCATCAAATATTATTAAGTCAAAGGTAAAGTTAGGATTGAGTGAGCAAGCTTCTTTTATAACTTCTAGAGATTGATAAGTACAATAAACAACTTTTTCGAAATTGTTTGATAAAAAGTGAGAAACATCAATTGGTTTCGTTGTAACTGGAGCACCTATTTCATAAGTATGGACTTCTATTTTATCCTCATTTCTATCTTTATCAATGTCTTTTTCAGAACAAACACAAATGTATCGGAAGTAAGAGTTTTTGTGCCTTGACCAATCATTTTTTATTTGTTTGAGTAATGCAAGGGAAGGGACAAGAACTAAGGTATTCGAAGAGTGTAATTTTTCTTTTATCCAAAGTGCTGTTAATGTTTTACCTGCACCACAAGGAAGTATTAATTGTGTTCTTGGATTACTTTTCAAGTAATTTGTTACATCATTTATTGCGGATATTTGATGCGCCTCTGGCGAATATTTTTTTAGCTCTTTAGGTTGATTTCCTTTTGCAACTTCATAAATAAATTCAAATACATCGTTTTCAATGCTGTCTAATTCTTCAAATGCAATTTGTATAAATTTTTCGTTGAAATCTTTCGCGACCTGCGCAGTGTCTGATGCATTAGTAAATACAATAATTTTATCACATAAGGTTCCAAGGCCAAATACATGTGCAATCTTGTCACCACGCCAACTTAATATTTTTGTTTCGTCATTTGTGAATTTACATTGTACAGCATAATATTTTTCGTCATGGTCGACAAGAAGTAAATCGATACCATGGTCTACAGGAGGTAATGATAATTTTTTTGAAATTTCAGATGGTATATCGTTGTAAAGCCAAACTGTTTTATAAAGGTCTTTTTGCTTAGGGTCAGTCAAAAAATAGTATTTCGAAAAAACTTCAAATATTTTTCCAGCAATTGTCTTCTTACTGGTTGTTTCTGTCTTACTGGTATTAAATTGTTCAAGTTTTACCTTTAGCTCAGCCCAATTCACAACGCCATTCAATAATTCAATTAATATCTGATTCTCTTTCGTCATAAATACGATGTTGTGTGTTGGCTAAATTCAGGCTCTTTTGGCTGCGAAGCGGTCGCTTGTGCGAAGGGCAGCCAAATGTGCCTGAATGTGCGATGGCTTCTTTTCTGTCAATTGTTCTGTTTTGTTGTCCGTCTAAGCATTGACGGTAACATTAGTAAAAGCGTAACTCTATTGCGCTTTTACTCTCAAATATAGGGAATAGGTGCAACTCAGTTGTGGTTATTCCACCTTGTAGCTTCAAGCTGTATTCACTGAAAATGGTGAGGGCTTCATCTTATTTTGAAATGGAAAGACCAATGATCATGTAAAAACTACGTACTGGCATCGGCCAGGGATAGGAGCGGCACCCCGCAGCTGGTAGGCATGTGTGATTGCGCGAGGAGTATAGCGGATAGCCCGGTTGAGCTGAGTTGGTTTTGTGCGTTGGAGCGAAAGGCCGCCCAATTAAACTTAATAACTCTAAAGTCCTCACTACTTTTTATTAACATCAAAGGTTTCTTACTTTTACGTCCTAATTTTTTTATTCGATGACCACCGAACAGCTAAAGGACTTGAAAACCCGTGTTGCCGCCCTCAGGCGGTATCTTTGACTACGACCGCAAGATTGTAGAAATCCAGGACGAAGAACGTATTACGCACCAAGCTGATTTTTGGAACAAGCCCAAGGATGCCGAAGTGATTTTAAAAAACATTCGCGCCAAAAAAATATGGACGGATGAATATAGCCGTGTGAGTAAATTATTGGACGACTTGGATGTGCTGAATGAATTTCACGAAGCGGGTGATGTGAGTGAGGAGGAGTTGGATATGGAGTTCCCCAAAGTGGCGAAGGCGGTGGAGGATTTGGAATTTAAAAAAATGTTGAGCCACGAGGAGGATCAACTGAGCGCGGTGATGGAAATAAACCCGGGCGCAGGCGGCACGGAGAGCAATGACTGGGCGGATATGATCAATCGCATGTACATTATGTGGGGCGAGAAGAGTGGCTACAAGGTTTCGCAGATCGATTATCAATCGGGCGAGGTGGCGGGAATAAAATCTGCCACGCTAGAGATTGAAGGCCCGTTCGCTTACGGAAAATTGAAATCTGAAATTGGTGTGCATCGCTTGGTGCGCATTTCTCCTTTTGATTCGAATCAACGCAGGCATACTTCATTTGCTTCGGTGTTTGTGTATCCTAAAGTTGACAACACGATTGAGATTGAAGTGAACCCTGCGGATGTGGAAATACAAACGTCACGCTCGGGCGGTGCGGGTGGGCAGAACGTAAATAAAGTGGAGACGAAAGTGCAACTCACGCACAAGCCTTCGGGCATTGTGATTGTGTGCCAAGTAGAGCGCAGCCAACATGCCAACCGCGAGCGTGCCATGCAGATGTTGAAATCTAAACTATATCAGCGCGAGATAGAGAGGCGCAACGCAGCACGCGACAAAGTGGAAGCGGGAAAAATGAAAATCGATTTTGGTTCGCAGATAAGAAATTATGTGTTGCACCCTTACAAATTAGTGAAGGACGCACGAACGGGAGTGGAGAGCCACGATGCACAATCGGTATTGGATGGCGACCTCGATGATTTTATCAAAGCATATTTACTAGAAGGCCAAGAGGCAGCGGTTAACAAAGATGAGTAAGACATTAGCTGCTAAAACCCAAGCATCAACTTATACTTCTCAGTTTTGGCTTTTGTGCATTAGCACGATTCTTTTTTTTGCAAGCTTCAACATGCTCATTCCTGAGCTGCCCGAATTCTTAACAAAACTTGGCGGAGCGGAGTACAAGGGCTTGATCATTTCGTTGTTCACCATCACGGCTATGGCCTCGCGCCCGTTCAGCGGAAAGCTAACGGATAGTTTGGGTCGTAGGCCTGTGATGATGGTGGGCGGATTGGTTTGTTTGATCTGTAGTTTTCTTTATCCCGTATTAACAACGGTCGCGGGTTTTTTGATGTTGCGATTGGTGCATGGATTTAGTACGGGCTTTTCGCCAACGGGTGTGGCTGCGTACATCACCGATACTATCCCTGCTGCTAAACGTGGAGAGGCCATGGGATGGATAGGCACTGCGGGTGCGCTAGGTATGGCGGGTGGCCCTGCCATTGGCGGAGCGGTGGCAAATAATTTTGGATTGAGCACGATGTTTTATGTGTCGTCTTTTTTTGCATTGGTTTCGGTGATCATCATCATGCAGGTGAACGAAACGCTGAAAGTAAAAAAAGAAGTTACGTGGCGTGTGTTGAAGGTAACGAAGCAAGATATTATTGAGCCACTGGTGTTGGCGCCTGCGCTTGTGATGGTGCTAACGGCTTTTTCTTATGGTGCAGTTTTTACAATCATACCAGACTTTGCTGTTTTTGTCGGCATCAAAAACAAGGGATTGATTTTTACTTTTATCACAGTTGCTTCGTTGGTCGTTCGCTTGCTCGCGGGCAAAGCATCTGATCGGTATGGGCGCGTGGCAGTTTTGCGTTTGTCTGTTCCGCTCATGATTATTTCCATGTTTACGATTGGCTCTGCCAGTACGCAACTGCAATTGATCATTGGGGCATCGTTGTATGGATTGGCGCAGGGTTCTACTTCGCCAGCGTTGCTTGCATGGGCAACTGATTTGTGTGACGATCAACACAGAGGCAGAGGCATTGCGTTCTTTTATATTTTTATGGAGATGGGCATTGGATTGGGCGCGTTTATTTCGGCTTGGATTTATGGAAATGACCCAGCTAAGTTTTTTATTACGTTTAGTGTGTGTGCAGGATTATGCGGAGTGGCATTTTTGTATTTGGTGGTGAAGCCGAGGGTAAAGATGAATCACATAGACACATAGACGCATAGACTTTCGCATAGAAAACTATGTGTGCATTCCTATGTTTCTACTGTGCCTATGTGGTAAAAAAATAAAACATTCTTTGTTGTTGTAGAATGATGAAACGGTTTCCACTTTTAGTTTTTGCGCTAGGCTCGCTCCTAGAAATATTTCTTATATTTTTGGTAAGACGCAGTGGCATTTCAGTGGCAAGCCGTTGATTGTGCTGGGTCTAATCACTCATTATTATTTTCTATCGCCAAACCGTTCTGCTATTTTTATTTTGGCTCTTGTTTTTTGTTGGGCGGGAGACATTCTTCTTTTATTTCAGGGTGAGCAGTTTTTTATGGCGGGGTTAATTTGTTTTTTGATCGGCCATGTGCTTTATATATTGTGCTATCAAAAATTTAGATGGGCGGATAACAGAAATCAATTACTAGGTCCGCAAAAATTCCGCTTCTCTCTTCCTTTTATTTTGGCCAGCACGGGCTTGGTGGTTATTCTCTTACCTGTGTTGGGAGATTTAAAAATACCCGTTGGCATTTACACCCTCGTGCTTACGTTCATGGTTTTAAATGCTATTTTCAGATACGGTCGCACTACCACAAAAAGCTTCTTGTTTGTTTTTTTTGGAGCGATTTTATTCATGACCTCCGATTCGATGCTCGCGATCAATAAATTCCTTCATCCGTTTTCCGCATCGGGAGTGGTGGTTATGCTAACGTATTGTGCTGCGCAATTTTTGATTGTAGAGGGGGTGTTGGCACATGAGAGGAGTGCCTGACTCCCCCCCACACCTCTCTACAAAGTAGAGAGGGGGTGACTGAACTTCGGAGGTTGTGGGTTGAAATAAGAGTAGAGCGATTTGTAAGGAAAGATGCATGTCGTTGTACACAGCTTCTCTTTCTTCGCAAAGTAAAGGAAAGGTGTTCGTAGAAGTACGCTACTTCTCTAACTGCCCGTCCCCCTCTCTATGAAATAGAGAGGGGTGGCCTCGCGCAGCGAGGTCGGGGTGAGTCTAGAAGGGAATTGTTTTGAGTGAGGGTTTCACACATTTTAATAATCATACGAGCTTACGCGTTCATCTCCTTTTAAGATGGTGTTGAATTGATCTAGTTTTTTTTCGTTGCCATATATTTCATACACGATAATGAAATGATTGTTCTCTTTCATCTCTCGTTTTTTCTTGAAGCCGAGATTTAGTTTGAGAAGCTGATCTTCTACTAATTTTTGAAAATCATCGTTGCTTTTGAAATTGATTTTGTAAGTGCGCGATTGATGCATTCGTTCCACCACCCATTGTAGTTTCTCAAAGCCGATCAATACGATCAGCACCACAAACGAACTGACGATGGCAATAAAATATTCGCCTGCGCCCACGGCCATACCCAGCGCGGCAGAAATCCATATAGTAGTGGCAGTGGTGATGCCTGTAATGGTCATGCCATCTTTGAAAATGACGCCCGCACCTAAGAACCCAACGCCTGTAACAATGGTGGAGGCGATGCGATCTGCATTTGCTCCGCCCATAGAAATGGAAAGCTCAGTAAAGATGGTAGAGCCGAGACAGATCATGATCATGGTGCGCAGCCCCGCGGCTTTGCTGCGGTATTCTCTCTCAAGCCCAATAGCAGTGCCGATGACAAATGAGATAAGCAGGCGTAGGCCGAGTTCTAAATCAACATTCATATCCATAACAGATAAATTTTACAGGAAATGTAATCAGATATTGAGCAAATGAAAAAAGCAGAAGATGTATCTTCTGCTTTTGTTTTTTTTCTTGTGTTAGGAAAGGGCTAAAGCCCTGCCATACTTACTCTGATTTTACCCACGGCCTGAAGGCCGTGGCAACTTTTCCACCTTAGCCAATTGTTTTCGCTTCTGACTTCTGACTTCTAACTTTTAACTTCTTCCCCTCACATCTTCCTCACCTTTCCACTGCCAGAAGAATTTCCATTGACATGACTGGGGCTTCCTTTGTAAGATACCGTGCCGCTGCCAGAGATGTTGGCGTCCAATTCACTTTTTACATTTATTTCTACATCACCTGAGCCAGAGATGCGCACGTTGCATTTGTCAACTTCAAGACCAGAGGCATATACTTTGCCCGAACCACTTATTTCTGTTTTTATTTCTTTGGCAGAGCCGCTGGCTTCCATTTTTCCTGAGCCTGAGATGTCCACGTCCACTTGATTGGAGGCAGTAATGGCTGCGTTTATCTTGCCCGATCCACTGATGTCGCTGCTGAGATTTTGGCAAGAAGCTTTCACCTCAATCCTGCCAGAGCCAGATACATTGGCTTCCATATCTCCAGTGACTGTTGCATCAATTTGCAGAGAGCCAGAACCGCTCACATTGAGATCAAGTGCGGTGGTTGTTACTCGTCCTTCGGTGATCAACTCGCCCGAGCCAGACACGCTCACTGCGGTGATGTCCTTTACGGTGACGTACACCATGATGCGTTCATTGTTGTTCCAGCCCCAGTTCCATCTTTCTTCATTGCCAATGGAGAGCCTGTCGCCTTTTACTTCGGTTTCAATTTTTGAAAGGGTCTCTTTGTCGCCCTCTAGCTCTACTTTTTGTGGACTGCCTTGTCGCAATACCAGTTTGCCAGGTACGCGGAAAGAAATTTTTGTAAATGTGCCGACACTGCGGGTTTCTCTGGTTTGTGCGAATGAGTTGCCAAAGCCGATCAATGCTACAAATAATAAGGTGAGTAATTTTTTCATATTGTTTTGAGTTTGTGTTGTTTCATTTAATCAATACAGTTCATAGACTTGGTAGTGATTAAAAGGGTTGCTTTTGGGTCGGATTTTCTTTTAAGACGCATTTGTTGAGGTTAAGGTTGCATAGGGAGGCATTGGAGATTAGGTATTGGGGGTTTTGCACCTGGGCAAAGAATAGGCAGAAAACCTCAGTGAGACTGCGCTCAAGATAAATTTCTTGAATTGGTACGTGGTATCCTACCTACCAGATAGGCAGACTTATAGCAGAATAGCTCAGTGGGGTCAAGCCGCCTAATACTTAACTATTTTTAGAAATACTGGATTGCCTGATCGTATCGCCTTTATGAAATAAATTCCTGCTGATAGGTTAGCCACATCATAACTTGCAAACTTATCGTTTATTGCTTCCTTAAGAATTAGGGTAGTGATAGTGCGACCGCTATTGTCGATTATAGAAATAGTGTTGTCAAAAATCTTAGCAGCTTTTATCTCAATAATATCCCTTACTGGATTGGGGTATATTGAAATGTCTCTTGCGAAATCTTCATCATGCCCAGTAATTACCATGGATATGTTTGCGCTGGTAGTGCAATTTTCTGAGGACTGAACTTTAAGACGATATATTCCAGAGGCATTAGCAACTAACCATTTGCTTGTTGCGTTGGGTATAATCTGGTCATCTCGATACCATTGATTTCCAGTTTTGTAGTTTGAAATCAATGTGTCGCTATGGACTGAGATAGTGGCATCAGTATAAGATAGTATCAAAGCTTCAGTAGCAATCCGATTTCCTTCACATCCTTCTGCGGAAACAACTGATGTATAATAAGTTCTTGATTTAGAAAGAAGCGGAGTGGTAAAAACTTCGCCTTTAAAGGTAGCTGAACTAGAATTTAAACTATCATACCATTGTATTGTTGCATCAGTTGGAACTTCACTAACAGTGAATGTAATGTTGCTTTGTTTACATTGAGGCAGAGGAGAAGTTACTTTTGGATCGATCGATGGCTGCACAACAATCTCTAGTTGCTGATTCATTTTATATTTCCCAAGGCATCTGTCGGAAGCGATGACAACCATTTGATTTGCTCCTGTATGTAAAGCTTTGGCGCCCACAATCAACGAAATGTTATGGCCTGTGCCAATAGTAGAATCACTAACAATTAAATTGTTGAGGGTAACATAATAGTCGACTCCAGGTTGAGAATTATTTACAGTAATCTTAGCATTAACATCGCGACAGATGCTTGAATTTCCTGTAATCGCTAATTGCTGGTCAATTTCTTTCGCACCGTCAAATCTAAGTTCAAATCGATCGGAAGCTTTGGAGGCTGCCGTGTTATTTACTATAAATGTGTATATCTGTGTTTGAAATAAATTTATAGTCTTGTCAGTAAATCGATCAAAAAGTTGGAGGTTTAATTCTTCAAATTCGCCAAGCCGCTCAAAGGAAAACTGATATTCACCATTGGTCATGTCCTTAATTTTCATTGGCAATAGGGCACCACAACTTACCTTATTTAATGAATTGACAGCCATGCTAATTCCATCTTCTGATAGTGTTGATACATCGAAAAGGGAATTGTCTAGTTTAGGCCCATCAAAATCATCCAGCGTCCCAATGGATTGGGGATTAAATTTTACAACAGCTTTATCAGTTATGTTATCCTTTGTCAGGCTTATTGTAAGCTTATCAGGCGAACTTGTTCTGTAAAAAATGGCAGCATTGCCAGTCTTTGCCTGCTCATTAATAGAGAAGGTGGGAGTACCTGTTACCCGTACCCAAAATGCTTGCCCCATTGCAATAACCAATGGTATATTATCTGTATAATCGTAGGTGATAAACCCACCTCCGCCACCGTTATCTTTAATATAGATGACAGAACTAATGCCAGTTCTCGTCCAGCCTACGGTTGTATTCCAGTCAATAGCTGAAGGGTACGGATTTCCTACCAAATTTAATCCATCTTCAATGTCGCCATTAATAGTTCGTGATATCAAAGAGTTGAAAGAAATTGTTCCTTGATTAATCGGCCCCCTTACATCAATGAGTGTAGGATTTGTGCAATCTCGAATAAAAGCTGCATATCCCCTTCCAACTTGAAGAGAAGCTGCACTTGATAAGCCACTTGCAGGGTGGGCAATCCAACCTAAATCTGCGGCACCTGTTCCTGTATTGGTTTCAACGTAACCATACAAAGATGGGCTTGTAGGAACAATGGGTATTCCACAGATAGAACTAATACCTGAGCCAATGGGGAAATCAGTATTTGGATTTGATAGCCGTCCTGTAATCGGGAAATCGTCTTGCCAATCTGAAACAAATTGGCCGCTTACCGGAGTAGTGATATATCGATAGACTCTTGTAGCACCGGATACTTCTGGGGCTGTATACCGCTGAACTGTGACATTGCCCGTTACAGTTGAAGTTCCTGGTAGAGTAGCGACTCGTCCATCTGAAACGGGCTCATCGTCTGTTGATATGATGGTAAAAACTCCGCCTCCTGTTCCATCAGCATCAAAAATAGTGGCAGATTGAATAGTCAATGTTCGGTAAAGGTTAGCTGTTCCATTTACCAAGACACTTCCTCCTGATTTATTTACTGTAATGTTAGTAAAATCCGTTGTTGAACTTCCTGCAATAATTTGATTCGTAACTCCATTAAATAAGGTGGTTTCGTTATTTCTTGTAAATGATCCATTGTTCGTCCAGTTACCACCAAGAGCACAGATAAATCCGCTGTTCACTGGGACGAATGATGTGCTAAATGTTAGGTTGTTATTTATGTTCAGATTATCCTGAAAAGATTTAGTGCCAGAACCTGATAATGTCAGATTATTGAATGCGCTACCTGCAGTTGTGACAGATTGGTTGCCTCCATTGAATGTAGTAGTGCTTGAAACGGATGTTGTAAATATCCCCCCAGTAGCTAGCCAATTTCCCCCCAAGATTATATCTCTTCCGTTGTCATTTAATGTGCCTGAGGTTAAAGTTATATTGCTAATTACGTTGAGGTTATTGTTGATCAATTGACCTGTTGCGTTTGCACTGGAAACGAGTAGGTTCCCAATCGATGTGCCCGAATTGATCAGTAGGGTTTGCCCTGCTGGTGTGGTTGCATCTCCAACTTGGAGAGTTCCTCCTGTAACAACATTGGTTCCTGCGCCTGAAGTATTATACCCTAAATTCTGAGTACCCGTTCCACCCTCTCTTTGTAGAATAATTGTTCCTCCCGTCATGGTGAATGACGAGCCTGCGACCTCCATGCTAAACGGAGATTGTGTTGTTGATGTAGAAGATATTGTTGGAAGTGTTAAAGTTCCTGCCGTTTGAACATAACTTGAAGTAGATTGTGGGCCAAAGGGTACGTATCTACCCGCGATGCGCATAGCACCTCCATTAATTTCTAGGTTGCCCCCAATAGAATTTATATTTTCATTCGCTGCATTTCCAACGATAACAATACCATTGTCCAGTCGCAAATCACCTCTTAAATTTAGGCTAGCACCAAAGTTCATTGTGCTGTTTGCACTATTCATCCAAATACGGCCAGCAAGAGGAATATCTTTGACGGTATTAAATAGCGAGAAACTATTGGTTCCAGAAGATGAGAATTTGAATGTACCCCCAGTAGTAAAACTAAGAGCGTCAGGGTCGCAGGTAAAGTTAGACGTAGTGATTTCTAGTATATTGGCCTTACTATTTTTATTGATGGCAATAGTATAGAACCCAGTAGTACCAACTCCACTTACGGTTTGATCACCATTTATTTTAGTGAATGCGGCATTGCACCTACTGTCGCCATCTACTAAAAGATTAAGTGTTCCATTGTTAGTGATATTGCCACCGAAATTAATGGTATGCACTGCGTTAGAAGTAGCTGCCTGATTAACGGAAGCCCCATTATTAATAATGAGATTGCCATTAATTGTTAAAGTCCGTGCCGTATTGGTAGTGAATTGTGCAACTCCGCTCACTCCTTGCCCAACCGTTAAATCGTTGCATTGCATAGTGTTGGATTGGAGTGTTACTATATGGCCATTGCGGATGATTGCATTATCCCCCGCTGTAGGCACACACACACAATCCCAAGTGCTGGCAACATCCCATCGACCAGAGGCCACAGATATTATTGTGCCCGGAGGAAGTGTAGTAGCATTTGCTGAAAGGGGTGAGCTCAATCCACCTTCCGTAACAGCATAAACTCTCCAATAATAGATTGTACTTGGCGACAGGCCAGTGATGGCTGCTGATGTTGCATTGGCTAAGGTTTGCGAATTGAAAGTGAAATTTACATTATCAATAGAAGAATAAAGTGCGTAGCCAATTTCATTGGTTGCCCAATTAGGCCAATTCAATGTCATACCAGTTCTTGTGACCCCACTGATGGTTAAAGTTCCAGAAGGCGTGGTTGCAGTTGGTGGAGTAAATCGAAGTTGAGAATTGGCAGTTGGCAGTGTGATTAAATTATCCTGAGCTGTACTACCAAACGAGCTGGTGTTAGCGGTTTGTTGTGTGTTCAGCTCACTTGCAACGGGCGGATTACTTACCGAAACCGCATTGATGCCTACAGTATAGGAGAATGTACTTGTGCCAGTGTTCATGGTTTCGTAATTGAACTCAATCACACCAGTGGTTTCATAAAGCTTTACTTGAAAGTTAAGGTCAGGAGAGGTATTTGCGTATGCAGCCATTGCATCCCATTCAACAGTCAGTACCCTATTGGGTGCTGAACCAGAAAGTTGGTACTTCATGCTTGTGCCAAGCGGATCTGTTCCAACTCGAGTTGTCAAGTCATCATAAAAAGGGGCAAGAGCTAGCCAAGTACCGCTACCTGAGGCTGAGAAAAAATTATTGCAATAGCCGTAGGCATTGCATTGCGGGCCTCCATTATTAGCAGCGTTCGAAAAGTCCAAGTAGCCATTAGCAGATATAGAAAACTGGGTGAATCGCTGCCCATTATACCAGAAATCAAAGCCAATATTAGTGGCATCGCTGCGATTGTCATCTTGACTAAATCCTCCAGTATTGCGCCAGCTAGCAAAGGAATTACCTGTTGAAATAATGGAGTTATAACTAATGCCAGTTGTGCGGTTTACAGAGTAATTGGCAACAGATTGAGCAAAGGCACTTGTTGAGAGAAGAAATAGTGTAATAAAAATTGGGCTTTTGCAACACTTATAATTTGATTGTCTCATTTTTTTGATGTGATTAATGAATCTAAAGTAACTTAGTGTGAATTTAACTTCACTCGGCACTTATTAATCGGGATTTACTACCCAGTTTTTCTACAATTTTTTTAAGCTGCCAGTCGTTATTTCAATGATTCGGTGATGATTGAGTAAAATATGCTGATAACAGATAGTCTTTATTCCGTTACAAAAGTGCGCTCTTGTTGCCCTTTTTACGCTAAGTGTTATTGCTAGAAACCGACCTAGTAGAAATACTTAGGCTATAATTTAACCCTTACATTTACTCACCGTTGTTACACAAAATACTAGTGTTGTCAGTTTGAGCTTGTCGAAAACTGACTATCTGAACTTTAAATGGACTTCGATAAACTCAGTCTGACATTGGTTTAGTTATTTTGAGTAACATCAGTTACTCAGTATAGACTTTAATGCTATGGCCTTTTCCCAAAGCAGTAAATTGAGTTTATTGCATTAAAATAATAAGCATGTCAGCATCGCGTACCCCCGCACTCGGTTTTATTTTTGTTACAATACTTATTGACTGCATTGGCTTTGGTGTGATCATTCCCGTGATGCCCAGTTTGATTTCGCAGTTGGCGAATGTGGGAAATAGCGAGGCATCTCGCTTGGGTGGCTACCTGTTGTTTGCGTTTGCCGCGATGCAATTTTTATGTGCGCCCATCATGGGCGGGCTGAGCGACCAATATGGAAGAAGGCCTGTGCTGCTGGCATCGCTTTTTGGTTTTGGGTTGGATTATATTTTTCTGGCTTTTGCGCCAAGCTTAGCGTGGCTTTTTTTAGGCAGATTAATAGCAGGAGCGATGGGGGCGAGTTTCACTACGGCTGGTGCTTACATTGCCGATATTAGTACCCCTGAAAAACGGGCGCAAAATTTTGGGATGATTGGTGCAGCTTTTGGTTTGGGTTTTATTATAGGCCCAGCTATTGGTGGATTTTTAGGAAGCTACGGGGCACGAGTACCATTCTTAGTAGCGGCTGGTCTTAGTTTTGTGAATTGGTTGTACGGGTTTTTTATTTTGCCTGAATCGTTGAAGGCAGAGAATAGAAGGCCATTTGATTGGAAGCGCGCAAATCCAGTGAGTTCATTATTGAATTTGAAACGCTACCCGGTTATTCTTGGATTGGTGGCATCCTTGATTTTGATTTATGTGGCAGCACATGCCGTACAAAGCAATTGGAGTTTTTACACCATCGAAAAATTTAAGTGGAGCCCGACCATGATTGGTCTATCACTGACAGCAGTGGGTGTCTTGATTTCTGCAGTGCAAGGCGGATTGATTCGAGTGATTATTCCGAAGTTAGGTCAAAAGAAATCATTGTATGTTGGCTTGGCTTTGTACAGCTTAGGCTTTTTACTTTTTAGTTTTGCCACACAAGGGTGGATGATGTTTGTGTTTTTGATTCCGTATTGCTTGGGCGGCATTGCAGGGCCAGCCTTGCAAGGCATTATGTCGTCTCAAGTGCCCCCCAATGAGCAAGGGGAATTGCAAGGCGCGTTGACGGGTTTGATGAGCGCTACTTCCATCATCGGGCCGCTGCTGATGACGCAATTGTTTAGTTATTTTACTGCGCCTACCTCGTCTATTTATTTTCCTGGTGCACCAATGCTGATGGGCGCGTTGCTCACGTTGCTGAGTTTAGTGTTGGCAATGCGGACGTTGATGAATTTTAATCAAGCAAAAGCATAATTTTTTTTGTTAAAAACACTTTACCGAAACTCGCATGAACGAACAATCGCATTGGAACAAGATCGGGAGCAACTATAACAATGAGATATTCGATGTTTTTAAAAGTGATAAGAAGAAGAAATTAAAAAAATATTTTTCTAACTATGTTGGCGGCAAAGAAACGGCCATCGACTTTGGTTGTGGCAATGGTAAATCGTTTTCTTATCTATCGCCTGTATTCAAAAATGTTTTGGCAGTTGACATTTCGCCTGAATTGATTGCGCAAGCGCGGCAACGGCCATTTGAGAATATTCAATTCAAGCAAATGGATTTAGCTAAGAAGAATTGCAAGTTACCGTTGGCAGATTTTATTTTTTGTTGCAACGTGATCATGCTGCCAGAAGTGGAGAAGAACCTACAAATGTTTAAGAATGCAGCGCGGGCTTTGAAAAAAAATAAGAAGGCTTTGTTCGTATTGCCATCGTTAGACTCCGCCCTGTTTTCTTCTTGGCGATTAATTGATTGGTACAAGCAAGAAGGCACTGCGCCAAATGAAATTGACAAGGATGAACTCCATTATTTTAAAGGTAGTAAAACCAATATCCTGCAAGGCATCCTTCATATTGATAATGTAGCGACTAAACATTATTCCGCCAGCGAATTGGAAGTGATTCTTTCTCTCGCTGGTTTTAAGATTACTTCTCTTGATAAAGTGGAGTATGAATGGGATTCAGAATTTCAGTCACCACCTAGTTGGATGAAAGACCCGTATCCGTGGGATTGGTTGGTGGAGTGCAGCAATAAATAGCCCAATGACATTGGGGAAACTCGTTTACAAATAGCTTGTTTTAGTCTGCGCTTGTAAAAACCCGTGGCTTCTTACAGTGAATCTCGCTGGAGTTCATTGTTACTTTAAAAGCTTAGCACAATACTGAGACCCCTATCATTCCTATAATCTGTTTCTACTTTATTCATAGGTTTCCTGATCTTGGAGTATTTCTATTTAGCTAAAATTTTTCCCTCTGAAAATCAGCTCCTTACAACTTTTTAATTAACAATGCTCTTAAAATGAACACTGTTCATTATTTTTGCCGTATAAGGATTTTGTATGGGGGTAAAGGAAAGAAAAGAACGAGATAGGCAAGATAAGAGG
Organism: Cyclobacteriaceae bacterium; assembly: GCA_043777495.1. GTDB lineage: Bacteria > Bacteroidota > Bacteroidia > Cytophagales > Cyclobacteriaceae > ELB16-189. The sequence goes on along the minus strand of JAYWHU010000137.1, from coordinate 7,153 downwards.
GAGTTGATCCTTCAAGCAGCCCATCATTTATTTTTAGAAAAAGGTTTTGACGAGATCAGCATTCGCAATATTGCAGAGGCAATTGAATATAGCCCCGCGACCATTTATCTCTACTTCAAAGACAAGGACGAAATCTTTTTTGCGTTGCACACAGAGGCTTTCAAGATATTCAATTCCTATTTGGGTGAAGTGGCCAGGGTGAAAAACCCTTTCGATCGATTGATTAAGCTAGGTGAGAAATATATTGAGTTTACGTTTGCCAATCCCCAATACTACGATATCATGTTTATCATGGAAGCCCCCATGAACTGTGACGAGAATAGTGAGGACTGGCAAGAGGGCGCAAAAGCACATAGCTTTTTGGAAAGTGTGGTGGACGATTGTAAGCAACACGGACACTTTAAAGGCTTGGATACAAAAATTTTGTCCTTCACTATTTGGAGTTACATGCACGGGATGTGTTCGTTAGCATTGCGCAACCGCATGAAAATTTACCTAGAGACGGAACGAGAATCCATTCGTAAAAAATCATTTAAGCAATTCATCAACTTAATGAAATCGTTATAAATTTATTTATCATGCGCTTATCTATTTTTATTTTTCTATTCTTCGCTTTATCAACCCAGCAGATCCAAGCTCAAAGCCCCGTGTTGGAGGCCTATATGCAAGAGGGATTGAAAAGTAATTTGCAACTAAAGCAAGAGCAATTGATCTATGACAAGAGTGTGGAGGGCTTGAATGTATCGAGATCACTGTTCATGCCGCAAGTTTCTGCGGTGGCTAACTACACACTGGCAGGAGGCGGTCGTAAAATCTCTTTCCCAGTGGGTGACTTGCTTAATCCAGTTTACACTACACTCAACCAATTGACGAGCAGCAATTCATTTCCTCAAATTGCCAACGTGAACGAACAATTCTTACCCAATAATTTTCACGATACTAAATTGCGAGTCATTCAAAATATTTTCAACCCTGATATTTATTTTGCCTACAAGGCGCAGAAGGAATTTATTACGGTACAACAAGCTCAGAAGAAGGCCTACGAGAATGAATTGAAATTTAGTATTGCTTCTGCCTACTATCAATATATGCAGAGCGCGGAGGCATTGAACATTCTAAACATAACGCACGGTCTACTTCAAGAGCTATTGCGCGTAAATCAAAAATTGGTCGCCAATGCAAAGGCAACGAAAGATGTAGTATTGAACGCAGAGTATGAAATCAGTAAAGTAGAACAACAAATTGCCGAGAGCGAAAAGAACAATCAGGTGGCCAAGTCCTATTTTAATTTTTTACTGAATCGCGATTTAGCAAGTGAAATTTTACAAGACTCTACCCTTGCGACAACTTCCATTCAATCGCAAAGTGTGAAAGACTTAACGGCACAAGCACTAGACCAACGCCAAGAAGTAAAACAGTTGGAAGGTGGGCTTCGTGCCAATGAGCATTTGGTTGGCCTGCAAAAGGGCAGTGCATTTTTGCCCAAGCTAAATGCCGTGGGCGATATTGGCTACCAAGGGTTTCAATACAAATTCGATAGCCCACAACAATATTACCTGGTGCAGTTTGGATTGAGTTGGGATGTCTTCAAAGGTGGTGAGAAGCGAACCAAAATCCAGCAAGCGAAAATAGATCAGCAAGTGATGGAAAACAAAATGGAGCAACTTAAAAAACAAATTGAGCTGCAAGTGATACAGGCACATTATGAATTGGAAATGGCAAAGACGACCCTTCACTCCTCTGAGAGTGGTGTGAAGAGCACTGAGCGTTCTTTTCAGATCATCCGATCTAAATACAATGAAGGCCAAGCGATTTTATTGGAATACCTCGATGCACAGAATAAAATGACTACCGCCAAGCTTTCACAATCCATCAATCACTATGAATTATTGCGCAAAGAAGCCGCACTGCAAAAAACAATTGCCTCTTTATAAACAGACATCCATTAAATCTATAATCATGAACAAGCCAAACCCATTTTTATTTTATATTCTAGCGATAGGTTTCCTTACAGCATCGTGCGGCAAATCGAAACAAGGGAACGCTACCAAGCCAATCATTGATGAATCGGCAGTTGCCGTGAAACTCACTCCTGTGCAAAGTGGCGACTATAGTCTGCCCGTTATCAGTTCAGGTTTGATTGCTACCGAAAGTGAGTCGCGGCTTTCATTTAAAGTGGCGGGAATCCTTTCTAAGATTTATGTGAAGGAGGGGCAAAGCGTAAGTAAAGGACAACTGTTGGCTACGCTGGACTTGACGGAAATAAATTCGCAAGTAGGCCAAGCAAAAAATAATTTAGATAAAGTGAAGCGTGATTTAGATCGTGGCCAACGCTTATTGAAAGACTCTGCTGCCACGTTAGAGCAAATTCAAAATTTGCAAACGGCTTACAATGTAGCAGAGGAATCTTATCACATTGCTTCGTTCAATCAACAGTATGCTACCATCCGCGCTTCGCAAAGTGGTAAAGTGATTCGTAAGTATGCCAATGAAGGTGAATTGGTTTCGGCAGGATCGCCCGTGTTGATGGTCAACACTGCGGCACAAGATAATTGGCGTGTGAAAATTGGATTGCCCGATGTGGATTGGGTGCGTGTGAAAATTGGCGATAAAGTAAAGGTAACTACTGATGCGTACCCAGGCGCAACATTGGACGGAATGTTAACGATATTAAACGAGGGTGCAGAGCAAACGAGTGGCTTATATTTAGCAGAAGTGAAAGTGAATCCAGGTTCTAAAAAATTAGCATCGGGTCTGTTTGCGAAAGTACAAATCCTTCCCTCTGAAAAAATAAAATTGTGGAGCATACCCATCGAGGCATTGGTGGAAGGCACAGGTAAGCAAGCATTTGTTTTTGTTGCTCAAGCTGATAGTAAGTCGGTGAAAAAAATACCAGTATCGGTGGCATACCTTGAAAACAATCAGGCGTTCCTTTTCGCTGGGTTAGAAAATGTATCGCATGTAATCACCGCTGGCTCGGCTTTTTTGACAGAAAATTCTTCTATCACTATTTCTCAAAACTAATTTTCTATGCGCATTGCAGAATTTTCGGTTAAGAATTATCAGTTCACACTTGTCATGTTTGCCTTGGTGCTGGCGATGGGATTGAATGCGTTGATCAATATGCCTCGTGGTGAAGACCCTGAGTCAGACTCGCCCAGTTACTCCATTGTAGTAGTTTATCCGGGCACTAGCCCAGAGGACATGGAGAAGTTGGTAGTTGACCCAGTAGAAAAGAGAATCAACGAGTTGGACAACATCAAGCGATTGACTTCTAATGTGAACGATGGCTTGGCGGTGTTCCGTGTCGATTACAAATTTGAATCGGACATTGATGAAAAGTATCAAGAGATTGTGCGCGAGATGAATGCCTTGCGAGCAGAGTTGCCACAAGATATTTATTCCATTACGCTACAGCGTTTCTCCTCTACTGATGTAAGCATTTTGCAGTTGGCATTGATTTCGGAAACTGCTTCCTTCCGCGAGTTGGAAGAGAGGGGCGAGCAGATGGAAGACCGCTTAGAGAAAGTAAAAAGTTTGAAACGCATTCAGGTTTCTGGTTCACCCGAGCAGCAAGTGCGTGTGTCGTTGAACATTGAAAAGATGGCGCAGAATAAAATTCCTGTCAATGCCGTGTTGGGTGCATTGCAAAGCGAGAATGTGAACATCCCGGGAGGAAAGATTCAGATAAACACGCGCACATTCAATATCAAAACGAGTGGCGAGTATAAAGATTTGGAAGAGATCAAAAATACGATAGTGTATTCGGCCAACGGAAAGATTGTGTATTTAAAGGATGTAGCCGATGTGCAAAGCACCTACGAAACACAAACACACATCGTTCGTCTCAATGGCTATCGCGCCATCTTGGTAAATGCCAGTCAAAAAGAAGGGCAAAATATTTTTAAAGTAGACGATCAAGTAACTCCTGTGTTGGATCAATTTGAAAAAGAACTGCCCGCACACATTAAGATGGTGAAGAACTTTGATCAAGCGAAGAGCGTGCAAAAACGATTGACACGGTTTGCCAAAGATTTCATCATTGCTATTTTGTTGGTATCCATCACGCTGTTGCCGCTGGGCACACGCGCGGGTATTGTGGTCATGATTTCCATTCCGCTTTCTATTTTCACGGGATTGTTCTTGTTGGATTTGGCAGGCTTCACCATCAACCAATTAAGTATTGTTGGGTTGATCGTGGCACTTGGGATTTTAGTGGACGATTCCATTGTAGTAGTAGAGAACATTGAGCGTTATCTGCGAGCGGGCAAATCAAAAAAGGAAGCATCCATTGAAGCGACCAAGCAGATTGGCTTGGCGGTGTTGGGTTGCACGGCCACATTGATCTTAGCTTTTTTGCCGTTGGTATTTTTGCCCGAGGCCGCAGGAGATTTCATTCGCAGTCTGCCCATGGCGGTGATCTTGACGGTGCTCGCGTCATTATTTGTTTCGTTGACCATCGTTCCGTTCTTGGCCAGCCGCTTGTTGAAGACGCATACCTCCTCAGAAGGAAATATTTTCATGCGTGCACTGAAGAAATTGATCAGCGGCACTTATACCAAAGTATTGCATTGGTCGCTGCGCCACACGTGGGCAACCCTAGGTATCACACTGGTTTTGTTTATCGGTAGTTTGGGATTATTCAAAGTAGTGGGCTTCAGTTTATTTCCAAAATCTGAGAAGCCCCAATTTTTAGTGAACATCGAAACGCCCAATAGCACGAGTATTTTTGAAACAGATCGGGTGGCGAGATATGTGGAAGAAGTATTGAAAAAAGAGGAGCAGATCAATTACATTACCACCAACGTGGGCAAGGGCAATCCGCGAATTTATTATAACGTAATTGGAAGAAGTGAATCGAGCAACTTTGCACAACTGTTTGTTCAGTTGCAAGAGATTTCGCCTGAGAAGAAAACAGAATTGATTGACAAGCTGCGTGATAAATTTTACAATTATCCCAATGCAAAAATAGAGGTAAAAGATTTTGAACAAGGCCCACCGTTGGAAGCACCCATTGCGATTCGTGTCTTTGGCGAGAATTTGGATTCGTTGAGAAGTATTTCTATGAAGGTGGAAGATATAATCAAGAAGACGCAAGGAACAATTTATGTAAACAATCCATTGGCCAATCAACAAACCGATTTGCGTGTGAAGATTAACAAAGAAAAAGCTGGACAGTTGGGCGTACAGATAAGTGATATCGACCGTGTAATTCGATTGGGAGTGGCAGGATTGAATATCGGAAAGTTTACACCGGGTGAAGGAAAAGATGAAATCAACATCAATGTAACGTTGCCTAAAAATAATTATGCGGGCTATGATGTATTCAATACACTTCAAGTAAATTCCATCACTGGCCAAGCGATCCCGTTAAGGCAACTGGCTACCATAGAATTTGAAACGGGCCCGAACCTTATTCGCCATTATAACAAAGCACGATACGCCACCGTTACTTCGTATGTGAAAAGTGGTTTTCTGTATGAAGGGGTAACCAATGATGTGATCAAGAAACTCGATGCCTTTCCATTCCCGAAAGGATATTCGTATGTGGCCGCTGGCGAGGTGGAGAACAAGCAAGAATCGTTCGGTGGATTATCAACTATTATTTTGATTACTGTGTTTGGTTTCATTGCCGTGTTGGTATTGGAGTTCGGGAATTTTAAAAGCACGTTGATCGTCTTGTCAGTGATTCCGTTGGGCGTGATTGGCGCAGTGACCATGTTGTTTCTTACGGGCAATCCATTATCGTTTGTGGCAGTGGTTGGGTTGATTGCACTCGCAGGCATTGAAGTGAAGAACTCTATTTTGTTGGTTGACTTCACACATCAACTGCGCGAGCGAGGTGTCGAGTTGAACGAAGCTATTGAGAAGGCTGGCGAGATCCGCTTTGTGCCGATTGTGTTGACATCGCTTACTGCTATTGGCGGATTGATTCCATTGGCGATTGAAGGCAACCCATTGTATTCACCACTCGCATTGGTTATCATTGGTGGATTGATCAGCTCTACGCTGCTATCGCGATTGGTGACACCCGTGATGTACAAATTGCTTCCGCCCAAAGTAGAAGTAGTGGGAGAGAGGCCGGGGGATATTCCGTTGGAGTGATATTTAACTTTTGCGGCCTGGCGAGGCGCCACCGGGCTATCCGCTACAAGTCCTCGCTCTCCCGATAGCTATCGGGATCGCTGTGGGCTTTCCGCTTCTATCCCTGGCCGAGGCTAGAAGCTATTTACAAAGTCCGCACTGACAAGAGCACTTACTTTAATGATTTTGTAAATTACTCAATAGCTACAAAAATGGTGAAAGACCTGTTTTCTCAACACTCAAAAGAATACTCTGCCTTTCGCCCTACCTACCCGAAAAAACTTTATGATTTCATTTTCAGTCACGTAACTAACTTTGATGTAGCATGGGATTGCGCCACAGGCAACGGACAAGCCGCAAAAGAATTGGCGATACGATTCAAAAAAGTATTTGCTACCGACCTAAGCGAAAAGCAAATTCAAAACGCTAAACCAAAAACAAATATTGAGTATTCAGTTTGCAAAGCAGAGCATACTCCCTTTGCAGATAATAGTTTTGATCTGATTACTGTAGCGCAAGCTATTCACTGGCTAAGCTTGGATTTATTTTACAAAGAAGTTAGAAGAGTAGCCAAGCCTAATTCTTTGCTCGCAGTTTGTGGTTATAGTTTGCTTTCCATAAATCCGGTTATCGATCCATTGATCAACCAATTTTATACAGATGTGATCGGTTCCTATTGGGATAAGGAGAGAAGATTCATTGACGAAAAATACCAGACCATTTCGTTTCCTTTTGAAGAAATAAAATCCCCTGAGTTTGAAATGCGCTTTGAATGGACGTTGGCCGAACTGGCTGGTTACATTAATACGTGGTCGGCAGTGCAGAAATTTATTCAACTAAATCAATCGAATCCCGTAGATGAATTGATCCATTCTATTCAGCGTCATTGGGAAAGTGATAGGAAGCTAGTGACGTTTCCTTTGTTCTTGAGGTTGGGGGTTATTCGGAAATAACAGTTCCGCCAATCTATTTCCTCGCGGAGTCTCCCGCCTCGGGGACTCCTATGTTTGTTTTTATAATCGTGAGCAAAATACTAATAGATTTGATGAAAGTGAAAAAGGGTGAGAGC
>JAYWHU010000136.1:0-7465 GCA_043777495.1 Cyclobacteriaceae bacterium | reverse complement strand
CTGGCTCAATGAATAAGCCGCGTATTGTGCTAGACACCAACATCTTTTTGGTGTCTCTTGCTCCCAACTATAAATACCATTGGATATATCAAGCATTGTTGCATTGGAAATATGAGTTGGCACTCGACTATTTGTTACTGCTACCCAATGTTTATCTAAACAATCCTTCATATCGTTGGCAATTGGTTGACAAGGATGAAGACGATAATAAGTTTGTGGACTGTTTCATAGGCAGCCAATCTGATTTTATTGTAAGCAACGATCGCCATATCTATCAAATCAGGCATAATGATTTTCCGGTTGTCCGTGATTTGAGGTATGATGAGTTTGAAACAAAATACCGATCCCTCTTTTTCTGAAACGGTCTTTACGTTGTTGATATACATCTATTAAATCCCCTTCAATACTATCCCTCAACTTCGGGTGGCAGAACCAGCGGAAGAGTTTCAAAAAAACTTTGGGAGGATGGTTACTGTTGTTTTTCAAACTTCATTTTGTTTATTGGGCAATATGCAATTGGCAACTTCGCCTTAATCCAAACTGGCAGAATTTACTCTTTCCGCAGTGAGTCTATCGGGTTGAACATGGCTGCCTTCACGGATTGATAACTTACGGTGAGCAATGCGAGCAGCAGCACCATCGTACCGGCCAATACAAACACACCAGCACCCAACGGAATGCGATACTCAAATGCACTCAGCCACTCGCGCATAACATACCATGCCACCGGACAGGCCAACACAAAGGCAAGCGCCACCTGCCGCGTAAACGAAAGTGACACCATCAAAAATAAATTGAGAGAACCAGCGCCTAATATTTTTCGGATGCCAAGTTCCTTGCTTTTGCGTTCTACATGATAATTAGCTAAGCCCAACAGCCCGAGACAGGCTACCAGTATGCTCAGCGCTCCGGCCATCTGAAAAATCAAGCCTGCCTTTTTTTCGGACACATAAAAGTTGTTTAACTGGTCGGAAAGAAAGTGATACTCAATAGGCGTTTCGGGGTCAAATTTTTCGCAGACTTTAGCGGCTCCCTCAATCAGCGGTTGTGCATCGCCCGATATTTTCAGGGTAAAGTAATCGATGGACACAATGGGATTGTTGTTATAGCCGATGATGATGGGCGCAATCTTTTGATGCAACGATTGAAAATTAAAATCCTGTAGCACACCAATCACGTGTGCATTCCATTTGCCATTCCGAGTGCTGATCTGAACCACGGTGCCTACCGGATTTTTCAGGTTCATGGCCTCTGCAGCTGAGGCATTCATCACCACGTTCATGGAGTCGGCCTCGGTGCCTCTAAAGAAACTGCCTGCCGCCAGTTTTAGTTGATAGGTGTTGAACATATCTTCATCAAACCCCATGAAGTACGTCTGGAGCGAGTCTGCGTTTGTACTTGCTTCATTGGTGGTTCGCACATAAACCTGACGAATGTTTTTCCATTCGCCCGGCACGCGCGAGGAAACGGCTACTTGCTGCACACCTGCGATTTTAGCGAACTCATTCTTCATCGCCTGAAACTGGTTGCGTACCGCACCACTGTTGATATCAATGATCATCAGATGCTCTTTGTTGAAGCCCATGTCTTTCGTTTGAATAAAGTTGATCTGGTTGCTGACCACCAGCGTAGCCACAATCAATACAATTGTGATGGTAAATTGAAAAACCACCAGTGATGTACGGAGATTAAATCTGCTTTTTGTAAACACCGCCTGGCCTTTGAGCGTTGCGACTGGTTTTAGTTTTGATAAGTAGAAGGCAGGGTAGCTTCCCGCGATGACGCCAATGATCAGGGCGATTGCCAAAAGAGCGGGCATGAACTCACCAATGTTTGAAAAGGTAAGATCAAATTCCTTTCCGGTTATCGAATTAAAGAACGGGAAACACAGATTCATCATTATCAGCGACAGCAGCATGGAAACAAAAGTGATGACAAAAGCCTCTGTTAAAAATTGAAAGATGAGTTGCGTTTTAACGGCTCCAGCTACTTTGCGAATACCGATTTCTTTGGAGCGCGAAGAGGCTTTGGATGTAGTGAGGTTGATGTAATTGATGGCCGCGATTAGTAACAAGAATATCGCCATGCTGGAAAAGATGTATACATACGACAGTTGGCCGTGTTCGCTTTCTGAACCATTTTGAATATCACCCGAGTGCAGATAAATATCCTGAATGGGTTGAAAAGCAATTTCCCGAGATTCCAGATTAGGTCCCCAATGCTTTTTCCTAAACTCGGGCATCTTCGCCTCTACGTCTTGAATCGATCTTCCCTCTTTCAATACCACATAAGTGTAAGCTCCTACATCCTGCCAGCTATTCAGATAGGCCGTCCATTCCTGATTGACAAGAATTTTAGAAAACAATAAATCAAATTGAAGGTGCGAATTCTTTGGAAGGTCTTTGATAATGCCTGTTACTTTAACTACTCCAATGTCCTGCAAGTTCATAGTCTTACCCAGAGCGCTTTCTTCACCAAAATATTTTTTTGCCGTGGACTCCGGGAGCACCACTGAAAATGTTTGGGTGAGTGCCGTTGCTTTATCGCCTGCGATGAACTCAAAATCGAACACATCAAAAAAGTTCTTGTCTTCGGTCGTAAACCAGCTTCGCTCACTATACCTGGCGTCCCCAATTTCCACCACCACCTGGCCGGCAAATTGAAAGAGACGTGTCGTCTGTTCTACTTCGGGAAACGAGTTCACTAATTCTGGACCAATCAGCGGCACGATACTGCCGAAGGTGCGAATGTTATCGGGGATAGATTTATTTACCCAGAGCACTCTGTATGTTCTGTCTGATTTCTTATGAAAGGAATCGTATGAAAGTTCGTTGCTTACATACGTGTAGAGCATTGTACTAAATGAAATGCCCAACACAAGACCGAATACATTTATAAAGGTGAACGTTTTGTTTTTGATTAGTTGTCGGAGACTAATCTTAAAATAATTTTTGATCATACCGTAGTTGTTTAAATTCTGATATCCTTCTAATGGTTTAATAATGCTGGGGCGGAAAAGCAATAGCACATCTCTTACAAACTTCAAATCCGCTTTCAATTTTCCATTTTCAGCTCTGCGCTCCTGATACAACTCCATCAAATCACCTTCAATAGAATTCTTCAACTTCGGATGGCAGAACCAGCGGAAGAAGCGGAGGGGGAGTTGGGGTGGATGATCGATTCGTATCATATTATGCACTCTTAATTTTTGGTAAGTGGTAAGAGGTGATTAGTAGTTGGTATAGCAACCACTGATTACCTTTTACTTGTTACTTCTTACCTCTTGCCAATTACCGATTACCAACTAAACCCCGAACTTCAACTCCCACGCCACCTTCGGTATCGCGCTCCACAATTCATCACGTGTACTCTTCGAGTACTCCATCGCTTTCTTACCCAGTGCAGTAATTTGAAAATATTTTTTAGGCCTTCCTGCTCGCTCTTCGGTAGCTTCGCCATCAAATGACTTTAAGTAGCCTTTGTCTTCCAATCTTTTCAAGGCAGTTTGCAGTGCGCCCACGCTTACACCGCGCTTCAATCGAGATTCGATTTCCTTTTTGATAGATACTCCGTATGCATCTTTATATAGAATGCCTACTGTGAGCATCACAACTTCTTCAAATTCGCCTAGTTGATATTTTTTCATGCTTACTGTTTTAAAACCTCCAAGGTTCGTTTGCTAAAGCTGACAAACCTTGGAGGTTTTGTTTTGTGACAGATAATTAATTCCTAAATGTAGTATTAATAATTGTGCCAGTATTAAAATAGGCCTAAAAAACGAAATGGAGGCAAGAATAGCCTGGACTTACTGTTCATCATCGAACATCTTTGAGCAAAATCGATCAGTTGATTACCGTTGATAAAATTATAAGAGGGGCAAAAGTGTTACCCGTTTCCTCTTACTGGCAACTCTTTTCACTCCGCCTTTAAACTGTTCACTGGGTTGGCCATCGCTGCTTTGATTGCCTGAAAGCTGATTGTGAGCAACGCAACTAATATTGCCACTAGGCCCACAATAATAAATACCCACCAACTGATAGTAATGTGATACGCAAAACCCTGTAGCCATTTGTCCATCAAATAATAACCAATGGGTGATGCCAACACAATTGAAATAAGCACGAGCTTTAAAAAATCTGTTGACAATAGCACAACTACTTCCGATATGCTTGCGCCCAATACTTTTCGCACGCCAATTTCTTTCACGCGCTGTTCGGCTGTAAAACTGGAGAGTCCAAATAAACCAAGGCAAGCAATAACAATGGCAATACCTGTAAAGTAGCGCATGAGCGATAAGGTACGCTCCTCTTTCTCATAGTTCTTCTGAAAATCTTCATCCAAGAAAGAATAGGCGAAAGGTGAATCAGCATTAATTTTACTCCATACTTTTTCAAAACTTGCGATTAATTCCGCATAGTTGTTGCTCTTCACACTCATAACGAAGTAACTATTGGGTGTACTAAACCAGGGAGATATGGTCAAAGCCAATGGCTTCACTTTTTGATGCAGGCTTTGATAATGATAATCCTTTACCACGCCAATTACATTCATAGAAAACTTTTTTCCTCGCCATTCAAAATAAACATTTTTGCCTACCGCGCTATTAATCGTATATCCCAAATCTTTTACTGCGGCTTCATTTAGCACCAGTGCAGAGGTATCATTTGTAAATTCTTTAGAGAATGTGCGCCCTTGCAAAATCTTGATTCCCAATGTTTCTGCGTAATCGTCTCCAACATTGGCCATAGTTATATCCACTATTTCAGAAACGGTTTTATCTTCTGCATAAAAGAGCATGTCTTGAATGTTTTCTATGCCTGGATAAGTACCTGCATGAGCAACCGAGACCACTTGCGGAATATTTAGTAGTTTCGTTTTTAAAGCACCTGCGTTTTTATTTGCTTCACTTGTTTGGATGGGGAGAACGATTTTTTGATTCTTATCAAACCCTAAGTTTTCCGAACTTAAAAAGGTCATTTGGCGATTGATGAATGTCGCGCCTAAAATCAATACAATTGAAATCGTAAATTGAAAGACCACTAATCCTTTTCGAATACTTACTGCAGAAATAGCATTGGTCAACTTGCCTTTCAGTGTGGTCACTGGCTTAAAGGACGAAAGATAGAAAGCAGGATAAAGACCAGCGAGAAAGCCTGTTGCAATAGTCAGTACTAGCAGCCACGTATACACATTCGGAAATTGCAGCAGCGATAATTGTTTGTTGATAAGTTGATTGAAAATTGGAATAGAAAGTTGAATGAGCAAGCAAGCGAACAATAGTGCCAATACGCTCATCAATAATGATTCCATTAAAAACTGACTGACCAATGAGCCTTTAGCTGCGCCAATCACCTTCCTCAAACCAACTTCTTTTGCCCTTCGTTCACTTCGTGCTGTGCTCAAATTCATAAAGTTGATGCAAGCAATCAGTAATAAGAAAGCTGCAATGGAAGTAAAGATGTAGAGGTATTTGATGCTTCCATTGGCTGCTATCTCATAACCAAAATCCGAGTGAAGATAAATATCTTCCAGTGGCTGGATGAAAAGTGTCTTGGTGAACCCTGCGGCTTTCAAGTCTTCACTACCGTTTCTATTTATAAATTCATCGAGCTTACTTTCAAATGATTTTGGATTAGTTCCATCCTTCAATTTTACATACGTGTGAAAAATGTTGTTGGTCGCCCAATTAGTTTGGCTCTTCACCCACCCACCTACATCGCCATTGTTCATGGAAAGCAAAAGATTAGCAGGTATATGAGACTTGTGCGTGTTTCGAAATACTCCCTTTATTGTATAATTAAAATCACCAAAAGGAAGGGTTACTTTCAACACATGATCTACAGGATTTTCGTTTGCGAAGAATTTGTCAGCAACTTGTTCGGAAATAACAATCGAGTTAAGCCCGTTGAGGGCCGTATTTTTATCGCCATATTTTAGATCATAAGTAAAAATCTGGAAGAAAGTAGAGTCAACGTAAAATCCATTGATCTCAAAAAATTGCTTTTGGCTCTTGTCGTCCTTCAGCAATACTTTATCGGCACCGGGAAACTTCAAGAGACGGCTGGACTGTTCCACTTCAGGGAAATCCTTTTTCAAGCCTTCGGCAATAGGCGCTGCTGCAGCCGCTGACCGATCGCCCTTTACCTCACCAGCTATCCGAAACACCCTGTCTCCATTTTTGTGATGTTTATCATAACCACTTTCGTCAAATACATATAACATGATCAGCACACAAGCTGTCATGCCAATGGATAAACCAAAAATATTGATGAAAGAGAAACCTTTATTGTGCAATAGATTTCTCCACCCGATTTTGAAATAGCTCTGGAACATGTCGTAGTTGTTTAAGTTGATCAATCTTGATTTCCTAATAGCAAATGGCCTGAGATAATTTATTACCTGATACCAGTAATTCAGTTTTGCTTTGAAGGCTGATTTATTTTTTAAGTCCAAATGAAATTTCTCTTCTAAGTCACCGCGCACTTCCTCGGCCAGATCGCTTCGCAGGAAGCGGAGTAGCAAGCGAGTTGTGAACTTGGGTGGAGTCTTTTCAAGCATTAAGCTCATTTTTCTTATTCATATCGTAATGCCTTCACCGGATTTGCCCTTGCCGATTTCAGCGTATGATAACTAATCGTGAGTAGGCCGATTGCCAGGGCGAGGATACCCCCTACAACAAACACCAGAAGACTAATATTTATTCGGTAGGCAAAGCCCTCTAGCCAACGATGCAATGCGTAGTAGGTTATCGGGCTCACCATCACAAAAGCAATGATGATGAGTATGGCAAAGTTGCGCGACAACAGAATAGTAATTTGGCTTTCTGTTGCACCCAGCACTTTTCGCACACCAATTTCTTTTGTCTTTTTTTCAATCGTGATAGCCGCCAATCCGAATAACCCAATGCAAGAGATTAGAATGGATAGTCCCGCCATGATTGCAACGACCGCACTCATTTGCTTGTCCGACCGATACACTTCTTCAAAATGCGCATCTAAAAAAGTATAATCAAACGGATACGATGGCACTAGCTCGTCCCACACTTTTTTTACCGCAGCTATCCCTTCTTCGCTGCGGCCCTTCTCAATTTTTACGGAGAGTTCTTGATATCCCCACTCCGGATGTACGACCAGTGCCAATGTGTTTACTTTGTAGTGAAGGGAATTGAAGTTAAAATCTTTTACCACTCCTATGATAGTACCTAGCGAGTCATTGTGATACCAATCGTGGCCGGCCTTCGTGCCTAGGGTTTCTTTCAACCTAAGCTCGTTGGCAAACGATTCGTTGATGATAAAAGCAAAACCTTTGTCTGTGGGGTTATCTTTTGAAAATCCGCGACCCTCCTTTACGTCTATGCCATAAACGCTCAGATAATCATAATCTACATTTACGTTGGAGGGTGTAATGGTTAATACCCCCGTATCCGCCTTTACTTTAAAACCCCCTTGGTGAAAGTTGTTACCCA